>NZ_VSEZ01000002.1:0-682504 GCF_008085935.1 Micromonospora sp. AP08
AACTGGACCTGCGCACCGGGCGGCGGGCCCGGCGCGGCCGGGAGGCGCTCGACGCGCTCGCCGCCGCCGTGCCCGACGCGCCGGCCGTTCACCTGGTCAACAACGGCGCCGCCGCCCTCGTCCTCGCCGCCACCGCGCTCGCCGCGGACCGGGAGATCGTGGTGAGCCGCGGCGAACTCGTCGAGATCGGCGACGGGTTCCGCCTGCCCGACCTGCTGGAGAGCACCGGCGCCCGGCTCCGCGAGGTCGGCACCACCAACCGGACCGCCCTCGCCGACTACGCCGCCGCCGTCGGCCCGCGCACCGGGTTCGTGCTCAAGGTGCACCCGTCGAACTTCCGGGTCACCGGCTTCACCTCGGCCGTGCCCGTCGCTGACCTCGCCACCCTCGGCGTGCCGGTGGTGGCCGACATCGGCTCCGGGCTGCTCGCCCCCGACCCGCTGCTGCCCGACGAGCCGGACGCCGCCACCACGCTGCGCGCCGGCGCGCACCTGGTGACCGCCAGCGGCGACAAGCTGCTCGGCGGGCCGCAGGCCGGCCTGCTGCTCGGCGCGGCCGACCTGGTCGAGCGGCTGCGCCGGCACCCCCTGGCCCGGGCGCTGCGGGTCGACAAGCTGACCCTGGCCGCGCTCGCCGCCACCCTGCACGCGGCGACCACCCCGACCCGGGAGGCCCTGCACGCCGAGCCGGGCGCGCTGCGCGCCCGCACCGAACGGCTCCGCGACCGGCTCGGCGAGGACGGCTGCAAGGCCGAGGTGGTGCCGAGCGCCGCGGTGGTCGGCGGCGGCGGTGCCCCCGGGGTCGAACTCGACTCGTGGGCGCTGAGCCTGCCCGAGCGGTACGCCGAGCCGCTGCGCACCGGCGCGCCGCCGATCCTCGGCCGGGTGCTGCACGGCCGGCTCCTGCTCGACCTGCGGTGCGTGCCCGCCGACGCGGACCCGGACGTGCGGGCCGCCATCCTGCGGGTCGGGGCCTGACCGTGCGGGTGGTGGCCACCGCCGGACACGTCGACCACGGCAAGTCCACCCTGGTCCGGGCGCTGACCGGGATGGAACCGGACCGGTGGGCGGAGGAACGCCGCCGGGGCATGACCATCGACCTGGGCTTCGCCTGGACCACACTGCCCTCCGGCGGCACCATCGCCTTCGTCGACGTGCCCGGGCACGAGCGGTTCGTGCCGAACATGCTCGCCGGCGTCGGGCCGGTCCCGGCCGCGCTCGTCGTGGTCGGCGCCGACGAGGGTTGGATGCCGCAGTCCGCGGAGCACCTGGCCGCCCTGGACGCGCTGGGGGTGTCGTACGGGCTGCTGGCGGTGACCCGCGCCGACCTGGCCGACCCGGGGCCGGCGCTGGCCCGGGCGCGCAGGGAGATCGCCGCGACCTCGCTCGGCGCGGTGGAGGCGGTGCCCGTCAGCGCGGTCACCGGCGCCGGCCTGCCCGAGCTGCGGGCCGCGCTGGGCCGGCTGGTCGCCCGGCTGCCCGACCCGGCCCGCGACGTCCCGGTCCGGCTCTGGGTGGACCGCTCGTTCACCATCCGGGGCAGCGGCACGGTGGTCACCGGCACCCTCGGCGGCGGCCGGCTGCGCGTCGGTGACCAGCTCGAACTCGCCGGCACCGGGGAGCCGGTCCGGGTCCGCGGCCTGCACGCGCTGAACACCGCCCACGACGAGGTCGACGCGGTGGCCCGGGTGGCGGTGAACCTGCGCGGGGTGTCGCGGGACCGGGTGGCCCGCGGCGACGCCCTGCTCAGCCCGGGCCGGTTCCACCGCACCGACCTGCTCGACGTGCGGCTCGCCGGTGACCCGGCCGCCGACCTGCCGGCCACCCTCACCCTGCACGTCGGCTCGGCCGCGGTGCCCGTCCGGGTCCGACCCCTGGGCCCGGACACCGTCCGGCTCCGGCTGGCCCGCCCGCTGCCGCTGCTGATCGGCGACCGGGCGCTGCTGCGCGACCCCGGCCGGCACCACGTGGCCGGCGGGGTGACCGTGCTGGACGTGGACCCGCCGCCGCTGCGCCGCCGGGGCGCGGCCGCCGCCCGGGCCGGCGTGCTGGCCGGGCTGGACGGCCGGCCCGACCTGGCCGGGGAGCTGCGCCGCCGGCGCCTGGCCCGGGCCGGCGAGCTGACCCGGATGGGCGTGCCGGTCACCGCCGCCCCGGTCGCGGGGGACTGGCTGGCCGACCCCGACCACTGGCGGGACCTGGGCCGCCGGCTCGCCGAGGAGGTCGCCCGGCACGCCCGCGAGCACCCCCTGGAGGCCGGTGTGCCGGTCGACGTGCTGCGCCACCGCCTCGACCTGCCCGACCGGGCGCTCGTGGAGGCGCTGCTGCGCCCGCCGCTGCGGCTGCGCGCCGGCCGGGTCACCGCCGCGCCGGCCGACACGCTGCCCGAACCGGTGGCCCGGGCGGTGGCCCGGGTCCGCGCCGAGTACGGCGACCGCCCGTTCCAGGCACCCGAGGCCCACCGTCTCGCCGACCTCGGCCTCGGCCCCCGGGAGATCGGGGCGGCCGTGCGCGCCGGCGCCCTGCTGAAGCTCGCCGACAACGTGGTGCTGCTGCCCGGCGCCCTGGACGACGCGGTGCGGGTCCTCGCCGGGCTGCCGCAGCCGTTCACGCTCAGCGCCGCCCGCCAGGCGCTGGACACCACCCGCCGGGTGGCGGTGCCGTTGCTGGAGCTGCTCGACCGGCGCGGCGCCACCCGGCGGCTGCCGGACGACGCCCGTGAGGTGGTCCTCCCGCCCGGCTGAGCGTTGCGCCGGGATGCGAGGCTGACCGCATGATCGACCCGCCGCGTGCCGCCCTCCTGGACCGGGCGTGGCTGCGCCGCCGCGCCCTGCCTCTCGCCGTGGCGCTGTGCTGGCTGGTCTGGGCCGCCCTGGCCTGGTGGACGGCGCCCCGCGCCGCCGGCGAGGCGGAACTGGAGCGCGACCTCGCCGCCGGCCGGGTCGTCACCATGGCGCGGGCCGACGGGTGGCAGACCGGCGGCACGTGGGGCCGGCGCCCCGAGCCCCGCTACGGCGAGCGCGCCTCGATGCTCGTGTGGACCCGCCCGGACGGCCAGATCCGCTACGCCGACGTGCCCGTCGAGGACCCGGAGACCGGGCCCGACCTGCTGACCGACCCGCGTGCCCGGGACGCGACCACCCACTACGGCGACACCCTGGCCGACGCGCTCGCCAACGCGGCCGGCCTGCTGGCCCTGGCCATCGGCGTCGGCTGGCTGCTCATGCTGGTGGCCGGGCCGCCGCCGGTGGCCGGCACCCGCTGGTTCTGGTTCTGGATCGGCCTGCTCCCGTTCGGTCTGGGCGTGCTGGCCTGGCTGCACCGGGAACGCTGGCGGGGCGACCTGCCGGCGGCCCGGCCGCGCCGCTCGGGTTGGTCCGGCCTGGGCGGCCTGCTGCTCGGCGGGATCCTCGTGTCGGTCGCGGTGACCGTCCTCGCCGCCCTGTTCGGCGGGTACGTGGTCCCCGGCGGCTGAGGCAAGCGGCACCGGGAGCCGCACCCGGTCACCTACGGTGACGCCATGGACCCTTCCGCGGTCTGGCGGGACCGGAACCACCGGTGGCGGATCGAGGCGTACCGGGCGCCGGACCTGCGGTTCGCCATCTTCGCCACGAACGGCACCACCGAGTCGGCGCCGCTGTGGCTGTTCGGGATGGCCGCGCTGGCCCGGTGGCTGATGACCCACGCGATCTCCCTCGACGACCTGGAGGCCGACTGATGGCCGGCCAGCTCGTCCTGGTGGCGGTCCTGGTGCTGATCAACGCGGCGCTGTCGGGCAGCGAAATGGCCATGGTGACCCTGCGTGAGGGGCAGCTGCGCCGGCTGGGCCGGTCGGGGCGGACCGGGGCGCGGCTGACCCGGCTGGCCCGGGAGCCGAACCGCTACCTGGCCACCATCCAGCTCGGCATCACCCTGGCCGGGTTCCTCGCCTCGGCGGCCGCCGCCGTGTCGCTGGCGGAGCCGCTGGTGGGCCCGCTGGGCGTCCTCGGCCGGGCCGCCCGCCCGGTGGCCGTGGTGCTCGTGACCGTGGTGCTGACCTTCGTGACGCTGGTCGTGGGCGAGCTGGCCCCGAAGCGGCTGGCCATGCAGTCGGCGGAACGCTGGGCCCTGCTCAGCGCCGCGCCGCTGGACCTGCTCGCCCGGGTGTCCCGCCCCGCGGTGTGGCTGCTCGGCCGGGCCACCGACCTGCTGGTCCGGCTGGCCGGCGGCGACCCGCGGGCCAACCGGCAGGAGGTGACCGAGGAGGAGCTGCGCGAGATGCTGGTCAGCCAGCGGGGGCTGTCCGCGCAGCAGCGGGAGATCCTGGCCGGGGCGTTCGACATCGCCGGCCGTACCCTGCGGGAGATCCTGGTGGCCCGCCGGGACGTGACGTTCCTGTCGGCGGAGCTGACCGCGGCGGAGGCCATGCGCCGGCTGGCCGCCACGGGCCGCTCGCGGGCGCCGGTGACCGGCCCCGGCGGGCTGGACGACGTGTGCGGCGTGGTGCACATCCGCGACCTGGTCGACGCCGACGGGCAGAGCGTCGGGCAGCGGGTCCGCCCCCCGGTGCTGCTGCCCGGCACGCTGCCGGTCGCCGACGCCATGCGGCAGCTGCGCCAGCGCCACGAGCAGCTCGCCCTGGTGATCGACGAGTACGGCGGCGTGGACGGCCTGGTCACCATGGAGGACCTGCTCGAGGAGGTCGTCGGGGAGCTGTACGACGAGACCGACCGGGACGTGTGCGAGGCGGTCCGGGAGCCGGACGGCGCGCTGCTGCTCCCGGGCGACTTCCCGCTGCACGACCTGCCCGACGCCGGCGTGCAGCTGACCTTCCCGCTGACCCGGGAGTACACCACGGTCGCCGGGCTGGTCCTGGCCGGGCTGGGGCACCTGCCGGCCGGGCCGGGGGAGCGGATCCGGTTGCCCGGGCTCACCGTCGAGGTGCTCGAGGTCGAGGGCCGGGCGATCCGCCGGGTACGGCTGCGCGGTCCGGCCGCCGGCTGCCGGGCGGAGTGACCCCCCGACCGGGGGACAAGCGGGCGGAACCGGCCTTTCGCGGCGCCCGGCGGCCGTACCGTCCGGACTGTGAAGGACCGAGGACTGCGAACGTTCGTCACCGTGCTCGCCGGGCTGGCCGTGATCTATTTCGGCGCCACCGGGCATCGCAGCAGCGGCGGGGAGGGCGAGGGCATCTCCGGCGGCGTGGTGCTGCTGGCCCTGCTCGCCTCGGCGCTGGCCTGGAACCTGACCAAGCCCGGCCCGGCCAAGTGACGCCCCGGCTCAGCGGGCCGCCGCAGCGGTGCGGCTGACCTCGCCGGCCGACTCCTCGCCGAGCGCCACCCGCACCAGCGCCGACGCCAGCCGCCCGAAGTCGGCCTCGCCGACCAGCCCGGCCAGGCCGCCCGGGTTCGCGGGCAGGCCCAGCCGGCGCGCACCGGCCAGGGTCCGGCGGTCGGCGTACGGGCGCACGTCGGGCCAGACCGCCTGCACCTCGCGCAGGAAGATGTCCGCCCCGGTCGGGCCGATGCCGGGGAACTCGGTGAGCAACCGGCGCAGCACGGCCCGGTCGCCGTCGGCCTCCTTGTGCATCCGGCGCAGGTCCCCGTGCCACCGGTCCAGGCAGAGCCGGGCCCCGGTGCCGAGCATGGTGGCGGTCCGCTCGTCGTAGCGCCGGTAGTGGCCCCGGCCGAGCGCGTCGACCCGCTCCTGCCAGCTCGCCGCCTCCATGGCCTGCGGGGTGCGCCAGCCGGCCGTGAAGAGTTCGCGTGCCGCGGCGACCGCCACGCAGGCCCGGATCCGGGTGCTCAGCAGCGTGGTGAGCACCAGCAACTGGTAGAGCGGCCCCGGCCGGTCGGCGATGGTGATCCCGGCCTCCTCCGCGTAGGTGCGGGACTGCCGGTCCACCAGCGCCCGCGCCACGTTCCGATCGTCTGGCATCCGGTTCGGGTACCCGCCCGACGCCGGACCAGACGCCCGGGCCGGGCCGGAATGCGCCCGGCGGCGGCGGGTACCCGAACCACGTGCGCGGCCCACGCCGTGCGCCGCCACCGGAAGGAGAGACCTGTGGTCAAGCCGCAGCAGGAGGAACTGCGCCGCAACGACAAGGGCGCGACCAGCCAGGACAGCCGGGAACTGATTCCCCAGGCCGGGAGCAGGGGGCCCCACGGCAAGGGCGGCACCTCGAACGCGGACACCGGGCGGCCGGTCCCGAAGGGGCAGGTCTCGCCGTACGGGCCGGCCGGCGCGCCGGTGAGCGACGACGAGAGCGACCGGCGGGGCTGAGTCAGCCCCGCCGCGACGGCGGCCGCAGCCTCCGCCAGGTGGCTGCGGCCGCCGCTCCGTACGCCAGGTGCGGCACGACGTCGGAGACCCAGTCCTTGGCGCTCCACGTCCGGGGGTCGCTGATGCGCAGGGCGGCCAGCGAACCGTCGGAGGTCGCCATCACCCCGCCGCCGAGCACGCCCACGGCCAGCGGCAGCGGGACCCGGCGACGGGCGGCCAGGAGCCCGAACAGCGCGCCGGCGGCGATGCCCGTGCCGTAGCCGATGATCGGCCCGAGGCCGGAGCGGCGGTTCGCCGCCTTCGCCTCGGGCCCGAGGTCCACATGCGCCGCGTCGGCGAGCTTCCCGGCGGTCTGCTCGGGGGTGCTGCTCGCCGGCCGGCCCCGCAGCGCTATGTCGAGGTAGCTGACAACGTTCAACGCGGCGCTGCCGACGGCGCCCGCGATGGCGCCGTCGACCGCGGGTGCCGCCCTCACTTCGGGTCGCCCGGTTCGCGCTCACCCTTGGGGCCGAACGTCCGTTCGCCCCGCACCACGCCCCGCTGGCCGCGGTCGTCCTGGAGAATCCGGTTCGCGACCTGGTTCGCCTCCTGGTCGGCGGCCCGCCCGGACTGTTCGATCAGATCCCGCAGCCGCGCCCGCTCCTTGTCGTACGCGTTGCTGCCCGGCCGTGGTCCTGGCATCGCTGCCTCCTCCGGTCGCTGTGGATGTCCGTACCGTCTACCCGTCGGGGGCGGGGCCAACCGTTCACTCGGCGGCGCGGACCACGGCCACCGGGCAGTCGGCGCGGTGCAGCACCCCCTGGCTCACCGAGCCGAGCAGCAGGCCGGTCAGCTCGCCCCGGCCCCGCCGGCCGACGACCAGCAGCTGGGCCTCGCGGGACGCCTCGGTGAGCGCCGCGACCGGCCGGCCGTGCACCGCCTGCCGGGTGACCGGCACCTCCGGCCGGCGCTCGGCCAGCCCGCTGAGCGCGTCGGCCAGCACCCGGTCCTCCTCGCCGCGCAGCTGGCTCTCCTCGTACACCAGGGGTTGCATGTCGCCGGGGCCGGTGGAGGCCGGGTGGGTGTAGGCGAGCACGGCGTGCAGCCGGGCGCCGCGGACCGCGGCCTCGTCGGCGGCGAACTCGACCGCGGCGCGGGACAGCCCCGAGCCGTCCACCCCGACCACCACCGGGCCGGCCGGCCGCGGCGTGCCGCGGGCGACCAGCACCGGGCAGTCGGCGTACGAGGCGACCTGGATCGCCACCGAGCCGACCACCAGGGCGGCGAACCCGCCGAGGCCCCGGTCGCCCAGCACGATCAGCGCGGCGGTCGGGGACTCGCCGAGCAGCACCGCCGCGGCCTCCCCGTCGATGATCTCGCCGGAGACCCGCAGCCCGGGCGCGGCCGCCTCCGCCTCGGCGACCGCCGTGGCGACCAGCTCCTCGGCCTGGTGCCGCAGGCCCCCGCCGGGTGGCCCCTCGGCGGAGGGTGACAGCGGTACGCGCAGCAGCGGCCAGATGAACCCGTGCACCACCCGCAGCGGCCGCTGCCGCCGGGCCGCCTCCTGCGCCGCCAGGCGCACCGCCGCCAGGGCGGGCTCGGAGCCGTCCACCCCGACCACCACGGCCGCGCCGTTCGCCGAGTTCACGCCGTACCTCCTCGCCGTCGGCCGCCGCGGCCAGTATCGCGGCAGGTGGGTGGCCGCCGGGGCGATACCGCGTGAGCCGACCCCTGGGTACGCTGGCGACCATCGCGTGAGAGAGGGAGCCTCGTCGATGGCCGAGCCCGATCAGCCGAGCACCGCCCGCATGATCGACTACTGGCTCGGCGGCGAGCACCACTACCCGGTCGACGTGGCCGCGGCCGGCGCCTTCGAGGGCGCGTACGGGCCCTGCGCGGCGATCTTCCGCGCGCTGCGCGACTTCCTGGGCCGGGCGGTCCGGTCGATCGCCGACGCCGGGGTGGACGGCTTCCTGGTGTTCGGGGCGGGCGTGCCCACCCGGGGCAACGTGCACGAGGTGGCCCCGGACGCCACCGTGCTCTACACCGACGTCGACCCGGTGACGGTCCGGCTGGGCCAGCGCCTGCTCGCCGACAGCGACCGGGCCGGCTACGGCTACGGCGACGCCACCGACATCGGCACCGTCGACCGGGCCCAGCTGCACCGGTTCGTGCCGGGGTGGGGGAGGAGGCCGGTCGGGGTGGTCTTCCTCGGGCTGGCCGCGTTCCTGGACGACGACACCCTGGCCCGCACCCTCGACGAGCTGTACGAGGCGGTCGCGCCGGGCAGCTTCCTGGCGATCGACTTCGACAGCGAGGAGCTGGCCGCGTACCCGGAGGCGCTGGCCATGATGGGGCCGGCGTTCCGGATGCGGGCGCCCGCGCGGTTCGCGCCGCTGCTGGGCCGCTGGCAGCCGACGGCGGACGGCATCGTTCCGGTGGCGCGGTGGCGGCCGGCCGGCACGCCGGAGCCGGTGCCGGACGCGTTCTACGGCGGGCTGGCCACCAAGCCGGCCGACTGACCACCCCGGGTCGTCCACCGGGGACCGGCGCCGCCGCGGCGTGGGCGGGAGCCGGGGCGCGCCGATGCCCGCGGCCCTCCGTATGATGTTTGCTCTACAGCAATAGTCGTCATCGGAGGATGTCAGCATGCCGGACGTGTCCGGAGTGGTGTCGCGCGCCCTGCGCGCCGCGCCCCCCGACCAGTTGGTGGAGGCCGCCGACGCGGTGGTCCGCCGGGTGCTCGGGGCGTCGCGGACCGAGGTGTTCGTCGCCGACTACCGGTTCGCGGGGCTCTGGCCGGTGCTGGACGCGGACCTTCCCGAGGGCGGATTCCTCGCCTGCCAGGGCGTCGCGCAGCGCTGCTTCCGCAGCCAGCAGCCGGTGCTGGACGCCGCCGAGGACGGGCGCTGCCGGGCCTACCTGCCGCTGTCGGCGTGGGGGGAGCGGCTCGGCGTGCTGATGGTCGAGCTGCCGGACGGGCCGGACCCGGCGACCGTGGCGACGGCCCGGGACGTCGCGGGCGACCTGGCGGTGGCGCTGCGGGCGGCCGACCGGGAGACCGACCGCTACCGGCGGGCGCGCCGCCGGGAACGGCTCAGCATGGCCGCGGAGATGCAGTGGGACCTGCTGCCCGGGCGCAGCGTCGCGCACGGCGACTTCGTGCTGGCGGGGCAGCTCGAGCCGGCGTACACGGTGGGCGGTGACCACTTCGACTGGTCGGTCGACGGCGACCGGCTCACCCTCACGGTGCTCAACGGCACCGGCAACGGCCTGGCCGCCTCGCTGCTGACCGCCGTGACCGTCAACGCCATGCGCAACGCGCGGCGCTCCGGCGGCAGCCTGGTGGAGCAGGCCGAGCTGGCCTCGGACACCATCTTCTACCAGCACCGGGGGAGCCGGCACGTGGCCACGCTGTTGCTGGAGCTGGACACCCGGCGGGGCGTGGTACGCGCCGTGGACGCGGGCTCGCCGCACGTGCTGCGGCTGCGCGGCGGCACGGTCACCGCGATCGCGCTGGAGCAGCAACTGCCGCTGGGCATGTTCGCCGAGACCCGCTACGACGTGCAGGAGTTCACCGTGCAGCCGGGCGACCGGCTCTTCGTCGTCAGCGACGGCGTGTACGCGGCCGAGCCGGCCGGGCAGGAGCCGTACGGTGACCGGGCCATGGCGCGCGCGATGCGGTCCACTCGGCTGCAACCGGCGACCGAGGCAGTTGGTACGGTGATGCGCGAACTGCACGCGTACCACGCCGACGCGGATCTCCGCGACGACGCGGTCGTCGTCTGCCTGGACTGGCGCGGTTCCAGCCCTCCGGACGACGTCGGCGGGCGGTGACGGACCGGCGGAACGAACACGAGCGGGACGATCGCAGGGGACAGCGGGTGGAGCGACCTCCGAATCTTGCCGCGGCCATCGATGCGGCGGCCGAGGCGCTCATCGGTGTGCTCGACTCCGCCACCTCCCGGCACAACGTCAGCGTCTCGCCGACCCAGCTGCGGGTGCTGTCGCTGATCATGGCCCACCCGCACACCAACGTGAACCGGCTGGCCGAGCTGCTCGACGTGGTCCCCTCGTCGGCGAGCCGGCTCTGTGACCGGCTGGAGGCGGTCGGGCTGCTGCGCCGGGCGGCCGACCCCCGCGACCGGCGCGAGGTGCGGCTGATCCCCACGGCCGCGGCGGAGACCCTGCTGCGTGAGCTGACCGAGCGGCGGCACCAGGCGGTCCAGGCGGTGCTGGACCGGATGCCCAACCGCGTGCAGCACGAACTGCTGCTGGCGCTGCTGGCGTTCGGCCAGGCCGCGTCGGCGAACGTCTCGCAGGCCACGGCCGACTCCACCGCCCGTACCGCCTGATCTGCCCGCCCGACCGGCGCCTCGCCACGTCGCCGCCACTCAACTAGTGTCCTAGGATGCCTTACGGGTGGTGCCGCCCGGCACAGGGGCCAAAGCTGAGCACCCACGCAGCGCTGGGTCCGGGAGGGGCCGGGGGAGCCCGATATAGTGGCAGCGCAACTCACCGGCCCGTGATCGACACGATCGCGGGCCGCAACGGGGAGGTCCCAGCCCGGGATCGCAGAGGGCGCCGGCGTCTGACCGGCCGGCAACGCGCACGTGCCCGTGGCGGTCGATCAGTCGGCCGCCGGACCGTGCTGCGGAGGGAGGGTTCGGTGTCGCGTCGGCCCGCTCCATCGGAGCACCCGGCTCCCGGCGGTGCGGCGGTCGTGGGGGATCGCGTCCTCACCCTGCCGAACATGATCAGCTTCGTCCGGCTCGTCGGTGTGCCGCTCTTCCTCTACCTGTTCCTCGTGGTCAAGGCCGACGTGGCCGCCATCGTGGTGCTGGCCGTCGGCGGCACCAGCGACTGGGTGGACGGCTGGATCGCCCGCCGCCTCCAGCAGGTCAGCCGGCTGGGCGAGCTGCTCGACCCGCTGGCCGACCGGCTCTACATCCTGGCCACCCTGCTGGCGTTCACCGCCCGTGAGGTGGTGCCGTGGCAGTTCACCGGGGCGCTGCTGGCCCGCGAGCTGCTGCTGCTCGGGTCGCTCGCGGTGCTGCGCCGCTACGGCTACGGTCCGCCGCCGGTGCACTACGTCGGCAAGACCGCCACGTTCCTGCTGCTGGCCGCGTTCCCGATCCTGCTGCTGGCGGCCGCCGCCCCGCGCGTGGCCACCGCGGCCGGCGCGATCGGCTGGGGCCTGGCCTGGTGGGGTCTGGTGCTCTACTGGGTGGCCGGGGCCATGTACGTGGTGCAGGCCGGCCGCCTGGTCCGGGCGATGCGGGCGCGGCGCGCGGGAGCGGGAGCGGCGGCGTGACCGCGACGCCCCCTCGGGACAGGGACAAGGGCCGCGACCCGTCGGCGCGGGTGTACGCGCCGGACTTCCTGACCGAGCTGTTCCGCAACCCCCTGGATCCGGGGTACGCCGACGCGGCGGCCCGCCGGGCGGTGGCGCCGCCGTCGCGGGCGCGGCGGGTGCTGGCCCGGCCGGTGGGCCTGGTGGTGCTGCTGGTGATCGGGTTCCTGTTCGCGGTGGCGTACCGGGAGACGGTGGCGGAGGAGCCGGGCCGGGCGAAGGCGCGGGCCGGGCTGGTCGCCGAGATCAAGCAGCGCGAGGCGGAGACCGACCGGTTGACCGCGCGGGCGGATCAGCTGCGCGAGGAGGTCAGCCGGCAGCGGGACGCGGCGTTGAGCGGGTCGCAGGCGTCGCGGCTGCGCAACCTGGAGGCGGGCACGGGCCTGGGCCGGGTGCGCGGTGACGGTGTGGTGGTGCGCCTGGCGGACGCGCCGCGGGATCAGGACGCGGTGACCGGTGCGGACGCGGGGCCGTCGCGGGTGTTGTACTCCGACCTGCAGAAGGTGGCGAACGCGCTGTGGGCGGCGGGCGCGGAGGCGGTGGCCGTCAACGGGCAGCGGTTGACGGCGACATCGACGATCCGCCAGGCGGGCGAGGCGATCCTGGTGGACTACCGGCCGGTGACGGGTCCGTACGAGGTGGCGGCGATCGGGCCGGGGTCGATGCGGAAGCGGTTCGACGCCAGTGAGGCGGCGGAGCTGATGCGTTACGTGGCCCGGACGAACGGGTTGGCGTTCGGGGTGAAGGAGGCGGACAACCTCACCCTGCCGGCGGCTCCGGAGCCACGGCTACGCTACGCCGAGCCTTCGGTGAGTCCGAGCCCCTCGGGTTCGGGTGTCGCCGGTTCGACAAGTCCCGGGCCGTCCGGTCCGGGGTCCTCTTCCAGCCCCTCCGGAGGTGGCCGATGATCGCGGTGCTGGCGTTGCTCGCCGGTGTGGTGCTCGGGGTGTATCTGGATCCCACGGTGCCCGCGGCGTTGCAGCCGTACCTGCCGATCGCCGTGGTGGCGGCGCTCGACGCCGTGTTCGGCGGGGTGCGGGCGAAGCTGGACCGGATCTTCGACGACAAGCAGTTCGTGGTGTCGTTCATCTCGAACGTGCTGGTGGCGGGTCTGATCGTGTATCTGGGTGACCAGTTGGGTGTGGGCGGTCAGTTGTCCACCGGTGTGGTGGTCGTGCTGGGGGTGCGCATCTTCGGAAACGTGGCGGCGATCCGCCGGCACCTGTTCCGGGCGTAGGTTTGTGGCGATGAGCGAGGAGCACAGGGAGACGGGCACGGGGTGGCCGCAGCCGGCGGAACCGGGGCGGCCGTCGGGTCCGGCCGGTGAGCCGGATCCGCGCCCGGACGCGCCCGATCCGGATGAGTTGAGCCCGTTGGCGCCGGTCGAGCCGGCGGCGCCCGAGCAGGAGGACGTGCCGGAGCCGGCGGAGGAGCCGGGGGCGTCCGCGGCCGGGGCGAAGCCGGCGCCGGTGTCGCGGCGGTTGACGTCGGCGGGCGCGATGATCGCGGTGTTGCTGGCGTTGCTGGGGTTCACGCTGGTGGTGCAGTTGAAGACGACGTCGACGGATCCGACTCTCGGCGCGACGCGGGAGGAGGACCTGGTCCGGATCTCGTCGGATCTGGATTCGCGGGAGCGGCGGCTGCGGCAGGACATCGAGGCGCTGGAGGAGAGCCAGCGGCAGCTGCGTTCGGGTGAGCAGGGCCGGCAGGCGGCGCTGGAGGAGGCGACGCGGCGGGCGGACGAGCTGGGCATCCTGGCGGGCACGTTGCCGGCGGTGGGGCCGGGTCTGTCGGTGCGGTTCGAGGGTCCGGCCAAGGCTGTCGAGGCGGAGCGGATCCTGGACGCGGTGCAGGAGTTGCGGGGCGCGGGCGCGGAGGCGATGCAGATCGCGGGCGCGGACGGGACGGCGGTGCGGATCATCGCGTCGACGTATTTCGTGGACGCGCCGGGTGGTGGCCTGGTGGTGGACGGGCGGCGGTTGACCGGCCCGTACGTGATCTCGGTGATCGGTGATCCGGCGACGCTGCGTACGGCCTTGAACATTCCCGGCGGGGTGGTCGCATCGGTGGAGGAGGCCGGCGGTAACGTGACGCCGGTGGACAGTGAGGCTGTGGAGGTTTCGCAGCTGCACGCGCCGATCAAGCTGGAACACGCCCGGCCGGTCTCCTGACCGGTCGCGGCCGGCGCCGGTTTCCCCCCGGTGCACTGATGACGAAGGACGCAGCTGGTGATTCCTGAGGATCTGCGGTACACCGCCGAGCACGAGTGGGTGGCCGGTGGGGACGGCGGTGCCGTCCGGGTCGGTATCACGCACTTCGCGCAGGATGCCCTGGGTGACATCGTGTTCGTCCAGTTGCCGGACGAGGGCGCGGTGGTGGCGGCGGGTGAGTCGCTGGGTGAGATCGAGTCGACGAAGAGCGTGTCGGAGATCTACGCGCCGTTGAGCGGCACGGTGGCGGCGCGCAACGAGGCGTTGGCCGACACCCCTGAGGTGATCAACACGGATCCGTACGGTGCGGGTTGGTTGGTGGAGATCACTCCGGATGATCCGGCGGCGGTCGAGGGTTTGTTGACCGCTGGTGCGTACCGCGAGCTCACCGAGAGCTGAGTTCGTCCGTTCCGGGCGGCGGGGTCGTCTCCGCGCGTCCGGTTGCCCTGTTTTTCGGCGCTGGCTAGGCTCGCCCAGTTGACCGAGACCCAATAGTTTGAGCGTTGCGGAATGCGCCTTCCCGGCACGGGGAGCCAGCCGCCGGGTGTGTGTCTGCCCGGCGGCCATTCCCGCCATTGCCCGACGCCGACCGAAACAGATCCGTGAGGTGGTCCCCATGACGCGCCCAGACGACGAGTTCCCCCCACTCGACGTCACTTCGACGCTCAATCTCGGTTCGCTCGACGAAGTGCTGGAGGGCCCGGACACCGATGTGGTGCCGAGCCGGATGTCCGGCTCGTTGCCGCCGGGGATGGCGCTGCTGGTGGTTCGCCGGGGTCCGAACGCGGGCGCCCGGTTCCTGTTGGACCACGATGTGACGACGAGCGGCCGGCACCCGGACAGTGACATTTTCCTCGACGACGTGACGGTGTCGCGGCGGCACGCCGAGTTCCATCGGGATGGCGGCACGTTCACGGTGCGGGACGTGGGCAGCCTGAACGGCACGTACGTGAACCGGGAGCGGGTCGAGGCGGCGACGCTGAGCAACGGCGACGAGGTGCAGATCGGTAAGTTCCGGGTGGTGTTCATCGCTGGTCCGCGTCCGGAGGAGGAGGCCGGCCGGGGGTGAACGGGCCTGCGGCTTCGACGCCGCCCGGGGAGGCGCGTGGGCCTGCGCTGATGAGCATCGGCGAGGTGTTGGCGCAGTTGCGGGTGGAGTTTCCGGACGTCACGATCTCGAAGTTGCGGTTCCTGGAGGCCGAGGGCCTGGTGGAGCCGGAGCGGACGCCGGCGGGGTACCGGAAGTACAGCTGGGACGATGTGGCGCGGTTGCGGTTCGTGTTGACCGCGCAGCGGGACCAGTACCTGCCGTTGCGGGTGATCCGGGACCAGTTGGCGGAGTGGGACTCCTCGGGTGCGGCGCCGGGGCGGCAGCGGCCGAATCTGGTGGCGGTCGGTCCGGGTGGTGAGGTGCCGGGCCGGGAGGTGGCGGAGTCCGCCGAGCCGTCGGAGGTGCGGCTGGGCCGTGCGGAGCTGATCTCCCGCAGTGGGGTCGACGAGTCGACGTTGGCGGAGTTGGAGCGGCTCGGTGTGCTGGTGCCGGATCCGCCGGGCTGGTACGACGCGGATGCGTTGATCATCGCGCGGGCGGTGGCGGGGCTGGCGGCGTACGGGTTGGAGCCGCGGCACCTGCGGGCGTACCGGACGGCGGCGGACCGGGAGGTTGGTCTGTTCGCGCAGTTGGTGGCGCCGTTGGCGCGGCAGTCGGATCCGGCGGCGCGGGCCCGGGCGGCGGAGACGGCGCGGGAGTTGGTGGCGTTGTCGCAGCAGTTGCACGCGGCGTTGGTGCGGGTGGGGCTGCGGTCGACGTTGGGTCGGTGAGGTTGGTGGGGGCCGGGTGTCGTGGGGGCGCCCGGCCTTCGCCGTGGGTGGGGGTCGTGGGTGGCGCGCGAAAGATCTGGGCCGGGAAGCGTGTCGTAGGCTTGCCGGGGTAACCCTTTCCGGCGAGGCGTGGTGCACGTAGCGCATGGGACTCCCGTGTCGCGGTCCGTGTACCGTGCAGGGAAGGGCGCGGTGCGGGCGTAGGTGACAACGACACGGAGGCGGCGGTGCGCGAGCTGAGCGTGGTCGGAGTTCGGGTGGAGCTGCCCAGCAACCAGCCGATCGTCCTGCTGCGGGAGGTCGAGGGGGACCGCTATCTGCCGATCTGGATCGGTGCGGTCGAGGCGACGGCGATCGCCTACGAGCAGCAGGGGGTCAAGCCGGCGCGTCCGTTGACGCACGATCTGCTGCGGGACGTGCTGGCGGCGTTGCAGGCGCCGTTGCGGGCGGTGGAGATCACCGAGTTGAAGGAGAACGTCTTCTACGCCGATCTGTTGATCGGTGACGGCGTTCGGGTGTCGGCGCGGCCGAGCGATTCGATCGCGTTGGCGTTGCGGGTCGGGGCTCCGATTCGTTGTGCCGAGCAGGTCCTCTCCGAGGCGGGGATCGTGATCCCGGACGAGCAGGAGGACGAGGTGGAGAAGTTCCGGGAGTTCCTGGAGCAGGTGCGTCCGGAGGACTTCGCGGGTTGAGGTGGCCGGCCGGTGGGTCGGTCGGCGGGGCGGCGGCGGTGGTCACGGTGGGTGACGACTGGCCGCCGTCGGTGATCTTCCGGGTGGCGGTGCGGCGTGTCGCGATGTGTCCTGCGGGTCGACTCCCGGTGTCGGCGCTAGGGTTGCGGTGTCGAGGGGTGCGCGCACGGGGAGACGGCGTGTCACCGCACGGGCGGGGAGGTTGTCCGGATGCACGAGCCGCGTGATCCTGGTCCGAGTACGGAGCAGCAGCCTGACCCGGTCGTTGACGGCGAGGTGGGCTACCGGGGTGTGACCGCGTGTCCCGCGGTGGGCATCAGCTACCGGCAGTTGGACTACTGGGCCCGGACGGGTCTGGTGGTGCCGAGCGTGCGGGACGCGTCCGGGTCGGGGACGTCGAGGTTGTACTCCTTCCGCGACCTGGTGGTGTTGAAGGTTGTGAAGCGGTTGTTGGACGCCGGGGTGTCGTTGCAGAACATCCGGAAGGCCATCGACGCGTTGCGGTCGCGCGGGGTGGAGGACCTGGCGGGCATCACGTTGATCTCGGACGGGACGACGGTGTACGAGTGCCGGTCCCCGGAGGAGGTCGTCGACCTGTTGCAGGGCGGCCAGGGGGTGTTCGGCATCGCGATCGGCGGCGCGTTCAAGGAGATCCAGGGTTCGCTGTCGCATCTGCCGGCGGAGCCGGTGGGTGGGCAGCCGGAGCCGGCCGCCCCGCCGGTGGAGTCGGAGTCCGAGTCGGTGGGGGACGAGTTGGCGGCGCGGCGGGCGCGCCGTCGGGCGGGCTGACCGCCCGGTCACTGCTTCGGGCCGCGCCACGCCCAGAACGGGCATGGCGCGGTCCCCTTTTTTTTTTGTTCACTGCGCGTGTCGGCGGGCCGGTGGGGCGGTGGGCGGCCCGGGGTGGAAGTTGCCGTCGGTCGGGTGGGGCGGTGGTGACTTGCGGAAACGTCGGTCCGGTGGATGGTGGGCCGGCCGTGTCCGAAAGGGACCGTCGGCGGCGCGGCCGGGTGTGGCTGTCCACCGTGCGTGGCGGTGTGGTCGCGGGACGCGAGCGGCGCGGGCGGGGTTGCTGACTGTCCGTGATCGACAGTTGTCGGGAATCGGATAGGGCAGGGATGACCCGTTCCGGCGGGCACGCTATGGTCCGACACGGTCGTCTGCGCGTGGCCGATCGGTGGAGCGGGTGCGACGCGCGCGGGCTTCCGGATGCCCCTCCGCGGCGCTGCCCGCGTGACCCCCCTGTTCGGAAGGAACCAATCACCATGACGGTGACCGAAGAGACCACCCCGATCTCCCACTACGAGCGCATCGGCGGCGCGGCCGCGGTGAAGGCCGCGGTGGAGCTGTTCTACGACAAGGTGCTGGCCGACCCGGACCTGGCCGGCTACTTCACCGACGTGAACATGCCGGAGCAGCGGCGGCACCTGGCGCTGATGCTGGCGGTGGTGCTGGGCGGCCCGAACGAGTACGCCGGTCGGGGGCTGGCCGAGGCGCACCAGCCGCTGAACATCCCGGTGGCGCACTACGTGAAGGTCGGTGAGCACCTGACGGCGACGCTGGTGGAGCTGGGCGTGCCGGTCGATGTGATCGCCGACGTGCACGTGGTGCTGGGCCAGGTGCAGGACCAGGTCGTGTCCGCGGGGAACGCCTGAGCGTGGACGCGGCACGGCTCAAGCAGAGCTGGTCACTGGTCGCCGCGCACGGCGACCAGGTGCCGCTCTACTTCTATTCGACGCTGTTCCTGGCGCACCCGGAGACCCGGCAGATGTTCCCCACGAACATGGCGGGGCAGCGGGACCGCCTGGTGAACGCGCTGGGGCACATCGTGTCCCACGTGGACCAGGTGGACCGGCTCGTCGGGTTCCTCCAGGACCTCGGCGCGGATCACCGTAAGTTCGCGGTGCGCGCCGAGCACTACCCGGCGGTCGGTGAGGCGCTGCTGGCGACGCTGCGGCACTTCTGCGGTGAGGCGTGGACCGAGGAGCTGGCGGCCGACTGGGCGGCCGCGTACGGGTTGGTCGCGCAGGTGATGATGGACGCGGCGCAGGAGGCGGAGGCGAAGTCGCCGCCGTGGTGGGTGGCGGAGATCCTCGCGCACGAGCGGCGCACGTTCGACGTGGCGGTGTTGACGGTGCGGCCGCAGTACCTGCTGCCGTTCAACCCGGGCCAGTCGATCGGGGTGTCCCACCCGGCGGTGCGGTCGTGGCGGTACTACTCCCCGGCGAACGCGCCCCGCCCGGACGGGACGTTGGAGCTGCATGTGCGGGCCGCGCCGGGTGGCGCGGTGTCGTCGCGGCTGGTGTACGGGTGCGCGGTCGGTGACCAGCTGCACCTGGCCGCGCCGGTGGGTGATCGGTTGACGTTGTGGCAGGCCGGGTCGTCGGATCTGCTGCTGCTGGCCGGTGGCACCGGCTGGGCGCCGGTGAAGTCCCTGCTGGAGCAGGTCGCGGCGGAGGGTGTGGGCCGCCGGGTGGATCTGTACGTGGGGGCCCGGTCCCGGACGGAGTTCTACGACAGCGAGGCGATCGACAAGTTCGCCGCCTCGTACCCGTGGCTGCGGGTGACGTACGTGGCCGGGTCGGATCCGCGCCGGCCGGGTGAGTTCGTGCAGGTCGCCGACCAGGTCCTCGCCGACGGGGACTGGCGGTCCCGGCACGTGTTCGTGTGCGGCTCCGACGAGATGGTGAGCCATTCGGTGGCCGCGCTGACCGGGGCCGGCTACCAGCCGGGTCAGCTGCACCACGAGGGTTTCGGCAAGCACTGGTACGGGCCGGCCTGGCGGACGGCGACGGAGGTGACTCAATGAGTGCGACCCCGATCAGCAGGTACGAGGCGGGTCAGGTGACCGGCGGTGGGGTGCAGGTGCGTCTCACCGCGGACCGGGTGCGCCGGTGGGAGTTCGGGTCGGCGTCGTTCACCCGCCGCGGCTACGACCACGCCGACGTGGACCGGTTCCGGGTGCAGGTGGCCGACGAGCTGGATCTGCTGGCCACCCAGCTGGCGAACCTGCGGGCGGAGAACGAGCGGCTCAACGACCACCTGGAGCTGCACCGGCACGGGGTGATCCCGAGCGCCGACAACGCGGCGGCGGTGCCCGCGGCGAAGGAGGTGAACCTGCTGTCGGCGGCGCAGCGGGAGGCCGAGCAGATCATCGCGCAGGCCCACGACTACGCCCGCCGGGTCGCCGAGTACGCCCGGATGCAGTACGAGAGCTACATGCGGGCCGCGGCGGAGGAGGCGAAGCAGGAGGCCGAGCGGGCCGTGACGGAGTACCGCAGCACCGCCGGGGTGAACTTCGACGACTCGGTGGCGACCCGGGAGGCGCTGCGGATCTTCGGCGAGATGATGATCTCGCACATGCAGGCGGCGGCCCGGCACCTCGACGACGGCAGCGAACAGCTGTCGCGGACGATGCAGCGCCTCGCCGTGGAGGCCACCGGCGGCGCCGGGCCGCGCGGCGGTGGTCCCCGGATGGACGGCGGTCGGGTGCGGGAGGTGGCCGTGGCCCCCCGTCACCAGCAGCGGTGAATTCCCCCCGGCCGGCCCACCCACGGGCCGGCCGGGGCCGGCGGGCTCAGGTGAGGGCGCGGACCGCCTCGCCGATCGGGGTTTCCCCACCGACCAGTTCCAGGGTGAGCCCGGCGGTGGCCGGGGCGGACAGCAGGGCCAGCAGGACCCGGGCCACGTCGGCGCGGGTGACCGCGCCGGGGTCGACGTGCCGGGCCAGGGTGATCCGGCCGACCGCCGCGTCGTCGGTGAGCCGGCCGGGGCGCAGCACGGTGACGTCGAGGTCCCGGGCGGTGACGTCGTCCTCGGCGGCCTTCTTCGCCCGCAGGTAGGCCGCCCACACCTCGTCGGTGCCCGCCCTCGGGGGCCGGTCCACGCCCATGGAGGAGACCAGCAGGTAGCGGCGGATGCCGGCGCGTTGCGCGGCGTCGGCGAGCAGCACGGCCGCGGCCCGGTCGACGGTGTCCTTGCGGGCGGCGCCGCTGCCCGGGCCCGCCCCGGCGGCGAAGACGACGGCGTCGGCGCCGGTCAGGTGCCCGGCGACGGTGTCGACGTCGGTGTGCTCCAGGTCGCAGACGACGGGCTGCGCGCCGGCGGCGCGCAGCGCGGCCGCGTGGTCGGGGTTGCGGATCAACCCGACGGCGGTGTCGCCGCGGCCGGCGAGTTCCCGCTCCAGCAGTTTGGCGATCTTCCCGTGGCCTCCGGCGATGACGACGCGCATGCCCTCAACCTAGTGGCGCGGCGGGCCGCCCGCCGGGGCCCGGCGGGGACCCGCCCGGTGCGGTGACGGCGGTCACCGCCGGTGGTGGTGGTCGCCGCGCGGCGACGGGCGAGGCAGCATGGACACCGTGACCGAGACGTTCGACGCGTTGACCCGGCTGGTGGGCGCCGGGGACGTGGTGGTGCTCAGCGGCGCCGGCCTGTCCACCGAGTCCGGCATCCCGGACTACCGGGGACCCTCCGGCGCGGCCCGCCGGCACACCCCGATGACCTACCAGGCGTTCACCCGCGACCCGCACGCGCGGCGGCGGTACTGGGCGCGCAGCCACCTGGGCTGGCGGCTGATCGCCCGGGCCGCCCCGAACGACGGGCACCGGGCGGTGGCCCGGCTGCAACGCGCCGGCCTGCTCGGCGGGATCATCACCCAGAACGTCGACGGCCTGCACACCGCCGCCGGCGCCACCGGGGTCATCGAGTTGCACGGCCGTCTCGACGAGGTGGCCTGCCTGGACTGCGGGAACCTGACCTCCCGCGACGAGCTGCACCGGCGGCTCACCGAGGCGAATCCGGGTTTCGACGCGCGCGTCGCGCACGTCAACCCCGACGGCGACGTGGACCTGCCCGACGAGGCGGTGGCCGGGTTCCGCACCGTGGACTGCGGCATCTGCGGCGCCGGCATGCTGAAACCCGACGTGGTGTTCTTCGGTGAGACGGTGCCCGCGCCCCGGGTCGCCGACTGCTTCGCCCACGTCGAGCGGGCCCGGGCGCTGCTGGTGCTCGGCTCGTCCCTGACGGTCATGTCGGGGCGCCGGTTCGTGCTGCGCGCGGCGAAGCTGGGCATTCCCGTGGCCATCGTCAACCAGGGCCCCACCCGCGGCGACGGGTACGCCTCGCTGACCCTCGACGCGCCGCTGGGCGCGACGCTGACCGCCCTGGCCGACCGGGTCGCCGCCGAAACGGTGCCCGCCGCCGTGTGACCGGCCCCGCGGCGGGGTAGGACATGAGCCGGAAACATGGTCGCTGGTAGCGTTGACCATGCCGGTACCACCCACGTGGGAGAGACCGCCCGGGAACCACCCGGACGGCGCCGAAGGGGCAGATTCTCCCCGGAACCTCTCAGGCAAAAGGACCACGTGGGCAGGCGCTGTGGAGCGCGTCAGCGCGACTCAGGGGGAGGCCGACCCGTCGACCTCGCCCCCACAAGGAGCGCAGCGCATGACCGCAGAGCAGTTCGCCGACCGGCACATCGGCCCCGGCCCGGACGACGAGCGCCGGATGCTGGAGACCGTCGGTCACAGCTCCATCGACGAGCTGATGGACGCCGCGATCCCCGAGGTGATCCGCTGGCACGGCGCCCTGGACCTGCCCGCCCCGGCCAGTGAGCGGGAGGCCATCGCCGAGCTGCGCGCCCTGGCCGCCCGCAACACCGTCGCCGTGTCGATGATCGGGCTGGGCTACCACGGCACGCACACCCCGGCGGTGATCCGCCGTAACGTGCTGGAGAACCCCGCCTGGTACACCGCGTACACGCCGTACCAGCCGGAGATCAGCCAGGGCCGCCTCGAGGCGCTGCTGAACTTCCAGACGATGGTCACCGACCTGACCGGGCTGGCCACCGCCAACGCCTCCATGCTCGACGAGGGCACCGCCGCGGCCGAGGCCATGACCCTCGCGCGCCGCGCGAGCAAAAGCAAGAGCCCGGTGTACGTGGTCGACGCCGACACCCTGCCGCAGACCATCGCCGTGATCACCAGCCGCGCCGAGCCGCTCGGTATCGACGTGCGGGTGCTCGACGTCGAGCGCGACGAGCTGCCGGGCGAGTTCTTCGGCCTGCACCTGCAGTACCCGGGGGCGTCCGGGGCGGTCCGCGACCACAGCGGGCTCGTGGAGGCCGCGCACGCCGCCGGCGCCCTCGTCACGGTCGCCGCGGACCTGCTGGCGTTGACGCTGCTGCGCCCGCCCGGCGAGATCGGCGCCGACATCGCCGCCGGCACCACCCAGCGCTTCGGCGTGCCCATGGGCTTCGGCGGCCCGCACGCCGGCTACCTGGCCGTCCGCTCCGGCCTGGAGCGGATGCTGCCCGGCCGCCTCGTCGGGGTGTCCAAGGACGCCGACGGCAACCCCGCGTACCGGCTGGCGTTGCAGACCCGCGAGCAGCACATCCGCCGGGAGAAGGCGACCAGCAACATCTGCACCGCCCAGGTGCTGTTGGCCGTGATGGCCGGCATGTACGCCGTCTACCACGGCCCGGACGGGCTGCGGGCCACCGCCGCGCGTACCCACGAGGCGGCGGCGCGGCTCGCGGCCGGGCTGCGCGCCGGGGGCGTGCAGGTCGCGGACGTCGCGTTCTTCGACACCGTCACCGCCACCGTGCCGGGGCGGGCCGCCGAGGTGGTGGCCGCCGCCGCGCGGCGCAACGTGAACCTGCGGCTGGTCGACGCCGACCGCGTCGGCGTCTCCTGCGACGAGACCACCACGGCCGCGCACCTGGCGGCCGTGTGGGCGGCGTTCGGGGTGGCCGGGGTCGACGGCGAGGTGGACGCGGACCTGCCGGCGCAGTTCCGGCGCACCAGCGACTTCCTCACCCACCCGGTGTTCCGCACCCACCACTCGGAGACGGCGATGCTGCGCTACCTGCGCCGGCTGTCGGACTTCGACTACGCCCTGGACCGGGGCATGATCCCGCTGGGGTCGTGCACCATGAAGCTGAACGCCACCACCGAGATGGAGCCGGTCACCTGGCCGGAGTTCGCGCACCTGCACCCGTTCGCCCCGGCCGAGCAGACCGCCGGCTACCGGGAGCTGATCGCCCAGCTGGAGGGCTGGCTGGCCGAGGTCACCGGCTACGACGCGGTCAGCGTGCAGCCCAACGCCGGGTCGCAGGGCGAGCTGGCCGGTCTGCTGGCCATCCGGGCCTACCACCGGCAGCGCGGCGAGGGCCACCGCGACGTGTGCCTGATCCCGTCGTCGGCGCACGGCACCAACGCCGCCTCCGCGGTGATGGCCGGCATGCGGGTCGTGGTGGTCGGCTGCGACGCCGACGGCAACGTCGACCTCGTCGACCTCGACGCGAAGATCGACAAGCACCGGGACGCGCTCGCCGCGATCATGGTGACCTACCCGTCCACCCACGGGGTGTACGAGACGGGCATCGCGCAGCTGTGCGCGAAGGTGCACGACGCCGGCGGGCAGGTGTACGTCGACGGGGCGAACCTCAACGCCCTGGTCGGCTTCGCCAAGCCGGGCCGGTTCGGGGCGGACGTGTCGCACCTGAACCTGCACAAGACGTTCTGCATCCCGCACGGCGGCGGCGGCCCCGGCGTGGGCCCGGTGGCGGTGCGGGCGCACCTGGCGCCGTTCCTGCCCGGCGACCCGCTGGCCGCGCACGACGACGGGCGGCCGGCGATCTCCGCGGCCAACCACGGGTCGGCGGGGATCCTGCCGATCCCGTGGGCGTACCTGCGGATGATGGGCGCCGAGGGGCTGGCCCGGGCCACCGGCGTGGCGGTCCTCGCGGCGAACTACGTGGCCGCGCGGCTGCGGCACCACTTCCCGGTGCTGTACTCCGGCAACAAGGGCCTCGTGGCGCACGAGTGCATCCTGGACCTGCGGCCGCTGACGAAGGCGACCGGCGTGACCGTCGACGACGTGGCGAAGCGGCTGATCGACTACGGCTTCCACGCGCCGACGATGTCGTTCCCCGTGGCGGGGACGCTCATGGTGGAGCCGACCGAGAGCGAGGACCTGGCCGAGCTGGACCGGTTCTGCGAGGCGATGATCGCCATCCGCGAGGAGATCGACAAGGTCGGCTCGGGGGAGTGGCCGGCGGGGGACAACCCCCTGGCCAACGCGCCGCACACCGCGGCCATGGTGTCGGGTGACGAGTGGCCGCACCCGTACCCGCGGTCGGTGGGCGCGTACCCGGCCGGGGTGGATCGGGCCGGGAAGTACTGGCCGCCGGTGCGGCGGATCGACGGCGCGTACGGAGACCGGAACCTGGTCTGCTCGTGCCCCGCGCCGGAGGCGTTCGAGGACTGACGCGGTACGCCGGGGCGGTGCGGTGCCGCCGCCCCGGCCGGCGCGTCGACCGGTGGTTGACGCGTAGGCTCCCTGACGGAGCGTGATCGTCTAGGCGACGAGGGCGTGCCGGGCGGGGCCGCGGTGCGGGGCGATGGTGCTGCCGTCGGGGAGCAGCTCACCGGTGTCCTCGAAGACGATGACACCGTTGCAGAGCAGGCTCCAGCCCTGCTCAGGGAAGCAGGCGAGGACGCGTGCGGCTTCGCGGTCCGTCGCCTCGGCGGAGGGGCAGGTGGGTAGGTGCTGGCACATCGGGTTCTCCGGACTGTGGGGGCACTGTGTCATGGTTCACATGACCAGTGACGCACAGTACCAAGCGCGAGCGCGCGCTATCGAGCAAGGATGCGGCTTGTTCACCCGAAATCGGCTGAACGGATGAGTGTGAACGGACCGGACGGCGTGGAAGCGCTCCCAATGATGGGGGTCGACGCGCCCGGCTCCCCGCCCGAGTGCCGGGACCGGCTCGTCGAACGGGCCCGCCTCGAATGGTGGCTCGCCGACGGCGGCGATCCCGCCGCGCTCGCCGAGGACTTCCTGGCCGCGCACGGCGTCGCCCTGTCCGACCTGGCCCGGCCCGCCGCCCACGACCCGCACGGGACGTGCGGCGCCGCCCTGTTCCTGTCCGCCGCGGCCGGGGCCCGGGCCGCCGGCGGCCCGGCGGGCGCGCCCACCCCGGCGCCGGCCCTGCCGGACCTCGTGGTGGTGGTCTACGGACACGCCGCCCGGCCCGCCCCGCCGCCGCCCGCCGCGCGGGCCGACGGCTGGTGGCTCGGGCCGTGGCGCGACAGCTGGAGCACCGCCGCGCACGCCCACGCCGTGACGGCGGTCCGCGCGGCCATCGGGCGCGGCGACGTCTACCAGGTCAACCTGGTCGGCCACGCCGCCGCCGGCTACGCCGGGGACCCCCTGCCCGCCCTCGCGCGGCTGGCCGCGCTGCCCGGCGCCCGCTACGGCGGCACCCTGTCCGGGCTCGGCTGGGCGATCGGCTGCGCCTCCCCGGAGACCCTGATCGCGGTCGAACACGGCCGCCTGGTCACCCGGCCGATCAAGGGCACCCGCCCGGCCACCCCGGCCGGCCGGCGGGAACTGCTCGCCTCCGCCAAGGAACGCGCCGAGCACGTGATGATCGTCGACCTGGAACGCAACGACCTGGCCCGGGTGGCCCGCACCGGCTCGGTGCGGGTGGACGAGCTGTTCGCCGTACGCCGGTGGTGCGACCTGTGGCAGGCCGAGTCGACGGTGTCCGCGGCGCCCGCCGACGGGCTCGGCCTGGCCGACCTGCTGCGCGCGGTCTGCCCCGGCGGCTCGGTCACCGGCGCCCCGAAGCTCGCGGCGCTGCACCAGATCGCCGCCCTGGAGCCGGTGGGCCGCGGCGCGAGCATGGGCGCGCTCGGTTGGGTCGGGCCGGGCCGCGTCGACCTGGGGTTGACCATCCGCACCGCCGCGGCGGACGCCGAACGGCTGCACCTGTGGGCCGGCGGCGGCATCACCTGGGGCAGCGACCCGGCCGCCGAGGTCGCCGAGGCCGCCGCGAAGGCCGCCCCGGTCCGCGCGCTGCTCGCCGCCTGACCCGCCTCCGTCCGCCCCTCTGCTCGCCGCCGGATCGCTCCGATCGGCCGCGCCCTGCTCGCCGCCGGGTCCGCTCCGGGCCGCGCCGTGGTCGCCGCGCGGGCGGTGGGAGGTCAGGTCGACGGTGCCGGTCAGGCGCGGGCGAAGGCGTCCAGGGCGGCAACCACCCGCTCGCCCACGCCGTGGCCGCTGCCGTGGCCGCCGGACTCGACGATCTCCAGGCGGGCGTCGGGCCACGCCTGGGCGAGCTGCCAGGCGATGTCCGGCGGGCCGCTGACGTCCAGGCGGCCCTGCACCAGCACGCCGGGGATGCCGGCGAGCTTGCCGGCGTCGCGCAGCAGCTGCCCGTCGGGCAGGAACCCCAGGTTGCTGAAGTAGTGGGTGACCAGCCGGGTGAAGCCGGCCCGGAACACCGGGTCGGCGTAGCGGGAGCTGGCCTGGTAGCCGCCGGCCAGGGAGACGTGCACGTCCTCCCAGGCGCACCAGTCCCGGGCGGCCTGGTCGCGCACCCGCGGGTCCGGGTCGTTGACCAGCCGGGCGTACGCGGCGGACAGGTCGCCGTCGCGCTCGGCCGCGGGCACGCCGTCCCGGAACCGCGCCCACTCCTGCGGGAAGATCCGGCCCATGTCGCGGGTCACCCAGTCGATCTCCCGGCGGGTGTTGGCGACCACGCTGAACAGCACCAGCGCGGTGACCCGCTGCGGGTGGCGCTGGGCGTAGGCGAGGGACAGCGACGAGCCCCAGGACGCGCCGCAGAGCAGCCACCGGTCGACGCCGAGGTGGGCGCGCAGCCGTTCCATGTCGGCCAGCAGGTGGGCGGTGGTGTTGACCGACAGGTCGGTGGCCGGGTCGCTGGCGGGCGGGGTGCTGCGGCCGCAGCCGCGCTGGTCGAACAGGATGATCCGGTAGGCGGCCGGGTCGAACAGCTGCCGCCAGGAGGGGCCGGCGCCGGAACCGGGGCCGCCGTGCACCACGAGGGCGGGCCGGCCGTCGGGGTTGCCGCTGGTCTCCCAGTGGATCCGCTGGCCGTCGCCGACGTCGAGCCGGCCCTGCGCGTACGGCTCGATCGGTGGATACATCGGGTGCCCTTCCACGGCCCGGATACAACAGCGCTGTTACATTAGCGGACGTGACCGTGACCCCGGAGCGCGAGGCCCTCGGCACCCTCCTGCGCCACGTCCTGGAGGTGCTCGACGGCGACGTCGCCGCCGTCTACGCCGACCTGGACCTCGCCGACTACCGGCCCCGCTACACACCCCTGGTGCGGGTCCTCGTCGCCCACGGGCCGCTCGCGATCCGGGACCTGGCCGCCCGGGTCGGTGTCACCCACTCCGCGGCCAGCCAGACCGTCGCCCAGATGGCCCGCGCCGGACTCGTCGCGCTTGCCCCCGGCGCGGACGCGCGGCAGCGCATCGTCAGCCTCACCGACCGGGCGCGCGCCCTGCTGCCGGTGATCGAGGCCGAGTGGGCGGCCACCACCACAGCCATGCGCCGGCTCGACGCCGAACTGCCCGTACCCCTGGCCGACGAGCTGTACGCGGTGCTCGCCGCGCTGCGCCGCCGCCCGCTGCGCGACCGGATCGCCGACACCGGCCTGGCGCCCACCCGGCCGGCCTGACGCGCGCTCGCCTCCGCTCGACAGCGCGGGTCCCGCCCGAGCCGGGACCGACCCCGACCCGCTTCCGCCGCCGTTCCACCCCGCGGCTCGGCCTGGCCGGTGTCCCGGTTCGGGCCGCGCCCGGCCTGCTCCGCGCGGGCCGGGCGCGGCCGGTCGTCAGCGGCCCAGCCGTTGCCAGCGCAGCACGGACAGCGGCAGGAACACGGCGACCAGCAGCAGCGGCCAGGCCACCGCCAGGGCCACGGCGTGCTCGGCGGCCCAGGAGTCCGCGCCCCAGCCGGGGTTGCCGAACAGCTCCCGGCCGGCGGCGACGGTGGCCGACAGCGGGTTCCAGGCGGCGACCGCGGCGAGCCAGTCCGGCATGGTGGCCGGGGCGACGAACGCGTTGGAGGCGAAGCCCAGCGGCCACACCAGGATCTGGAGCGCGGCCACGGTCTCGGGGCGGCGCAGCAGCAGCGCCAGGTACACCCCGAGCCAGATCATCGCGAAGCGCAGGAGCAGCAGCAGCGCCACGGCGGCCAGGGCGCGCAGCGGGCCGCGGTGCGGCTGCCAGCCGACCAGGACGCCGCAGCCGAGCACCACGGCCAGGGCGGCCGCGGAGTGCAGCAGGTCGGCCAGGGCCCGGCCGGTGACCACCGCGGCGCGGCTCATCGGCAGCGACCGGAACCGGTCGGTCACGCCGCGCGCGGTGTCCAGGGCCACCGCCGTGTAGGTGGTCTCCACGCCGAAGAGCATCGTCATGGCCACCATGCCGGGCAGCAGGAACTCCCGGTAGTCGGCGCCGTCGGGGACGGCCATGGCGCCGCCGAACAGGTAGCCGAACATCAGCAGCAGCAGGACGGGGAAGAGCAGCCCCACCAGCACCTCGCCGGGTCGGCGCGCCCAGTGGGCGAGGGTGCGGCCGGTCAGGGTGGCGGTGTCGGTGACGGCCCAGCGGGCCTTCAGTGGCAGGACGGTCACGCGGGCACCTCCGTGCGGGAGCCGGTGAGGTGCAGGAACACCTCGTCGAGGGTGGGGCGGCGGACCGCCACGTCGCCGGCGCGCAGGCCGGCGGCGTCGACGGCGCGCAGCACCGCGGCCAGGGCGGCGACCCGGTCGGTGACCGGGACGCTGAGCCGCAGCGCGGCGCGGTCGACGGTGGGCGCGACGCCGGTGGCGGCGGTGATCGCGGCCGCGGCCGGGGTCAGGTCGTCGGGGTGGTGCAGCACCACGTCGACGCGGTCGCCGCCGAGGGTGGACTTCAGTTCCTCCGGGGTGCCGGCCGCGGTGACGCGGCCGTGGTCGAGCACCCGCACGGTGTCGGCGAGCCGGTCGGCCTCCTCCAGGTACTGCGTGGTCAGCAGGACGGTGGCGCCGGCGTCGACCAGGTCGCGGACGGCGTCCCAGACGTCGCTGCGGGCGCGGGGGTCCAGGCCGGTGGTGGGTTCGTCGAGAAACAGCACCGGCGGGTCGACGATCAGCGCGGCGGCCAGGTCCAGCCGGCGGCGCATCCCGCCGGACCAGGTGGCCACCGGCCGGTCCGCGGCCCCGCGCAGGTCGAATCGGTCGAGCAGCTCGTCGGCGCGGGCCGCCGCCCGGGCCGGGGAGAGGTGGTGCAGCCGGCCGAAGAGCACCAGGTTCTGCCGGCCGCCGAGGATCTCGTCGACCGCCGCGTGCTGGCCGACCAGGCCCAGGCGCGCGCGGGCCCGGTCGGCCTGTCGGCGTACGTCGAAGCCGGCGACCCGGGCCACGCCGGCGTCGGCGCGCAGCAGGGTGGTCAGGATGCGCACCAGGGTGCTCTTGCCGGCCCCGTTCACGCCGAGCACGGCGCAGACCGTGCCGGGCGGCACGGCCAGGTCGATCCCGTCCAGGGCGACCAGGTCGCCGTAGCGCTTGCGTAGGCCCTCCGCCTCGATCGCCGGTCCGTTCCGTCCCATGACCCCTCCGATCATCGTTCCGGTACGGCGTACCGTACACCATACGACAAGGGGGGTCGGTACAGTCGGCGGGTGACCACCGAGTACAGCGGCACCGGGGACCCGGCGCGCAGCCTCGCCCTGCTCTGGCGTACCCGGGAGAAGGTCAGCCGCAAGGGCGGCGACCTGTCCGTGGAGCGGATCGTGCGGGCGGCCATCGAGGTCGCCGACGCCGAGGGGTTGGGCGCGCTGTCCATGCGCCGGGTCGCCGAGCGGCTCGGGGTGGGCACCATGACCCTCTACACGCACGTGCCCGGCAAGGGTGAGCTGCTCGACGTCATGCTCGACACCGTCTACGGCGAGACCGCCCGCCCCGACGAGGTGCCCGGCGGCTGGCGGGGCCGGCTGGCGCAGATCGCCCGGGAGAACTTCGCCCTCTACCTGCGCCACCCGTGGCTGCTGCAGGTAGCCACCACCCGGCCGCCGCTGGGCCCGAACGTGATCGCCAAGTACGAGTACGAGCTGCGCGCCGTCGACGGGATCGGCCTGACCGACCTGGAGATGGACGCCGTGGTCACCCTCGTCACCGGCTACGTCCACGGCGCGGCCCGCCCCGCCGTGGAGACGGCCCAGGCCAGCCGGGACACCGGGATGACCGAGCAGCAGTGGTGGCACGCGCACGCGCCGTACCTGGAGAAGGTCCTCGACCCGGGGCGGTTCCCGCTCGCCGCCCGGGTGGGCACCACGGCCGGGCAGGAGTACCAGGCCGCCGGGGACCCGGGCCGCGCGTTCGAGTTCGGGCTGGCCCGCCTGCTCGACGGCATCGAGGTCCTGGTCCGCGACCGGGCGGGTGCGGCGCCGGCCGGGGTAACGGGCGGCTAGCCTTCCCGGCATGACTATGCGCCCGATCCGGATCATCGGCGACCCCGTGCTGCGCACCCCGTCCGAGCCGGTGACCAGTTTCGACGCCGAGCTGCGCGCGCTCGTGCAGGACCTCATGGACACGCTGCTCGGCGCGCCCGGCCGCGCCGGGGTGGCGGCGCCGCAGATTGGCGTGAACGCGCAGGTGTTCGTCTACGACGCCGACGGGCACCGCGGCCACCTCATCAACCCGACGCTGGAGCTGTCCGAGGAGCTGCAGGACGACGACGAGGGCTGCCTGTCGATCCCCGGGCTGTACTTCCCGACGCCGCGGGCCATGCACGCCACGGCGCACGGCGTCGACCAGCACGGCCAGCCGCTGACCATCAGCGCCAGCGGGTTCCTGGCCCGCGCGTTGCAGCACGAGACCGACCACCTGCACGGCCGCCTGTACGTGGACACCCTGCGCGGTGACACCCGCCGGCGGGCGCTGCGGGAGATCCGCGCCGGCCGGTTCGACTCGCCCAGCCGGGGCCGCTGACCCCCGCGGTGCGGGGGTGGCACGACGGCCACCCCCGCACGGTCGGTCGCGACGGGTCACTTCGGCGGCGGAGCCACCAGGCAGGTCGCGGTGGAGGCGTTACCGGAGTCGTCGACGCCGGTGATGATCGCGTCGCCGCGCAGCGTCACCTTGTAGTCGATGTCGCCGGTGCCGTCCTTCACCCGGGACTGCGCGCCCGGCGCCTGCACCAGCTTGATCTTCGTGCCGGCCGGGAACGGGCCGAACCGCACCGACGGGTCGGCGGCGTCGGAGATGTACACCTGGACCGCCGTGTCGACGATGTCGGTCGAGGTCAGCTGGTAGAAGCCGTCCGGGTTGTACGAGCCGGGGGTGTTGTCGCCGCTCGGGTTGTTGGTCGGCACACACCGGGTGTCCGGCGCGGTGGTGTCGACCACCCGCATCACCGCGGTGTCGCTGCCGGCGTTGCCGGCGGCGTCGGTGGCGGTGCAGGTGACCGTGGTGGCGCCCAGCGGGAAGGTGCTGCCGGGCGGCGGCGCGCAGGTCGGGGTGAGCGGACCGTCGACGTTGTCGGTGGCGCTCGCCGGATAGTTGATCACCGCGCCGGCGGGGCTGGTGGCCTCCACAGTCCGGTCGTCCACGACCACGGTCGGCGGCGTCACGTCGTTGACCGTCACCGAGATGTGCTCGACGAACGCCGGCCCGCCGGAGAGGCCGTTGAGCAGGAAGTCCACCGTGCAGTGCAGGGTGGCGCCCTGCGGGGCGTCGCCGGCGACCGTGATGGTCTCGGCGAACGGCACGTCGGTGCCGCTCTGCTGGGTCTTCGACGGCGCGTCGAAGCTCACCGACAGGCCCGGGTCGCAGACCACCTGCGGGGTGACGGTCACGTCGAGGTCGCGCAGCCCGGACAGGATCGCCGCGGTGACGGTGTCCGGGGCGCTGCCGACCACCTGACCGCCGGTGGCGGCGGCCACGGTGGTGGCCTGGCCGAGCGCGTCCAGGCCGCCGCCCCCGCCGGTGACGTCGACCGCGAGCACGCGGGCGTCGTCGGCCTGCAGCGCGGCGGTGGCCTGCGCCAGGGTGTGCCCGGCGCTCGGGTCGTGGCTGGGCGCGTCACCGACCAGCACCACGATCCGGCTGCTGCCCGCCCGGTAGGCGATGCCCCCGTCGGAGACCTGGAACAGCCCGTTCACCCACGCCTCCGGGACGTCGCCGCCGCCCCCGGCGGCCAGCCCGTCGACCGCGTTCTGCAACGCCGTGGCGTCACCGGTCAGGTTCTGCCGGACCCGGAACAGCTCCGCGCCGTCGCCCTCGTCCCGGTAGGAGGCCACCGCGAACTGGGCGCTGGGCTGCGCCCCGCGCACGTTGGTGATCACCTGTTGCAGGTTGGTGCGGACGTTGGCGATCGCCGCGCCCATGCTGCCGGTCGTGTCGACCAGCAGCACCACGTCCGGGTTCGGCGGGATCGGCGGCGTCGAGACGACCTTGCTGATCGGAATGGTGGCGCCGGGGTCCGCGGACCGGTCCACGGTGGCCGGGTCGACCCCGGGCGCCGCCCAGGCGGGCGTGGCCAGCGCGGTCAGCACCGCGGTCACGGCGGCGGCCACCGTCACCGCCGTTCTTCGCCCCGCGGGCACTGCTGTGAAACCCATCGTGTCTCCTTCAGCTCCGCCGCGCCCGCCCCGGGCGCGGCCTCGACAGCAGACGCTAGGGGCTGGGCCGCGCCGCGCCGGTCAGACACCAGCCCAGGTCAGGGTCGGGTTGTTGACCCAGCGTGGTGGCTGGACACGACAGACTGACCGGTCAGGCGGTCACGAAAGGCGGTGCAGCGCGCACTCGGTGAAGTCGGCCACCCGGGTGAACCCCAGCCGCTCGTAGAGGCGTACCGCGGGGACGTTGTCGGCCTTGACGTTGAGCGTCACGTGGTCGACGACGCCCCGCATCCCGGCGCACAGCGCCGCCACGGCCGCCCCGGCCAGACCCCGGCCCCGCACGTCCGGGTGGGTGGTCACGTTGCCCAGGGCGGCCACCCGCCACGTCGGCGACCACACGTGCACCCCGGCCACCGCGACCAGCCGGCCGGACTCCCGCACCCCCACGTACCGGCCGGTGTCCAGCATCCGCGGGTCGAACCAGTTCCCCGGGTACGCGGCCGCGTACAGGTCGAGCAGCTCCGGCAGGTCGCCGCGGCCCAGCGGCTCCCCGGCCGGGGACACCGCGGCCAGCCGCGCCGGATCGGTCAACGCCATCCGGTGGTGCACGGCGGCGTCCGACACGGCGTACCAGCGGGCCATCGTGGCCTCCAGGCCGGGGGAGAGGTGCGCCCACAACCGGGCCGGCAACACCGGCGCCGCCTCGGCCAGCAGCGCCGCCAGGTCCCCGGCGCGCTCCGGCGGCGCGAACGCCAGCAGGGTGGGCAGCTCGACACCGTGGTAGAGCAGCACCACCTCGTCGCCCCGACGAAACCAGGAAGTGTACGGCCAGAAGAAGTCGTCCAGGTCACCCAACTGGTACGCGTGCAGCACCGGATCCCGACCCAGCAGCTCGGCGAGGACGGCACGGTCGTGTTCGGCGCGGACAGCCACCCGCCGATGATCACACGACGGCGGTCAACCCCTCACGCCGCCATCCACTGGTCGTAACCCAGCTTGCCCACCAGCGCCAGCACCACGACCAGCAGCACCACCCGCACGAAACCCGCACCGCGGCGCAACGCCATCCGCGCGCCCACCGCCGCCCCCACGATGTTGCACACCGCCATGGCCGCACCCAGCAGCCACCACACGTGCCCGGTCGCCGCGAACACCACCAGCGCCCCCAGGTTCGTGCCCGCGTTGACCACCTTCGCCATCGCCGAGGCGTGCACGAAATCCGACCCCAGCAGCGCGGTGAACGCCAACACCAGGAACGTGCCGGTGCCCGGACCGATCAACCCGTCGTACAGGGCGATGCCCAGCCCCGCCACCGCCACGGCCACCACCATCCGCGTCGGCGTACGCCGCTCCGGATGCGACACCACACCCAACTGCGGCCGCGTCAGCACGAACACCGCCACCGACACCAGCACCACCAGCACCACCGGCCGGTACGCGCCCGCCGGCACCGCCCCCGCCAGGGCCGCGCCCAACCCGGCCGTCAGCACCGCCAACCCCGCCGCCGGACCCGCCACCGCCCAGTCCAACTTCGTCCGCCGCGCGTACGTCACCGCCGCCGTCGACGTGCCGAAGATCGCCGCCAGCTTGTTCGTGCCCAACGCCGTCGCCACCGGCACCCCCGGCGCGCCCAGCAGCAACGCCGGCAACAGCAACAGGCCACCGCCGCCCACCACGGCGTCCACCCAGCCCGCCAGGGCGGCCGCGCTCAACAGGGTCGTCAGCGACAGAGGATCCACGAAGCCGCATTCTGCCCAGCCCCACCGCCCCGACGAGACCGCCTGTGGCCAGCCTCACCGCAGCTCAGCGCCCCCGGCGCCGCCGCAACCACAACCCCACCGACGCCACCGCCACGAACACCAGCATCGAACACAGCAACGCCCTCAGCACCCGGTAAGCCTGCCACGCGGACGTAGGGTGTGCTGGTGCGCCTGGCCACCTTCAACCTGCTGCACGGGCGGTCCCTCACCGACGGGCTCGTCGACCCCGACCGGCTCGCCGCCGCCGTCACCGCGCTCGACGCCGACGTCCTCGCCCTGCAGGAGGTCGACCGCGACCAGTCCCGCAGCGGCAACCTCGATCTCACCGCCATCGCCGCGCGCGCCCTCGACGCCCCCGAACACCGCTTCGCCGCCGCCGTGGTGGGCACCCCCGGAGAACAGTTCCGCCCCCTCACCCACGACGACGACGGCCACGGCGAACCCCTCTACGGCATCGGCCTGGTCAGCCGATACCCCGTCCGCTCCTGGCAGGTCACCCGGCTGCGGCCCGCCCCCGTCCGGTCACCCATCTACGTCCCCGGCACCGGCGGCGGGGTCGTCCTGCTCCGCGACGAACCCCGCGTCGTGCTCGCCGCCGTCCTCGACACCCCGCACGGGCCGCTCACCGTCGCCGCCACCCACCTGTCCTTCGTGCCCGGCTGGAACATCCTGCAACTGCGCCGCGTCGTCCGCGCCCTGCGCACGCTGCCCGCACCCCGGATCCTCCTCGGCGACCTCAACCTGCCCGCCGGACCCGCCGCGCTGCTGTCCCGCTGGCGACCCCTCGGCCGCCGCCCCACCTACCCGGCCGGGCAACCCCGCGTGCAGCTCGACCACATCCTCGCCGACCGGCGCGGCCTGGACCGGCTGCCCCCGGTCACCGCCGTCGACACCCCGCTGTCCACCATCTCCGACCACCGGCCGCTCCTGGTCGACCTCGGCTGACCACCGGAGCGCCTCAGCCCAGCCCCGAGGCCCGCTGCGCCGCCCGCACCGCGTTGCGGAACAACATCGCCACCGTCGTCGGACCCACCCCACCGACCCGCGGCGTGATCGCCCCCGCCACCTCGGCACACGACTCGTCCACGTCCGGCAGCAGCCGCCGCCCCTGGTAACGCACCCCGCCGCCGACCACCACACCACCCGGACGCACATGCTCCGGCTGGATGATCCCCGGCACCCCGGCCGCCGCCACCAGAATCTCCGCCCGCCGCGTGTACCGCGCCCAGTCCGGCACCCCCGTGTGCACCACCGTCACCGCCGCGTTCGCCGTCGGCCGCTTCTGCGCCAGCAGCATCGCCAACGGCCGACCCAACGTGGCGCCCCGACCCAGGATCACCACCTCCCGGCCCGCCACCGGCACCCCGTGGAACGCCAGCAACGCCTCGATCCCCGCCGGCGTACACGGCAACGGACCCGGCAACCCCAACGCCAACCGGCCCATGTTCACCGGATGCATCCCGTCCACGTCCTTGTCCGGGTCCAACTCCGCCAGGGCCCGGTCGTAGTCCAGGTGCCCCGGGATCGGATACTGCACCAGCACCCCGTGCACAGCCTTGTCCGCGTTGAAATCCGCCAACACCGCGTGCAGATCCGCCTGCGACGCCGACGCCGGCAGATGCACGTGCGGCGACACGAAACCCAGCTCCGCCGCCTGCCGCTGCTTGATCCGGATGTAACCCGCGCTCGCGTCGTCGTCGCCCACCAGCACCGTCGCCAACGCCGGCGTGACCCCCGCCGCCCGCAACGCCACCACCGACCCGGCGACCTCCGCCAGCACCTGCTCCGCCACCGGCGCACCCGGCAGCAGCCGCGCCGTCGTCGTTCCCGAAGAAGACATGCCGCACCCCGCCCGCGGAGGCCCAGGCGGTCGACCCCCGCGACGAGCTCCCCGATGGTTGACCCATCCCCGTGCCGCCAGTCGCGTTCACCCCTCAGCCTGCCACAGGGCGCTCCGCGACCGCATCCACCACCGCCTGCCACCGCGGCAACGACCCCAGCAGCTCCGCCGCCCGCCGCCGCCGGTCCACCGCCGACACCACCCGAAGATCCGCCACCGCCGCCTCGAACGCCGGCCGCAACACCCGCTCCCGCCCCGGCGCGTCCACCGCCAGCACCGCGTGACACCGCGCGAACGTCACCACCACCCAGAACATCGCCTCCCGGTGCGCGCCCGCCGCCACCAGCTCCGCGCTCCCGTCCAGCACCACCGGCCGCCCCGCCGCCGACAGGTCCGCCACGAACGGAAACCGGGTACGCGCCACCCGCGCCGCCTCGTCGAACGTCACCGCCAACCCCGCCAGGTGCTCCCGCACCCGATCCGGCCCCACCCCGCCACCGTCCAACGACGCCAGCAACTCCTCGTACCGGTCAGCGAACCCGTGCGCGGCCAGCACCTCCCGCGCCCGCACGTACCGCCGCCGCACCGTCGGATCCCGCAACCCCGCCACCGCCGGCCACACCGCCAGCAGCGACGTCGGGAACACCCACCCCAGCACCTGCTCCGCCAGCGACGCCCGCTCGTCCAGCCGCGCCAACCCGTCCTCGATCCGCCGCCGCACCCCGGCACACCGCCGCCGCACCCACACCGGATCCGCGAATCCCGCCGCCACCCGGTCCCGGATCGCCGCCAGCCGACCCGACGGATCCGCGATCACCGCGCCCGCCCGGAACATCGGCGCGAACACCCACGACCCCAGCACGTCCGCAGGCGACCCCAGCTCCGCCCAGGTCAGCGCCGAGACCTCCAACAGCACCCCACGGTGAACGAACTTGCCCACCTTCGGCGCCGGCCCGTCCCGCACCAGCAGCACGTCCACGTCCGACCACGCCGGCAGAACCGCCTCGTCCGGCAGACCCACCGTCGACCCGCTGAAGAACGCACCCCCGACCGACGGGTCCCGGCGCATCTCCTCGCGTACCCACCCGACCGCCACCGCCCGCGCCACACCCACCCGCACCCCGACCATGCTGCCCCGCTCAGCGCACCTCCCGCTGACCCACCAGACCCGCCAGCGCACGGTTCGTACGGTTCGACGCCACCGCCGCGCGCTGCTGACCCGCCGTCACCTCGATGTACGTCTGCGACGACGCCAACGACGCGTGCCCCAGCAACCGCATGATCTCCGCCGCGCTCGCCCCGTCCTCGGCCAAGCGGGTCGCGAACGTATGCCGCAACGCGTGCAGCCGCGCCCCCCGCGGCACCCGGTCACCGATCCCCGCCCGCCGGTAACACGACTCCACCAGATACTGCAGGCCACCCCGCCGCAGCGGCTCACCCCGCCGGTCCACCAGCAGCGGCGAGTCCGGCCGGACACTGCGCGACCCGAACCGCCGCCGCCGACTGTCCAGGTAGTCCGCCAGCACCCGGTCCACACCCGCCTCGATCGGCACCGTCCGCGGCCGCCCACCCTTGCCCGCCACGTCGACCCGCCGCTCGCCGGCCCGGCCGGCCACCGACGCCACCCGCAGCGCCAGCAGCTCCGACAGGCGCAACCCCGCGCACAACGCCAACGCCAGCACGGCCAGGTCCCGCTCCGGCCACGGGTCGCGCTGCCGGCCGTCCTCCCGGGCCACCGCGGCCAGCAGTTCCTCCGGGGTGTCCTCGCCGCGCAACGGCTTGGGCTGGGGGAGCGGGGTGCGGGGCCGCCCCACCGCCGGCATCGGATTCCCGGGCACGACACCCTCGGCGACCAGGAACGTGAAGAAGCTGTTCCACGTCGACCAGGCACGGTGGACCGAGGCGGCGGCGCGGGGCGCGGCGAAGCGGGCGAACGCCGCGCGCATGACCCGGGGGGACAGGGCGGAGACCGGAAGCCGGTCGAGGGGGAGGGGAGTGCTGCCGTCGCCCGCCGCCACCAGGCCCGCCACCGTGGTGAGGTCCCGCCGGTAGGCCGCCAGGGTGTGGGGGGAGGGCTTGCGGGTGGCCCGGGCGGTCAGGAACTCCTCGATCAACCGCCCTACCGGTTCGTCCGGTTTGTCATGCATAAGGCATATTATGCATGATTTTCGCGTTCCCGCCAGCGGTCGATGTGGGGGAGCGACGCGGCAATCCACTTGTCGCGGCGCCCAGACTGGGTGCGTGGTGGACATCGACGAGGAACTCGTACGCCGGCTCGTCACCGAACAGTTCCCGCGGTGGGCGCACCTGCCGGTCGCCGCCGTGGCCCGGCAGGGGTGGGACAACCGGACCTTCCGCCTCGGCGAGCACCTCGTCGTGCGGCTGCCCAGCGCCGAGGGCTACGTGCCCGGCGTCGCCAAGGAGGACGGCTGCCTGCCCGCGCTGGCCCGACACCTGCCGCTGCCCGTACCCGAACCGGTGGCCACCGGAGCACCCGGCGCCGGCCACCCGTACCCCAGGTCGGTGCGGCGCTGGCTGCCCGGCGACACCCTCGCGGCCACCGCGGAGGTCGACCGGCCGGCCGTGGCGCGCGACCTGGGTGCGTTCCTGACCGCGCTGCGCCGCGCGCCCACCACGGGAGGTCCGGCGGCCGGGCGGCATTCCTGCTTCCGGGGCTGCCACCCGAGCGCCTACGACGACGAGGTCGAACAGGCCCTCGCGGTGCTGGGCGGCCGGGTGGACACTGTCGGCGGTCATCGACTTCGGCACGTGTGGCGTCGGGGGATCCCGCCTGCGACCTGGTGGCGGCGTGGACCTGGTTCGCCGCTCCGGAGCGCCGGCTGTTCCGGGAGTCGGCCGGCCTGCCCGACGACGCCTGGCGGCGTGCCCGCGGCTGGGCGCTGTGGAAGGCGCTCATCACCCTCGCAGGCGACGACCGGAACGAGGAGCAGGCGAGGACCCTGAATGCGGTCCTCACCGACCCCGTCGTGGACTGAGGCCGGGGAGGGCCGGAACCTGCTTACTTGACATAATGTGCATTATCGACGCTAGGCGGACGGCGACCGGTCAGGGCTGGAGGTGGGTCATTCCCTTGCCGCTGGGGACGTCGAGCGGCACGGAAACGTGGTCGTGCGCGATCAGCCACGTGTCGCCGGTCTTCTGGAAGCCGTAGGTGACCCGCACCCACATGCCGTCCGTGGCCGTCCCGTCCTTCAGGGTGCCGCTGAGCCGGCCGAACGCGTGTCCGAACGCCACGTCCTCGCCCACGGTGAGGGTCAGGTCCCGGACCTCGTAGGCCACCGTCTCGAAGACCGCGAACACGTTCGCCCAGTTCCTGAGCTTCGCGTCGATCCCGACGTGCTGTAGCGGCGGCTCGACGTCGAAGGACACCACGTTCGCCGTGTAGCGCTGTCTCAGGCTGTCGAGATCCTTGTCCCGGAGCCCTTCGATGATCTTGTCGATCTGCTGGCGGATCGCGGCTTCGTCCGCGTCACGCTGACTGGGCATGTTTCCGTACCTCTCCCCCGCGTTGGGATCTTGACAGCTCAGCGGCTCAGGCTGATCTCGTGCTCCATGTGCGACAGCTTGTGCGGGTTGCGCACGGCGTACAGGCCGGTGACGAGCCCGTCGTCGATGCGCACCGCCAGGACGGTGTCGACCTCGTCGCCCTGCTGGAGGATCAGCGCCGGGTAGCCGTTGACCTGGGCCGGGCGCAGCGACATGAGGGCGGCGGCGATCCGGCCCACGCCGGCGGCCAGCAGGCGGCCCACCTTCTCGGCGCCCACGACGGGGCGCGGAACGGCCTGCCGGACTCCCCCGCCGTCGCCCAGGAAGACGACGTCCGGTGCGAGGATGTCGAGCAGGCCCTGAAGGTCGCCCGTCTCGGTCGCCTTCCGGAACGCCTCGAGGGCGTCCCGGGTCTGGGCGGCGGACGTGACCCCGCGGGGCCGGCGTGCCGCGACGTGGCCGCGGGCCCGGTGGGCGATCTGGCGGACCGCGGCCTCGTTCTTGTCGACGGCCTCGGCGATCTCGTCGTAGGGCAGGTCGAACACCTCGCGCAGGACGAACACCGCCCGCTCGGTCGGCGTGAGGGTTTCCAGCACGAGCAGCATGGCCATCGAGACGCTGTCGGCCAGCTCGACGTCCTCGGCCACGTCGGGTGCGGTCAGCAGCGGTTCGGGCAGCCAGGGGCCGACGTAGGACTCCTTGCGGCGGCCGAGCGTGCGCAGCCGGGCGAGGGCCTGGCGGGTGGTGATGCGGACCAGGTACGCCCGCTGTTCCCGCACCGTGGCGAGGTCGACGCGTACCCAGCGCAGCCAGGTCTCCTGGAGGACGTCCTCGGCGTCGGCGGCCGAGCCGAGCATCTCGTAGGCGACGGTGAACAGCAGCTTGCGGTGGGCGAGGAACGCCTCGGTGGCGGCGTCCGGGCGGTCGTCGCGTGCGGTCTGCGCCGTGCCGGCCATGGGTGGCTCCTGTTCGGTTCTCGACGGTGTCGTCCATGAGATGCCGGTGCGGGCCGTCGTGTGACACCGACGGGCGTACGGACGGTTGTGGCGGTCGTCACGTGGTCGTGGTGTCACGGGGTTCGGGGTCGGCGGCATCTCGTGGTCGTCCGGTGCGACAAAATCGAGGAGGGACGAGCCATGGATGCTCGATTCGACATGCTCGGCAACGAGATCGCCGTCAAGTTCGCCAAGCGGTTCGCCAACGCCGGCCTGGTCATCCACCAGTCGTCGTTGCCGAGGTCCACGCAGGAGTTGGTGTCGCTGCGCGCGAGCCAGATCAACGGGTGCGGCTGGTGCATCGACATGCACACCAAGGAGGCCGCGGCGGCCGGGGAGACGCCGGTCCGGCTGAACCTGGTCGCCGCCTGGCGGGAGTCGACCGTTTTCAGCGAGGCCGAGCAGGCGGCGCTGGCGCTCGCGGAGGAGGGCACCCGGCTCGCCGACGCCCACGAGGGGGTGTCGGACGAGACCTGGGCGGCGGTGCGCAAGCACTACGACGACGACCAGATCGCGGCGTTGGTGGCCCTGGTCGCGCTGATCAACGCGGCGAACCGGATGGCCGTGATCGTGCACCAGCGGGGCGGTTCCTACGAGCCGGGCATGTTCGCGGCCGCGTTGGGCTGACCGGTCGGCGGGCCCGGCCCGGACCGTTCCGGTCCGGGCCGGGCGCTCGGCGGCGTTCCCCTGCCTCAGGATGACGCCCGCTCAGGCGCCGACGTAGGCGGCGAGGTGTTCGCCGGTGAGGGTGGAGCGGGCGGCGACGAGGTCGGCGGGGGTGCCCTCGAAGACGATGCGGCCGCCGTCGTGGCCGGCGCCGGGGCCGAGGTCGATGATCCAGTCGGCGTGTGCCATGACCGCCTGGTGGTGCTCGATGACGATGACCGACTTGCCGGAGTCGACGAGCCGGTCGAGCAGGGCGAGGAGATGCTCGACGTCGGCGAGGTGCAGGCCGGTGGTCGGTTCGTCGAGGACGTAGACGCCGCCGCTGGTGGCCATCTGGGTGGCCAGCTTGAGCCGCTGCCGTTCGCCGCCGGACAGCGTGGTGAGCGGCTGGCCGAGGGTGAGGTAGCCGAGCCCGACGTCGGCGAGCCGGTCGAGGATCTTGTGGGCGGCCGGGGTGCGTGCCTCGCCGGCGCCGAAGAACTCCTCGGCCTCGTCGACGGACATGGCGAGCACCTCGCTGATGTCGCGGCCGCCGAGGTGGTATTCCAGGACGGAGGCCTGGAACCGCTTGCCTTCGCACTCCTCGCAGGTGGTGGCGACGCCGGCCATCATGGCGAGGTCGGTGTAGATGACGCCGGCGCCGTTGCAGGCGGGGCAGGCGCCCTCGGAGTTGGCGCTGAACAGGGCGGGCTTCACGCCGTTGGCCTTGGCGAAGGCCTTGCGGATGGGGTCGAGCAGTCCGGTGTACGTGGCGGGGTTGCTGCGGCGGGAGCCGCGGATGGCGCCCTGGTCGACGGTCACGACGCCGTCGCGTCCGGACACCGAGCCGTGGATGAGTGAGCTCTTGCCGGAGCCGGCCACGCCGGTGACGACGGTGAGCACTCCGAGCGGGATGTCGACGTCGACGTTCTGGAGGTTGTGGGTGTCGGCGCCGCGTACCTCCAGTTGGCCGGAGGGGGTGCGGACCGACGGCTTCAGGCGGGCGCGGTCGTCGAGGTGCCGGCCGGTGCGGGTGCCGCTGGCCCGTAGGCCGTCGACGGTGCCCTCGAAGACGACCTCGCCGCCGGCGGTGCCGGCGCCGGGGCCGAGGTCGACGACGTGGTCGGCGATGGCGATGGTTTCGGGTTTGTGTTCCACGACGAGCACGGTGTTGCCCTTGTTGCGCAGTTGGAGCAGGAGTTCGTTCATGCGCTGGATGTCGTGGGGGTGCAGGCCGATGGTGGGTTCGTCGAAGACGTAGGTCACGTCGGTGAGCGAGGAGCCGAGGTGGCGGATCATCTTGGTGCGCTGTGCCTCGCCGCCGGACAGGGTGCCGGAGGGCCGGTTGAGGGAGAGGTAGCCGAGCCCGATCTTCACGAACGAGTCGAGGGTGTGCTGGAGCTTCGCGAGCAGCGGCGCCACCGACGGTTCGTCGAGGTCGCGTACCCACGCGGCGAGGTCGCTGATCTGCATGGCGCAGGCGTCGGCGATGCTGATCCCGGCGATCTTCGACGAGCGGGCGGCCTCGTTGAGCCGCGTGCCCTCGCAGTCGGGGCAGGTGGTGAAGGTGACGACCCGTTCCACGAAGGCGCGGATGTGGGGCTGCATCGAGTCGACGTCCTTGGCCAACATCGACTTCTGGATCTTGGGGATGAGGCCCTCGTAGGTGAGGTTGATGCCCTCGACCTTGATCTTGACCGGCTCCTTGTAGAGCAGGTCGTGCAATTCCCTCTTGGTGAACTCGCGGATCGGCTTGTCGGGATCGAAGAAGCCGCAGCCGCTGAAGATGCGCCCGTACCAGCCGTCCATGCTGTAGCCGGGGATGGTGAGCGCGCCCTCGTTGAGCGACCTGCTGTCGTCGTACAGCTGGGTCAGGTCGAAGTCGGTGACCGAGCCTGTCCCCTCGCAGCGCGGGCACATGCCGCCGTTGATGCTGAACTCGCGCCGTTCCTTGACGGCCTGGCCGCCGCGTTCGATGGTGACCGCGCCGGCCCCGCTGATCGAGGCGACGTTGAAGGAGAAGGCCTGGGCGGAGCCGATGTGCGGCTGGCCGAGGCGGCTGAAGAGGATGCGCAGCATCGCGTTGGCGTCGGTGGCGGTGCCGACGGTGGAGCGGGGGTTGCCGCCCATCCGCTCCTGGTCGACGATGATCGCGGTGGTCAGCCCGTCGAGCACGTCGACCTCGGGGCGGGCCAGGGTCGGCATGAAGCCCTGCACGAAGGTGCTGTAGGTCTCGTTGATCAGGCGCTGCGACTCCGCGGCGATGGTGCCGAACACCAGGGAGCTCTTGCCGGAGCCGGAGACGCCGGTGAACACCGTCAGGCGGCGCTTCGGGATCTCGACGCTGACGTCCTTGAGGTTGTTCTCGCGGGCGCCCTGCACGCGGATCATGTCGTGGGTGTCGGCGGCGTGCGGCGCGGGCGACGGGGTGTCCGTCCTCATCGTGTCTCCGTCGGTGTGCGGGAGGGACGCGTGGTGGTGGGTGACGGCCATGGCGGTCACGCTAGTTGCGGCCCCGTGGCCTTCGCTTCTCGATTTCTGACCGGCCTGGTGACCTGCTTCGCGAGGCACGGGGGCGGCTCGGCGCCGCCGGCCGCCTGGGCGCGGTAGGTGCTGGGCGGCACACCGACGAGCTCGGTGAAGCGGGTGCTGAAGGTGCCCAGCGAGGAGCAGCCGACCGCGAAACAGACGTCGGTGACGCTGAGGTCGCCGCGGCGCAGCAGGGCCATGGCGCGTTCGATGCGGCGGGTCATGAGGTAGGAGTACGGGGACTCGCCGTAGGCGAGCCGGAACTGGCGGCTGAGGTGCCCGGCCGACATGTTCACCCCGCGTGCGAGCGCCTCGACGTCCAGCGGCTGCGTGTAGTCCCGGTCGATCCGGTCTCGGACGCGGCGCAGCCGGGCGAGGTCGCGCAGGTGCTGCGCGGCGGCGCTACTGCTGGTCACCTGCCCGATCGTGCCATGTCGCCGCGGGGGTTGCCCAGCACCGCCGCACCGGTCCGGGGCGGTCCGGTGCGGCGGTGGTCGTCTCAGCGCAGCCGGCGGGCGCCGAAGCGGGTGGGCGGGTCGGCGATGGCGTCCTGGGCGGCGACGATCTGCAGCTCCCGGGTGCCCGCGGCGAGGGTCGCCTCGAGGACGGCGAAGATGGAGTTGGTGGTGCGTTCCAGCGCCGTCTCGGGCGACCCGGTCGTGGCGAGGTGGGCCAGGTAGAGCGCGGCGGTGACGTCGCCGCCGCCGTTGGGGCTGATCGGCAGCAGCGGGGTGGTGACCGCCCAGGCGCCGGCGTCGGAGACGGCGACGACCTCCAGCGACCCGGCCGGCACGTCGCCGTGCAGGACGCTGGTGACCAGCACGTGCCGGGGTCCGGTGTCGCGGACGACGTCGACGGCGGCGAGCAGGTCGTCCAGGGTGTCGGTGCGGCGGCCGGCCAGGAACTCCAGTTCGAACTGGTTCGGGGTGACGATGTCGGCGCGGGGCACGACGGTGTCGCGCAGGTACTCGGGGATGCCGGGCCGGACGAACATGCCGCGGCCGACGTCGCCCATCACCGGGTCGCAGCAGTACACCGCGTCCGGGTTGGCGGCCTTCACCCGGGCGACCGCGTCGAGGATGACCGCGCCCATGGCCGGGTCGCCCTGGTAGCCGGAGAGCACGGCGTCGGCGGTGCCGAGCACGCCGCGGTCCTCGATCCCGGCGATCACCTCGGCGACGTCGGCCGGGGGCAGCAGCGGGCCGCGCCAGGCGCCGTAGCCGGTGTGGTTGGAGAAGTGCACGGTCAGCACCGGCCAGACCTCGTGCCGGAGCCGTTGCAGCGGGAACACGGCGGCGGAGTTGCCGACGTGGCCGTAGGCGACCGAGGACTGGATGGACAGGATCTTCACCTGCTCATCGTCGCATCCGCCGGCGGAGCCCTGGTCAGGTGTCGGTGCGCAGCCGGGCGTGCACGTGCATGTCGTGCCAGCCGTCGGCGTGCCGGGCGGCGCTGCGGTTGGTGCCCTCGAGGGGGAAGCCGGCGCGCTGCGCCACCTGGCAGGAGGCGGTGTTGGCCGTGGAGTGACGCAGCCCGAGGCGGTGCAGGCCGAGTTCGTCGAGGCTCCAGGCGGTGAGCGCGGCCAGGGCGCGGGCGGCCACGCGCCGGCCGCGGGCGGTGGGCAACACCCAGTACGACACCGCGGCCTCGGCCTCGTAGAGGTCGACCGCGCGCAGGCCGATCTGACCGAGCACACCGGCGTGGTCGGTGACGGCCCAGCTGGCGTCCGTCTCCTGGTGCCATCGTCGCGGCCAGGAGTCGATCCAGTCGCGGGCCTCGTCGTCGGTCATGGTGCGGCAGTGCCAGCGGCGGATGGCGGGGTCGGCGTACGCGGCGAGGACGGCGGGCCGGTCCTCGGGTCGCCAGGGCCGCAGGCGCAGGTCGCCGGCGTCGAGGTCGGGTTGGGGGTGGCGGGCGAGGGCGCCGGGGCGCAGGGCCGGGGTGGTGAGCAGCGGCATGCGCCCATGATCCGCCACGACGGGCGGTGACGGCGGGGCGACGCCGGGTGCGGGGCCGCGAGCGGCGCGGACCGTTCGGCTCAGGGTTTCGACCGTCCGGCGCGGGGTGGGTTTCGGCCCAGTGTGCGTTGGGGGCATGAACGGGTGGGTTTTTCGCCATTCTCCGGAGAGGAAGCAGGCATGCTTTCCGCACTCGATCGTCGGCACACCGTCGCGCCGCCGGGCTACAGCCGGTGGCTGATCCCACCGGCGGCGCTGGCCATCCATCTCTGCATCGGGCAGGTCTACGCGACCAGCGTGTACAAGAACTCCCTGATCGCGCACTTCGACACGGGACAGACGGCGATCGGGGTGATCTTCAGCATCGCCATCGTGATGCTGGGGTTGTCGGCCGCGGTGGCGGGCACGTGGGTGGAGGCGAACGGGCCGCGGAAGGCGATGCTCGTCTCGGCGTGCTTCTGGGCGGCGGGCTTCCTGGTCGGCGCGCTGGGCATCGCCACGAAGCAGCTGTGGCTGCTGTACCTGGGGTACGGGGTGCTCGGCGGGATCGGGCTGGGGATCGGGTACATCTCCCCCGTCTCCACGTTGATCAAGTGGTTCCCGGACCGGCCGGGCCTGGCGACCGGGTTGGCGATCATGGGCTTCGGTGGTGGGGCCATGGTGGCCTCTCCCCTGTCCCGGCAGCTGCTGTCGTTCTACGACCCCGGGTACGACCCGGCGAACGCGGGCTCGACGGCGTCGGGCAGCGCCCTGGTGTGGCTGTTCCTGACGTTGGGCGTCGGCTACTTCGTGATCATGATGTTCGGGGTGTTCAACGTGCGGGTGCCGGCGGCCGACTGGCGGCCGGCGGGCTTCGACCCGGCGCGGGTGGCGGCGAAGCCGCTGGTGACCACGGCGAACGTGTCGGCGGCCAACGCGGTGAAGACCCGCTCGTTCTGGCTGCTGTGGGTGGTGTTGTTCTGCAACGTGACGGCGGGCATCGGGATCCTGGAGCAGGCCAGCCCGATGATCCAGGACTTCTTCCGGGACAACGGGACCTCGGCGGTGTCGGTGGCGGCGGCCGGCGGGTTCGTGGGGCTGTTGTCGCTGTTCAACATGGCGGGCCGGTTCGTGTGGTCCTCGACGTCCGACGTGATCGGCCGCAAGCCCATCTACCTGCTGTACCTGGGTGTCGGGATGGTGCTGTACATCCTGCTGGCCCTGTTCGGGCAGACGGCGACGGCGCTGTTCGTGCTGCTGGCGTGCGTGATCCTGTCGTTCTACGGCGGCGGGTTCGCCACGGTGCCGGCGTACCTGCGGGACCTGTTCGGCACGTACGAGGTGGGCGCGATCCACGGCCGGCTGCTGACGGCGTGGTCGGCGGCCGGGGTGGCCGGTCCGCTGATCGTGAATGCGTTCCTGGACGCGCAGGGCAAGCCGGGCACGTTGACGGCGGCGGCGTACCGGCCGGCGCTGTTCACGATGGTCGGGGTGCTGGCGGTCGGTTTCGTGGCGAACCTGCTGATCCGGCCGGTGCCGGAGCGGTTCCACGAGCCGGTGTCGGGCCGGGACGGTGTCGAGGATGCGCAGCCGGTGACGGCGGAGAGGAGCGGGTCGTGAACGAGCGGGTCGGTGGCGGGCAGCGGGTCCGCCTGGTGGTGTCGTGGGTGGTGGTGTCGGCGCTGCTGGGGTACGGGGTGGTGCAGACGCTGATCACGGCGGCGAAGCTGTTCACCCACTAGAGGCGAGGGCGGCCCGGGGCGACGTCGCCCCGGGCCGCTGCCGGGTCAGAGGCCGCCGGCGATGCGCAGGACGGCCCCGGTGGTGTACGAGGCGTCGGGCCCGAGGAGGAACGCGATGGCACCGGCGACCTCGTCGGGTTCACCGGCGCGGCCCAGCGGGATGCGCCCGGCCGCGGTGTCCGGGCGGTCGGGCGCGCCGGACAGGGCGTGGATGTCGGTGCGGATGATGCCGGGGGCGACCGCGTTGACCCGGATGCCTTGCGGGGCGAGTTCCTTGGCGAGGCCGACGGTGAGGGTGTCGGTGGCGGCCTTCACGGCCGCGTAGTGGATGTACTCGCCGGGGCTGCCGAGGGTGGCGGCCGCCGAGGACACGTTGACGATGGCGCCGCCGCGGGCCATCCGGCGGGCGGCCTGCTGGGCGCACAGGACGTAGCCGACGAGGTTGACGTCCACGACCCGGCGCAGGTCGTCCACGCGCAGGTCGGCGAAGGGGCCGATCGGGCTGGTGATGCCGGCGTTGTTGACCAGGCCGGTCAGCGGGCCCAGCTCGGCGGCCGCGTCGAAGAGTCGCTGGACCTGGTCGGGGTCGGCGGTGTCGGCGGGGACGGCGACACCGCGGCGGCCGGCCGCGCGCACGTCGGCGAGGACCGCCTCGGCGGCGGCGTGGTCGCTGCGGTAGCCGACGACGACGTCGTGGCCGGCGGCGGCGAGCCGGCGGGCGGTGGCCGCGCCGATCCCGCGCCCCCCACCCGTGACGATGGTGACGGAGGTCAATGTGTTCTCCCCTGCCCTGCTGGTGGCGCTGACGTTACCGTGATCGGCGCGGGACCCGGACGGAGAGGACGGTCACACATGACGCGGGCGCTGGTGCTGGGTGGCGGTGGGGTGACCGGGGTGGCGTGGGAGTTGGGGCTGCTGGCCGGGCTGGCCGCACGGGGGGTCGACCTGACCGGGGCGGAGCTGGTGGTGGGCACCTCCGCCGGTTCGGTGGTGGGCGCGCAGGTGTGCTCCGGCACGGCGGTCGAGGACCTGTACGCGGCGCAGTTGCGCCCGGCGGGCACCGAGGTGGCGGCCCGGCTGGGGGTGGGGGTGCTGGCGCGCTGGGCGTGGGCGGGCACCCGGGGCCGGGACGCGGTGCGGGCGCGGGCCCGGGTCGGCGCGATGGCCCTGGCGGCGCGTACCCCGTCGGAGCAGTCGCGGCGGGCGGTCATCGCGGCGAGGTTGCCGGTGCACGGGTGGCCGGCGCGGCGGCTGCTCGTGACGGCGGTCGACGCGGCCTCGGGTGAGTTCGTCGTCTTCGACGCCGGCGCGCAGGTGCCGCTGGTGGACGCGGTGGGGGCCAGCTGCGCGGTGCCGGGGGTGTGGCCGCCGGTCACCATCGGCGGCCGGCGCTACGTCGACGGCGGGGTGCGCTCGGCGGTGAACGCGGACCTGGCGCGGGGCGCGCGGCGGGTGGTGGTCCTGGCGCCGACGCGCGCCGGGTTCGGGCCGATGCCGCGGCTGTCCGCGCAGGTGGCGGAGTTGCGGTCGGCGGGTGCGCGGGTGGCGGTGGTGTCGCCGGACCGGGCGGCGCGGGCCGCCATCGGGCGCAACGTGCTGGATCCGGCGCGGCGGGCCGCGTCGGCGCGGGCCGGGTTCGCGCAGGCGGCCGCGGTGGCCGACGAGGTGGCGGCCGTCTGGAGCACCGGGGGTTGATCTTTCGCGTGTCGGTGCCGGCTGGTATCAAGGCAGGCATCAGACACGTGTACGGAAGAGGGCTGTGATGGCGGGCCAGGGTTTGTCCACTGACGAGGTACAGGGCATCCGGGAGGCGTTGGCGGCCGGCCGCAAGCCCAAGGTGGTGTTCACGACGGCGGCCGGGCAGATGGCGGGCCAGCTCGGGCAGGTGGTGGAGCTGACCGACCCGGAGGTGTCCGAGGAGTTCGTGGTGGTCCGCTTCGGCCGCGACGAGCTGCCCTTCTCCCCCACCGACGTGGCGATCGCCCCGAAGGGCGCCGGGCGGCGGCCGGCGGAGCCGAAGCCGGAACCCCCGGTCGAGGCGGCGCCGGCGGAGCCGGAGTTCGTGTTGGACACGCCGGCGGTGCCGGCGCCGCGGCGGGAGGAGCCGAGGGTGGCGCAGCAGGCGGAGCCGAAGCCGGCGCGGCGGGCGGTGAAGGCCGTGAAGCCGAAGGGCCCGGCCGGGCTGACCGTGACGCTGGCCTACGCCGACGGCGAGTGGACGGTGGCGGCGCAGCAGGGCGCCAAGGCCCTCGCCAGGCCGTATGTCGTGAAGCCGGCCGAGGCGCTGCGGATGGTGGCGCTGGTCGACGTGCCCGGGGTGCAGGAGGCGGTGGAGCAGATCCTGGCCGCGGAGCGGGCCGAGGCCGAACAGCAGGCGGAGAAGCTGCGCGCCGAGCTGGCCGAGATCGAGGCCCGGCTGGCGGAGCTGCGCGAGGCCCGCTGAGCCGTGCCGCCGCGCCCCGGCCGAAAATCGCCTCGGCCGGGCCCGCGGTGCGCGCCCAGGCGCAGGCCCGCATCGACGCCGCGACGGCGGCCGGCATGCGGGTGCTGGTCGAGCGGTACTGCTACCGCTGGACGCCCGGGTGCGGCCTGCCGGCCCGGCCGGGGCGGCTGCAGTTCCGGCCCGAGCCCGACGACGCGGTGGTCCTGGACGCGCTGTGCCGCATCGGCGAGGGCAGCCTGGACGCCCACTTCCGGGCCGCGGCCGCCGCCCACGGCCCGCTCGCGGCGGCGCGGGAGGACCTGGACCTGCTGCGCTGGATGCCCAGCCCGCGGGACCGGTGGCGGATGGCGTTCACCCCCGGCGGCGAGCCCGTCGGCCTGGTCGTGCCGGCCCGCAACCCCACCGACCACGTCGTGGGGTTCGTCGGCATGCTGCCGGAACAGCGCGGCCACGGCTACGCCTACGACCTGCTCGTCGAGGGCACCCACCTGCTGGTCGAGGCGGGAGCCGAGGAGATCGTGGCCGCCACCGACCAGGGCAACGCCCCGATGGCGGCCACCTTCGCCCGGGCCGGCTACCCGGTCGAGTGGGAACGGATCGACCTGGTGTGAACGCCCCGCGGGGCCGGTGCGACCCCCTCGCACCGGCCCCGCGTCACCCGCGCCCGCAGGCTCGTCAGTGTTGCGGGATGTTCTGTACCCCGATCCGCTTGCGGAACACCCAGTAGGTCCAACCCTGGTAGGCCAGGACGATCGGGGTGAACACCACGGCCACCCAGGTCATGATCTTCAGGGTGTAGGGGGTGGAGGCGGCGTTGGTCGCTGTCAGCGTGCCGGCGGCGTCGAGGGTGGACGGCAGCACGTTCGGGAACAGCGCGGCGAACAGGGTCGCCACGGCCAGGGCGATGGCCACGGCGGTGCCGGCGAACGCCCAGCCCTCCCGGCGTACCCGGGCGGCGGCGAGACCGCCGAGCAGGGCGAGGGCGGCGCCCACGGCGAGCACGACGGCGGCCGCGCTGGAGCGGATGGTCAGGGTCCAGGACAGGAAGGCCACCGCCACCACGGCGGTGCCGACACCGAGCTTGACGGCCAGCGCGCCGGCCCGTTCCCGGATGTCGCCGCTGGTCTTCAGGGCGACGAACACCGCGCCGTGGGTCAGGAACAGGCCCAGGGTGGTCACCCCGCCGAGCAGGGCGTACGGGTTGAGCAGGTCGAACAGGCCGCCGGCGTACTCGTGGTCGGCCGACAGCGGCACGCCCCGGAGGATGTTGGCGAAGGCGACGCCCCACAGCACCGCCGGCACGGCCGAACCCCAGAAGATGGCCTGGTCCCAGCGGCGCTTCCAGGTCGCCTCGGTGCGCTTGTGCCGGTACTCGAAGGCCACCCCGCGGGCGATCAGGGCGAGCAGGATCAGCAGCAGCGGCAGGTAGAAGCCGGAGAAGAGGGTGGCGTACCACTCGGGGAAGGCGGCGAACATGGCACCGCCGGCGGTGATCAGCCAGACCTCGTTGCCGTCCCAGACCGGGCCGATGGTGTTGATGAGGACGCGGCGTTCCCGGTCGTCGCGGCCCAGCACGGGCAGCAGCATGCCGACGCCGAAGTCGAAGCCTTCGAGGATGAAGTAGCCGGTGAAGAGCACGGCGACGAGGAGAAACCAGACGGTCGTCAGTTCCACGGTGGGCTCCGGGGTCAGTAGGCGAACGCCAGCGGGCGGTCGGCGTCGTCGGTGTCGGCGGGTTCGGGGGCCGGAGTCACGTCGGGCACGCCGGCCTTGGCGTAGCGGACCAGCAGCTTGAACTCGACCACCGCGAGGGTGGCGTAGATCAGGGTGAAGGCGGTGAACGAGGTGAGGACCTCGGTCAGCGAGACGCTGCGGGAGACGCCGTCGCGGGTGAGCATCTCGCCGAAGACGATCCACGGCTGGCGGCCCATCTCGGTGAAGATCCAGCCGAAGGAGTTGGCCAGGAGCGGCAGGGCCGGCATGACCAGGCCGGCGCGCAGCAGCCAGCGGCTCGACGGGGTGCGGCCCTTGCGCTGGGTCCAGAGCACGATCAGGGCGATCGCGGCGGCGGCCAGCCCGAGGCCGATCATGAAGCGGAAGCTCCAGTAGGTGACCGGGATGATCGGGGTGTAGCTGCCGGCGCCGTACTGGCTGGCGTACTGGGCCTGGAGGTCGTTGATGCCCTGCACGGTGCCGTTCGGGTCGCCGGTGCCAAGGAACGACAGCAGGTACGGGATCTTGAGGGCGAAGACCTCGCGGCTGCCGTCGAGGCTGCCGACGGTGAGTACGGAGAACGAGGCGGGGCTCTCGGTGGTGTAGAGGCCCTCGGCGGCGGCCATCTTCATCGGCTGCACCTCGGTCATGATCTTGCCCTGGATGTCGCCGGTGAACAGCACCAGCGCCGAGGAGACCAGGACCACCCAGGAGCCGAACTTCGTGGCGAAGCGGTACGCGTCGGTGTCGGCGCTGTCGCGGTTGCGGATGACGTGCCACAGCCCGACGGCGACGATCAGCGACCCGGCGACGAGGAACGCGCCGGAGAGGGTGTGCGGGAAGGTGACCAGGGCGACCTTGTTGGTGAGCACGGCGACGAAGTCGGTCAGCTCGGCGCGGCCGGTCTCCGGGTTGATCCGGAAGCCGACCGGGTTCTGCATGAACGAGTTCGCGGCGAGGATGAAGTACGCGGACAGGTTCGTGCCGATCGCCGCGGCCCAGATGGCGGCCAGGTGCAGGCGCTTGGGCAGCCGGTCCCAGCCGAAGATCCACAGGCCGATGAAGGTCGACTCCAGGAAGAACGCGACCAGGGCCTCGATGGCCAGCGGCGCGCCGAAGATGTCGCCGACGAAGCGCGAGTAGTCCGACCAGTTCATGCCGAACTGGAACTCCTGCACGATGCCGGTGACCACGCCCATCGCGAAGTTGATGAGGAAGAGCTTGCCGTAGAACTTCGTCAGCTTGAGGTACCGCTCCTTGCCGGTGCGGTGCCACATCGTCTGGAGGATGGCCACCAGCACGGACAGGCCGATGGTCAAGGGCACGAAGAGAAAGTGGTAGACGGTGGTGACACCGAACTGCCAGCGGGCGACGTCCAACGCGTCCACCTGAAACCCCCAGCTGTGCATACTACGAGACGTAGTAAATACTACTCGGCGTCGTAGAAGAATGGGCAGGGCCGCACGGCCCGAAGCGGCCCGGGACCAATGACCCTGATCACCTCTGCCGGTCGGCCCGGGATCGGGTCCCGGGCTCACCCGCGCGCGTGCGACCATCCAGCACTGATGGACACCCCGATCACCCACTGGCGGGCGCCCCTGCTCTGGCGCGCCGTGCAACTGGCCGCCCGCGGCCTCGTCGCCCTGGTCGGCCGGCTCGAGGTCAGCGGCGACGTGCCGGACGAGCTGCGCCGCGGGCCGCTGGTCCTGGCCGCCAACCACATCAGCCCCTTCGACCCCGTGGTGCTCGCCGCCGCCTGCCAGGTCCGCGGGATCCACCCGCGGATCATGGCCACCGGCGGGCTGTTCCGCGCCCCGGTGATCGGCCCGCTGATGCGCCGCGCCGGGCACATCCGCGTCGACCGCGGCACCAGCTCGGTGCGCCACTCGCTGGAGATGGCCGCCGGCGCGGTGGCCGGCGGCTCGGTGGTGCTGGTCTACCCCGAAGGTCGCATCGGGCTCGACCCCGGCATGTGGCCCGAGCGGGGCAAGACCGGCGCCGCCCGGCTCGCCTTCGCCAGCGGCGCCCCCGTCCTCCCGGTCGCCCAGTGGGGATCCCACGAGGTGCTGCCCTACCGGGCGCCCCAGGGCATGCTGCCCGCCCTGGCCCGGGCGGTGTGGCGCCGGCCCGTCATCCGGGTGCGGTTCGGCACCCCGGTGCTGCTGCGCGACCTGCACCCCGGCACGCCCGGCGCGGCCCGGCGGGCCACCGACCGGATCATCGACGCGATCACCGACGACCTGGCGCCGCTGCGCCCCGACGAGCCCGACCGGCCCCGCCACGTCGACCCCGGCCGCCCCACCGAGACCACCCGGTCGCACCGCCGCCGGCCGGCGAGCTGACCCGTCAGGCATCGCCGGCCACCGACCGGGGGTATGCCAGGGCCGCCGCCGCCGGCCGGCCGAGAGGAAACGACCGTGGCGTCCATCCGGGCCCTGGTGCTCAACTGCACGCTGAAGCCGCCCGCCCCAAACCGGACACCACGGGCCGCACCACCACGGCGCTGGCCCCCAACAGCGCGCACCTGGCGCGGCTGCTGGCCGAGCAGCCGTACCCGCCGCCGCAGACCCGCGACGCCGGCGTCGGCCCGAGCCCGCAGCCGGGCTGACCCGCCCACGTCGCGCCGTTCCGCTGCGCCGACCCGCCGCCCGGTGCGACCCTGCGAGCGGAACGCGGGCAGGCAGCGGACGGCGGAGGCGGGGATGAGCGCACCAACGGTCCTGATCACCGGCACATCCACCGGGATCGGCCTGGAGACCGCCGTGGGCGCGGCCCGCGCCGGCTGGCGGACCGTGGCCACCCTGCGCGACCTCGCCCGCGCCGACCGGCTGCGCGCCGCCGCCGACGCCGCCGGGGTCGCCGACCTGCTCGACGTACGCCTGCTCGACGTCGTCGACCAGGCCGAGGTGGCCGCCTGCGTGGCCGACGTCGTGGCCCGCCACGGCCGGCTCGACGCGGTGGTCAACAACGCCGGCGCCGGGCACGTCGGCACCCTCGAACAGGAAACCGTCGAGGACGTCCGGGCCGTCATGGAGGTCAACTTCTTCGGCGTCCTGCACGTCACCCGCGCCGCCCTGCCGCACCTGCGCGCCACCCGGGGGCGGCTGATCACCGTGACCAGCGTCGGCGGGGTGGTCGGGCAGCCGTTCAACGAGGCGTACTGCGCGGCGAAGTTCGCCGTCGAGGGGTTCATGGAGAGCCTCGCCCCGGTCGCCGCCACCGTCGGGGTCAGCGTCGCCGTCGTCGAGCCGGGCGCGGTGGCCAGCGAGTTCGTCGCGAACGTCGGCCTCGACCCGGAGGCCGCGATCGCCGCCGCCGGGGTGTACGGGCCGGCGCTGCGCGCGTACCTGAACCGGAGCGCCGCCGCGTTCGCCACCGCGCAGTCGCCGGCCGACGCCGCGGCGGCCGTGGTGGCGACGCTTGTCGACCCGGAGCCCGCGCCCCGGGTGCAGACCTCCCCCGCCGCCCGGCAGTTCGTCGGCGTCAAGCTGGCCGACCCCGACGGTCTCGGGGTGACCGCGTTGACCGCGGGCTGGGTGCGCTGAGGCTCAGCCGGCGGCGGCCAGCCGGGCGTCCAGCGCGGCCAGGTCGGGCACGAACCAGATGTGGTCGTGCCGGTTGGACTCGGCCACCAGCGCGCGCAGCGCGCCGCTCTCGGCCAGGTGCGCGGAGATGTCGCCGACGACGACCAGCCGCAGCCGGTAGTTGACGAACTTCTGCATGACCTCCCCGGCGAAGCGGGTGCCCAGCGAGAAGAAGCTCGGGTCGAGCCGCCCGGCGGGCACCGCGACCACCTCGGCGCCGCCGAAGGCCGCGCCGATCAGATCGAGGGCCGCCTCGGTGGTGGCCACCGGCGGGCCGGCCGGGTCGCAGACCAGCACCGGCACCCCGGCCCGCTCCTCCAGCACGTCAGGCATCGTCGGTCTCCTTCCCGGTGAGCAGGCCGTTGTCGCCGGCCAGCACGGCGTCGACCAGGCGCAGCAGGTCGGCGGTGGCGGCGGCGTCGCCCAGGATCACGATCTTCATGCGGTGGCGTTCCTCGTCGTGGACGGTCTGCACGCGCAGGGGGCGCGCGGGGTCGTGGTGGGTGTTGACGCCGGCCAGCACGAGCGTGGCGAGGCGGTCGGCCGCCGCCCGGTCGACGCCGTCGACCTGCACGATGCTCGACACCTCCGCCGCCGGCACGCCGGCGGCGGGCGCGGGCCGGCCGGTCAGCGCGTCGAGGTCGGCGCGGGCGATCCGGTACTGCTTGCCGATCCGCACCGCGCGCAGCCGACCGGTGCGGATGTAGCCGCGCACGGTGCGCACGTGCAGCCCGAGCAGCTCCGCCACCTGCTCCACCGAGTACATGTCGTTACCCATCGCGCCCCATGGTAGCGACAACAGGGAACGATAGGGAAGTTGGTTGCGGCGACGCCGGCCGGTCACCCGGACGTCACGCGGGCCCGGCATACTTCCGGCGTGCAGCCCCGACACGGCTACCTCGACGCCCCCGCACCCCTCGCGTTCGCCCACCGCGGCGGCGCGGCCGAGGGCGACGAGAACACCGCCGCCGCGTTCGCCCGCGCCGTCGCCCTGGGCTACCGGTACGTGGAGACCGACGTACACGCCACCGCCGACGGCGTGCCGGTGATCTTCCACGACGCCACCCTGCACCGGGTCACCGGCGAACGCGGCCGCATCGCCGACCTGCGCTGGGCCGACCTGGCCTCGGTACGCGTCGGCGGCGCCGCCGTGGTGCCCCGCCTCGACGAGGTCCTCGGCGCGTGGCCGGAGGTCCGGTTCAACGTCGACGTCAAGGCCGACGGGGGCGTCGTCCCGACCGTCGACACGGTCACCCGGGCCGGCGCCGGCGACCGGGTGCTGCTCGCCTCGTTCAGCGACGCCCGGCTGGCCCGGCTGCGGGCCCTGGCCGGGGCGAAGGTCGCCACCAGCCTGGGCATGCGCGGGGTGGCCCGGCTGCGGATGGCGTCCCTGCACGGGCGGCCGATGCGGCTGCCCCCGTCGGTGGTCGCCGCCCAGGTCCCGGTCCGGTACGGCCGGGTGCCCGTGGTCGACCGGCGGTTCCTCGACTACTGCCACCGGCTCGGGTTGCAGGTGCATGTCTGGACGATCGACGAACCCACCGAAATGCACGACTTACTTGATCTTGGTGTGGATGGCATCATGACCGATCACGTCGGCGTGCTGCGCGACGTCTACCGCAGCCGCGGCCACTGGGCCGCCTGAACCTCCGAGGACCCCGATGGCCGAAACGGTCGCCCCCGCCGTCGCCGAGCCCGCCCGCCCGGGCAGCACCCGCCGCGAACGCACCGGCTGGTACTTCTACGACTGGGCGAACTCCGCCTTCCAGACCACGGTGATCACGGTCTTCCTCGGCCCGTTCCTCACCACCGTCACCGAGCTGGCCGCCGGCTGCGAACTGGGCGCCGACAGCTGCGACGGAGCCGTGCACCCGCTGGGCATCCGGATCGCGGCCGGCTCCTACTACCCGTACCTGATCTCGCTGTCGGTGTTCCTCACCGTGTTCGTGCTGCCCGTCGTCGGGGCGATCGCCGACCGGTCGGCGCACAAGAAGCGCCTGCTCGCCGCGGCGGCGTTCACCGGCGCCGGCGCGACCATCGCGTTCGCGTTCGTCACCGGCGAGCGCTACCTGCTCGGCGGGGCGCTGTTCCTGGTCGCCAACATCTCCTTCGGCGCCGCCGTGGTCGTCTACAACTCGTTCCTGCCGCAGCTCGGCGGCCCCGACGACCGGGACGCCATCTCCAGCCGCGGCTGGGCCATCGGCTACCTCGGCGGCGGGCTGCTGCTCGCGCTGAACCTGGTCGCGGTCACCATGCTCAGCGAGGAGGGCAACCCGCAGCGCACGCTCGACCTGGCCCGCTGGTCGATCGTCTCGGCCGGCGTCTGGTGGGCGGCGTTCACCCTGCTGCCGCTGCGCTGGCTGCGCGAGCACCCCACCGCCGCGGCGCTGCACGGCGGCGGCAACGTGCTCACCGACGGGTTCCGGCAGCTCGGCCACACCCTGCGCGAGATCAAGGCGTACCCGCTGACGCTGTTCTTCCTGCTCGCCTTCCTGGTCTTCAACGACGGCATCCAGACCGTCATCACCCTGGCCAGCCAGTACGGCACCGAGGAGCTGCGGCTGGAGCAGAGCACCCTGATCGTGACGATCCTGCTGGTGCAGTTCCTGGCCTTCGGCGGCGCGCTCGCCCTCGGCGCCCTGGCCCGGCGCATCGGCGCCTGGAAGACCGTGCTGCTGTCCCTGGTGCTCTGGACCGGCGTGATCATCGCCGCGTTCCGGCTGCCCGCCGAGGCGCCGCTGCCGTTCATGGTCCTCGGCGGGTGCATCGGCCTGGTGCTCGGCGGCAGCCAGGCGCTGAGCCGGTCGCTGTTCAGCCAGCTCATCCCCGCCGGCAAGGAGGGCGAGTACTACGGCTTCTACGAGATCAGCGACAAGGGCACCAGCTGGCTCGGGCCGCTCGCCTTCGGCCTCGTGTTCCAGCTCACCTCCTCGTACCGGGTGGGCCTGGTCTCCCTGCTGATCTTCTTCGTGGTCGGCTTCGCGCTGCTGGCGGCCGTGCCGATCCGCCGGGCCATCGTCGCCGCCGGCAACACCCCGCCCCGGGTGCTGTGAGGCGTGCCCGCGCGGACCCCGCGCGGGCAAGATCCTTCCGCGTCGATGGGCTAGGCTGCCGCGACGTGACCGACGACGCCGCTGCCGCCCCGATCTGCCTGGCCCGCCCGCTCCCGGGCCCGGACGACGACCGTGCCGGCGGCTGCGCCGCCGCCCGCGCCGTCGACGGCCGGCCGCTGCACGCCGCCGCGCTGAAGTTCTTCTGGGGGCCGATGGACTGCGGCAAGTCCACCATGGCCCTCCAGATGAACTACAACCACGCCCGGCAGGGCCGCCGCGGCCTGGTCACCACCCGCATCGACCGCTCGCTCGGCCCGCAGGTCACCACCCGCATCGGGCTGGCCCACTCCGCCGTCGAGGTGACCGACGAGCTGGACCTGCGCGACCTGGTGCGCGACGCGTGGGCCGAGGGGGTCCGCGTCGACTACCTGATCTGCGACGAGGCGTCCTTCTACAACCTGGCGCACATCGAGCAGATGGCCGACCTGGTCGACAACTTCGACGTCGACGTGTACGCCTTCGGCCTCGCCACCGACTTCCGCTCCTGCCTGTTCCCGGCCGCGCAGCGGCTGTTCGAACTCGCCGACGAGGTGGCCCGCATCCAGGTCGAGGTGCTGTGCTGGTGCGGCCGGGAGGGGCGGCTCAACGCCCGGGTCGTCGAGGGCCGGGTGGTGCGCGAGGGCGAGCAGGTCGTCATCGGCGACACCGTGGACACCGCCGACGTGCGCTACCAGGTGCTGTGCCGGCGCCACTACCGCTCCGGCGACCTCGGCCCGCGCGCCTGATTCGCACGGTCCGCGGTCAGAACGGATCCCCGCAGACCCGCCACTTCCCGTCCTCCTGCACGATCGGCAGCTCCCGATCCTCGCTGCCGCCGCCGTCGCGGGTGAGCCGCACCGTCACCGTGCCGCGTGGCCGGCCGCCCCGGGTCTGCACCGACACGTCGACGATCTCGTAGCCGCTGACCTGCGGCGGGGTGCGCACCCAGCTGCCGAAGCCGACCTGGCTCCACTTCCCGCGCGCCTCTCGGCACAGCTTGTCGTACGCCTGGTCGGTCTCCCCGGCGGCCACCTCGCGGAAGAACGCGTCGGCGGTGTCGCGGACCGGGCCGTTGGCCTGGAGCACCACCTGCACGTTCCAGACCCCGAGCCCGGCCACACCGACCAGGCAGGTGCCCAGCCCGAGGGCGGCGACCAGCACGCCGGCGCGTACCGGCCGGCGGCGGCGCCGGGCCGGCCGGCTCCCCGCCTGTTCCCTGCCCATCACCACCGACGGTAGGAGACTGGCGGGCCGGCCCGCAGGAACTTGTGCCGCTGCGATGCGCCGGCTGATCCTGACAGAAGATGGCAGGTACCTTCGGCAGACTGCCGGCATGACAGTGCACGCCGACCTCGCGATGGTCAACCTCGACAGCTCCGACCCGGTCGCCCACGCCACGTTCTACTCGCGCGCCCTCGGCTGGGAGGTCACCCACAGCCAGGCCGAATACGCCATGATCAGCAAGGACGGGACGTCGGTCGGTTTCGGCCTGGTGCCCGGATACGCGCCGCCGGCCTGGCCGGACGAGACCGCCGGCAAGCGCTACCACCTCGACCTCTACGTCGACGACGTGACCGTCGCCGAGAAGGACCTCGTCGCGGCCGGCGCGACGCGCCCGGAGTTCCAGCCGGGCGGCGAGCGGTGGACCGTGCTGCTCGACCCGATCGGCCAGCCGTTCTGCCTCTGCCCCCGGCCGCAGGGCTGAGCACCGCCGCCGGCCCGCCGGGGGTTGCCCGGCGGGTCGGCGGGACCGGTCAGCGGAAGTCCGCGACGTGCCGCGCCGCCCAGTCGGCGAAGCCGCGCGGCGCCCGGCCGAGCAGCCGGGCGACGTCCGGGCTGACCCGCTGCTCGGCCGGCGACGGCGTGCCCAGGATGCTCAGGGTCGCCGCCACCACCGGCTCCGGCATGAACGCCAGCATCCGCTCCCGCGCCTGCTGCGGGGTCTGCTCGACGAACCGGACGGGCTCGCCGAGCGCCGCCGCGAGCGCCGCCGCCTGCTGCCGCGGCGAGACCGCCGCCGGCCCGGTCAGCTCGTACGTGCCGCCGGCGTGGGCGCCGTCGCTTAGCGCGAGCGCCGCCACCTCGGCGATGTCGGCCGGGTCGACGCTCGGCAGCGCCACGTCGCCGAACGGCGCGTGCACGACCCGCCCCGCGCGTACCCCGGGCGCCCAGGCGAGGGCGTTGGAGTGGAAGCCGGCCGGCCGCAGCACCGTCCACTCCAGCCCGGACGCGCGGACCGCCTCCTCCTGCCCCGGCGAATGGCGCTTCGTCGCCACGCCCTGCGAGGACAGCAGGACCACCCGACGTACGCCGGCCTGCCGCGCGGTGTCGAGGATGGCCTCCGGGTCCGCGCCGCCGGCCAACTGCTCGCCGGTGAACAGCAGGAACAGCGCCTCGGCGCCGTCGAACGCCGCCTTCAGTGCGGTCGGGTCGGCCAGGTCGGCGCGGACCGCCCGTACGCCCGGCGGCAGGTCGGTCGGCGAGACGCGCCGGGACACGGCCGTCACCGGTTCACCCGCCCCGGCCAGCGCCCGGACCAGCGGTCGTCCCACGTTCCCCGTCGCGCCGGTAACCACGATCATGACGTGCCCCTCTCGATGTGCGTTGTGGACACCGAGCACGGTAATCGCCTGCGTATAGTAGGTACCTAGAGGAAAGTAACGGCATCGGGAGGCTTTGTGAGCAGCACCACCTGGCGCTCCGGGGTGGACGGTGACCCGGAACAGGCCTGCCCGATCGCCCCGGTGGTCGACCTCGTGTTCAGCCGCTGGACCACGCCGATCCTGTGGGCCCTGCACGAATACGGCCGGCAGCGCTTCGTCGAGCTGGAACGGCGGCTCGCCACCATCACCCCGAAGGTGCTCACCCAGCGGCTGCGGCAACTCGAACGCGACGGCCTCGTACGGCGCACCTACCACGCCGAGGTCCCGCCCCGGGTGGAATACGAGATCACCGAGCTGGGGAGCAGCCTCGCGCCGCTCTTCGCCCACCTGGCGCAGTGGTCGGCCGGCAACCTCGACCGGGTCGAGCAGGCCCGCCAGGCCTACGACGCCCGCCAGCGCCCGGCGCGCGGGCGCTGAACTGTCAGCGCAGCGGGCCCCGGGCGACGGCGGCCCGCATCTCGGCCGGGTCGCCGGCCGGGACGTACTCCAGCCACCAGGTCGCGCCGGCCGCCGCCAGGTCCGCCAGGTAGGCCCGCTCGACCCGCTCGTCGGCGCGCCGCCGCCGGCCGCCGACCGCCACGTCGAACGGCTGCCCGTCCGCGCGGGTCGCCGGCAACGCGGCGACCAGGTCGTGCACCTCATCCGGGGTGAAGTCGGACCAGCCGGCGGTGTCGGTCAGCTTGTAGGGCACGATGCCGTCCGCGCGGGCGGCCCGCCGCAGCACCGCTTTGGCCTGCGTGCTGCCGCCGACCCAGACCGGCACCCGGGGCGACTGCACCGGCGCGGGCCGCAGCGCCACCCCGTCGGCCCGGTAGTGGGCGCCCCGGTGCGTGACCCGCTCGCCGCCGAGCAGCCCGACCAGCAGGTCGAGACCCTCGTCGAGCATCGCGGCGCGGGTCCTCAGGTCGGTCGGCTCACCGAAGGCGGCCAGCCCCCGGTCGGCCGGGTCACCGACGCCCACCGCCACCCCGGCCCGCCCGCCGGAGAGGTGGTCGAGGGTGAGCACCTCGCGGGCCAGCTTGGCGGGGCGACGCCGGGGCAGCGCGGTCACCGTGGTGCCCAGCCGGATCCGGTCGGTGCGGCCGGCCACCGCCGCCAGCACCAGCCAGGGGTCCCAGGTCGGCGGGTCGTCCCCGGCGTGGTGGATGAGGTAGTCCTCCAGGAACACCCCGTCCCAGCCGGCCCGCTCGGCCAGTTCGCCGAGCGCGACCAGGTCGGACACCGTCACCGAGGCGCCCCCGCAGCAGATCTCCAGCCCGTGCCGCATGCCGGCACGCTACGGCGGCGGTACGACGGTGGCGGTCATCCGCGGCGGCGCGCCCGGGCCGCCCAGATGGCGTACGCCGGGTCGCGGTCCAGGTTGTGCCGGTCCCGGTCGTAGCGGCGGGTGGTCCGCGGGTCGGCGTGCCCCATGGCGTCCTGCACGTCCTCCAGCGGCACCCCCTCGGCCCGCGCCGTGGTGGCGAACGCGTGCCGCAGCGAGTGCGGGGACAGCCTCGCCCACGCGGGGATGCCGGCGGCCTGGGCGAGCCGGCGCACCAGGCGGAACACCGCGTGCCGGTCCAGCCGCCCCCCGGTCGCGGTCACCAGCAGCGGACCGGTCAGCTCCGGCACCGTCACCCCCTGGGCGGCGGCCCGCGCCGCCAGGTAGGCGTCGATCGCGTACGCGGTGCCGGGCGTGAGCGCCCGCCGGCGGACCTTGCCGCCCTTGCCGACGAACCGGATGCTGCGGTGCCCGCGCTCGGCGCCCAGGTCGGCGAGGTCCAGCGAGACCAGTTCGCCGACCCGCAGCCCCAGGTCGGCCAGGAGGGCGATGGCGGCCCGGTTGCGGGCGGCGGTCGCGGCGGTGTCCGCGTCGGCGGCCGCGAGCAGGGCGTCGACCTCGTCCGGGGTGAGCCCCACCGTGGCCGAATGGTCCCGGTCGACCCGGGGGCGGTCCGCCGCGGCGACCGGGTTGGCGTCGATCGCGCGCAGCTTGACCAGGAAGTCGTACCAGCTGGACAGGGCGGACAGGCGGCGGGCCACGGTGGCCGGGGTGAGCGGCCGGCCGCCGCGCCCGCACGGCGTGGCCTCCAGCTCGCGGCCGTAGGCGTTGACGTCGAGGAAGCTGGCCCGCAGCGGGTCGAGGTCCCGGGCCGCGCACCAGCTCAGCCAGCCGGTGACGTCCCGCCGGTACGCGTCGCGCGTGTGCTCGGACAGCCGGCGGTTGCGCAGCCACGCCTCGGTGAAGTCGGTCGGCCCGCCGGGCAGGGCGGCGGCGGCCGACCCGCGGGGCAGCACCTCGGGACGCAGCATGTGAGAAAGGCTCTCAGCCGGCCGGCTGATTCGCGACGAGGCGCGCCCGAGGAGATCTCACCCCGCCTCCTCCACCAACCGGCCGTCACCGAGCCGCCACCGCCGGTCGACACCCACCGCCTCGGCGGACCACGTGTCGTGGCTGACCATCACCACCGTGCCGCGGAACTCGCGCGGCGCCGCCTCGACCACCTCCAGGGAGTCGAAGTCCAGGTAGTTCGTCGGCTCCTGCTGGGGCGGCGGCGCTGACGCCACCGACCCGGCCAGCGGCCCGACCGGCCTGCCACCGGTTTACGGCGCGGGTTACCGTCACGGCGTGCGTGCCAGCCGCCTGGTCTCCCTGCTGCTGCTCCTGCAGACCCGGGGCCGGATGACCGCCCAGGAGCTCGCCGACGCCCTGGAGGTGTCGGTCCGGACCGTCTACCGGGACGTCGAGTCGCTCGGCGCCGCCGGCGTCCCGGTGTACGCCGACCGCGGCCCGGCCGGCGGCTACCGGCTGCTGGAGGGCTACCGGACCAGGCTGACCGGCTTGACCGCGCCGGAGGCCGAGGCGCTGTTCCTGGCCGGCATGCCCGGCCCGGCCGCCGACCTGGGCCTCGGGCCGGTGGTGGCGGCCGCCGAGCTGAAGCTGCTCGCCGCGCTCCCCGACGAGCTGGCCGACCGGGGCGGCCGGGCCCGGCAGCGGTTCCACCTGGACGCGCCGGGCTGGTTCCGGCACCCCGAAGCCACCCCGCACCTGGCCGCGCTGGCCCGGGCCGTGTGGGAGGACCGGCTGGTCGAGATGAGCTACCGCCGCTGGCGCGCACCGCGCGAGGTGACCCGGGTGGTCGCCCCGCTGGGTGTGGTGCTCAAGGCCGGCCGGTGGTATCTCGTGGCGCGCTGCGACGGGCAGCTGCGCACCTACCGGGTCGGCGCGGTCCTCGACGCCGTGGTCTCCGACGAGCGCTACGAGCGGCCCGCCGACTTCGACCTGGCCGACTACTGGCGGGAGTGGACCGAGCGCTACGAGCGCGACGTCTACCGCGGCCGGGCCCGGATCCGGCTGACCGTGGCCGCGCTGGAGTTCATGCCGTACGTCTTCCCGCCGGAGATGAGCCGGGCGGCCCGGGCTGCGGCCGGCGAGCCCGGCCCGGACGGCTGGCTGGAGACCACCGTGCCGATCGAGTCGGTGAAGCACGCCCACACCGAACTGCTCAAGCTGGGCGCGGAGGTGGAGGTGCTGGAGCCGGCCGAGCTGCGGGACCGCCTCACCGCCACGGCGCACGCCCTGGCGCGCCTCTATCCGGTCGCCCCCGACACGCCGGCGGGGGTGGCCGGCACGCCGGTCACCCCCACCGTCACGTCGCCGTGACCTGGCTCAGGCGCTGATCTCGCGCCGGCCGTTACCGGTCGCGGTGACCGCGATCCGGCGCGGCTTGGCCCGCTCGGAGATCGGGATGCGCAGGGTCAGCACCCCGTTCTCGTAGCCGGCCTCCAGCTTGTCGGTGTCGAGGGTGTCGCCCAGGAAGAGCTGACGAGTGAAGGTGCCCATCGGCCGCTCGGCGGCGACCAGCTCGACGTTGTCGCCGGCCGCCAGGCGCCGCTCCGCGCGGACGGTCAGCACGTTGCGCTCCACCGTGCAGTCGATGCTGTCCGGGTCGACGCCGGGCAGGTCGAAGGCGGCGTAGAAGTAGTCGCCGTCGCGGTAGGCGTCGAGGTGCATGACCGCCGGCCGAGCCGTGGTGCCGAAGAACTGCTCGGCGAGCCGGTCGATCTCGCGGAAGGGGTCGGTACGCATCAACATGGCCGTGCCTCCTCGGTTCTCCTGGCCGAAGGTGTCAAGTTGAGTCAGGGTGACTCAAGTTCTCGATTCCTGTTTTAGCGCGGCACGGCGGCGTCGTCAACCCGGGCCGGCAGCGTCTTCTCGAACCAGTGCTGGGCGTAGCGGCCGGCGTTGAAGGCGGGGATCTCCCGGTAGCCGTGACGGGCGTACAGGGCGCGCGCCTCGACCAGGTCGGTGCGGGTGTCCAGCCGGATCCGGTCCGCCCCGGCGCCGCGCGCGTACGTCTCGACGGCGGCGAGCAGGGCCGCCCCGCCACCGGCGCCGCGGTGTGCCGGACGGACGTAGACCCGGGTCAGCTCCGCCCAGCCCGGCCGCCAGCGCAGCCCTGCGCAGCCGGCCAGGCGCCCGTCGCGGCGGGCCAGCAGAAACAGCCCGGTGGGCGCGGCGAGGTCGTCGCTCGGCGACTCGGCCAGGGCGGCGCTCACCTCGCCCGGCCGCTCGGGCCGGCCGTGCCAGCGGCGGACCATCTCGGCCATGTACTCGTGCAGCACCGCCCCGGCGTCGGGGGCGTCGGGGGCGGTGGGGTGGATGCTCCAGGTCGTCACCGCCCGATCCTCACCGGCCGGTCAACGGCTTTTCCCGGCTCAGGGTCGCCAGTAGACGCCGTGGTCGCGGGCGAGCAGCCGGTCGTCGATCAGGTAGCGGCGCAGCGTGACGTGGTCGGCCTCGCCGCCCTCGCACCAGCGGCGCAGCGCGTCGTCCACGGCCCGTTCCGGATACCGCACGCCGGGGGTGAAGGAGCGCTCGGTGATGTGCTCCAGCAGCACCCGGCGACGGCCCCGCTGGGCGGGCAGCCGGGTCAGCGTCCCGTTCCGGAGGAAGGTGCGCAGGATCGTCTCGCGGGGGTCCGCGGGCGGGGACGCCACGGTCGGCCCGCCGGCACGCGCCAGGTCGCGCAGCCGCTCACCGTCGACCCGCAGTCCGCTCCCGTCGTCGGTCAGCACGCCGACGTCGGTGAGCCGGCGGACCGCGGTGGCGGCGTCCCGGGCCGACAGCCCCGTCCGGGAGACCACGGCGGGGAGGTCCCCGGCGCCGAGGACGATCGCGGCGAACACGACGCGGCGGCGCTCGTCGGCGAGCGCCCCCGCCAGGGCCTGTGAGCTCATGACCGGCAGCCTGCCAGCGCCCACCCCGGGCGGCCACGGGTTTTCCGCGGCGCCCGTGGCCGCCTCGGCGGCTCGGCTCAGGCGGCGACCGGGGCGGCGAAGTCGACGTCGGCGGTGTCGACGGTGCCGGCGGTGCGGCCGGGCGCGGAGTGGAACTGCCAGTAGAGGTTGGTGTGGGCGATCACCTGCTCGGGCGCGGGCGCGCCGTAGGCGGAGAGGTCCTCGGTGGTGTGGGCGTCGGCGACCAGCGTCGCGTCGTAGCCCCGGGTGATCGCGCCGTGCAGCGTCGAGCGGATGCACGCGTCGGTCTGCGCGCCGGTGACGACGAGCCGGCCCACGCCCCGCGTGGCGAGGACGGACTCCAGGTCGGTGTCCTCGAACGAGTCGCCGTAGGCCTTGTGGACCAGCGCCTCGTCGTCGCGGCGCGTCAGCTCGGGCACATATTGCCACTGCTCGCTGCCGGTGGGCAGCTCCTCGCTGCGGTGCTGCACCCAGACCACCTCCACCCCGGCCGCCCGCGCCCGGTCGACGAGGGCGGCGATGTTGCCCACCACCCGGTCCCGGTCGTAGGCGTGCTGGACCACGCCGTTCTGCACGTCGATGACGAGCAGGGCGGTGTGCGGTCGGTCGACGAGCGTGCTCATGTGGGGCCTCCCTGGAACGGGCGTCGGCTGGTCGACGGCAACCTAGCCCCGGCCACCGACATTCCGGCCGTTCAGATCCGGCCCGCCGGCGGCTGCGCGGCCAGGGCGACCCGGCGGAGCAGGTCGGACAGGACCCGTCTTTCCTCCGGCGTCAGCGCGCCGAGGACGCGGTGCTCCTCGTCGCCGACCACCCGCATGGCGCGCTGCCACGCCGCCCGGCCGGCGTCGGTGAGGGCGACGTCGACCCGGCGGCGGTCCACCTCGGACGGGATCCGCCGGACGAAGCCCCGCCGGACCAGCGCGTCGACCCGGGCGGTGATCGAGGCGGGCGCCATCCGCAGGTCACCGGCGATCTCCGAGGGCGCGGCCCGGCCGCCCCGGCCGGCCAGGGCGTGCAGGGTGCCGTACTCCTTCTCCTGGAGGTCCAGCTCGCCCAGCGCCCGGTCCTTCACGGCGCGCAGGTGCCGGGTGAGCAGCGACATCCGGACGACGGCACCCTCCACGTCGGGGTCCAGGTCGGGCACCACGGGCAGCCAGCGTTCGACGTGCTGGTCGACGGGGTCGCGGTCGGTCACCCGACCACGGTACGCCGACGACGAAATATTCGCTGTCGAAATATTCGACATCGAAGTAGCCTGCCGGAGTGACGCATCCTCTCCGGCTCCGGCCGTTCCGACTGCTGTTCCTCGGCCGTACCGTCTCCGCGGTCGGCGACGCCGTGGTGCCCACCGCGCTGGCCCTGGCCGTGCTGCGGGCGACCGGGTCGACCGCCGCGCTCGCCATGGTCCTCGCCTGCGCGATGGTGCCCCGGCTGCTGCTGCTCCCCCTCGGCGGCGTGGTCGCCGACCGGTTCGCCGCCCGCCGCGTCGCCCTCGGCACCGACCTGGTGCGCTGCGCCGCCCAACTGGCCGTCGGCGTGGAACTGCTCGGCGGCGCCCCCGCGCTGACCCACCTCGCGGTGGCCTCCGCCGTCGGCGGCGTGGCCTCGGCGTTCGCCATCCCCACGGCCTCCCCGCTGGTGGCCGGCACCGTCGACGGCAACGGCCGGCAGCGGGCCAACGCCCTCCTGGGCGCCACCGCCAACGCCAGCCGCCTGGCCGGCCCCGCCCTGGCCGGGCTGCTGATCTGGACCGTCGGGCCGGGCTGGGCGTTCGTGCTGGACGCGGCCTCGTTCGCGGTCAGCGCCGCGCTGCTGGCCGTCATCCAGGTACGGCACGTGCCGGTCCCGCACCGCTCGCTCCGCGCCGACCTGGTCCTCGGGTGGCGGGAGGTGCGGTCCCGCGACTGGTACTGGAGCAGCCTGCTCGCCCACGGCGTCTGGAACGGCGCCGCCGCGGTGCTGCTCACCCTCGGCCCGGTGATCGCGGTCGACCGGCTCGGCGGCGAGGGCGTCTGGGTGCTGCTCCAGCAGGCCGGCGCGGTCGGCCTGCTGGCCGGGTCCCTGCTCGCCGCCCGGGCCCGCCCCCGCCGGCCGGTGCTGCTGGGCAACCTGGCCCTCGCGGCGTACGCGGCGCCGCTGCTGCTGCTCGCCGCCGCCGCGCCCGCCCCGGTGACCGTCGCCGCCTACTGCCTCGCCCTGGTCGCCCTGGGCTTCCTCAACCCGGTCTGGGAGACCGTGGTGCAGGGCCAGTTCCCGCCCGAGGTGCTCGCCCGGGTCACCTCGTACGACTGGTTGATGTCGCTGGGCGCCATGCCGCTCGGGTACGCCCTCGCCCCGCTCGCCGCCGGAGCCTGGGGTGCGTCGGCCCCGCTCGCGGTGGCCGGGGTGCTGGTCCTGCTCGCCTGCGTCGGGACGGCCGCCGTCCCCGGCGTACGCCGGCTGGGCTGGCCCGTCCCGACCCCGGCGGCCGCCGCGGAGCCGGCGCCGGCCGGGCGCTGAGGCGGCCCGGGTCAGAGGCGGTGCCCGGTGGTGGCGTCCACATGCCCGGGCACCTCGTCGTGCCGCTCCCCGACGCTGGACGTGCCGGACGGCTCGAACATGAGGATCGACGCGCCCTCCGGCGCGGACGGCCGGTGCTCCACCCCGCGCGGCACCACGAACACCGCGCCGCGCGGCAGCACCACCTCGCGTTCCGCGCCGTCCGCGCCGTCGCGCAGGGCGATCCGCAAGTCGCCGTCGAGCACCAGGAAGGACTCGTCGGTGTGGTCGTGGGCGTGCCAGACGTGCTCGCCGGCCACCTTGGCGATCCGGACGTCGTAGTCGGTCAGCTTCTCGGCCCTAACGGACCGAGCTTGCGGATCGTGATGGCTTGTGGTGATGAGCACGAGATCACGCCGCGTTCGGCAGGCTGACTGCTGCCCAGCTGGCAACGCCGCGCTTGGCGATGTTGCGGGCTGCGTTCACGTCGGCGTGCTCAGCGAAGCCGCACGACGTGCACCGGAAGGTGGATTGGTGGGGCCGGTTGGCTTTGGCGATGTGGTCGCAGTGAGAGCAGCCCTGCGAGGTGTACGCCGGGTCGACGTAGACGGTGGCCACGCCGGCGCGGGCCGCCTTGTAGGCGACGAACGTGCCGAGCTGGCGGAACGTCCACGAGTGCAGCGTGACCCGCTGGGGCCGTCGGAGCCGTACCCGGTCGCGGATGCCGCCCAGGTCTTCCAGGGCGATGCCGCGGCCGGTGCGTTCGGCCTCGGTCACGATGCGTTTGGCGATGGTGTGATTGGTGTTGGCGGCGAACCCGGCTTCCTTGCGGGATCGCTTCTTCAGCAGCCGTTTGGCGGACTTGGTGCCGATCTTCTGGAGCTTGGCGCGCAGGCGCTGGTTGCGGTGCCGGACCCGGTTCAGCCCTTTGCCGCAGAACCGGGTGCCGTCGTCGGTGGTGGCGATGTTGGCGATGCCCAGGTCGACGCCGAGGAATCCGTCCGGTTCCTTGGTTTCGACGTCGGGGATGTCGCAGGTGGCGTACAGGTACCACTTGCCGTCCCGGCACACCAGGTCGGACTCGCCCTTGCGGTGCACGGTCAGGGTGGCGAGCTGGGCGTCGGAGCATGCGAACGGGACCTTGTTCAGCCGGCCGCCGACAGCCCAGATCGACACGGTGTGGTTGGTGAGCTGCCAGGACAGGCAGCGGTCGTCGAACGGCTGCGCCGCGTCCCGGCGGAATGTGATCGGTTTGCTCTCGGCCTTCACTCGCCGTTTCGAGCCGGGCTTGCCGAGGTTCCCGGCCCGGATGTTCGCCTTCAGGGTGGCGTACGCCCCGGCGACCTTGCGGGCCACGTGGATCGCCGGCTGCGCCGACAACCCCATGTTCTTCAACCGGCCGTAGGTCAGCCGCTGCAACGACTGCTTGGCGAACACCCGCCGCTGGAACGCCTCGGCCGAGGCCAGGTCGGCGGCGGCGTTGCACAGATCTAGGGTGGCCCGTAACGCCGCCTGTTGGGCGGCGTCGGGGAACAACCTGACCTGCACGACAATCTTCACCCGGCGTAGCCGTCCTTGTATGCCCAAAGCATCCGCTGGGCGCGGTCCGACTCCTGCTGGTCGTGCCTCTCGCGCAGGACGGCGGCGTCACGCTGCTGCTGCTTCCTGGCGGCGGTTGCTGCTTGCCCGTCGATCAGCCACTGCGGCTTGTCGCTGAGTAGATCGGCGATCTCCTCGACAGTCCGGCTGAAGTCCTGTCCGCAACGTCGCAGCGTTCCCCGGCTCACTCCCAGCCGTTTCGCCACCTCGCGAGGGTGGACATCGGCGGGCTTGGCCGCCTTGGTGGTCATGTGGTCCATAGTGCACGATGCTACGGTCTTGTCTCTGTCACCCAAGTCGGGTTCCTGATCCGGACGTTCGTACTTCGCCGGCTCGTGCGGCGGAGCGCCCCTCGCAATGATCAAGCAGTACATCGCCGACCAGAATGTCCCAGTCCGTGACGCGATTTCTCCCGGCCCTGAAGCCGCCAGCTCGATCGGCTCAGGCTTCATCGGCCCATCCTCGCGCAGCCGCGCCGCTCACAGGGGACGGTGCATGACGTGCAGCCCCACCCGCCCGAGCGCGGGGTGCGCGAACGACTCCGGCACGGTGCCGATCACCGTGAAGCCGAGCCGCCGGTACAGCTCCACGGCCGCCGTGTTGGTCTCCACCACGGCGTTGAACTGCATCGCGGCGAAGCCCTGTCGGCGGGCCCAGTCCAGGGCGTCCTCGCACAGGGCCCGGCCGACGCCGCGACCGCGGGCCGCGGCGGCCACCATGAAGCTGGCCGTGGCCACGTGCGCGCCCGGACCCGGCCGGTTGGCACCCATCTTGGCGGTGCCGAGCACCGTCCCGTCCTCCTCGGCGACCACGGTGCGGCCCGGCGGCCGTTCCACCCACACCTCGCGGGCCACCTCGGCCGGCCACGCCGGGTCGTAGGGAAACGTCTCCTGGGCGACGACGACGTCCTCGACGATCGGCCAGACCTGGGCCCAGTCGGCAGGCGTGTAGTCCCGGATGCGCATCCCGGGCACGCTAGCGGTGCGGTCGCCGGCCGGATACCGATTTCCGCCCGGGCCGCACGGGGCAGCGTGGGGTGGCGTGGCGGGACCATCATGGGCGCGTGGCCGAACCCGTCACCGACCTGGACCGTCCCGACGCCGGGGCGCCCACCGCGCCGGCGACCCCGCCACCCGGGCCGCGCACCGCCGCGCCCTGGGTGGTCGGCGGGGCCGTCACCGCCGTGCTGCTGCTGCTCGCCGGCCGCTACGGCTACCACCGCGACGAGCTCTACTTCCTGCTCTGCGGCCGGCACCTCGACTGGGGCTACGTCGACCAGGGCCCGCTCGTGCCCGCCCTCGCCCGGCTGGCCGACACCGTCGCGCCCGGCAACCTGGTGCTGCTGCGCACCCCGTCGGCGCTGATCGGGGGCGCGTCGGTGGTGCTGGTCGCGGCGCTCGCCCGGGAGTTCGGCGCGGGACGTGCCGCGCAGGTGGCCGCCGCCGTGCTCGCCGCCGCGGCCGGGGTGGTGCTCGCCGCCGGTCACCTGCTCAGCACCACCACCGTCGACATGCTGGTCTGGCTCGCCGCCGCCTGGTGCGCGGTGCGGATGCTGCGCACCGGCGACAGCCGCTGGGCGCTCGGCATCGGGCTGGCGCTCGGCGTGGGCATGCTCAACAAGCTGCTGCCCGCGCTGCTCGGCGTCGGGCTGCTGGCCGGTGTGCTGATCGCCGGGCCCCGCCGGCTGCTGCGCGACCGGTGGGTGCTGGCCGGCGCCGGCATCGCCGCGCTGCTCGCCGTGCCGTACGTGGCCTGGCAGGCCGCGCACGGCTTCCCCCAGCTCTCGGTGGCCTCGTCGATCGCCGACGGCGACAGCTCCTACAGCGGCCGGCTGGACGCGGTCGTGCTGCAACTGATCATCATCAGCCCGTTCGCCACCCCGGTCTGGCTCGCCGGCCTCGTCGCGCTGCTGCGCCGGCCGGCCTGGGCGGCGTACCGGGCGGTCGGCTGGGCCTGGCTCGTGGTGTTCGCGATCGTCCTGCTCGCCGGCGGCAAGGGCTACTACGACGCGCCGCTGCTGCTGGTGCTCACCGCGGCCGGCGCGGTGGTCACCGTCGACTGGGCCCGGCGTGGCGCGGCCCGGGCCCGGCAGGCGCTGCTCGGCGCCGCCGCCGCGCTCATGGTGGCCAGCAGCGTGGTCCTGCTGCTGCCCACCCTGCCGGCCGACCGGCTGCCCGGCTTCGTGGTCGAGGTCAACTACGACGCGGGCGAGACCATCGGCTGGCCCGCGTTCGCCGACTCGGTCGCCGCCGTGCACCGGGGCCTGCGGCCGGAGGAGCGCGCTCGGGCGGTCGTGCTCACCGGCAACTACGGCGAGGCCGGCGCGCTGGCCCGCTACGGCCCGGCCCGGGACCTGCCCCGGGCCTACTCCGGGCACAACAGCATGGCCCGGTTCGGTCGCCCGCCCGACGACGCCGACGTGGTGATCGCCGTCGGCTGGGAGCGCCCCGACCGGCTGCGCGCCTGGTTCACCGAGGTCACCGAGGCCGGCCGGGTCGACCAGCGGGTCGACGTCGACAACGACGAGAACGGCGGGCCGATCTTCGTCTGCCGCGGGCTGCGCCGCCCCTGGTCGCAGATCTGGGACAGTGAGGTGAGCCACGCCTCCTGACCGGCGGCCACACGGCGGTCGGGCGACCCGCGCGGCCGGGCCATACTTGTCGCCATGCTCTGGGGTGTCAGCGGACCGCTCTTCCTCCTCGACTACCTGGGGGCGGTCGCCGTGGCCCTCGCCGTGGCGCTGGCCGCGCGCGAGCTGACCGGCCGCCGGGCGCGGGGCCCGGCCCCGGACCCCGTCGAGCTGGCCTACCTCACCGACCGGGCCCTGCTGGCCTGCCAGGTGGGCATGGCCGCGCTGCACCGCGCCGGCGTGGTGCAGCGCGGCGAGCTGGCCACCCTGTCGGTGGACGGCCCGCCGCCACCCCGGTCGCCCGCGCTGGTCCGCGCCCTGCACGCCGCGCTGCGCCGGCCGCAGACCTGGGCCGCCGTGCTCGCCGACCCCGGCGTCGGCCGGGCGCTGCGCCGGCTGGTCGGCCGGCTCGTCCGGGACGGCTGGCTGCTCACCCCGGCGCAGCGGCGGCGCATCGCCCTGGGCACCCTGCCGTTGTTCGCGGTCGCCGTGGTCGGGGTGACCCGGCTCGTGGAGAGCGCCGTCGAGGGGCGCGACGCCGGCGGCCCGGCCTCCGTGGTGGGCCTGCTGCTGTGCTGCCTGGCCACCGCCCTGGGTGGCTGGTGGCTGTGCGAGGTGCCGGAGACCGGCGCGGCCGCCCGCCGCCTCCTGCGCCGGCAGCGCCGGGAGCACGCCGAGCTGGACCCGCAGCGGCGGCCGGCCTGGCGCGAGCGGAGCATCGACCAGCTGCTCACCGCCATGGCGCTGTTCGGACCGCGCCCGCTGCTCGCCGTCGACCCGGGCCTCGCCGTGCAGGTCGGCGTCGACCCGGAGCGCGGCCGCCCGAGGCCGGAACCGAAACCCGCCCGCCGCTGACCGACCGCGGGCCGGAGCGGCCGGCGCCGGCCCGGCCGGTCACCGCAGCTCGTCGGCGGAGCGGATCACCCGGGCGAGGTCCCGCACCTCGGCGTCCTCGGTGGCGGCGGCCGCCCCGTCGGCGATGGTGGCCAGATCGGTCAGCCGGACCTGCCCGTCGGACCGGCCGTCCCGCAGCGTCTCGGCGAACCAGGCCGCCGCGTAGCAGGCCCGCAACCGAGGCGACGCCGCCGTGAAGGTGCCGTCCACCTCGGCGACGGTCACCGACCCGTACGTCTCGGCCGGCGTACGGGCCGCCGGGTCGGTCCAGCGCACCTGCACCTGCGCGATCCGGGCCGACGGGGACACGTCCTCGGCGAGCCGGACCGCGTACAGCGCCGTGACGCTGTGCCCCGGGCCCACCTCGCCGCCGTCGACCCGGTCGTCGCGGAAGTCCTCGTCGGCCACCGCCCGGTTGTCGTAGCCCACCAGCCGGTAGGAGCGCACCGCCTGCGGCGCGAACGTCACCTGCACCTTGGCGTCCAGCGCCCGCACGCTCAGCGTCGCCGGCAACTGCCGTACGAACACCTTGCGGGCCTGCTCCCGCTCGCTGACGTAGACCGCGAAGCCGTCGCCCCGGTCGGCCAGCTGCTCCATCAGCTCGTCGCCGTAGTCGCTGCCCACGCCCACGCCGAGCAGGGCGATCTGCTTCTCCGCCTCGGCGCGTACCCGGCGCAGGATCGGCTCGGCGTCGGTGCTGCCGACGTTCGCCAGCCCGTCGGAGAGCACGATCACCCGGTTCGTCCGGCCGGGGCGGAAGCCGTCCCGGGCGACCCGGTAGCCGAGCACCAGGCCGGCCTCCAGGTTGGTGCTGCTGCGGGTGTGCAGCGAGTCGATCGCCGCGTGCAGCGGCCGGGCGTCGGCCACCGGCGTCATCTCCCGGGCCACCCGGGCCTTGTCGCTGAACTCGACCACGGCGATGGAGTCGGTGGGGCGCAGCTGGTCCACCAGCGTGTGCAGGGCGTCGCGCACCAGGTCCAGCCGGCCGGGCTCGCCCATCGACCCGGAGACGTCGATGACGAAGGTGAGTGCCGCGTCCGGGCGGCGCTCCTCGTCCTCGGCCCGGGTCTGCAGGCCGACCCGCAGCAGCCGCTCGTCGCCGCCGGCGTCGTGGGTCCGTGGCAGGCGGGCGCCGTCGACGTGCACGGCGAAGCCGTCGCCCGCGGGCTGCGGGTAGTCCTGGCGGAACGAGTTGACGAACTCCTCCGGCCGCACGGTGCCGGGCTCCGGCAGGCGGCCGTCCATGATGAGCCGGCGGGCGTAGCCGTACGACGCGGTGTCGACGTCCACGGCGAAGGTGGACAGCGGGTCGTCCGAGGTCCGGGTCTCGTCACCGGACCAGGGGATGCCGCCGTTCGGGCGGACCGGCCCGGGGGCGGCGTCGGTGCGCCGCGCGCCGCCGTCGGAGCCGCAGGCGCTGACCGCCATGGCGGTGGCGATCGCCACCAGCAGCAGCGCCGATCGTCTGATGTGGGCCATGGCTTCCTCCGAGGGGCCGGGGACGGGTCATGGTCATTGACGCAGACCGGCGTCGCGGCGGATCCCGCCGTGGCCGGACCGATACCCAAGCGCGACCGTCGTGACCGAACCGTGCGCGGGGCGTGACCTGAGCGGGCCGCGCGGCGGCCCCCTCGGCGGGCGTCGGCGAGGCCGATGGGGCAGAGTGGGCCCACGGCCGGCGGCGGCCGGGACGAGCAGGAGGTGAGCCGTGGACGGCCCGACCGGGGTGGTGTTTCCCGCGACCGGCGACGGCCGGCGCAGCACGACCGTGCTGGGGCGGGCGGTGGTGGCCGACGCCCTGCGGGCGGTGGACCCGGTCGGCGCCCGCTCGGCCGAGCACGAGACCGACTGGCGGCACGGCTACCTGGGGCACTTCCGCCGGCTCGTCGAGGCGGGCCTGCTGTCCCGGGAGGCCGCGCTCACCGTCGCCCGGGACGGCCTCGCCGCCCTGCACGCCCGGATGCGCTACGTCCCGGCCGACGGCGCCGAGGTCGCGCTGGACGAGGTGTTCGCGCTGCCGGACGGGGAGCCGCCGCTGGAGACCGCCACGGTGACCGGGGCCGGCGACGTGGAGCGCGAGCTGTCCCTGCCGTACCGGGGACAGCGCCTGCGCGGCGACGACCTGCGCCGGCGCCTCGACGCCTGGGTGGACGCGGGCGTCGTCGAGCCGAGCTGCGCCGAGGCGGTCCGCGCGGTGCAGGCCAACCCGGACTGGCTGGACCTGAGCGACCAGCGGATCGTGGTGCTCGGCGCGGGCGCCGAGATGGGCCCGCTGCCGTCCGTGCTGCGCTGGGGTGGCGCGGTGGTCGCGGTCGACCTGCCCCGCCCGGAGATCTGGCGCCGCCTGCTGCGCACCGCCCACCGGTACGGCGGCCGGCTGCACCTGCCGGTGCGGCCCGGCACCGCCGCCGACGACGCGGCTCTCGCCGCCGGGGCGGGCGCCGACCTGCTGCACCGCCTGCCGCAGGCCGCGCGGTGGCTGCGCGGCCTGGACGGCCGCCTCGTGCTCGGCAACTACGTGTACGCCGACGGCGCGACAAACGTCCGGGTCGCCACCGCGGTCGACGCCCTGACCGCCCACCTGGGACAGCACCGTCCGGACGCCGCGCTGGCCTTCCTTGCCACCCCCACCGACGTGTACGCCGTGCCCGCCGAGGCGGTCGCCCACGCCGAACGCGGGTACGCCGCCCGAGGTCCGGCGCGCCGGGCGCTGCGGCTGCTCTCCGGCGGCCGGCTGCTGCACCGCAACTACCCGCCCGGGGCCGACCCGGGGATCAACGACAGCCTGGTGCCGCAGCAGGGACCGAACTACGCCCTGGCGAAGCGGCTGCAACGCTGGCGGGCGGCGGTGGCCCGGGACGCCGGCGCCACCGTGTCGTTCACCGTGGCCCCGCCCACCCGGACCCGCTCGGTGCTGCGCAACCGCGCCCTCGCGGCCGCGTACGCCGGGGCGCACCGGTTCGGCATCGAGGTGTTCGAGCCGGCCACCAGCAACACCCTGATGGCCGCGCTACTCGTGCACGACCTGCGCACCGGCGGCGGTCCCGCGCAGGAGCACCCGTGGCGGAACGAGGCGTACGCGGCGGCGCACGGCGGCCTGTGGCGGGTGCCGTACGCGCCGCGCAGCGCGCTCGGCCTCGCCGTGCTGCTGGGACTGGGTGGCGCACGCGCCTGAGCACAGGTTTCCTTCTCTCGGGCGCCGGGAAGGCTCCGGCATGGCCGAGACCTTCGCAGACCAGGACCTGACGACCCTGCGGTCCATCGCGCGCGGGGCCGGAATAACGGACACCGAGCGCATGCCGCACGACGAGTTGGTCGACATGTTGCGCCGGGCGGGGCTGGCCGACCCGGACGGCCGGCCGGTCGACACCAGCCTGGCCGATCCGGGTGATCCCGGCGTGCCCGGTTTCTACCACGGGCAGGGCGTCGGGCGGCGGGAGTCGGTCGGCGGCGCGGGCGCCGAGACCGCCGGCTGGCCGGACCAGCCCACCCAGGACCCGGCCCACCTGTCCGGGCTGCCCCGCAGCAGCCTCACCCTGGGTGACGAGAGCACCGGCGGGCGGGCCGCCGAGGAGGCGATCGGCGCGCGCCCCGGGGAGAGTCAGATCGACGACCGCGCCCAGGACAGCCGGGGCGCCCAGGACAGCCGGGGCGTCCAGGGCGAGATCCGGGATCCGGCCGGGCTGTCCGGGCTGCCCCGCAGCAGCTTGACCCTGGGTGACGAGAGCACCGGCGGGCGGGCCGCCGAGGAGGCGATCGGCGCCCGGCCCGGAGAGTCCGGCACCGAGATCGACGACCGGACCGAGTCCTGACCGGACCGACGCCGCGAGCCACCCCGACCGGGGATGGCTCGCGGAACATTGTGGATGATAATCCTGTTTCGCCGCTCAAGGCCCTGTCGTTCCGTCTGGGGCGACTGTGCCTGCTATTCCGGATATGCGAATGGTGAAACAACCGCCCATCTCCTCGCCTTCGAATCGGGACATACACTCACAAGCTCCCCAATAGCCTCATCCGGTGGCTTCTCGCATTTCGTTCGACCCGCTCCCCGGCAGTCCGCACCCTCCGACGGCAGCCCTCCTGCCCCGGCCCGCCCGACCGGTCTTCGTGGACGCCACCGGCACCCGCCGGCAACGGATCCGGCGGGCGGGCGTCCTCGTCGCGGTGGCCTCGCTGAGCTACCTGCCGATGGCCGCGAGCGCCCTGCTTCCCGGCCCCGCGACACCGTTGCTGCCCGGCCCGGTCTCGGTCGGCGGCGCCCCGAGCGGCGGAACCAGCCACGCACCCCTCGTCGCGTCCTCGCCCGCGCCCACCGGGCCGCGCCCGGCGCCACGGCCGACGGCCGCCGTGGGCGCGCCACCGGCGCGGGCCGCCGCGCCACGCCCCGCCCGCGACGGGGAACCGGCGCCACGACGGGCAAACCCCGCACCGGTGGGTGACAGGCCCCCGGCACCGTCGCCGACTCCGTCGTCACAGGACCAGTCGCCGCCCGCCGCCGCGACACCCCCCGCCCCCACGGAGCCCGGCACCAGCCTGCCCACCCCGCCCGGGCCCGATGCGGAGATCGTCGGATGAGCCTGCCGAGCCGGCGCACCGCCGGACGGTTCGTCGTCGCGTCCCTCGCCCTGGTGGTCGGGTCCGTGCTGCTGGTCGAGGCGTACGCGAACGCCCGCTTCCGCCCCGACCACGTCCGCGACGCCGAGGACCAGGTCACCGTGCCCACGCAGATCCTGAGCGGCGGTCCCGTGCTCGACGCCCGCGGCGACCAGCCCCGCACCTACCGACTGCCCGCGCGGACCATCGCCCTCACCTTCGACGACGGGCCCGACCCGACCTGGACCCCACGGGTCCTCGACGTCCTGCGCCGGCACCACACCCCGGCCACCTTCTTCGTGATCGGCTCGCAGGTGGCCCGCCACCCGGACCTGGCCCGGCGCGCCGCGGCCGAGGGGCACGAGCTCGGCGTGCACACCTTCACCCACCCCGACGCCAGCCTGCTGCCCGCCTGGCGGCAACGGATGGAGTACGCGCAGACCCAGATGGCGATCGTGCACGCCGCGGGAGTCCGCACGAGCCTGCTGCGCTTCCCGTACTCCTCGGTGCCCAGCGCCGTCGACGACGCCAACTGGCCGGTGATCCGGCGGGCCGCCGGGCAGGGCTACCTGACCGTGGTCAACGACCTCGACGGCGAGGACTGGGCCCGGCCCGGGATGGACACCATCGTGCGGAACCTGACGCCGGCCGGCGACGCGGGCGCCGTGGTGCTGCTGCACGACGCCGGTGGGGACCGTTCGCAGACCCTCGCGGCCCTGGACCGGTTCATCCCGCTGATGCGCGCCCGCGGCTACACGTTCACCACCGTCAGCGGCGGGATCAACCGCGCCCGGCCGGACGCGCCCGCATACGCCGGCAACGTCGCGGCGTCCACCGGCGACCGCTGGCGGGCCGCCCCGGTCTGCTGGGCGATCCGGCTGGCCGACGGTGTCCTGCGCAGCCTCGCCCTGATCTTCGTGGTGGTCGGCCTGCTCATGCTGGTCCGCACCGTGATGCTGCTCCTGCTGGCCCGCCGGCTGGCCCGCCGCCGCCAGGCCCAGCGCTGGCCGTGGGGGGTGACGACCGCGCCGGTCTCGGTCATCGTGCCCGCCTACAACGAGCGGGCCGGCATCGTGGCCACCGTCCGGTCCCTGGTGGCCAACGACCACCCCGGGATCGAGGTGATCGTGGTCGACGACGGCTCGACCGACGGCACCGCCGACCTCGTCGACTCCCTCGGCCTGCCCGGCGTCCGGGTCATCCGCAAACCCAACGGCGGCAAGGCGACAGCCCTCAACACCGGACTCCTGTACGCCTCGCACGACATCATCGTCACCGCCGACGCGGACACCGTCTTCGAGCCGGACGCGATCCGGCGGCTCGTCGAGCCGTTCACCGATCCCGGGATCGGCGCGGTCGCCGGGAACGTCAAGGTCGCCAACCGGCACCGCCTGCTCGGCCAGTGGCAGCACATCGAGTACGTCATCGGCTTCAGCCTGGACCGGCGGTTCTACGAGAAGCTCGGCTGCATCCCGACGGTGCCCGGCGCGATCGGCGCCTTCCGGCGCCGCGCCCTGACCATGGTCGGCGGGATGAGCGGCGACACCCTGGCCGAGGACACCGACGTCACCATGGCGGTGCTGCGGGCCGGCTGGCGGGTGGTGTACCAGGACCGGGCCCGCGCGTGGACGGAGGCGCCCGCCTCGGTGGGCGACCTGTGGCGGCAGCGCTACCGCTGGAGCTACGGCACCCTCCAGTCGATGTGGAAGCACCGCGGCGCCGTCCGCGACCGGGGTGCCGGCGCCCGGTTCGGCCGCTTCGGGCTGCCGATGCTCGCCCTGTTCGGCGTGCTGCTCCCCCTGCTGGGGCCGGTGCTCGACCTGCTGGCCGTCTACGGACTGTTCTTCCTGGACACCACGAAGACGGCGGTGGCCTGGCTGGTAATGCTGGCGGTGCAACTGCTCACCGCGGCGGTGGCCTTCAAACTCGACCGGGAGCCGCTGCGCCCGCTGCTCACCCTGCCGATCCAGCAGTTCGCCTACCGCCAGCTGATGTACCTGGTGCTGGCCCGCTCCATGGTGACCGCGTTGACCGGCGCCCGGCTGGGCTGGCGCCGGGTGAAACGGGCCGGCGAGCCGGTCGCGGGAACGCCCGTCACGCCGGACCCCGCGGCGCCGCCGGGTCGGGACCGTTGGTTCGACACCCTGCGGGCGCTCGCGCTGGGCCGGGTCATCGCGTACCACATGTTCGGCGCCGCCTGGCTGAGCCTCGTCTTCCCCGCTATGGGGGTGATGTTCGCCCTCGGCGGCGCGCTGATGGCCCGCTCACTGGACCGTACGCCCGAGCGGGCGGTCAGCGGCCGGCTGCGCCGGCTCCTCCCCGGGCTGTGGGCCCTCGGCCTCGTGCTGGTGCCGCTGATGCTCTGGCACGGCTGGTCCGACCGGCCCGCCTGGCCGGCGCTGCTGAGCTGGGTGGTGCCGCTGGTGCAGCCGCCCGGCGACGCGTGGGCCGCGGACGTGACCGGGGTGCTCTGGTACCTGGTGACGTACGTCTGGCTGGTGCTGCTCTCCCCCGCGATGCTGGCGCTGCACCGGCGGTGGCCGGTGTGGTCGGTGCTCGTGCCGCTGGCCGGCGTGGTGCTGTTGCAGACCGCGGCGCCCGGGTTCGACGGGCCGGTGGAGTCGGTGCTGACCGACCTGGCCATGTTCACCGCCTGCTGGCTGGTGGGCTACGCGCACCAGGACCGCCGGTTGCGGCGGCTCTCGCTGCCGGCGCTGCTCGGCCTGGCGGCGCTCTGCCTGGGGGTCGCGGTCGGCTGGCTGGTGACCCACCCGGAGGCGGGCCGCGACCTCAACGACGTCCCGGTGGCGCAGGCGTTCTGGTCGCTCGGGTTCGTGCTGGTGCTGCTGCGCGTCGCGCCGCCGATGGGCTGGCTGGCCCGCATCCGTCCGCTGGACCGGCTGGTGACCGCGCTGAACAGCCGCGCGCTGACCATCTACCTCTGGCACAACGCCGCCATCGCGGTCTGCTTCGCGGTGGGTGACCTGATCGGTGTCTGGCGGGTCGGCCAGGTCGGCTACCTGGCGGTGGCCCTCGTGCTGCTCACCGGTCTGGTGCTCGCCCTCGGCTGGATCGAGGACCTCAGCGCCCGGCGGCCACCCCGACTGCTGCCCTGGCCCCGGCGCGCCGCCGCGCGGCTCCCCGTGGCACGTCCCGCCACGGCGGAACGCGAACCCACTGCCGTGAGGACGTGAACACGTGCGACACGAACGTTCAAATCGTCATAACCGGGTAAATATGTCGCACACTTGACTCACGTTGGCGGGCGGTACCCGGACCGGGCCGCCCACCTCGGAGACGACGCCATGGCGGGCGGCCGCCCGCGGTGGCGCGAAGGCGGTGATTGGGGTGATCACCGCGGCCGGCGCGGGTCTCGCCCTCCTACGGGCCCGTGCCGGCCACCCCCGACCCGAACTCTCAATGCCTGAATCCCTCGCAGGTCAGAAGCGGAGCGCAGATGGCGATGTGGCACCCGCCGACCCCGGCGGAGCAGGAACTGTGGAACGCGGTGGTGGCCGGCGTGCGGGCCGCCGACGAGTCGGACCTGGCGGGCGTCGACGCCGCGGTCGACCGGCTGTCGCGGCTGCCCCACCCGTGGGCGTACCACGTCCTCGGCGACACCGCCGGGCTGCTCATCGAGGAACTCGACCCCGATGGGCAGGACGTCTGGCCGCTGCTGGCAGCCCAGCTCGACGACGAGGACCCGGCCCACCGGACGCCGCGGCGGCGCCCGGCGTCGCTGCATCCGGCCGGCCGGCGGGCCGCGGCGCCCGAGGTTGGCGAGCCCGAGGCGCTGCGGCGACGCCTGCTGCTCATCGCCCGGCTCGCCGACGCCACGCAGGTCGGAGTCGGCGCGTTCCTCGACGTCGCGCTGGCCGACAACGGCGACCGCGCCCCGCGCGCGCCGTCCAACTCGCTCCCGCACTGCCGCCTGGGCCAGTGAACCCGTCGGCACCCCTTTCTATGCTCGCGGGATGCTGTCGCAGGTGACCGGCCTCTCCCGGCACTTCACCGAGGAGTCCCTGAAGGCGTACCTGCTCGCGCGGTCGGAGCGGGTGCCGACCGGCTGCCTCATCGTGCGCGGCTACGGCAGCCGGCGTGGGGTTCACCAGAAGGTCGCCGGGCGGGCGTGGGCCCACGTCGCCGCCTACGCGGTCTTCGTCGGTGGCTACCGGCCCGACCTGGACGTGCACCACGTCTGCGACGTCGCCGACTGCATCGAGCCGACCCACCTCCGCCAGCTCAGCCACGCCGAGAACTGTCGGCAGCGCAGGCAGCAGCCCCGGTGCCGCAACGGGCACGACCGGGAGGTCGACGCCGCCACCGGCCGCTTCCGGAAGGTCTGTCGGCGCTGCAACAGCGAGGCGCAGAAGCGCTGGCGGGAGCGCCGGGCCGCCGAGGTGGCCGAGGCCCGGGCCAGCTACCGGCCTTAGATCGGCGGATACACCAGCGTAAAGCCTTACGCACAGGAACTGTCATTATGATGCACCGGGCTTATGTCCCCTTTGTCCGGATGAATTACTGGATTGCTGTAACCGTTAATCCGCTAATGGGAGCCTCGCTGTCCGTGGATAAGAGCTGGACGGGCTCGTGCCCGGCTTGTAGCTTGCAGGTGCCCGTGACACCGCCCGAGGAGGTGAGACCCATGAACGCTGTATCGATGTGGGTGCTCCCCCTGCCCGTCACGGCCGGGCGATCGACGTAGGTGTCGCCGGGAGCGCCTCGACGGCACTCCCGAAAGGCCACACCTGTGCACTCTCCGCAATTCGACGTGATCATTGCCGGCTGCGGGCCGACCGGCGCCATGCTGGCCGCCGAACTACGGCTGCACGATGTGCGGGTCCTCGTCCTGGAGAAGGAAACCGAGCCCGCGTCGTTCGTCCGCATCGTCGGCCTGCACATCCGCAGCATCGAGCTGATGGCGATGCGCGGGCTGCTGGAGCGCGTCCTCGAACGTGGTCGACGGCGTCCGGCCGGCGCCTACTTCGCCGCCATCGACAAGCCCGCGCCCGAGGGCCTGAACTCCGCGCACGCCTACCTGCTGGGCATCCCGCAGCCGGTCATCGTCCACCTGCTCGAAGAACATGCGATGGAACTGGGTGCGCAGGTCCGCCACGGTTGCGCGGTGGTCGGCGTCGAGCAGGACGACGACGGCGTGACCGTCGAGCTGGCCGGCGGGGAACGGCTGCGTTCGCGTTACCTCGTCGGCTGTGACGGCGGGCGCAGCACGGTGCGCAAACTGCTCGGCGTCGCCTTCCCCGGCGAGCCCTCGCGGACCGAGACGCTGATGGGCGAGATGGAAGTGGGCGCGCCGCAGGAGGAGATCGCCGCCAGGGTGTCCGAACTCCGCGAGACCGACAGGCGATTCAGCCTCGCGCCCGCGGGCGTCGGGGTCTACCGCGTGGTGGTCCCCACCGCGGGAGTCAGCGATCGTGCGGCGCCGCCCACCCTCGAGGATTTCCGACGACAGCTGCGCGCCATCGCCGGGACCGACTTCGGGGTGCACTCCCCGCGCTGGTTGTCCCGCTTCGGCGACGCCACGCGCCTGGCCGAACGGTACCGGGTCGGGCGGGTGCTGCTGGCCGGCGACGCGGCACACGTCCACCCACCCATCGGCGGACAGGGCCTCAACCTGGGCGTCCAGGACGCGGTCAACCTCGGCTGGAAACTGGCCGCACAGGTCCGCGGCTGGGCGCCGGAGACACTGCTGGACACCTACCACGCCGAACGTCATCCGGTCGCGGAGGACGTGCTGGACAACACCCGGGCACAGATGGAACTGCTGTCCACCGAGCCGGGCCCGCGGGCCGTGCGCAGGCTGCTCACGGAACTGATGGACTTCGAGGAGGTGAACCGCCATCTGGTCGGGAAGATCACCGCGATCGGCATCCGCTACGACTTCGGTGACGGCCCCGACCTGCTCGGCCGCCGGCTGCCCGACATCGACCTGAAGCAGGGCCACCTCTACGGTCTGCTGCATCGCGGCCGCGGCCTGCTGCTCGACCGCACCGAACGCCTGACCGTCGGCGGCTGGTCCGACCGGGTCGATCACCTCGCGGATCCCACCGCGGCGCTGGATGCGCCGTGCGTCCTGCTACGCCCCGACGGGCACGTCGCCTGGGTCGGCGACGAGCAGCGGGACCTGGACGAGCACCTCTCCCGCTGGTTCGGCATGCCCACCAACTGACGTTGGGGTGGTCGGCACACCCACCGCCCGCTGGCCTGGCGGAAATGGCAGGCCAGCGCGCGGCAGCCCCCGCGCCACGACCGGGACATCTAGCTCCGCACGGCGTCCTTCACGAACACGAGCCCGTCGATGCCGGCCAGGTGTGCCGGATCGAGGGGGGCGTAGCCGAACCAGGGGGACACGCGCGGAGCGGGCGCCGCTTCGCCGAGGACCGCGGCCAGCCGGTGGGGGTCGACGACGTACCGGTCCTGCGGGAGCGCGTACAGGTGCCCTTCGAGGGTGTCCGGGGGCGGGGTCTCCACGCCGTGGTGGCGGATCGTGCCGAGGGCCGTGGCCAGGAAGGCGTACTCCTCGCCCAGGTGGGGGCTGACGAGCGCGCCGGCGCTCCACCACTCCACCGGCAGGCCGCCCATCCGCATCGTGCTCTTCGGCCGCTGCAGGTGGCTGTTGTGGGCGTGCACCAGCGTCGGACCCCGTTCGGCGAGGGCGAGCAGGTTGGCCGCCATCATGGAGTCCCGCACGCCGAGCAGCCGCGCCATCCGGCTGGGTGACGTGTCGGCCATCGAGGAGTGGTAGCGCAGCAGACCGGCGGCGGTACGCGCGTACAGGCGCGCCCGGTCCCACTCGTCGGGTGTGGACGTCGCGATCAGGTGTGGCGTCTGCGCGTCGAGCAGGGCCACCAGGTCGTCGGTCACCAGACGCAGTTCCCTGGCCTCGAGCGTCCGGCCCACCGACCGGGTCGGGTCCATCATGGCGGCCGGTTCGGTCCACCGGTCGTCGGCGCCGAGCAGGCGGTCGAGCGTCTCCGCGGTGCAGGGAAGCAGGCCGGCGTCGACCCGGGCCGCGAGGTAGCCGTGCAGAGCGGTGAGGGCCTGCCGGGGGCTCGCGGCGGCGGTGATCTCCAGCGGGCCGTCGAAACCGGCGAACCGGACCCGCTCGGACGCGGGCCGGCCCTCGTTGTACGCCCACATCCAGCGCACCAGGTCGCGGTTGCCCGGGAAGGCGCCCCACTCGTGGCTGAAGCCGCGCTCCATGACCTCGTCGAGGTCGCCGGCGCCCGACGTGACGTGGTCGTCCACCAGGAGGCCCATCAGGCAGTCGCTCTCGATGGCGATCGTCCGGTAGCCCTCCCGCTCGACGAGTTGCCGGAAGAGATCGTTGCGCAGGTCGAGGAGAACCTCCTCGCCGTGGGTGGGCTCGCCCAGGGCGAGGAGCCGCGGCGGGGCCGGGAGCAGCCCCATGACGACAGCGGCGTCGACGGCATGGGTGGTGTCGGTCATACCAGCAGTCATGCCCTCAACGCTATCGTTGAACCGTCGGTTGAAACTTCTCCGCGAACTTGGGCGGGACAGTGCGGAAGAACCCTCTAGACGGTGGTCGGCTGAGGCCGATCGACCTGGCACGCCGGCACGGTCTGTCCACGCAGGCGATCCGGAACTACGAGGCGGCCGGGGTACTTCCTGAGGCCAGACGCACCCCCCACGGCTACCGCACCTACACGCCGCTGCACGCGAGCGCGCTGAACGCGTTCCTGGCCCTCGTGCGCGGCCACGGGCATGCGACGGCCACGTCGATCATGCGGGCGGTGAACCGGGACGCGACCGCAGAAGCCCTCCGGCTCATCGACGAGAGCCACGCCCAGCTTCTGGACGACCGCCGCACCCTCCAGGCCGTCGAGGCCGCGCTGCGCGACCTCGAGCCCGTGCCGCCCGAACGCGGCGACACGTTCGTGGGCCCGCTGTCGCGAAGGCTGGGCATCCGCCCGGCCACCCTGCGCAAGTGGGAACGCGCCGGCGTGGTCCAGCCGCGCCGCGACCCGCAAACGGGCTACCGGGTCTACAGCGCCGCCGACGTCCGCGACACCCTGCTGGTCCACCAGCTCAGGCGGGGCGGCCACCTGCTGGAGCAGATCGCCCCGCTGATCGCTCAGGTCCGCTCGGCCGGGGGCGTCGCACCCCTCGAATCGACGCTGCGCGACTGGCACGCCCGTCTCGCGGCCCGCAGCCGCGCCATGCTGAGCGGCGCCGGGGCGCTGGACGCCTACCTCGAATGCCGGGCGGCTCCAGCGGACGGTGCGGCGGGGTGATCCCCGGGGTTCACGCACGCAGTCGGTAAATACCTACTGCGTGAGTGGCAGCCGGGCCGCCCTGCTCGACGCCGCGGCGGAGGAGTTCGCCCGCGCCGGACCACCGCCTGCACGGCACCCGCGTGCAGGCGGTGGTCCGGCGCGCCGGCGTCAACGAGCGCATGATCTACCACCACTTCGGCAGCAGGGAAGGGCTCTACGCGGCCGTCATCGACGAGTCCGGTTCCCGGCCGCTGAACCAGCACACCGGCGGCACCCGGGGTCTCCCCGGCGCCGCGCCGGGCCGGTCAGTGGCGCCGCCGGGGCCACCACCGGCGGCGCGGGCGGGCGGGAAGCGGGACGGGCGCGGGGTCGGCCGCCAGCCGCTCGGCTGCGGCCCGCTCCCGGGCGGCCCGCCAGTCGCGCACCACGTCGTCGGCGTTGACCGGCCGGACCACCACGCGCGGCCCGGTGGGTGTCCGCAGCCACGCCACCACCTCGGTGTTGAGGGCGGCCACGTACGCCCGTACCGACTCCTCGGTGGGCAGGTCGCGCACCTCGTCGGGGAGCTTCTCGATGCGGCGGCGCAGTTGCAGCGGGGTGGGCAGGAGCAGGTCACCGGGAAGCTGTTCGCGCTCCAGGAAGCTGCGGATCCACCAGCCCTCGTCGTAGGGCAGGTCCCGGCCCGGGATCGGCTTGCCGGCGCCCGGCAGGTTGTCGAACTCGCCGCGCTCCTGGGCCGAGCGGATCTGCGCCTCGACCGCGGCCTCCCAGCCTGTCGTCACCGCCGTCACCTCCCGTCTTCACCGTATCCGCGGGTCACCGACCGTGTTCAGCGCCGCCCGGGACCGGGCTGTTCCCGTCCGGCGGCCGGCGGCGGCGCGGCGTACATTCCTGGTGGGCCGGCGGCGGCCCGTACCCCCGGGCGGGAGGGACCACCGGCGTGCGTGACTGGCTCATCGGCCTCGGCGTCGCGGTGGCCTGCCTGCTGGCCAGCTGGGCGCTGCTGGTGCTGCTGGCCCGGCGGCTGCCGCCGGGCATCCTGCGCGACCTGGCCGCCTTCATCCCGGACTGCCTGACCACCGTGCGCCGGCTGCGCCGTGACCCCCGGGTGCCGCGCCGGGCCAAGGTCGCGATCGTGTTCGCCGGGCTCTGGCTGGCCAGCCCCATCGACCTGATCCCGGAGTTCCTGCCGGTCATCGGGCCGCTCGACGACATCGTGGTGGTCGCGCTGGCGCTGCGCTACGCCGGCCGGCAGGTGCCCCGGCAGGTGCTGCTGGACGCCTGGCCGGGCGAGCCGCGGCTGCTGCTGCGCCTGCTCGGCCCGGCGCCGGCGGCCGGGCCGGGCGTCGAGGAGTCCGCGCGCTGAGCACGCTGCTGGCCGCCTCGGCGGCGGCGTTCCTGCTGGCCGTGCTGTCCGCGGTGACCGGTTTCGGCGGCGGTGTGCTGTTGCTGCCGGTCTTCAGCGCGCTGTTCGGGCTGCGCGTCGCGGTGCCCGTGCTCACCCTCACCCAGCTCGCCAGCAACGCCGCCCGGGTCTGGCTCAACCGGCGGGAGCTGGACGCGGCCCTCGCCCGCCGGTTCGCGCTGGGCGCGGTGCCGTTCGCCCTGGCCGGGGCGCTGCTGCTGGCGCACGCGCCGCTGGCCGCCCTGAAGCGGCTGCTCGGGGTGTTCCTGCTGGGCGTGGTGGCGTGGCGTCGCCTCGGCCGGCCGCCGGGGCGGCCCGGCGCGCGGACGTTCGTGGCGGTCGGCGCCGCCTCCGGGCTCGGGTCGGCGCTGCTCGGCTCGGTCGGCCCGCTCACCGCGCCGTTCTTCCTGGCCTACGGGCTGACCCGGGCCGCGTACGTGGGCACCGAGGCGGCCGCCGCGCTCACCCTGCACCTGGCCAAGACCGCCGGGTACGCCGGGGCCGGGCTGCTCGGCCGGCCGGTGCTGCTGCTCGGGGCGGCGCTCACCCCGGCCACCCTGGCCGGCGCGTGGGTGGGGCGGCGGATCGTCGGCCGGATCAGTGACCGCACCTTCGTCGCCCTGGTGGAGGCGGGACTGGTCGCGGCCGCCCTGCTCTTCCTGGCCGGCCGCTGACGATCACCGGCTCAGGGCCGGTGACGGACGTGCCGGTGACCGTCGCGCGGGAACGGCGGCCGGGCCGGCAGCACCTCCGCGAAGGCGTACCCGCTCTTCTCCGCCACCCGGCAGGAGGCCCGGTTGTCCACCTGGTGCAGCAGCTCCAGGCGGGTCAGGCCGCCGGCGGCGAACCGGGCGAACGCCCAGTCGGTGACCGCCGCCACGGCCCGCGGCGCGACCCCGCGGCCCCGGGCCGGCGCGGCCGTCCAGTAGCCCACCTCGGCGGCCGGCCGCCCGGGGGTGACCTCCTTGAGCACCACGTTGGCCACCAGCCGCTCCCCCTCGTCCGTGGGCTCCAGCACGGCGAAGCTGAACCGGCGGTCGGCCGCCCAGCCCTGCCGGCTGCGGCGCAGGAACGCGCGGGCCTCGGCCCGGGTGGTCACCGGGAGCCGGGTCCAGGAGCGCAGCACCGGATCCCGGTACGCGGCCAGCAGCGCCTCGGCGTCCTCGTCGCGCCAGGGGCGCAGCAGCAGGCCGGGGGCGGAGGGGGTGGCGGCGGCGCGGAGCACGATCGACATCCCGGTAGTGTCGCCCGTCACGCCCCCGCCCGGCGAGCCCGCCCCCACGGCGCCGGAGCGCGGGCGTAGGGTCCGGGCAGGACCGACGGGCGGGGAGGCGACGTGGTCACGGTCGGCGCGCTGGTGGGTATCGCCCTGGTGGCGTTGGGTCTGGTGCTCACACCCGGCCCGAACATGGTCTACCTGGTGTCCCGGTCGGTCACCCAGGGCCGACGGGCCGGGCTGGTGTCGCTGCTCGGCGTGGCCGTCGGCTTCCTGGTCTACCTGGCCGCCGCGGTGGCCGGCATCGCCACTGTCTTCGCGCTGGTCCCGCCCCTGTACACGGCGGTGAAGCTGGGCGGCGCGGCCTACCTGCTGTGGCTGGCCTGGCGGACCCTTCGCCCGGGCGGCCGGTCGGCGTTCACCCCGGCCGCGCTGCCGCCGGACCGGCCGCGGCGGCTGTTCACCATGGGCCTGGTCACCAACCTGCTGAACCCGAAGATCGCCATCCTCTACGTGTCGCTGCTGCCGCAGTTCGTCGACCCGGCGCGCGGGCACGTGGCGGTGCAGAGCCTGCTGCTGGGGCTGACCCAGATCGGCATCGCGCTGACCGTGAACGGGCTCATCGTGCTCACCGCCGGCACGGTGTCGGCGTTCCTCACCCGCCGGCCGGCCTGGGCGCGGGTCCAGCGCTACGTGATGGGCACCGTGCTGGCCGGTCTCGCGGTCCGCATCGCCGCGGACCGCTCGCGGGCCGCCGTGGCCACCCCCTGACTGGCACGGCCGGCGCGGTCAGAGGTTGTCGGGCCGGGTGAGCGCCGGGTGGCGTTCGCCGGGCGCGGCGTACCAGGGGTCGGTGTCCTCGCGCAGCGCGGTGGCGATCCGCAGGTGCGACCAGTCGTCCAGGTCGGGCAGCTCGTCGGGGGCGAACCAGCCGACCGCGAGGGATTCGTCGCCGTCGGCGGTGGCGGTGCCGCCGACGGCCCGGCAGCGGAACCAGACGTTGAGGAACTCGCAGGTGTCCCCGTTGGGGTAGACGACCGGATGGGTGGCCACCCCGCCGATCCGCTCGATCTCGACCTCGATGCCGGTCTCCTCGCGGACCTCGCGGACCAGCGCGTCGGCGGGCTGCTCGCCCGGGTCGACCGTGCCGGCCGGCACCGACCAGCGACCGTTGTCGCCGCGGCGGGCCAGCAGCACCCGCCCGGCCTCGTCGGTCACCACCCCGCTGACGCCGTACAGCATCAGCAGGTCGGAGCCGATGTGCCGGCGCATGCGCGCGATGTAGGGCGAGACAGGCATGGCGGCACCCTACCGGCGGTACTCCCGGTGCCGCCGGAGCATGCCGGCGGCCAGCGGGGCTGCGTCCAGGTCACCGGCGGCGATCCGCCCGCACGGACGCGGGCCGCGACGGCGCCGCCTGACGGGCGGCGTGCGCGACGACGAAGAGGAACAGGCCGCAGGCCGCGACCAGCAACCAGCCCGGGCGGGACGCGCGGGCCAGGCCCGCCGGGCCGACCTCGGCGACGAGGCCCCCGGCGACCGCGATGCCGACGGCCGAGCCGAGCTGCCGGGCCGTGGAGGTGATCGCCCCGGCGACGCCGGCCCGCGCCGGCGGCAGGCCGCTCACCGCCGTGTTGGTGATCGGCGCGTTGGCGAAGCCGAAGCCGATGCCGATGAGCAGGTAGGCCGGCAGGAGCTGCCGGAGATCCGGGTCCGGACGCAGGTCGACCAGGCTGAACCCGCCGACGGTGAGGAACGCGCCGGCGAGCAGGAGCGGCCGCCGCGCCCCGTACCGCCCCGCCAGCCGGCCGGACAGCGGCGCGCAGACGGCCGCGCCCAGTGCCAGGGGCAGGGTCGCGGTCCCCGCGGCGAGCGGGGTCCAGCCGTGCCCGTGCTGGAGGTACAGCGTGGTGAGCAGCAGGCTGACGGTCAGCGCGACGAACACGGCCACCGCGCCCAGCACCGCCGTGGCGAAGGCCGGCCGCCGGAACAGCCCCAGCTCCATGAGGGGTTCGCGGCGACGCCGCTCGACCGCCACGAACCCCCCGGCGGCCGCGGCGGCGACCACGTACGCGGCCCAGGCCGGCGGCGACGCCCAGCCGATCCGTGGGCCCTCGATGAGCACGGCGACGCAGAGGCTCACCACGACGGTGAGGAGCACCTGGCCGGGCAGGTCGAGCCGCCGGGCCCGCGGCGCGCGGGACTCCGGCACGAACCGCGCGGTCAGCACGAGCGCGGCGACGATCACCGGGACGTTGATCCAGAACACCGACCGCCAGCCGAACGCGGCGATGAGCGCGCCCCCGGCGACCGGCCCGGCCGCCATGCTGAGCCCGAAGACCGAGGCCCAGATCCCGATGGCCTGGGCCCGTTCCCGCGGGTCGGGCATCGCGTTCACCACGATGGCCAGGGCCACGGGGTTGAGCATCGACGCGCCGATCCCCTGGACGGCCCGCGCCGCGACGAGCGCGCCCAGCGACGGGGCCACCGCGCAGGCCACGGACGCGACGCCGAAGACGACCAGCCCCCACCGGAAGACCCGGCGGCGGCCCAGCCGGTCGGCCAGCGCGCCCGCGGAGATCAGCAGGCTGGCCAGGATCACGGTGTAGGCGTCCGGGACCCATTCCAGGCTCCGGGTGCCCACGCCGAGGCCGTGCCCGATGGCGGGCAGGCCCACGTTGACGATGGTGGTGTCCAGCCCGACGAGCAGCATGCTGAGCGCGCAGATCGCCAGCACCGCCCACCGCCGGCGCGTGCTGAGCTCGGGTCGCACGGTCAGGGATGTCGCGGCCACGCGCTCACCTCCAGGTCGGGGAACATGCCCGCCATGCTCGGACCGGGCGACCCCCGGAGCCCAGCATTCTTGCGGAAACCGCAAAATGGCCGGTGTGGAAGACGACCTCGCGGAACTCCTCGACGGCATCGGGCCGCGGCTGCGCGCGCTGCGCCGCGACCGCGGCCTGACCCTGGAGACCCTCGCGGCGCAGACCCGCATCTCGGTGACCAAGCTGTCCCGCCTGGAATCGGGCAAGCGGCGCCCCACCCTGGAGCTGCTCATCCCGCTGGCCCGCGCCCACCGCGTCGCGCTGGACCAGCTGGTGGCGGCGCCGGCCACCGGCGACCCCCGCGTCCACCTGCGGCCGCACCCGCGACGGCGCGGCGGCGTGGTGGTGCCCCTGACCCAGTACCCGGGGCGGGTCCAGGTCTTCAAGCAGGTCCTCGCGCCCCGGGAGCCGGCGCTCGTCACCCACGCCGGCTACGAGTGGCTCTACGTCCTCGCCGGCCGGCTCCGCCTCGTCCTCGGCGACCGCGAGTTCCTCCTGCGCCCCGGCGAGGTGGCCGAGTTCGACACCGGCGAACCGCACTGGTTCGGCCCGGCCGACACGGACACCGTCGAAATCCTGCACCTGTTCGGACCGCACGGCGACCAGGCCGTCGTGCGCACCGGGCCGTCGACACCGTCGTGACCCGCGGCAACTAGACTTCGCCGCCGATGGACGCCCAGCCCGCCCCCGAGACCCGTCCCTGCGCCCACTGTGGACGGGAGGTGCCGCAGCGCGCCGGCGCGGGCCGGCCGTTCCGCTACTGCCGGGACAACGACGGCGCCTGCCAGCGCGCCTCGCGCAACTCCCGGATGCGCCACCGCAACTCTCCTGGGCTGCCCGGGCAGGTGGCCCGCACCTGGGAGGCGGTGGACCGGCTCGACCAGATCGTCGAGACCCTCACCGACGCGCTGCACGCCGAGCTGTCCCCCGCCGGTGTGGAGCGGCAGCTCGCCGAGGTCCGCGCCGAGACGGCCGCCCAGGTGGCGGCGGCGCACACCGAACGCGACGAGGCCCGCCGCGACGCCGAGGACGCCGCCGCGGCCGCCGCCCGGGCCCGCCAGGACGCCCAGGCGGCGCTCGCCGAACGCGACGCCGCCCGGGAGCGGGCCGACCGCGCCGCGGCGGCCACCGACCGGGCCCGGCACGCCGAGGCGGCCCGGGACGAGGCCCGCGGCGAGGCCGGTGCGGCGCAGGCGCTGCGCGTGCAGGCCGAACGGGACCGCGACGCCGCCCGCCACGAGCTGCGTACCGTGCGGGCCGAACGCGACGCCGAGCGCCGGCGGGTCACCGACCTGACCGCCGAGCGGGACGCCGCCCGGGTCGACGCCGAGCGGGCCACCCGCTCGGCCGGCGAGGCGCTGGAGCGGGCCGAGCGGCTGCGCGCCGAGGCCGAGACGGCCCGTGGCGCGGCCGACCAGGCCCGCGCCGAGGCGGCCGAGGCACGACGGACCGTGCAGGCCGAGGCCGACCAGGCCCGCGCGGAGGTCGCCGAGGCGCGACGGGTCGCGCAGGAGGCGCAGGTCGCCCGGGACCGGGCCGAGACCGCCCGGGCGGAGGCCGCCGCGCAGGCCGCGGCCGCCCGGGAGGAGCTGGCGGCACGGGCCGCCGAGCGGGACGCCCTCGCCGTCGACCTGGCCACAGCGCGGCAGGCTGCCGCCGCCGTCGAGGGCCGGCTTGCCGAGCTGACGGTACGGCTCGCCGCCGCCGAGACCGACCGCGACGCCGCCCAGCGGCGGGCCGGTCAGCTCGCCGACCAGGTCAGCGACCTGGCGACCGCCCTGGCCCGGCTCGGCTCCCGCACCGCCTGACACCGGCGTCGGGCCGCCGGCCCTCATCGGCCACGAGCTGGGACGGGGCAGCGGTAGATGGCGGCCGGCGAGGATGATCAGGGCGTGGGAAAGACGTACGAGCGCATCGACGGCCGGCTGCGGACCTTCATCGAGGCGCAGCCGATGTTCTTCACGGCCACCGCCCCCCTCGCTGGCGACGGCACCATCAACCTCTCCCCCAAGGGCCTGCGCGGCTCCTTCGCGGTGCTCGACGAGCAGACCGTCGCCTACCTGGACTTCGCCGGGAGCAACGCCGAGACCGTCGCGCACCTGCGGGAGAACGGCCGCATCACCCTGATGTGGTGCGCGTTCGACGGCCCGCCGAACATCGTCCGGGTGCACGGTCGGGGCGAGCCGGTGTTCCGCGACGATCCCCGCTGGCCGGAGCTGCTGGGCCACTTCCCCGACATCGACCCGGGCCCGCACGGCCTGCGGGCCGTCGTGGTGGTCCACGCCGAGCTGATCCGCGACACCTGCGGCTACGCCGTGCCGCTGATGACCTACGAGGCCGACCGCGACCTGCACGGGCGGCGGTTCGCCCGGGAGGACGACGCGTCGCTGAGCGCGTACTTCGCCGGCAAGGAACACGTGGCCACCAGCATCGACGGGCTGCCCGGCCTGCCGCTGCCGCTGCCACCGACCCCGGCCCGGTGACGTGAGGCCGGTCAGTGGATGCCGGCCATCAGTCCCCGGATCTGCCGGGTGAACATCACGGCGGCAAGCCCCAGCACCACCGAGGCCAGGCCGAAGGTCAGGAAGTACGCCGGCTCGGACCAGCTCTCGGCCAGCCGGGCCACCTGGCCACCGATCGCGTCGCCGACGGCGGTGGCGAGGAACCACAGGCCCAGCATCTGGCTGGCGTACTTGACCGGGGCGAGTTTGGTGGTGGCCGACAGGCCGACCGGGCTCAGCGCCAGCTCGCCGGCGACCTGGATGGCGTACACGGCGACCAGCCACCACGGCGAGACCAGGTCGCCGCCGACGGCGGCCTGCGCGGCGGCGGCCATCAGCACGAACGACAGGCCGTTGAGCACCAGGCCGACGGCGAACTTCGTCGGCGTGGAGACCCGGTGGCCGAGCTTCAGCCACAGCGCGGCGGCCAGCGGCGCGCCGATGATGATCAGGATGGGGTTCACCGACTGGAGCCAGGACGCCGGGAAGGTGAAGCCGCCCACGTTCCGGTCGGTCTGGTCCTCGGCGAAGATGTTCAGCACCGACCCGGCCTGGTCGTAGATCAGCCAGAACGCGGCGGCGAAGACGAACAGCCACACGTACGCCTTCATCCGGCTGCGTTCGGTGGCGCTGATCTCCCGGTCGGTCAGGATCCGCGCGAAGTACACGATGGTGACCAGCACGGTGACCACGGTGAGCAGGTTGACCACGGTGTCGACGGTGAACAGCCCGATGAGGGCGAGCACGGCCAGCACGACGAGCACCGCCACGGTGACCACGGCGATGCGGGTCAGCGCCCGCCGCCGGTCCGCGCCGAGCAGGGGGTCGGCCGGCCGGGCGCCGGCGTCGCCGAGGTTGCGCCGGCCGAGCACGTACTGGATCACGCCGAAGGTCATGCCGATCGCGGCGGCGCCGAAGCCCAGATGCCAGTTGATCTTCTCGCCGAGGAAGCCCGTGATCAGCGGGGCGATGAACGCCCCCAGGTTGATGCCCATGTAGAAGATCGAGAACCCGGCGTCGCGGCGTGGGGAGTCCCGGTCGTAGAGGTCGCCGACCATGGTGGAGATGTTGGGTTTGAGCAGGCCGGTGCCGAGCACGATCAGCGTCATGCCGGCGAACACGCTCCACCGGGCCGGGACGGCCATCACGTAGTGCCCGGCGGCGATCACCACGCCGCCCCACAGCACGCTGCGCCGCGCCCCGATCAGCCGGTCGGCCACCCAGCCGCCGGGCAGCGCCATGAGGTAGACCATGGCGTTGTAGGTGCCGTAGACGGCGTTGGCGGTGGACTCCCCGATGCCCAGGCCCTCGTCGGCGACCGACGCGGTCAGGTACAGCACCAGGATGGCCCGCATGCCGTAGAAGCTGAACCGCTCCCACATCTCGGTGAGGAACAGCGTGGACAGCGCCCGGGGGTGACCGAAGAAGGTCTTCCCGCCGGGGGGCCGGGCCTCGACCGGCGCGTCACTGGTCATCGTCACCTCCGCACACCTGGAGGCGGCTAACATCCCCGTTGACAGGCGAAACACTCCACCGATTCGGCCCGGCCGGGGACGACCCCGCCGGGCAGCCGTCATGACCGGCTACCCTTGAGGACCCCGACCCCCGCCGGGCCGTCGGCGTGGCCGGGAATGGGGCGGCGGTGACGGGCCGTTACACCTGAAGACCAGCACCACGAACGAGGGGAAGTCGATCATGGGCGAGCGTATGCTGCGCGGTAGCCGGCTGGGCGCAGTCAGCTACGAATCCGACCGCAACACGGAGCTCGCGCCGCGGCAGACCCGCGAGTACCTCTGCGCGAAGGGGCACCAGTTCGAGGTGCCGTTCGCCGTCGACGCCGAGGTCCCGACGACCTGGGAGTGCAAGTTCGACGGCAGCGTCGCCCGCCTGGTCGACGGCAGCGAGCCCGAGCAGAAGAAGGCCAAGCCGCCGCGTACCCACTGGGACATGCTGCTGGAGCGCCGCTCGATCGCCGAGCTGGAGGACATCCTCGCCGAGCGGCTCCAGGAGGTCCGCACCCGCCGCGGTCGCGCCTGAGCATCCGCAACGACGAAAACGCCCCCGGGGATCACCCCGGGGGCGTTTCGTCATGTCTGTCCCCTACCGGCCGGGTTCGACGATCTCCCCCTCGATGGCCCGGCCCGGCTCGGTCACCGGCGGCTGCTGCGGGGCCGGCGTGGGCTGCGGCGCGCCCCGGCGCACCCGCACCCGCCGCGGCCCGAACAGGTCACCGGCGACCATCGACGACACCCGGCGCTCGGTGGCCCGGCGCACCCCCGCGCCGGCCAGCCGCCGCACAGGCGGCACCAGCAACAGCAGCCCCACCACCCCGCTGACCAGGCCGGGCAGCGCCAGCAGCAGCGCACCCAGCAGCCCCACGAGACCGTCGGTGACCTGCCGCCCCGGCGGCTGCCCGGACTCCACGGCGGCCCGGAAACCGCGCCACGCCCGCATGCCCTCCCGGCGCAGCAGCACCAGGCCCAGCAGCGACGCCGCGAACACCAGCAGCACCGCGAACCCGAACCCGACGCCCCGGCCCACCAGGACGAACACGGTCAGCTCCAGCAGCGCGAGCAGCAGCACAGCCGGTGGTACGTACTTCAGTCCTCGGCGCATCTCACCTCATCCGCAGGCGGTGTCATCACGCCCCTCCAGCATGACACGCCCGCGCTCACGGCCACCGGGCCAACGCGTCGGGGCGGCGCGCGGCGGCCCGCCGGTCCCGCAGCCCCCACGTGGTGATCCGCCACAGCGCCTCGGCCACGATCAGCGGGCTCATCTTGCTGTCGCCGTGCTCCCGCTCGGCGAAGGTGATCGGCACCTCGACCATGCGCACCCCGGCGCGGTGCGCCAGCCGGGACAGCTCCACCTGGAACGCGTAACCCTGGGAGCGCACCGAGGCCAGGTCGATGGCGTCCAGCGCGGCCGCCCGGTACACCCGGTAGCCCCCGGTGGCGTCGGAGACCGGCACGCCCAGCGCCAGGCGCGCGTACAGGTTCCCGGCCCGGGACAGCAGCAGCCGCCGCAGCGGCCAGTTCAGCACCCGCGCGCCGCTGGTCCACCGGGAGCCGATCACCATGTCGGCGTCGCGGGCGGCGTCCAGCAGCGCCGGCAGGTCCTCCGGGGCGTGCGAGCCGTCGGCGTCCATCTCCACCACGGCGTCGTAGCCGCGCTGGCGGGCCCAGGCGAAACCGGCCAGGTAGGCCGCGCCGAGGCCTTCCTTGCCGGGACGGTGCAGGACGTGCACCTGCGGGTCGGCGCCGGCCAGCCCGTCGGCGATGGCGCCGGTGCCGTCGGGGCTGTTGTCGTCGGCGACGAGGACGTCCACCGCGGGGGCGGCCTCCCGTACCCGGGAGACGATCCGGTCGACGTTGTCGGCCTCGTTGTAGGTGGGAATGACCACGAGGACCCGTCCCACCCCGGGATGGCCGACCGTGCGCCTGTCGGCTACCACGCCCACCGTGTACCGCCTCCCCGCTCGTCGTCCTAGCCCGGGTCGACCTCCCGGCGGCGGCGCAGCACGGCCGCGCCGGCCAGGGCCGCGACGGCCAGCGCCGCGAGGGCCACCTCGGGCCACACCCCCGCCGTGGTGGCCGGCGTACGCCCGTCGCCGAGCCGCATCTGCCGCACCACCACCGCGGCGGTGTTGAACCCGGTCGCCCCGTCTACCCGCCCGTCGGGGGAAACGAACCCGGACACCCCGACCGTGGAGGCCATCAGCGCGGCGCGACCGTGCTCGACGGCACGCAGCCGCACCATGGCCAGCTGCTGGCGGGCCTCGGCCACGTCGAAGGTGGCGTTGTTGGTCTGCACCACGAGCAGCTGCGCGCCGCCGGTGACGGTGTCCCGGACGATGCCGTCGTAGGCGACCTCGAAGCAGATCACGTCGCCGAGGGTGGCCACGCCGGTGTCCAGCACGCCGGGGGTGCCGCCGGGGACGAAGTCGGAGCGGACGCGGTCGACCTCGGAGCTGACCATCCGGGCGATCTCGCGCAGCGGCACGTACTCGGCGAACGGCACGGGGTGCCGCTTGGTGTAGAGCTGCTCCAGGTCGGCGCCGCTGCCGGGGCGCCACAGCAGGCCGGCGTTGCGGACCTGACCCTCGCCGGGGCCGAGGAGCACGGCGCCCACCAGGATCGGCGCGCCGATCGCGTCGGCGGCCTGGGAGATGCGCTCGCCGGCGCCGGGGTTGCGCAGCGGGTCGATGTCGCTGGAGTTCTCCGGCCACACCACCAGGTCGGGGCGGCGTTGGGTGCCCGCGGCGACCTGTTCGGCCAGTTTCAGGGTGGCGTCGACGTGGTTGTTCAGCACCGCCTGCCGTTGGGCGTTGAAGTCCAGCCCGAGGCGGGGCACGTTGCCCTGGACGATGGCGACGGTGACGGTGTCGCCGCCGCCGCGTACCCCGGTCGGCACGGCGGTGCCGGCGGCGAGCACCGCGGCGAGGGCGGCGGCCAGCCCGGCCACCGGCCGCCACAGCCCGGCGGGGCTCCGCCAGTCCCGCCACGCCAGGACGAGCAGGATCCCGCCCGCGACGGCGACGGCGAACGTGACCAGCGGCGCGCCGCCGAGGGCGGCCAGCCGCAGCAGCGGGGACGTGTCCTGGCTGAACGCCAGCCGCCCCCACGGGAACCCGCCGAACGGGGTGCGGTCGCGCAGCGCCTCCTGGCCCACCCACAGCACCCCGGTGACCAGCGGCCACGCCGCGCGCTGCCGGTCGACCAGCGGGGACACCCAGGCGGTGGCGGCGCCGAGCAGCGCCAGGTAGCCGGCCTGCAGCAGCGACAGCAGCAGCCACGGAAGGTAGCCGGTGTGGAGGTTGGTCCACTCCAGCAGCGGCGCGAACAGCGCCACCCCGGCGAGGAAGCCCAGCCCGGCGCCGGCGCGCAGCCGCCGCCGGTGCGCCGCGGCGGCCAGCAGCGCCACACCGACCGGGGCGAGGGGCCACAGCCCGTACGGGGGGAAGGCGACAAGAAGCGCCAGACCGGCCAGCAGGGCCGCCGGGACGGCCAGTTTCAGCGGCAGGGGACGCCCGCCGTCGCCCGGGCGTGCCCCGCCGGTGGCACGCGCCTCTTCCCGGTCCAGCGTCGTCACCGGCACCTCACCACGATCACGCGCCGAAGGCTACCCGGCGGGGACGCCCCTCGGCCCGTCCGGGCCGGATCACTCCGGCAGCCGGATGACCGGCAGGTCGTCGTCGCCGTAGCGGGTCTCGCCGGTGAGGATGGGGGCGTCGTGGTCCAGGCAGGCCAGCACGGTGGCGGCCAGGTCGACCCGGCCGGTGAAGCCCCGCCAGTACGCCAGTTCCTGCCACGACCCGCCGGCCGTGGCCAGGACGGCGCAGGCGTCGAGGGCGAGCAGCCGCCGCAGCGCCGCGCGGTCCTTCGGATCGTCCACGGCCGCGTACGCCTCGGCGGCGGCGACCGCGCTCACCCCGAACCGCACCCCGTCGGTGATCACCTCGTGCAGGGTCTCCCCCACGTGCACCGACCCGGCCAGGTAGGCGAGCAGCGCCGACCGGTCGAGGACCAGCCGCACGGGCGGGGCGTCGGGGTGGCTCACGCGGCGGTGACCCGGCCGGCGGGTTCCTCGTCGCCTCCTGCGGCGTGCCGCACCCGCTCGCGGATGGCCTGGTAGCGCTCGGCCGGCCAGGCGACGTCGACGGCCGCTCGGGCGGCCCGCGCCCGGGCGATCCCGTCCTCGGTGACCGCGATCCCCTGGTGGGCAAGCTCGGCGTCGAGGGCTTCCCGGCGCATCAGTGCCCGCGCGGCGTGCACCAGGAAGGCGCTGGCGTTGGGTTCCCGTTCGAGGCGTTCGGCGACGTCCGGCGGGACCGAGATCGACAACTTGCGCACCGCTCCGGTCATACCAGGAAGCATAACCGGTAGCACCGGCGTGCGGGGGACGCCGATCGGCGGCGGCCACACACGCATCCAGGGATTTATCTGGTTGAGCCGGGGGTACATCGGCGGGCGGGCCGACCCGAGGGAGGTGCCCGGTGAGACTGCGCCTGTCGGTGGCGACCATGCTCGCCCTCCAACTCACCCTGACCGGTTGCGGCGTGGCGTGGGACCTCGCCGGCGGCGGCCCGGACCCGTCACCGACGCCGGACTCCACGGCGGCGCTGCGAACCGCCGCCGAGGCGCTGAACCGTGGCCCGTACAGCTTCCAGTTCCGCACCCACGACACCATCGGGGTGGGCGCGGTGGACGGCGCCAACGGCTGGCTGCGGTTGCGGGCCGTCGGGGGCGACGCCGGCAAGGCCCGCCTGACGTTCGAGGTGCTGCACCGCGACGGCGAGCACCTGGCGCGCAGCAACCCGCTGACCGGGGACCGGTGGACCCGGATCGACGTACGCAAGGTCGACCCGGCGGCCCGCGCCCGCCTGGAACAGTTCGGCGACCCGGCGCACGCGACCGACCTGTTCGTCGGCATCGTCTCCGCCGAGCCGTCCGGGACCGGACGCTACCGCGGCACGCTGGACTTCAGGCGGGTGCCGGACGTGGACACCAGCGGGTTGGTGGACGAGGAACGCCTCGCCGCGCTCACCGAGCAGCAGCGGGCGGCCGTCGCGTTCGAGGCTTCGGTGGACGACAAGCAACGGCTGCTCGGCCTCCGGTTCACGCTGCCGCCCGCCGGCGGTGAGCCGGAGCAGCCGTCGGAGATCAGCTACTCGCAGCACGGGTTCAAGCCGGATCTCGGCGCGCCGTTCGAGGGACGGATCGATCCCGCCCCGGCCGCCGTCTACGAGGTCCTGAACAGCTGATCGAGGGGCGACGAAAATCGGGGCGCGGCTCGCGCCGCGCCCCGATGCTCCCAGGCCCTTCCCGGCCGGTGGGGCGAGGGCGATCGGCGCCGACCTTCGGACCGACCCGACGTGGACTGGCTGCCCCCGCCTGGCCGTTGTCTACTGGCCGTTCCTCTCACCCTGCCCGTACACCGGTAACCGCGGCCGGTTCGCGCCGCCCCGCCGACCCCCGCCCGCTGGACCTGGCCGCCGCAACCTTCCGGTCGCTCGGCCAGCGGACGAAGGGACGAAGCGAACAGCAGCCGCTTCCCGTGGTAGGACTCAAAGACGGTACGGCGTGCACCCCCGCCGCTGTCAACCCACCCGGGCCTGTCGTGTGTTGCGACACGGCGTGTCGCGTCGGCGAGTCTCGATACCCCGTCAGGCGTCGCCGCCGAACTGCCCGGCGCGTTCAGCCGGCGAGGTGCCGGCGCAGCAGCGTGGCCGCCGCGTCGGGGTGGTCGGCGGCGAGCAGCCCCCCGGCGGCCAGGACGTAGTCGACGTCGACGACGGCGCGGGCGGCGCGGGGCAGCGGCCACCCGCCGGCGTGGTCGGCGAGCACAGCGGCGAGCACCGCGGCGGCGTCGCCGGGGTCGGCGTGGCGCAGCACCCCGCCGGAGCCGACCATGACCTTGATGTCGCGAAGGTCCCGGCCGGCGCGTTCGCCGGTGGCGGCGCCGCGGGCGTGCCGGCGCAGCGCCACCGTCGCGGCGAGCGCGGCGATGCGCCGGTCGGCGGCCCGGTCGGCGTCGTCGGTGGGCAGGAACCCGGGCTCGGCGGCCCGCACGGCCGCCGCGGCGGCCAGGTCGTCGGCCTCCCCCGCGGCGAGCAGCCGCTCCTCGGCGGCGGCGCGGACCACGCCGGGGGCGCTCCACCGCATGCCGAGGTCCCCCTCGACGGTACGGGCCCGCCACAGCGTGCCGGCGACCTCCTGGCTGGGGCCGCTGTCCCGCTCGTCGGGGGTGAGCACCGAGTACACGTCGGTGGTGGCGCCGCCGACGTCGACGACGGCCAGGTCCCCGCCGAGGGCGTCGGCGAGGACCTCCACGCCGGTGAGCACCGCGTCGGGGGTGGCGGCCCGCACCAGCCGGGCGAACCGGCCGCCGCGGGACAGTTTCTTGCCGCCGATGACGTGCCGCAGGAACACCTCCCGGATCGCGGCGCGGGCCGGCGCGGGCGTGAGCACCCCGATGCGGGGCAGCACGTTGTCGGCGGCGGTGACCGGCACCTTCGCCGCGGCCAGCAGGGCGTGCAGGTCGTCGCGGACGTCGGCGTTGCCGGCGAGGACCACCGGCACCCGCCAGCGCGCCCGCGCCAGCCGGGTGGCGTTGTGGGTGAGGGTGTCCGCGTCGCCGCCGTCGGTGCCGCCGACGAGCAGCACCACGTCGGGGCGGGCGGCCCGCAGCGCCGTCAGGTCCGCCTGGCCGAGGCGCCCGGCGGCCACGTGCACCACGTTCGCCCCGGCGGACAACCCGACCCGCCGGCCGGCCTGCGCGGTCACGAGGGGCTCGTAGCCGATGACGGCCAGCCGCAGGCCACCGCCGGCCGACGAGCAGACGTACCAGGGCAGGTCCCCGGCGGTGAGCCCGGCGGTGGCGGCGCCGACGGCGGCGTCCAGGCCGTGCAGCACGTCGGTGCCCACGGTGGTCGGGGCGGCCGCCGCGCCGACCAGGCGGCCGCCGTCGAGGTCGACCACCGCGGCCTTGGTGTACGTCGACCCGACGTCGGCGCAGACGGCGAGGTTCACGCCGTCGCGGGGACGACCACCGTGCCGGTCGCGGTGACCGCCACTATCGGCTCGTCGAGGACCTCGGCGGCCGACTCGGACTTGTCGGGGCGGCCCCGGCACACCACCCGGGCGGCGAAGTCGATGGTGCGGCTGCGCGTGCCGACCCGGGTGACGGTGGCGACCACCTCCAGCACGTCACCGGCCTTCATGGGCGCCTTGAACTGCACGTCGGAGTAGGAGGCGAACAGCCCCTCGTCGCCGTCGGTGCGGATGCACACCTCGGTGGCGACGTCCCCGAACAAGCCCAGCGCGTACGCACCGTCGACCAGATTGCCCGCGTAGTGGGCGTGGGAGTACGGCACGTACCGGCGGTGGGTGACGGTCAGGCCGACCCGGGAGTCGCTCATGCTCTCGCCTTCTTCTCGGTGATCAGGGCGTGCACCAGGTAGCTGGCGACCTCGCCGGGGGTGGTGCCGCGACCGAAGATCCGGTCGACGCCCAGCTCGCCGGTCATGGTCTCGTCGAAGCGGGGCCCGCCGACGATCAGCAGGGGCCGCTTCCCGGCGGGCATGGCCTCCCGGAACGCGGCGGACATCTCCCGGGTGTTGTGCAGGTGCGCGTCGCGCTGCGTCACGACCTGGGAGACGAGCACGGCGTCGGCCTTCTCCCGCCGGGCCGCCTCCACCAGCTCGGGGACGCTGACCTGCGCGCCCAGGTTGGTGACCTTCAGCTCCCGGTAGTACTCCAGGCCCTTCTCCCCGGCGATGCCCTTCACGTTGAGGATCGCGTCGATGCCGACGGTGTGCGCGTCGGTGCCGATGCAGGCGCCCACCACGGACAGCTTGCGCCGCATCCTCTGCTTCACCACCGTGTTGACCTCCTTGGCCGACAGCAGCGGGAAGTCCCGTTCCACCACCTGCACCTTGTCGAGGTCGACGAGGTGGTTCACCCGCCCGTAGACGACGAAGAAGGTGAACCCGTCGCCCATCTGCTTGGCGTGGACCAGCATCGCCGGGTCGATGCCCATCTTGTTGGCCAGCTGCACGGCGGCGCCCTCGGCGCGCTTGTCGTGCGGCACCGGCAACGTGAAGGACACCTGCACCATGCCGTCGCCGGTGGTGTCCCCGTACGGCCGGACGATCTTCTTCTCCGTCATGCCGTGCTGGCCGGGCATGCCCTCACGGCCCTCGCTTCGCTCGGTGCGTTCGCTCATGCCGCCTGCTCCAGGATGTCCGTGGCCGGGTTGTAGTAGTCGGCCTCGTGCCTCGCGACGCCGTCGAGGCCCTTGCCCCGGTCCGCGGGCCGCTTCATGATCCCGAAGGTGCCCTCGGCGATCGCCGTCAGCAGCGACTGGTCACCGATGCGGTCCAGCAGGTCCACGGCCTCGCCGAGCACCCGGTGGGCGCGCTGCTGGATGAACCCGCCCGGCGCCGGCACGAAGTCCTCGTGCAACCCGCCGGCGGCGCCCAGCACGTACCGCACGTTCTGCAGGGCGATGTCCCGGTCCGACAGCCACGGGGTGACCACCGCCTCGGTCATCATGCCGACCAGCAGGATGCCCTGCCCGGTCATGGTGCCCACCAGGTTGAAGAACCCGTCGAGCAGGTTGCCGCGGAACACGTCACCGGTCATGTGCTTCGTCGGCGGCATCCACTTCAGCGGCGCGTCGGGGAACAGCTCCCGGGCCAGCAGCGCGTGCGCCAGCTCCAGCCGGAACGACTCCGGCACGTCCGGGTTGATCTCGAACGCGTGCCCCAGCCCCAGCTGCCAGTCGGCCAGCCCCGCCTCGTGCGCGAAGTACTCGTTGAGCAGCTGCGACACCGTCACCGTGTGCGCCTCGTCCACCGCGTCCGCGGTGGTCAGGTAGTTGTCCTCACCGGTGTTGATGATGATCCCGGCACGCGCGTGCACCTGCCGCGAGAACCGCTGGTCGACGAACGTGCGGATCGGGTTGATGTCGCGGAACAGGATCCCGTACATCGAGTCGTTCAACATCATGTCGAGCCGTTCCAGGCCCGCCAGGGTGGCCATCTCCGGCATGCACAGGCCCGACGCGTAGTTCGTCAGCCGCACGTACCGGCCCAGCTCCCGCGACGACTCGTCCAGCGCCGCCCGCATCAGCCGGAAGTTCTCCTGCGTCGCGTACGTGCCCGCGAAGCCCTCCCGGGTGGCGCCCTCCGGCACGTAGTCCAGCAGCGACTGCCCCGTGGACCGGATCACCGCGATGATGTCCGCGCCCGCCCGCGCCGCCGCCTGCGCCTGCGGGATGTCCTCGTAGATGTCACCGGTCGCCACGATCAGGTAGATCCACGGCCGCTGCCTCGGATCCCCGTACCGCTTGACCAGGCGGTCCCGCTCGGCCCGCCGCCGGTCGATCTGCCGCACACCCGCGGCGACCGCCTTCCGCGCGGCCCGCCGGGCCGCCGTCGCGGCCTTGCCCGTGGGCAGCGTGAACCGCACCGACCCGGCGGCGGCCTTCTGCGCCAGCAACGTCACGTCGCCGATCTGCTCCCGCGCCAGCGCGTCGAACACCGGCACCGCCACCCCGTGCCCCAGACCCACATCGGCCACCACCGCGTCCACGAGGCGGTTCACCCACGGGATGCCGTCCGGGTCGGCGCCGGTCACCCCGGCCAGCCGCAGCACCGCCCGCTCCACCGACACCGTGGTGTGGCTGCGCGCCAGATCCACCACCGGCTGCCCGGCCCGGCGCGCCAACTCCCGCGCCCGCGCCACAAGCGCCGGATCCAACCCAAGCTTGCCTGTCACTCGAGAGAGCCTTCCTGATAGATCACGTCACCGCGCAGCACCGTGGCCCGGCACACCGGCAGCGGCGTCGGGTCGTCCGCGCCGCGCGCCTCCGGGTCCTCTGCCTGCAACACCGGCAGGCCCCGCTCCACCCCGGCCGGGGTGTCCCACACCGCGAACGTCGCCGGCGCGCCCAGAGCGAGGACCCCCTCGTTGTCCAGGTGCACCGCCCGCCACCCGCCGCGGGTGTGCGCCGCGAACGCCGCCCGCACACTCATCCGCTGCACCGGGTTGTGGTGCGCCGCCGCCGCCCGCACCGACCCCCACGGGTCCAGCGGCGTCACCGGCGAGTCCGACCCGAACGCCAACGCCACCCCCACCCCGTGCATGGCGCCCATCGGGTTCGACTCCAACGACCGGGACAGACCCAGCCGCGACTCGTACATCCGGCCCGCGCCACCCCACAACCGGTCGAACGCCGGCTGCATCGACGCCACGATCCCGTACTCCACGAACCCGGCGATCAACCGCTTGCTCATGATCTCCGCGTGCTCGATCCGGTGCCGGGCCGCCCGCAACCGGTCCACGCCCACCTTCCGCGCCGCCTGCGCGAACCCCTCCAGCACCGTGCCGATCGCCGCGTCCCCGATCGCGTGGAAACCGCCCTGCACGCCGTGCGCCGCGCAGTCCAGCAGATGGTCACGCACCTGCTCCGCGCTCACGTACCCGTGCCCGCACGCCCCCGGCTCCCCGTCCAGGTACGCCGCCGACACGTGCGCCGTCCGCGAGCCCAGCGCCCCGTCGGCGAACAGGTCACCACCGGCGCCCACCGCACCCAGCTCCCGCGCCTTCGCCGCGCCCAGCAGCTCACCCCAGTACCCGTACACCTCCGGCACCCCGGCCCCCGAGATGCCCAGCAGCCCGGTGAAGTCCTCCTCGTCGGAGATGTCCGGGCCACCGCACTCGTGCACCGCGGCGATGCCCAGCGACGCCGCGTGCTCCAGGGCCCGCCGCTGCGCCGCCACCCGCTGCGCCCGGGTCACCGACGCGAACGCCGCCGCCCGCACCACGTGGTGCGCGTCCCGGCGCAGCCAACCCGACGGGTCGTATCCGGCCGCGGCCGCCGCGTCCGGGCAGGCCGCCAGCAGCGCCGTCGACACCAGCGCCGAGTGGATCGACGCCTGCGACAGGTACACCTTCCGGCCCCCGGCCGCCCGGTCCAGCGCCGCCGCGTCGGGCAGGGCCGGCTCCGCCCAGGACGACTCGTCCCAGCCGTGCCCCAGCACCACCGCGTCGGCCGGCAGCGCCGCCGCGAACGCGCCCACCGCCTCCAGCAGCCCGGACGCCGACCGCACCGCCGACAGGTCCAGCCCCGACAGGGCCAGCCCCGTGTCGGTGGCGTGCACGTGCGCGTCCACGAACGCCGGCGTCACCAGCGCCCCGCCCAGGTCCACCACCCGGTCGGCGGCCGGCGCGTCGGCGTCGGCGCCCAGCCAGGCGATCCGCCCGTCACGCACCAGCAACGCCGTCGCGCTCGGATCGGCCGGACAGTGCAGCACTCCGCCGCGGTACAAGGTCGAGGGGTTCGTCATGATGCTCAGTCTGCCGCCAACCGGGCCTCGAACAGACGACGCACCCCCGGCTCGGCGCGCAGCAGCTCCAGCGCCAGCTCGGCGTGCCCCGGCACGTACCCGTTGCCCACCAGCATCGTCACGTCCGCGGCCAGGCCCTCCGCGCCCAGCGCCGCCGCCGCGAAGCTCGTCGCCATCGAGAAGAAGATCACCGTGCCGCCGTCCTCGGTGGCGAGGACCGCGCCGTGCTCGCAGCCCGGCACGTCCACGCAGACCACCGTCACGTCCGCCGGCGCGCCCAGCGCCGTGGTCACCGCCGTGGAGAGCCCCACCGGGTCACGGGCGTCGGCCAACGCCACCACGTCGGCCAGGCCGGCCGCTTCGAGGGCGTCGCGCTCCGCCGCCACCGGCACCACCCCGACGGTACGGCCGGCGCCCGCCCGCCGCGCCGCGGCCAGGGACAGGGAGCCGCTCTTGCCGGCGCCACCGATCACCGCCACGGTCACCGGACGCCCGTCGTCCTCGCGGCGCCGCCGCGCCACCTGCTCGGCCACCACCCGGGCGGTCAGCGCCGGCGCCCCGCACACGTCCAGCACCGCCAGCGACAGCTCCGGGTGCAGGTCGCCGGGCAGGACCGCGGCGATCGACCGGGCGAACAGGATCGCGTAGCCGTCGCAGGGCACCTGCTCGCTGCGCCCGTCCCAGCGGGCCAGCCCGTCGAGGATCGTCAGCGGGGTCAGCGTCAGCGACACCAGCGTCGCCACCCGGTCACCCGGCCGCAACCCCAGCGGGGACCGCTTCCCCGCCTCCTCGACGGTGCCGATCAGCATGCCGCCGGAACCGGTGACCGGGTTCTGCATCTTCCCCCGGGTCGAGATGATCTCCAGCACCTCGGCGCGGACCTTCTCCCCGTCGCCGCCGTGCTTCTCCGACAGCTGCCGGAAGCTCGCCGCGTCCAGGTTCAGCCGCTCGACCCGGATGCGCACCTCGTTCGCCGCGATCCGCGGGTCGGCGTCCAGCCGCCACGCCGCCTGCGGCAGCACCCCCGCCGGTTCCACGACTCGGTGCAGACCCACCGGTGACGTCACGCCGACCCCCTATGTCCAGCCGCCCGAACCCCCGACCAGGGCTCGCGTCGCGGGAAAACTTCCGGCAGACTAATTTCTTCACCGGATATTTTCCAGTAGCCTTCAGGATCGCTGATCACCCGCACCACATGTCAGGAGGGGCCGTGACCCAGACCCAACCGGTTGAGACCATCCCTCAACCCCGTCACGCCCCGGTCGCCGTACCGACCGCCGGGCAGCCGTACGAATACCGCCGCAGCCCCCTGGTCGAACCCGACTGGACCCGCTTCCCCGGCTGGCGCCACGTCACCCGCGAGCAGTGGGAGAACGCCCAGTGGCAGCGGGTCAACTGCGTCAAGAACATCAAGCAGCTGCGCACCGTCCTCGGCGACCTCGTCGACGAGACCTTCTACGCCGACCTGGAGGCCGACCAGAAGGCCCTGGCCACCATGTCCATGCTGGTGCCGCCGCAGATGCTCAACACCATGGTGCCGTTCGAGCCCATGACCACCGAGGCGTTCCTCGCCGACCCGGTCCGCCGCTACATGATCCCCGTGGCCTCCGACCGGCGCACCGACTGGCCCTCCCACCCCTACGCCAGCCGCGACAGCCTCCACGAGCACGACATGTGGGTCGCCGAGGGTCTCACCCACCGCTACCCCACCAAGGTCCTCGCGGAGCTGCTCTCCACCTGCCCGCAGTACTGCGGCCACTGCACCCGGATGGACCTCGTCGGCAACTCCACCCCCGCCGTCGACAAGCTCAAGCTCACCCTCAAGCCCGTCGACCGCTACGACGCCCACATCGCCTATCTCAAGGGCCACCCCGGCGTCCGTGACGTCGTCGTCTCCGGCGGCGACGTGGCCAACGTGCCGTGGAAGAACCTCGAGTCCTACCTCATGCGGCTGCTCGAGATCGAGACCATCCGCGACATCCGGCTCGCCACCAAGGCCCTCATGGGCCTGCCCCAGCACTGGCTCCAGGCCGACGTCGTCGAGGGCCTCGAACGGGTCGCCCGCACCGCCGCCCGACGGGGCGTCAACCTCGCCATCCACACCCACGTCAACCACCGGCAGTCCATCACCCCGCTGGTCGCCAAGGCCGCCCAGACCGCCCTCGACGTCGGCGTTCGCGACGTCCGCAACCAGGGCGTGCTCATGCGCGGCGTCAACGCCACCAGCGCCGACCTGCTCGACCTGTGCTTCGCGCTCCAGGGCGAGGCGGGCATCCTGCCGTACTACTTCTACATGTGCGACATGATCCCCAACGCCGAGCACTGGCGGGTCCCCGTCTGGCACGCCCAGCAGCTCCAGCACGACATCATGGGCTACCTGCCCGGCTACGCCACCCCGCGGATCGTCTGCGACGTCCCGTTCGTCGGCAAGCGCTGGGTGCACATGCTCACCGAGTACGACCGCGAGCGCGGCATCTCGTACTGGACCAAGAACTACCGCACCTCGATCGAGTCCGCGGACCTCGAAGCGCTCAACAAGCGCTACGCCTACTACGACCCGATCGACACGCTGCCCGAGGCCGGCCAGTCCTGGTGGACCGCCCACCGCGACGACTGACCCCGCACCACCCCGTCGCCCCCGCGAGCCACCGGCCGCGGGGGCGACGGCCGTTCAGGTGCGCGGGGCGTACCTGAACACCGCACCCACGCACACGGCGGCGGGCCCCCGGGGCGATCCGGGGGCCCGCCGCCGTACGGATCACTTGTCGAAGGCGCCCCGGACGTTGCGTCCGGCCTCCTTGACGTTCTGCCCGGCCTGCCGCGCCCGGGCGGCGCTCTGCTCGTTGGCGCCCTCGGCCCGCAACCGCTCGTTGTCGGTGGCGTCGCCGATCCGCTCCTTGGCCGCGCCGGCCAACTCCTGGGCCCGGCTCTTGGCCTTGTCGGTGAAGCTCATCCCGCCTCCTCGGCTCGTTCGGGCTTCCGTCGGTTGCCTCCCCCGTGCCGGTCCGCACAAACGCTGTGCCCGTGCGCACATCGCGTAAGGCATCCTAGGAAGATAGGTTGAGGTCGCCCGGCGGTCCGGACCGCCGGTCCGTGGTTGACTGGGCTGGTGAGCGAGATCCTGCTGATCCGGCACGGCGAGACCACCTGGAGCGCCAGCCGGCGGCACACCTCGTACACCGACCTGGAGCTGACCCCCGACGGCGAGCGGCAGTCCCGCGCGCTCGCCGTGGCGCTCGCCGGCCGGCGTTTCGTCCGGGTGCTGTCCAGCCCCCGCCAGCGGGCGACCTGCACCGCGCACCTGGCCGGGCTCACCGTCGACGCCACCGATCCCGACCTGGCGGAGTGGAACTACGGCGTCTACGAGGGGCGCACCACCGCCGACATCCACGACGAGAACCCGGCGTGGAACATCTGGACCGACGGCTGCCCCGGCGGCGAGTCACCGGCCGAGGTCGGCGCCCGGCTCGACCGCGTGCTCGACCGGGTGGCCCCGCTGCTGGAGTGCGGCAGCGTCGCGCTGGTCGGCCACGCGCACAGCCTGCGGGTGCTCGGCGCGCGCTGGATCGGCCTGCCCCCGTCCGCCGGCGGGCTGCTGCGGCTGGACACCGCCACCGTGAGCGTGCTCGGTCACGAGCACGGCCGGCGGGTCATCCTCCGGTGGAACCAGCCGGTCCCGCAGAGCGACCCGCCCGGCCCGGACCGGACCGCTCGGCACTGATCCCCGGCGGCCGGTCCCCCACGGCACGCCGTGCGGTGCGGGCGTGCGGCCTGAGGACTGCGAAAGCGGTGCCAGAAACACGACCGGCTCCGGTCGGCGTCGATGCCGAACCGGAGCCGATCGTGGCCGGTCGCTCAGAGGTAGCGCGAGGCCTCGTCGAGGAAGCGCTGCGCGTACCGGTCCGACGGGATGTCCCCGAGGTAGTACTTCTTGAGGTCGCGGCGGGCGGCGGCGAGCGGGTCGCTACCGAGGAGGTCGTCGAGGGCGGTGTCGAGCCCCTGCAACCGGCCGCCGTGCGCGTCGATCACGTAGGCCGCCCGCGCCAGCGGGAACGCCTCCGGGAACCGGGCCGCCGGCGTCGAGACGGCGACCATCACGAAGGGCTTCTCCGAGTACAGGTAGTCCGCCACCACGCTCGACACGTCCGACACCATGGCGTCCGACGCGTTGAAGCAGTCCGCGACCGTCATGGCCACCTCGGCCTCGGCCCCGAAGACGTGCGGCCGTCCGTTCGTCCGGCGGTCGTCGGCCAGCAGCGTGCGGATGCGGTCGCACTCGCGGGCCAGCGCCGCCGACCGCTGGCTGTACGGATGCGGCCGGAACACGACGCTGCACCCACGGGCGACGAGCGCCTTGATGATGTCGTAGCCCACGAGCAGGGACGAGTAGTTGGAGTCGGCGTAGAAGCCGGCCCACGTCGGGGCGTACAGGACCCGGGGGTTGGCGATCGACGCGATCGGCCCGGTCGCGATGGCGACGTTCTCCACCTGGGGGCGCCCCACGATGGTGAACATCTCCGCGGGCATGCGCACACCGTTGGCCGCGAACCGGTCGATGGCGGCCTGGCCGGCGACGAAGTTCTTGTCGTACAGCCGGAAGACCGGGTTGTGACTCGGCACCTTGTCGCTGTCGCCGTGGTTGAGCTGGATGTGCTTCAGGTTCGTGTACCGCACGACGTGGTTGTTGACCGTCGCGGTGTTGACGTAGAAGGCCGCCCGTAGCGACGGGGCGATGACCTCGTCGAGCTGGTTCAGCCCCATCCGCATCACCACCGGGGCCGTGGTGAGGCCCACCACCTCGTTGAAGTTGGTCTGGTTGCGCACCAGCACGAAGAACTTCCGGTTGAGGCGTTCCAGGTAGGGCAGCCACATCGCGAGCTGGTAGGCGGTGCCCGCCGGCGCGTTCCAGTGCACGAGGAAGACCGGCTCGTAGGCGGTCAGCGTCTTGAGCAGTCTGGCCTCGGCGTTGCGCCGCGCCCGCACCTGCTTCAGGCCCTGCAACCCGGTGAACAGCGTCAACCCGAGCGCCGCGACCGCCACCACCAGGGCGACGACCCCGGAGACGCCGGTGAACGCGCAGACCAGCGCCACGAGCACCGCGGCGCCGTTGACCAGCCCCACCCGACCCGGGTCGGGGCCACGGCCGGACCGCCACCCGATCCCGGGGAGGTTGGCCGAGACGGGGTAGACGGCCTCGAACGCCGACGCCAGCAGCGGTTCGGCGATGACCGCCAGGCCCGCGACGGCGACACCGACGGCCAGGGCGGGATCAAGGCCGCCGTGCACCGCGCCGAGCAGGTAGGCGGTGGCGAGCAGGAGGACGCGCGCCACGACGGACGTTCCGACGTCCGCCGAGCCGCCGCGCCACGTCCAGGCCAGCAGGCCGAACGCGAGGACGGCCGGGGGAAGCGCCCAGAGGCGGGAGTCTCCCACCGCCGCCAGCAGCAGGGCGGCGAGGGCCGTCACCTCGACCGCCGAGGCGGGCAGTCGGGTCCCGACGGCCGACGTCCGCGCCTCGGCCAGCCATCCGTTCAACCGGGAGCGACCCGGCTTCGACGCCGTCACCGCCCGACCCCCACCGACGACGGGTTGCACCGCGGCAGCCGCCCCGCCCGATCCCGGCATGTCGCCCGGAAGTTCTGTTGCAACGCCCACTCCTTATTCCACTAGCTGCCCGCTCCCCGGGCCCCCACGGCCCGGTGAACGGTGGTTCAACGCGCAGGCGGACCGGATCGCCCCCGGGTCCCGGCCGCCACCGGCGCACGCGCGACACCACCTGCCGTCGCCCGGCGACGCCCGCGCCGGGTCGGCGGCTGAGGTGAGGACCGCTCGCTGTGGGCGGTCAACCCGCCTGCGAACCCGCCGACTCCGCCGCGACGCCGCGGAGCCGCTGCGGATGCACCGGCTCCGGGCCGACCTTCGGCGGGCGGTGCTCGTACGGGGTGGAGAGCACCACGGTCGTCCGGGTGGTGACGTTCGCGGCCGTGCGGATCTCCTGGAGCACCCGCTCCAGGTCCGCCGGGCTGGCCACCCGCACCAGCAGGAGGTAGAAGTCCTCCCCGGCCACCGAGTAGCACGAGTCGATCTCCGGCAGGTGGGCCAGCCGCTCCGGGGCGTCGTCCGGCTGCGAGGGGTCGAACGGCCGGATCGCCACGAACGCGGTCAGCGGCAGGTCCAGCGCCTCGAACGAGACGCGGGCGGCGTACCCCTTGATGACGCCGCGCTGCTCCAGCCGGCGGACCCGCTGGTGCACGGCGGACACCGACAGGCCCACCCGCTCGGCCAGGTCCGTGTACGACAGCCGACCGTCCCCGGTCAGTGCGGCGACGATGGCGCGGTCGATCTCCTCCACGCGGTGCAACCTACCGGTAAAAGCGCTCCCACGTCGCACCCGGCCCGCCGCCATGACGCTGTGCGGGCCGGGCGGTCGCGCACCGCGTCGGTCAGCCCTTGGCCAGGGCCCGGGAGATGACCAGCCGCTGGATCTGGTTGGTGCCCTCGACGATCTGGAGCACCTTGGCCTCGCGCATGTACCGCTCGACCGGGTGGTCGGCGACGTAGCCGGCGCCGCCGAGCACCTGCACGGCGTCGGTGGTCACCCGCATGGCCACGTCGGTGGCGAACAGCTTCGCCTTCGCCGCCTCGATCGAGTACGGCCGGCCGGCGTCGCGCAGCCGGGCCGCGGCCAGCAGCAGCGCCCGGGCGGCGGAGATCTGCGTGGCGTGGTCGGCCAGGGTGAAACCGAGCCCCTGGAAGTCGATGATCGCCCGGCCGAACTGCTGGCGTTCCCGGGCGTAGCCGATGGCGTAGTCCAGGGCGGCCTGGGCCAGGCCGACCGCGCAGGCCGCGATGCCGAGCCGCCCGGAGTCCAGCGCCGACATGGCGATGGTGAAGCCCCTGCCCTCGCCGCCGATCAGCCGCTCGGCGGGCACGCGGGCCTCGTCGAAGGCGATCTGGGCCACCGGGGAGGCGTGCAGGCCCATGGTGCGCTCGGCCGCCTGCGGGTGGATGCCCGGGGTGTTCCGGTCGGCCAGCAGGCAGGAGATGCCCTTGGGGCCGGGGCCGCCGGTGCGGCAGAAGATGTTGTAGAAGTCGGCGACCCGGGCGTGGGTGATCCACGCCTTGGTGCCGGAGACGACGTAGGCGTCGCCGTCGCGGACCGCCTTGGTGGTGAGGGCCGCGGCGTCGGAGCCGCCCTGCGGCTCGGAGAGGCAGTACGCCCCGAGCAGCTCGCCGCCGATCATGTCGGGCAGCAGCTTGCGCTGCTCGTCGGTGCCGAACTGCGCGAGGGGGTAGCAGGACAGGGTGTGCACGCTGACCGCCTCGGCGACGGCGAGCCACCGGCTGGCCAGGATCTCCAGCACCTGGACGTACACCTCGTACGGCTGGGCGGCGCCGCCGTGCTCCTCGGCGTACGGCAGGCCCAGCAGGCCGGCCCGGCCCAGGGTGCGCAGCACCTCGCGGGGGAACTCGGCGCGTTCCTCGAAGCCGGCGGCCTTGGGGGCGAGCTCCCGGTCGGCGAGTTCGGTGGCGAGGTCCAGCAGGTCGTGGGCCTCGTCGGTGGGGAGGATCCGGTCGACAGTCATAGCGCGATGAGCTCCGTGGGGGTGGTGTTGAGCCGTTGCCCGCCGTCCGTCGTGCAGACGACGATGTCCTCGATCCGGGCGCCGTGCCGCCCGGCGAGGTAGATCCCGGGTTCGACCGAGAACGCCATGCCGGCCTCCAGGGGCCGGGGGTTGCCGGCCACGACGTACGGCTCCTCGTGGGTGTCGAGGCCGATGCCGTGGCCGGTGCGGTGCAGGAACGCGTCGCCGTGGCCGGCGGCGGTGATGATGTCCCGGGCGACCGCGTCGAGGGCCTCGGCGCTCACCCCCGGGCGGACGGCCGCCACGGCGGCGCGCTGCGCCTCGTGCAGGACCGCGTAGTAGTCGGTGAACTCGGCCGGGGCGGGGCCGCCGGCGACGTAGGTGCGGGTGCAGTCGGAGCGGTAGCCCGACGGCATGGTGCCGCCGATGTCCACCACGACCGGCTCGCCGGGGCGGATCGGCCGGTCGGCGGTGCCGTGGTGCGGGCTGGCGCCGTTGGGGCCGGCGGCCACGATGACGAAGTCGACGCGGACGTACCCGGCGGCCCGGATGGCGGCGGCGATGTCGGCGGCCACCTCGACCTCGGTGCGGCCGGGACGCAGCCACTCCCCCATTCGCCGGTGCACGGCGTCGATCGCGGCGCCCGCCTCGGCCAGTGCGGCGATCTCGGCGGGCGACTTGCGGATGCGCAGCTCGCGCAGCACCTCGGAGGCGAGCCGCTGCGCGGCGTCGGGCAGCGTGGCGCGCAGGGCGAGCACCTGCTCGGCCCACATCCGGTCGGCCAGCCCGACGGCGGCGACGGGGCCGGGCAGCGCGGCGCGCACCAGCGGCCAGGGGTCGGTGCCGTCGGCGTGGTCGACGATCCGGTAGCCGCCGCCGGGGGCGGCCTCGGCGCCGGGGCGTTCCAGAACCGGCACGATCAGGGTGGGCTCGCCCTCGGCGGGGAGCACCAGGCAGGTGAGCCGCTCCCCCTCGTGGGCGTCGTAACCGGTCAGGTAGCGCAGGTCGGAGCCGGGGGTGAGCAGCAGCGCGTCCAGGCCCGCGGCGGCGGTGGCGCGCTGGGCGGCGGCCAGCCGCTCGGCCGGGTACAGCTCGTCGGTTCCCACCCCCAAAGCTTAACGGTCGTTTGGGCGGTCGCGGACCCCGGTGGCGGCTCAGACCCCGGCCATCCGGTCCGCCTCGGGCTTTGGTGAGCCCGGACGCCTGGAGCAGCTCCCCGACCACGATGAACGCCTGCGAGGCGACGATGGTGCCGGAGAACCGCAGCTTCTGCGCGCGGGCCCGGCGGGCCGCCTCGGCGGCGTGCAGGCGGCGCCGCCGGGCCGGTCAGGCGGTCGCGGCCTCGGCCCGGAGGTCCTCCTCCGACGCGCCACGCCGCCAGTAGCCGGCGAAGGTGACCCGGCGGCGGTCCAGGCCGCGCTCGCCCACCAGGTGCCGGCGGACCGCCCGGACCATGCCGGCCTCGCCGGCGATCCAGGCGTACGGGGCGACGCCGGGCAGCCGGGCGCCGCGCAGCGTGTCGGCCAGCAGGTTGCTGCCCGGCCCGGTGGCGCCCCGGACCAGCCAGGTCACCTCGGCGCGGGCGGCGGTGGGCAGGGGCTGGATGTCGCCGGCCGTGGGCACCTCGACGAAGGCCCGGACCGGGGTGCCGGCGGGCAGCCAGTCGAGGATCCCGCCGACGGCCGGTAGCGCGGTCTCGTCGGCGACCAGCAGCACGGCGTCGGCGCCGGTGGGCGGCTGGAAGCGCACGGTGCGCTCGTCGGGCGCCGCCGGCCCGAGCAGCAGCACCTGATCGCCCGGGCGGGCCCGGCCGGCCCAGCGGGTGGCCGGGCCGGTGTCGCCGTGCCGGACGAAGTCGATGTCGAGCTCGTTGCGTTCGGGCCGCTGCGCGCGGATCGTGTACGAGCGCATCACCGCGCGCACCGACGGGTCCAGGGCCCGCCAGGCCGCGTACCAGTCCTCGCCCGCCTCGACGGGGACGACCGGGGCGCCCTGGCCGGGGTGCGGCAGGAAGACCGAGACGCTCTGGTCCCGGCCGCCGCCGGCGAACTCGCCGAGGTCGTCGCCGCCGAAGGTGACCCGGACCAGGCAGTCGCCCACCGTCCGGGTGGCGAGCACCCGGGCGGCGTAGAACCGGTACCGCAGGGCGACCGCGGTGGTCACGAGGTGACCTTCTTCGCGCCCCGGATCGCGGTGGCCAGGTTCTCCAGCAGCGGGGCGGCGCCGGCGTACGAGAAGCGGGGCACCGCGTCCCACGGGGTGACCTGGCCGGCCTTGACCGCCGGCAGCTGCGCCCAGGTGGGCTTCGCGGCGAGGTCCTTCGGCTGCAGGGCCGTGGGCCGGTTGTCGAGCAGGATCAGGTCGGCCGGGAACTTGCCGGTGTTCTCCCAGCTCAGCGCCTCGAAGTAGTCGCCCTGTTCGAGCTTGGTCGGCACCACCAGGTCGACGCCGAGCTCGGCGAAGTACATGAGGTCGGTGCTGACCTTGGGGTTGGAGACGTAGAACAGGTCCGGGCTGCCGGAGGCGGCCATCACCCTGATGCCGGGGTTCCCCTTGACCGCCTGGCGCACCGCCTCGGCGGCCGCGGCGAACCGGGCCTTCGCGTCGGTGACCTTCTTCGCGCCGAGGTCGGCGCCGAGGGAGCCGGCGAGTGCGGCGTACCGCTCGATCGGGCGGGTCATCGGCACGCGGGCCGTGGTGATCGCGACGCTGGGGGCCAGCGGCAGGATCTTCGCCTTGCTCTCGTCCGGGACGTACCAGAGCGCGTCCGGGTCGTACATGTGGGTGACCAGCAGCTCGGGGCGGAGGCCGGCGTACTTCTCCAGGTTGAACTCGCCCCAGGCGTTGCCGAGGATCTCGACCTGCTCGACGTTCAGGTCGCCGGCCTGCGGCTCCTTGCTGCCGTCGGCCTTCCTCGTCTCGCCGAACACGCCGACGATCTGCTTGTCGAGTCCGAAGTCGACCAGGGCGGCGGCCACGCCGGTGAAGGCGACGATCCGCGCGGGCCGGGCGGCGGCGTCGACCTTCTGCTGCCGGTCGTCGGTGAACGACCAGGGGCCGCCGGTGGGGGCGGCGCTGGTGGCGGCGCCGTCGCCGTCCTTGCCGCAGCCGGCGAGGAGGGCGCCGAGGCCGGCGGCGCCGGCGGCGGCGAGGAGGCCACGGCGGGAGAGCCGGCGGCGGGACAGGGCATCGGGCATGGCGAAGTCTTTCGGTACGGGTCTGCGAAGGACCATGGACAGCAAGGTTAGGCTAACCTAACCTAAGTCGCTGTCAAGGTCCTTCCCGCCCCCGGAGTCCACGCTGTCCGTCATCACCCCCCGAAGCGGCGCCGTCGCCGCCCCGGCGACCGGCCGGCGCCGCCGACTCCGGGCCGGCGGGCTCGCCCTCGGCGTGCTGCTGCTCGCCGCGGTGGCCGTGCTCAGCCTCGTCCTCGGCGCGAAGCCGCTCTCCCCCGCCGAGGTGTGGCACGGCCTCACCGACCCGGACTCCCCCGAGTACGCCGTCGTGCACCAGGGGCGGCTGCCCCGCACGCTGCTCGGCCTCGCCGCCGGCGCGGCGCTCGGTGTCGCCGGGGCGGCCATGCAGACGTTGACCCGCAACCCGCTCGCCGACCCCGGCCTGCTCGGCATCAACGCGGGCGCGTCGGCCGCGGTGGCCACCGCCACCGTGCTGCTCGGCGTCGCCGACCTCGACCACCAGGTGTGGTACGCGCTGCTCGGCGCCGCCGCCGTCACCGTCGCCGTGCACACCATCGCCGGCGGCCGGCAGGCCACCCCCGCCCGGCTCGCCCTGGCCGGGGCGGCGCTCAACGCGGCCCTGTTCTCCTACGTCAGCGCGGTCATGCTGGTCGACAGCACCTCGCTGGAACGGCTGCGGTTCTGGACCGTCGGCTCCCTCGCAGGCGCGCGCACCGACACCCTGCCCCGCCTGCTGCCGTTCGTCCTCACCGGACTGCTGGTCGCCCTGCTGGTGACCCGTCCGCTGGCCGCCCTGGCCCTCGGCGACGACTCCGCCCGCGCGCTCGGCGCCCGGCCCGCCCTGGTCCGGGGCGCGGTGGTCGTCGCCGTCACGCTGCTGTGCGGGGCGGCCACCGCCGCCTGCGGGCCGATCGTCTTCGTGGGGCTGCTCGCCCCGCACCTGGTCCGCGCCCTCACCGGGCCGGACCCACGCCGCCTGCTGCCCTGGTGCGCGGTGTTCGCGCCGGTGCTCCTGCTCACCGCCGACGTGGCCGGCCGGGTGCTGGGCCGCCCCGGCGAACTCCAGGTGGGACTGGTCACCGCCGTGCTCGGCGGGCCGCTGTTCCTGCACGTGGTCCGGCGCGGACGGGTGGGTCGGCCGTGATCGTCCTGCGCCTTCCCGGCGGGCTGTCGCTGCGCCTGCGGCCCCGCGCCCTCGCCGTCGGCCTGGCCGGGGCGCTGCTGGCCTTCGCCCTGGCTGTGCTGGCCGTCGGCGCCGGCGACTACCCGATCGCCCCGGCCGACGTGCTGCGTGTTCTCGCGGGCGGCGGCAGTCCCGCCGAGCGGTTCATCGTCACCGAGCTGCGGCTGCCCCGCCTCGTCACGGCCCTGGCGGTCGGCGCCGCCCTCGGCCTGGCCGGCGCGGTGTTCCAGTCGCTCACCCGCAATCCGCTGGGCAGCCCGGACGTCCTCGGGGTCACCTCCGGCGCGGCCACCGGCGCGCTGGTCGTGGTGGTGCTCGGCGGTGGCAGCGCGGCGCTGGCCGGTGCGGCCGCCGCCGGCGGCCTGGCCACCGGCCTGCTCCTGTACGCCCTGGCCGGCCGCCACGGCGTGGGCGGGCACCGACTGGTGCTGGTCGGCATCGGGGTCACCGCGATCCTCACCGGCGTCAACGGCTGGCTGCTCACCCGCGCCCCGCTCATGGACGCCGCCCGCGCCGCGCTCTGGCTCACCGGCAGCCTGGACGGGCGGGGCTGGGCGAACGCGTTGCCGGTGCTCGGCGCGCTGGCGGTGCTGCTGCCCGCCGTGCTGCTCGCCCGCGCCCCCGCGCTGCGGCTGCTGGAGATGGGCGACGACTCGGCGGCCGGGCTCGGCGTACCGGTGCGCCGGGTCCGGGTGGTCGCGCTCGGCGCGGCCGTGCTGCTGGTCTCCGTCGCCGCGGCGGCCGCCGGGCCGGTGTCGTTCCTGGCGCTGACCGCCCCGCACCTGGCCCGCCGGCTCACCCGTGCGCCCGGCCCGAACCTGCTGCCCTCGGCGGTCGTGGGCGCGGCCCTGCTGCTCGCCGCCGACCAGCTCGCCCAGCACGCGGTCGCCGGCCGGCAACTGCCCGTCGGCGTGGTCACCGGCGTGCTCGGCGGCGGCTACCTGGCCTGGCTGCTCGCCGGCGAACGCGGGGGCCGGCGATGACCGGCCCCGACGAGAAGGGAACCCCGATGCGGCCCGACACCCCCCGCCTGGTCGGCGAGGCGCTGACCCTCGGCTACGACCGGCGCACCGTCGCCGAGGACCTCACGGTGGCCGTCCCCGACGGCTCCTTCACCGTGATCATCGGGCCGAACGCGTGCGGCAAGTCGACGCTGCTGCGCGCCCTGGCCCGGCTGCTGCGCCCGGCCCGGGGCACGGTGCTGCTCGACGGCGCCGACATCCACCGCCGGCCGGCACGGCAGGTCGCCCGTACCCTCGGGCTGCTGCCCCAGTCGGCGGTGGCCCCCGACGGGCTCACCGTGTCCGAGCTGGTGTCGCGGGGCCGCTACCCGCATCAGGGCCTGCTGCGGCAGTGGTCCCGCGAGGACGAGCGGGTGGTGGACCGGGCCATGGCGGACACCGGTGTCGCCGAGCTGGCCGACCGGCCGGTCGACGAACTCTCCGGCGGGCAGCGGCAGCGCGTCTGGATCGCCATGGCGCTGGCCCAGCAGACGCCGCTGCTGCTGCTCGACGAGCCGACCACCTACCTGGACATCGCGCACCAGGTCGAGGTGCTGGACCTCTGCGCCCGGCTGCACGAGGAACAGGGCCGCACGCTGGTCGCGGTGCTGCACGACCTGCACCAGGCCGCCCGCTACGCCACCCACCTGGTCGCCATGCGCGACGGGCGGGTGGTCGCCGCCGGGGACCCGCGCCGGATCGTCACCACCGAGCTGGTCGAGGAGGTGTTCGGCCTGCCCTGCCGAATCATCGAGGACCCGGAGACCGGCACGCCGCTGGTCCTCCCGGCGGTCCGCCGATCCGGTACCGACGGAGAGCCGGCCCCCACCGTCGCTGGCCGGTGCTGATCGAGGACCCGCACGGACCGGCGCCCCCAACGTTGGTTCGGCCCGTCGCCGGGTAAGCGAGCCGGGACCGTGAACCGCAACGGGGCGAGACGGACGACAGCGGCCAAACGGTGCGGCGACGCCGTCACCGGCACGACCGGCCCGCGGCCCGGCGGACGCCGACCGGGTTCCCAGTTCGTCCGCTGACCGAAGGAGGAACGATGGCCCGCGATCCCGCTCAGATGAAGACCGGTGAGCTGCGCAAGCAGGCGGAACGCGCCAGATTGCGCAACGTCGACCAGATGAACAAGGGCGAGATGATCCAGAAACTCGGTGGGTCGGCCAACGCCCACCAGGGCGGCGGCCAACGGCAGAAGGACCCCCGCCCGAAGGGGATGAGCCCGAAGGACTACAAGAACGTCCCCGGCAACCAGACCTGACCGACCAGCCAACGCCCGCTGCCCCGCCCGTCTCGGGCGGGGCGCCGGCGTTTCGACCCTGTGGACCGCCGGTTCGGTGCGGACCGGCCCGCCGCACGGTGCGGGCTTCAGCCCAGCCTCACGTCGGCTCGCCACCGCGCGGCGCCGCGTCCGCCTTCTCCAGCGATTCCGCTTCGTCGCCCTCCCGCTGTCGGCGGCGGTCGCGCCTGCGTTCGACCAGCGCCGCGACGAGCAACGAACCGGCGGCCGCCGCCCGTGCCCACCGGCGCAGGGCGGCCCGGACCGGCCCGGGGGGAGGCGGTGGGGGCGGCCCCGGCACCACGACCCGGTCCACGCCCGGGTACGCCAGCCGGGCGGCCTCGACCGCCTCCTCCTCCGACACGGCGACCCGGTTGGCGGTCAGCACCAGCCGCCGGGCCTCGTCGCGGTAGCGCCACCGCCACACCTCCCCCTCCGGCCACAGCTCGATCCGCTCCCCCGGCCGGTCCGGCGCGGGGGTCTCGGGTTCGTCGTCGCGCACGGCGGTCCGGCGGGAGGAACGTCCGGCACGTCGCAGGTCGGCCCGGGTGAGGTCCCCGAGCGAGGACGCGTCGCCGCGGCGCAGCGCCCGCGCGGCCAGGAACGCGACCGCGCCGGTCAGGATCGGCAGGGCGAGCACCAGGACCCGGAAGAGGTACAGCAGGTCGTAGACCGGCACCCCGAGCAGCCGGGCGAGGACGTCGTCGCCGGCGGCCACCACGAGCACCGCGAAGAAGGTCAGGGCGGCCACGCCGACACCGATCCGCACGGGGTGGTCCCGGGGCCGGTCGAGCAGGTGGTGCTGACGGTGGTCGCGCGTGCGCAGCCGCTCGGCGAACGGCCAGAGGTAGAGGGCCAGGAAGGCCAGCCCGCCCAGCACGACGCCGGGGAAGAACGGCGCGGGCACCAGGTAGCCGCCGATGCGGAACTCCCATGGCGGGAACAGGCGCAGCGCGCCGTCGCCCCAGGCGACGTACCAGTCCGGCTGCGCCGGCGAGGTGGACTGGGCCGGCTCGAACGGTCCGTAGAGCCACACCGGGTTGATCTGGGCCAGGCCGCCGAGGGCGAACAGCACCGCCAGGACCCAGGCGAAGAGGGCCAGCGAGCGCAGGGTGTAGCTCGGCCACAGCCGGGACCCGACCACGTTGTGCTCCGTCCGGCCCGGACCCGGGAACTGGGTGTGCTTCTGCCGCACCAGGATGCCGAGGTGCAGGGAGATGAGGGCGACGAGAACGGCCGGCACGAGCAGCACGTGGGTGACGAACATCCGCGGGATCATCTCGTCGGACGGGAACTCGCCACCCAGGGCCAGGGCGGCCAGCCAGGTTCCGACCAGGGGAATCGACTCCACCACCGAGGTGATGATCCGCAGGCCCAGTCCGGAGAGGAGGTCGTCGGGCATGGAGTAGCCGGTGAAGCCGTTGGCCAGGGCGAGGGTCAGCATCGTGACGCCGATCAGCCAGTTGAGTTCGCGTGGCTTCCGGAACGCCCCGGTGAAGAAGATCCGGGCCAGATGGAGAACGATCGCGGCGACGAACACCAGCGAGGCCCAGTGGTGGGTCTGCCGGATCAGCAGACCGGCCCGCACGTCCCAGCTCAGCCGCACCACAGAGGCGTACGCGGCAGAGGTGGTGCTGCCGTCCAGTGGGGCGTACGACCCCTGGTAGACGCGGTCGGCGGAGCTGGCGTCGAAGAAGAAGGTGAGGTAGACGCCGGTGAGGATCAGCGCCACGAACGAGTAGAGCGCCAGCTCACCGAGCATGAACGACCAGTGGTCGGGGAAGACCTTCGCCAGCGCCCGGCGGGTGATCGGGGAGAGCCGGAGCCGGTCGTCCAGCGCGCGGGCCAGCCGGTTCATGATCATGGCCGGCTCCAGAAGCCGGCGCCGGGCGGTGCGGTGAAGTCGCCGGTGGCCCGGAGGAAGCCGTCCGGGCCGACCTCGATCGGCAGTCCCGGCAGCGGCCGCGCCGCGGGACCGGCGACCGCCCGGGCCCCGGCCAGCAGGTCGAACGACGACTGGTGGCAGGGGCAGAGCACCCGGCCCGTGCCCTTGAGGTAGAGCCGCACCGGGCAGCCGGCGTGGGTGCAGAGCATCGACCAGACGACCAGGCCGCCCAGGTGGCCGCCGGCGGGCGGGCGGGAGAAGCGCCCCGGGTCGAGGCGGACCGCGAAGGCGGGTGCGTCGCCAGCGTCGCGGTCCCCCTCCGGGAAGACCGCCACCATCGTCTCGGCGGGCACGTCGTCCGGCCGCAGGGGTCGTCCCGTGTCGTCGACCAGCCGAACGCCGGGCGCCCACGGGGTGTCCTTGCGGGCCCGGGACGGGTGCCCCCGGTCCCAGGGGAGCAGGGAGCGCAGCGGGAACAGGGCGGCGACGCCGAGGGCGGTCAGCGCGAACCCGAGCGCCGCGAGGAGGCCGTACCGGCGCGTCGGGCTGTCCGGCGCGGCGAACTCCGCCGCGGTCATGGCCTGCTCGGCCGGGGGCGAGGGGAAGCCCTCGTGCTCCTCGACGTACCCGCCGACCGGGACCAGCCGCCGGGCCCAGACCGCGAGCCCCACCGCCAGGCCGGCGAAGGCGACCGCCAGGCACACCCCCTCCCACCGGGTGTCGCCGCCCAGCCCGTACGTCACCGCGAAGCCGACCGCCCCGGCGGCGCTCACCAGGAACGCGCCGACGATCCGGCGACTCGCGGACTCCTCGACCGGCGACGGGGGCGGACGCCTCACTCCGCTGCCCTCCGGCCCAGCCAGCGCACGCCGGCCACCAGGAGAACCAGCACCGCCAGCCAGGCGAGCAGCCCCTCGGCCAGCGGGCCGAGCCGGCCGAGCGGGTTGCCGCCCGGGTCCAGCCGCTCGGTGCGCAGCCGCCGCACGTAGCTGGTCAGGTCGTCGACCTGCCGATCGGTGAGCACCTGGCCGGGGAAGGCCGGCATCAGCCCGGGCCCGACCCGGACCGCCTCGGCGATCTGGGTGGGCGAGGCCTCGTACAGCGGTGGGGCGCTCCAGCCGTTCGTGAGCACGGCCCCCGAACCGGCAGCCCCGTGGCAGGGAGCGCAGTTGGCGGCGAAGACCTCCCGGCCGGAGACCACGTCGCCGAGGGCGACCCGGGGAATGCGCGGGCCGCCGCCGCCGAAGCTGGCGACGTGGTCGACCAGCGCGGAGATGTCGCCGGCGGAGAAGACGGGCTCGCGGCGCCGCGCCTGGGAAACCTCGCGCGACACCGGCATCCGGCCGGTGGAGAGCTGGAAGTCCACCGAGGCGGGCCCGACGCCGACCAGGGAGGGGCCCTGCTGCGACCCCTGCCCACGCACACCGTGGCAGCTCGCGCACCGTTCCAGGTAGACCTGGGTGCCGCGGTCTCCGGCCGGGGTGGCGGTGGCCGGGGCCGGCGTGGGGTCGGGCGCGGGCGCGAGGGCCACCGGGCCCACGGCGAGCGCCAGCACGGACCCGACCACGAGGGCCCGGCGCGGGTACAGGGCGGGCAGCGTCACCGCTCGTGGCAGCCGCATCGGTCAGTCCAACGTGTAGAGGTACGCGGCGATGTCCTGCGCGTCGATCGCGCTGACGCCGAGGTTCGGCATGGCGGTGCCCGGCTCGACGGCCTGCGGGTCGGTGATCCACCGTCGCAGGTTGTCCGCGTTGTTGGGCAGCTCACCGGCGATGTACGACCGGGCGCCGAAGCGGGTCAACGGCGGGCCGACCAGCCCACCGGCCCGGTCGACGCCGGGAACGGTGTGGCAGGAGCCGCAGCCGTACTGGGCGATCAGCTTCGCCCCCCGGTCCGGCCGCCCGGCGCGGGACTCGGGCGGCGGTGGTGGCGACGTCGACGCGCAGCCGGTCACGGCGACGACCGGCAGCGCCGCCAGCACCGCTGCCGGCAGCCAGAGACGACGGCTCATCGCACCATCCCTTCGGTCGCGGGACCCTTCGTCGGCGGCACGCCGGGCCGGGCCGTGGCCAGGCGGCCGGGCCGCTCCCGCTCCAGGCGCAGCAGCCAGCCGAGGAAGACCGCCAACGCCGCCACCAGGACCACCAGGTCCATCGGCGCCCACATCAGCAGTCCGGCGAGCTGCTGGTCGGCGAGCGGGTCGGGGCCGAGGACACGCGCGGGGTAGACCGGCTCGGGGGCGAAGGTGAGGACCGCGCCGAGCGCGGAGGCGGGCAGCATGGTGCCGACCAGCAGCAGCAGCGACACCGGCGCGGGCGTGCGGTGGCGGGCCGGACCGAGCACCGGCGCCCAGAGCAGCCAGGCCGCCGCCACCAGGCTCAGGTGCTCGGCGGCGTGCAGGACCGGGCGGTCCACCGCGGCGACGTACGGGCCTGGCAGGTGCCACAGCCACAGGGCCAGGGTCTGCGCCGCCGCGGCCAGCAGGGCGTACTGGGCGGGGCGGCGGAGCCGACGCACGGGCGCCGCGGCGCGGACGCGGGCCAGCAGCCGGCGCAGCGGGTGGGGCGTGGCCAGGGTGAGCGGCAGTCCCGCCGCACCTGCCGCGAGCAGCGGGCCCGCCACCAGCAGGAGCAGCATGTGCTGGGCCATGTGTCCGGCGTAGGAGGACTCCGCCAGCCGGTGCACGGGCCCCTGGTCGGCCGCCAGCACGACCACCAGCCCGGCGCCGAACGCCGTCACCCGCCAGCCCTCTAGAACGCGGCCGCGGCCGCGCCGCGCCCACAGTTCCTGCACACCCCGGCCGTAGCCGGCCGCGAGCAGGCAGACCACGGCCACGGCCAGCATCGTCAGCAGCCCGTCGGCCACGTCGCCCGCGCCGGACCCGTGGGCCCGGTAGGCGGTCAGCCCTGACATGGCGGGAACACCAGCACGGCGACCCCGCCGAGCACGATGATCGTCAGGAACAGCAGGTTCGCCCAGACGCCGACCACGGCGAGCATCCGGGAGCGGTCGACGGCCCGGTCCTCAGCGTCGGCCGACGACGCCCGGGCGGTACGCCGCCACGCCAGCGTGGCCACCAGCAGCGAGCCCACGGTGACCAGGCCCGGGATCACCACCGCGAGCCACACCGCCAGCCAGAGCGGCACGGCGGAGACGCGCTCGCGGCCCGCGGCGCAGGTCAACTCGTCCAGCGGCCAGGCCACGAGCAGGTGCGCGGCCCAGGCGACGGCCCCGCCGAGCACGCCGTACCAGAGCAGCAGCCCGCCGGCCAGGCGGGTGTGCGGGCCGGGTCCGGTGGTCATCACAGCCGCGGGGAGAGGTAGATGGTGAACAGGATGGCGACCCACACCGTGTCGACGAAGTGCCAGTAGATCGCGGCGTTGCGGACGCGTTCGTGGCGGTGGGACCCGAAGCTGCCGCCGCGCAGGGAGGCGGCGAGCAGCCACCCGATCATCGTCAGCCCGACCAGCACGTGCAGCCCGTGGAAGCCGGTGATCAGGTAGAACAGCGAGCCGTAGACGTCGGTGGTCATGGTGAAGTGCCTGAGGTCCTCGGCGTACTCGACGGCCAGCAGGGCCAGGAAGGTCAGCCCGAGCACCAGGGTGGCGGCCAGCCCGGCCCGCAGCCGCCCGCGCCGGCCGCGCCGGATGCCGCGCTCGGCCCAGACCACCGGCAGGCTGCTGGGCACCAGGACCGCGGTCATCAGCAGCGGGAGGAGCAGCTTCGGCTTGTCGACGCCGCCCGGCGGCCACTGCGGACCGAACTGGAAGCGGAGGTAGAAGTAGCTGCCGAGCAGGCAGGCGAAGAGGGTGGCCTCGGTGGCGACGAACAGCACCATGCCCCACCAGCCGGTCGGCCGGCCGACCGGCTCCTCCGTGGTCAGCGCCGCGACGCCGGTGGCCGCGACCACGACCCCACCCCGGTCGGTCATGACGCCACCCCGAGTTCCTCATCGGGACGACGCGGCGGCCAGAGCCAGGCCGCGATCGTCGCCGCCACCACCAGGACGGCGACGGCCGCGACCGGGTACGCGGCCAGCAGCATCGCGGTGAAGAAGACCAGCAGCGCGCCGGCGAGGACGAGTGGCTTGAACGACGGCTCGGGCATCGCCACCGCGCGCTCGGTGCGGGCGTCCAGCTCGCTGGTGAACAGGGTTCGCCGGCCGTCGCTGAGGACGCGGTCGGCGGTCGCGCCGGTGGTGGTCGACTCGGTGGTCCGCGCGTCCCAGGTGGGGTGGAGGCTGTGCACGCGGGGAATGACCGGGAAGTTGTACGGCTCGGGCGGTGAGGCCGCCGACCATTCCAGGCTGTCGCCCTCCCACGGGTCCGCCGGCGCCGGCCGGCCCCGCCGCAGCGCGTGCACGACGCCGACGAGCACCAGCAGCAGCCCGAGCGCCAGCAGGTACGACCCGACGGTGCTGACCAGGTTCCACCCGTCCCAACCCGGCTCGCTGCGGTAGGTGTAGACGCGCCGGGGCATGCCGAACAGGCCGGTGAGATGCATGGGGAAGAAGGTGACGTGCATGCCGGTGAAGACCAGCCCGAACGCCCACCGCCCGAGCCCCTCGTGGTACATCCGGCCGGTGATCTTGGGTAGCCAGTAGTAGATGCCGGCGAGCATCGGGAAGACCGCCCCGCCGATCAGCACGTAGTGGAAGTGCGCCACCACGAAGTAGGAGTCGGTGACCTGCTGGTCGAACGCGGTCACCGCGAACATCGCGCCGGTGACGCCGCCGAGCACGAAGGTCACGACGAACCCGACCACGAAGAGCAGCGGCACCCGCGGCACCAGCCGGCCGAGCAGCATGGTGGCGAGCCAGGCGAAGATCTGGATCCCGGACGGGATGGTGATGACGGTGCTGGCCGCGCTGAAGAAGCTGTACGACAGCTGCGGCAGCCCGGTGGCGAACATGTGGTGCACCCAGACCCCGAAGGAGATGATCGCGATCGCCACGATGGAGAGCACGATCAGCGAATAGGCGACCACGCCCCGGCGGGTGAACGCGGGCAGCACCGCGGAGACGATGCCCAGCGCGGGCAACACGATGATGTAGACGTCGGGGTGCCCGAAGATCCAGAACAGGTGCTGCCAGAGCAGCACGTTCCCGCCGCCGGACGGGTCGAAGAAGTGGGTGCCGAACCGGCGGTCGAAGAAGAGCATCGCGTTGTCCGCGTTCAGCGCCGGCAGGGCGAAGACCACCATGAACGCGGTGGCCACGATCGCCCACACGAACAGCGGCACCCGGTTGAGCGACATCCCCGGCGCCCGCAGCTTGAGCGCGGTGACGATGAAGTTGATGGCGCCCGAGGTGGTGGAGATTCCGAGGAACAGCAGCCCGAGGGCGTAGACGTCCATGTGCGGACCCGGGTTGTGCTGCACCTGGTTCAGCGGCGCGTACGCGAACCAGCCGTTGTTGGGGGCCGCCCCGAACGGCAGGCTGGCCCACATGAACAGGCCGGCGAAGAGGAACACCCAGTAGCCGAAGGCGTTCAACCGGGGGAACGCCATGTCCCGGGAACCGATCATCAACGGCACGAGGAAGTTGCCGAAGCCGAAGAGCATCGGGGTGGCGAAGAGGAAGATCATCGCCGTTCCGTGCATGGTGAAGAGCTGGTTGTACTCCTCGGGCGGCACCACGCCGGACTCGGGCCGGGCGAGCTGGGTGCGCATCACCAGGGCGCTGAGCCCGGCGAGGACGAAGAAGAACGCGGCGGTGACCAGGTAGCGCCGGCCGATCTTCTTGTGGTCGACGGTGGTGAACCAGGCGCGCAGCGAGCGGGGCTCGGCCCAGTGCTCGGCCAGGCGGGCCAGGTCGTCCCGGCCGACGCCGGGCGGTGTGCTGGTGGTCGTGGACATGGTGGCCCCTACTCCAGCGACCGCAGGTAGGTGATGAGGTCGGGCAGCCGGTCGGCGTCGACCGGCTGCGGGGGCATGGCGTTGCCCGGCTTGACCGTCTGCGAGTTGGCGATCCAGCCGCCGAGGTGTCCGGCGTCGTTGGGCACCGCGCCGGCGCCGATGCTCCACCGCGAGCCGACGGTCGACAGGTCGGGCCCCACCCGCCCCTGGGCGGCGGTGCCCCGGACCGTGTGGCAGGCCGTGCAGGTCCCCTGCGCGAAGGTCTGCTGACCGCGCCGTTCGGCCTCGGTCCGCGGCGCCCGGGCGGGAGCGTCCAGCCGGGCCAGCCAGGCGGCGAAGTCGGCGCGGGGTTGCGCCACCACGAGGAACGCCATGTGGGCGTGCTGGGTGCCGCAGTACTCGGCGCACTGGCCGCGGTAGCTGCCGTCGCGCCGGGCCTGCAGCCAGGTCTCGCGGGTCTCGCCGGCGATCAGGTCCGTCTTCGGCATCAGCTGCGGCACCCAGAAGCTGTGCAGCACGTCGTCGGTCCGCAGGCGGACCCGGACCCGCTCCCCCACCGGGATGTGGATCTCGTTGGCGGTGGCGCCGGAGGCGCCCGCGTAGCGCACCTCCCACCACCACTTGTGGCCGGTGACCTCCACGGTGAGCGCGTCCCGGCCGGGACCGGCGCCGAGCGCGGCGAGGTCCCGCAGGCCGACGCCGTAGACCGCCACGAGGATGACGAACGGCAGCCCGGCCCCGGCGATCGTCACGAAGCGCAACGGTTGGCCGTGACGCACCCGGGCGGTGCCCCGCCGGAACACGAGCGCCCAGGCGAGCAGTGCCATGACCTCGGCGAACACCGCCACGGAGATCCAGAACAACAGCCACCAGAGGCCACTGACCCGCGCCGCCCCGGTCCCCGCGGGATTCAGGGCCGACGGGCTGCCGCCGGAGCAGCCGGCGAGCAGCAGGGGGCCGTACAGCAGCGGCAGCACCGACCACGGCCGGCGCTGTCGCCGCGCCGGGCGTGAGATGGTCTGCCCTGTCGTCTCCACCGGCTAGGACCTTAATGCCGGTTGCCGCCGTTCATACCTTTTACCCCGAATAGCGGCGTATGGGTGAGACGGTCGCCTTATGGTGGGTCTCCAGTCCCCACCTTCTCGGTCAAGCGCCTCAGGGACGCGGACAGGGAGATGATGCAAGCCTCCACCGTGGACCTCCTCACGGACACCGCCAGAGCGGCCGCGGCGCGCCGGACGACGGCCTGGGCCGCCGGCGGGCTCGCCACCGCTGCCGCCGCGGCCGGCGGCTGGCTCGCGCCCCGCGACGACCTCCAGGGCGACGCGCAACGCCTGATGTACCTGCACGTCCCGGCCGCCTGGGTGGCGTACGCCGCGTTCGCGGTCGTGCTCGCGGCCAGCGGGGCGTACCTCATCGGCGGTGACCTGCGCTGGGACCGGTTCGCCCGGGCGGCGGCCGAGATCGGCGTGGTGCTCACCGCCGCCGCCATCGGCACCGGGTCCCTCTGGGGGCACCTGGTCTGGGGCGCCTGGTGGGCCTGGGATCCCCGGCTGGTCAGCACCGCCCTCCTGCTGCTCGCCTACGCCGGCTACCTCGCCCTGCGCCGGACGCTGGCCGAGCGTCGGGAAGTGCGCGACGGCGGCGACCACCGGGTGGCCCGGCCCGCCGCGGTCGCCGGCGTCGCCGGCTTCCTCCTCGTGCCCGTGGTGCACTTCTCGGTGGTCTGGTGGCGCTCGCTGCATCAGCAGGCGACGGTGCTGGCCCCGCACCGGCCGCCCATCGACCCCCGGATGGCCACCGCGTTGCTCCTCGCCGTGGCCGCCGCGACCCTCGCCGCGTTCTGCCTCCTGGTGCACCGGGTCGTCCACCTGGAGCGCGGCCTGGCCCCCGAGCCCTCCCCCGCCACCGAGCGCACGCCGGCCGGAGTCTGATGATGCGTCGCCGGGCGGGCCGGGTTGCCCTCGTCGCGGTGCTGCTCGCCGCCGGCGCCCTGCTGGTCACCAGCGCGCTCCGCGACACCGTCACCTACTACCGGACGCCCGGCGAGCTGCTCGGCGATCCGGGCCTCGCCGGCCACCGGGTCCGCCTCGGCGGCGACGTGGTGCCCGGCTCGCTGCGCCACGACGGCGAGCTCGTCGTGTTCCGCCTCGCCGAGGCGGGACACGAGATCACCGTCGAGCAGCGCGGCGCACCCCCGGAGACCTTCCGCGAGGGAACCGGGGCGGTCGTCGAGGGCACACTGTCGTCCGACGGCGTGTTCCGCTCGGACCACGTGGTGGTCCGGCACGGCAACGAGTACGGCCCGTCGCCCTCCCCCACGGTTCCGTTCGATGCTGGGTGACCTCGGCACCGCCGGCCTCGCCGTGGGGCTCTCCTGCGCGACCCTCACCGCCCTGCTCTGGCTGCGGGTGGCCCTGTTCGGCGCGGCCGTTCGCACCGCCCGGCGCGGCACCGCCGCCACCCTGGCCGCCGCCGTCCTGGCCTGCGCCCTGCTGGAGACGGCGCTGCTGCGGCACGACTTCAGCGTCCGGTTCGTGGCCGAGAACGGCGGCCGGGACGTCGGGCTCTACTACACCCTGACCAGCCTCTGGTCGGCCCTGGACGGTTCGCTGCTGCTGTGGTTGCTGGTCCTCGGCGGCTACGCCGCGCTGCTGTCCCGGCGCGCGTACCCGCCGCGGCTGCACGCGTACGCGATGGTGGTCGTCAGCGTGGTCATGATGTTCTTCTTCGCGCTGTCCACCTTCGCCGCGAACCCGTTCCGCGCGGTGAGCCCGGTGCCGGCCGACGGCCCCGGACCGAATCCCCTCCTCCAGCAGCACCCGGCCATGGGCGTGCACCCGCCGCTGCTCTACGCCGGCTACCTCGGTCTGGTCGTACCCTTCGCGTTCGCGCTGGCGGCGCCACTGGCGGGCCGTGACGGAGCGCGCTGGGTGCGGCTGGCGCGCCCCTGGGCGCTCGTCGCCTGGGCGGCGCTGACCGGCGGCATCGGGATGGGCGCCTGGTGGTCGTACGCGGTGCTGGGCTGGGGCGGCTACTGGGCGTGGGACCCGGTGGAGAACGCCTCCCTGCTGCCCTGGCTGACCGCCACCGCGTTCCTGCACACCACCCTGGTCCGCGGGCGGGTCGCCTGGCACGGCGCGCTGGCCTGCGCGAGCTTCCTGCTGGTGCTGCTCGGCACCTTCCTCACCCGCTCCGGTGCGGTGGCCAGCGTGCACGCCTTCACCGACTCGCCGCTGGGCCCGATACTGCTCGGCTTCGTGCTGCTGGCGGTGGTGGTGTCGGCGGTCCTGACCGGCCGCCGGGCCCCCGAGCCGGCCCGCGCCGGGGGCCCCCCGGCGCTGTCCCGGGCCACCCTGGTGCTCGTCCACGGCGTGCTCCTGGTGACCATCGCCGCCGTGGTGCTGATCGGCACGATCCTGCCGCTGCTCACCACCGCGCTGAGCGGTTCGGCCTCCTCGGTCGGCCCCGCCTACTACCAGCGCACCGCGGTGCCCCTGGCGATCGTGGTGCTGCTGGTGATGGGCGTGACGCCGGCCCTGCGGGTCCGCGACCGGTCGGCGGCGCTGTCGCGGCTCGTCGTCCCGGCCGCCGCCGGCCTGGGCACCGTGGCCCTCGTCGGTCTGCTGAGCCGGCCCGGCCCGGCCGCGCTCACCGCGTTCGGCGCGGCCGGGTTCGTCCTCACCGGACTGGCCGGCGACCTGGCGCACCGGCTGCGCCGGCCCGGCCCGCACCGCCGGCCCGCCCGGCTCGCCGGGCTCGTCGCGCACGCCGGTCTCGCCCTGATCGCGGTGGGAGTCGCCGGCTCGTCGGCGTACGGCCGCGACGCCGAACGGACGCTGCGGGTCGGCGAGACCCTGCGGGTCAGCGACGTCGCGGTCCGGCTGGTCGGGGTGGACCGGACCGGCGGCAGCGGGAGCATGGCGGTGCGGGCCCGGCTGGCGCTCACCGCGTCGGGCCGCCCCGCGCGGACGATCACGCCGGCGCTGCGCTACCAGGCCGCCCGGGACACCGCCGTCACCGTGCCCGCGATCGGCACCGGGCCGCTGCGCGACACCTACGTCACGCTGCTCGCCGTCGCCGAGGACAGCGGCACCGCCACCGTACGCCTCGCGGTGAACCCGCTCGTCGGCCTGATCTGGGCCGGCGGCGCCCTGACCGCCGCCAGCGGCTTGCTGGCGGCCGCCGCCACCGCCCGCCCGCGTATCCGGACGGCCGCTCGCACCGGCCGGCCGCGGCCCGCCCCGGTGGCCGTCGGACCGGGAGCCGCGCCGTGAGGCGGTCGCCGTGGCGCCCCGGATGGCTGCGCCTCGGGCCGGCGACGGTCCTCACGCTCACCGTCGCCGTCGGCGCCCTGATCGCGGTCGGCCTGCGCGCCCCCGCCACGCCGGGTCCCGGCGCGGCCACGGCGGTGGCCGGCCGACCCGCCCCGCCCCTGGCCGGCGCCACCCTGGACGGTGGCCGCTTCGCGCTCTCCGACGCCCGGGGCCAGGTGGTGGTGGTCAACGTGTTCGCCTCCTGGTGCGGCCCGTGCCGGGACGAGCTGCCGGTGCTGGTGGACGCCGAGCGAAGCTGGTCCCCGCGCGGCGTCCGGCTGGTCGGGCTGAACATCCGTGACGGCGCCGACGCGGTCCGGGCGCTGCTCGACGAGACCGGCGCGACCGGGTTGACCGTGGTGCCGGATCCCGACGGCACGCGGGCGGTCGAGTGGGGCGTGCGGGGCGTGCCGGAGACCTTCGTGGTCGACCGGGACGGCCGGCTCGTCGACCGGCGGCAGGGGGTGGTGACCCGCCAGTGGCTGGAGCAGCGGATCGCGCCGTTGCTGGCCGGATGAGGTGGCGCCGCGCCCTGGTGGCGCTCGTGCTCGTCACGCTCGCCGCGTCGGCCGGCGCGGCGCTGGCACGGTCGGCGGGGGACCCCGGCCGGCAGGACCCGGTGCGGGCGGTGTCCGCCGGGCTGCGTTGCCCGGCCTGTCAGGGCGAGTCGGTGGCGGACTCCCGGTCACCGATCGCGGCGGCGATGCGGCAGGTGGTGGCGGACCAGCTCGCCCAGGGGCGGGACCGCGCCGAGATCCGGCGGTGGTTCGTCCAGCGGTACGGCGCCGACGTGCTGACCGATCCACCGGCCCGCGGGGTCCGGCTGCTGCTCTGGGTCGTACCCGTGCTGGCGTTGCTGGCCGGCGGTTACGCGGCCCTGCGGACGCTCCGGCCCGTTGTCGCTCGGACCGGTTCCGCTCGGACCGGTTCCGCTCGGACCGGTTCCGCTCGGACCGGTTCCGCTCGGACCGGTGTCGCCGCACCCGGCGCACCGGACGCCCGGGGCGCGCGGCGGGCGTGGCGGGCGGCCTCCGTGGGCGTGGTGGCGCTCGTGGCGTCCGTCGCGATCGTCGCCGACCGGCTCGACCCGGCCGCCCGGCCGGCACCGGCCGACCCGGTCGCGGTCGCCCTCCAGCTCGCTCACGACCTGGAGACGCAGGACCGGTACGACGCCGCCGCGCAGATGTACCAGGAGGCGCTGCGGGACCGGCCCGACGACGGCGTCCGGCTGCGCCTCGCGTTCGCGCTGCTCCGGTCCGGCGACGGCGCCGCCGCGCAACGAACCGCCCGGGACGTGCTCGCCCGCGAGCCGGACTCCCCCGACGGCCTGCTGGTGCTGGGGCTGGCGCAGCGGAACAGCCGCTCCGTCGAGGCGGACGACACGCTGCGGCGTTTCCTGGCCGTCGCACCGGCGCACCCGGCCGCCGCGGAGGTCAGGCGGCTGCTCGCGACGCGACCGGAACCCGGCCGGCGCTGACCCGAGCCGGCCGGGGCCCGCCGCCCCGCGGGAACCGACCGACTCAGGGGTTCCGACCGGTCAGCGGGCTACCCGACGGCCGCCGCGGCGGCGCGGCCGGCAGTGCGGCCGGAGAAGAGGCAGCCGCCCAGGAAGGTGCCCTCCAGGGCGTTGTAGCCGTGCATCCCGCCGCCGCCGAAGCCGGCGACCTCGCCGGCGGCGTACACCCCGGCGAGGGGCTCGCCGTCGGCGCGCAGCACCCGGCCGGACAGGTCGGTGTGCAGGCCGCCGAGGGTCTTGCGGGTCAGCACGTGCAGCTGCACGGCGATCAGCGGGCCGGCGGCGGGGTCCAGCAGCCGGTGCGGGGTGGCGACCCGGATCAGCCGGTCGCCCCGGTAGCGGCGGGCCCCGCGGATGGCGTGCAGCTGGGCGTCCTTGCCGAACGGGTGGGCGATCTCCCGGTCCCGCGCCTCGACGACCCGGCGCACCGCCAGGGCGTCGAGCTGCGGCCCGCCGCTCTCGGCGGCCAGCTTGTTCATCCCGTCGACCAGCTCCGGCAGGCCGTCCGCCACGACGAAGTCCGCGCCGTGCCGCTTGAACGCCTCCACCGGCCCCGGCGCGCCGGGGCGGACCCGCTGGAGCACCTGCCGCACGCTGCGATTCGTCAGGTCCGGGTTCTGCTCGGAGCCCGACAGCGCGAACTCCTTCTCCAGGATCTTCTGGGTGAGCACGAACCAGCTGTAGTCGTGGCCGGTGGCCCGCAGGTGGCGCAGCGTGGCGAGGGTGTCGAAGCCGGGGAAGAGCGGTGCGGGCAGCCGCTCGCCGGTCGCGTCGAGCCAGAGCGACGACGGTCCGGGCAGGATCCGGATGCCATGACCCGGCCAGACCGGGTCCCAGTTGCGCAGCCCCTCGGTGTAGTGCCACATCCGGTCCGGATTGATCACCTGACCACCGGCCGTCTCGGTGACGGCCAGCATGCGCCCGTCGACGTACGCGGGCACCCCGGTGACCATCCGGGCCGGCGGGGCGCCGAGCCGCGCCGGCCAGGCGCGCCGGACGAGGTCGTGGTCGCCCCCGATCCCGCCCGAGGTGACGATCACGGCCTGCGCCCCGTACGCGAAGTCGCCGACCACGGTCCGGGAGGTGGGCCGGCCGCGCGGGGCGTCGTCGGGGGCCAGCACCGCGCCCCGCACTCCGGTGACGGCGCCACCGCTGGTGACCAGCTCGTCGACCCGGTGCCGGAACAGCAGCCGGATCCGGCCCTGCTCGGCGGCGGCACGGACCCGCCGGGCGAACGGCTCGACCACACCGGGACCGGTGCCCCAGGTGACGTGGAAGCGCGGCACCGAGTTGCCGTGCCCGTGCGCCGCTCCCCCACCCCGCTCGGCCCAGCTCACCACCGGGAAGACCCGGTGGCCCATGCCGCGCAGCCAGGCCCGCTTCTCGCCGGCCGCGAAGTGCACGTACGCCTCCGCCCACCGGCGCGGCCAGTGGTCCTCGGGACGGTCGAAGGCGGCGCTGCCGGCCCAGTCCTGCCAGGCCAGGTCCACCGAGTCCCGGATGCCCATCCGCCGCTGCTCCGGCGAGTCGACCAGGAACAGGCCGCCGAACGACCACCACGCCTGCCCGCCGAGGTTCTGCTCCGGCTCCTGGTCCAGCAGCAGCACCCGGCGGCCGGCGTCGGCCGCCTCGGCGGCGGCCACCAGCCCGGCCAGCCCCGCCCCGACCACGATCACATCGCTATCCACGGCACCGACCGTACGTAGCCGGATGCCAAAATCCTTGGTCGGGGCGTGCGAGATCCGCCACCGGGTTTGTCACCGCGATGACAAAAGGAGCCGACGATGGCCGACACCCTGTTCGACATCGAGCCCGGCCTCGCCCACCTCGCGCCGGCGGTCGGCGAGCAGTTGCGCGGCCTGCGCGCCCCGCTGCACGAGCGGATCCTGGAGACCGTCCGCGCCGCCATGCGGGCGCAGGGCCGCTCACTCACCGGCGGGCAGGGACGCGGGCTGGCCCTCGGCGTCCGGACCGCCGTGGACGCCTTCGTCGACGCGGTCGCCGAGCCGGCCCGCGACCTGACCGCCACCCGGGCGGTCTTCCACGAGCTGGGCCGCACCGAGTACCGGGAGGGGCACCGGGTCGACGCGCTGCGCGCCGTGCTCACCCTCGGCGGCCGGGAGATGTGGGCGTTCCTGGTCGCGCACACCACGGCCGCCGGCCCCGCCCCCACCGACCTGTACGTGGTCGCCGGCGCGCTCTTCGGCTACGTCGACGCACTCGCCGGCGCCGCCGCCGAGGGATACCTGGACGAGCAGCGCGACGCCGCGCAGGACTGGGCCACCACCCGGCGGCGGCTCATCACGCTGCTCGTCCAGCCACAACCGCCGGCCGACGCCGCGCTGCGCGCCGCCGCCGACGCGGCCCGCTGGCCGCTGCCCCGGACGGTCGCCGTGCTCAGCGTCGACGGGGACGACGCCGAACACCTGGGCCGCACCATCGGCGGCGGCGCGATCGCCACGGTCATCGACGACGTGGTACGGATCGTGCTGCCCGACCCGGGCACGCCGGGCCGGCTGGACCGGGCCCGCCAGGCCCTCGCCGGGCGGCGTGCGGCGCTCGGGCCGAGCGTGGCGCTGGGCCGGGCCCGGCTGTCGTACCGGATCTCCGGGCGCGCCCTGGCGTTGCGCCGGGAGGGCGTGCTGCCGGGCGACCCGGTGGCCGGGGACGACCACCTCCTCACCCTGCTGCTGCGCTGGGAACCGGGACTGGCCGACCACCTCACCGACGCCGCCCTCGCCCCGCTGGCCGGCCTGCGGCCGGCCGCCCGCCGGGCCCTCGCCGAGACGCTGCACGGCTGGCTGCGCCGGCAGGGGCAGGTGGTGGCCGTGGCCGAGGACCTGCACAGCCACCCGCAGACCGTCCGCTACCGCATGCGCCAACTGCGGGAGCTGTTCGGCGCCGCCCTCGACGATCCGGACCGGCGGCTGGCGCTCCACCTCGCCCTGCGCCACCGGCTCGGCGGCAGCCGGGCCGGCTGGACGGGCTGACCTTGCGGGCGGTGGCCACCATGGGAGCGTGCTTCGCTTTCTGCTGAACCTGTTGTGGCTCGTCTTCGGCGGTGGCTTCGTCCTGGCCCTGGGCTACGGCGTGGCCGCCCTGATCTGCTTCGCGCTGGTGATCACCATCCCGTTCGGAGTGGCCTCGCTCCGCCTCGCCTCGTACGCGCTCTGGCCGTTCGGCCGCACCGTCGTGCCGAAGCCCGGCGCCGGGGTCGCCTCCGGCCTGGCCAACGTGCTGTGGGTGCTGCTGGCCGGCTGGTGGCTCGCCCTGTCCCACATCCTCGCCGGCGCCGCGCTCTGCGTGACGATCATCGGCATCCCGTTCGGGGTGGCCAACTTCAAGCTCGTCCCCGCCGCGCTCTGGCCGCTCGGCCAGGAGGTCGTCGAGACGCCGTGAGCGCCCCTCGCCGCTAGCCGCGCAGCCGCGCGTTGAGCCGTGCGGCCTGCCGCGTGAGGTGGTCGCGTTCAGGGAGGCTGGGCGCCGACCGGGCCGCGTCCGCGTAGAGGCGCGCCGCGGCCGCCAGGTCACCGTCGCGCTCCCGCAGGTAGGCCGCCACGGCGGCGTACCGGGGCAGGTCGGGGTCGAGCCTCGCGAGGGCGGCCAGCCCCGCCCGCGGACCGTCGGCCTCGCCGACCGCGACGGCCCGGTTGAGGCGGGCCACCGGGCTGTCGGTGAGGCGCACCAGCTCGTCGTACCACTCGACGATCTGCACCCAGTCGGTCTCCTCGACCGTCCGGGCGTCGGCGTGCAACGCCGCGATGGCGGCCTGGGCCTGGAACTCGCCCAGGCGGTCGCGGGCCAGGGCCCTCTGGAGCACGTCGACGCCCTCGGCGATCAGGCGGGTGTCCCACCGGCCGCGGTCCTGCTCGGCCAGCGGCACGAGCCGGCCGTCGGGGCCGGTCCGTGCCGCACGCCGGGCGTGGTGGAGCAGCATGAGCGCGAGCAGGCCGACGACCTCCTCGTGGTCGGTCCTGGCCGCCAGCTCGCGGGTGAGCCGGATGGCCTCGGCGGCGAGGTCCACGTCGCCGGAGTAGCCCTCGTTGAACACCAGGTAGAGCACGCGCAGCACCGTGGTGACGTCACCGGGCTCGGTGAACCGGACGCCCGAGACGGTCCGCTTGGCCCTGCTGATCCGCTGGGCCATCGTCGCCTCCGGCACGAGGTAGGCCTGCGCGATCTGGCGTGTGGTCAGGCCGCCGACCGCGCGCAGGGTCAGTGCGACGGCCGAAGCCGGTGTGAGGGACGGGTGCGCGCACAGGAAGTACAGCTGGAGCGTGTCGTCCGCCTCCTCGCTCGGCCCGGGCGTCGGCTCCACCTCGGCGCGCACCTCGCGCCGCCGCCGGGAGGTGTCCGCGCGGGCGGCGTCGAGGAACTTGCGCCAGGCCACCGCGACCAGCCAGCCCTTCGGATCCCGCGGCGGGTCGCCCGGCCACCCGCGTACGGCTTCGACCAGGGCGTCCTGCACGGCGTCCTCGGCCGCCGCGAAGTCAGCTCCGCGGCGGACGAGGACACCGATCACAGTGGGGGTGAGGGTCCGCAGCAGGGCCTCGTCCACCGTGCGTCACTCCGTGACGGTCGGGTGCGCCGTCAGGAACGGGCGCACCTCGAGCCACTCGTGGATCGGCTTCCCGCCCGCGCCCGGAGCCGCGGACAACTCGCCGGCCAGCTCGATCGCCCGCTCGTACGTGTCGACGTCGATCACCATCCAGCCGGCGATCAGGTCCTTGGTCTCCGCGAACGGGCCGTCGGTGACCGGCGGCCGCCCCTCGCCGTCGTAGCGGACGAACGTGCCCTCCGGGGAGAGCGCTTGGCCGTCGACGAACTCGCCGGTGCCCTCCAGCCGGTCGGCGAAGTCCTGCATGTACCGCAGGTGCGCCGTGACCTCCTCCGGCGTCCACTGGTCCATCGGCACGTCGTTGACCGCCGCCGGCGCGCCGCGGTAGTGCTTCAGCAGCAGGTACTTGGCCATGATGTTCTCCTCGGTGCGGTACGGCCCGTCGTGGCCGTGTTCACTGCGGGGACGGAGCCGGGTCCGGGTTCTCGACATCCCACCACGAAATTTTCTGGAGACCTTGTCGGCGAGGTCGCGTCCGAGGCCTGAGGCACAACCGCTAGCGCGTCCTAGGAGGCTGGGTTGAGGCCGCGGGTCATCCGAATGAGGCTCACGTAGGCGTTGGCGCGGCTACGGTCGGAGTGGTGGGCGGTCATAACGGGGTGATCGAGGCACTCAAGGCGGATCCCACCATGTCGGGCCTGCTCCGCTCGCTGGAGGCGTACTACGGCGACCCGGCCCGCGAGGCGGCCATGGACGCGTTCTACGCCCCCCTCGTCCGCCCGGACGACCTGGTCTTCGACCTGGGCGCCCACGTGGGCGACCGGCTCGGCAGCTTCCGGCGGCTGGGCGCCCGGGTGGTGGCCGTCGAGCCCCAGCCGCTCTGCACCCGGGCCCTGCGGGCCCTCTACTCCGACGACGACCGGGTGACCGTGGTGGAGGCGGCGTGCGGGGCGCGCACCGGGCCGGTGCGCCTGCACGTGAACTCGGCCAACCCCACGATCTCCACGGCGTCGACCGGCTTCCTGCGCGCCGCGGACGGAGCCGGCGGCTGGGCACACGAGGTGTGGGACGCCGAGATCGAGGTGGCCGGCACGACACTCGACACCCTCATCGCGGCGCACGGCGTGCCGGCCTTCGTGAAGATCGACGTGGAGGGCTTCGAGGACGCCGTGCTGGCCGGGCTGAGCCGGCCACTGCCGGCACTGTCGTTCGAGTTCACCACCATCGCCCGGGACCTGGCCGCGCGCTGCCTGGACCGGCTCACCGCGCTGGGCTTCACCGACTTCACCGTCGCGCTCGGCGACGAGATGGCATTCGCCCTGCCCGGGTGGCGGCCGGCGGGCGAGGTGGCGGCGTACCTGCGGGGGCTGCCGCACGAGGCCAACTCGGGCGACGTCTACGCCCGCACCCGGCCGGCCTGACCCCACCGGCGCGATCCCCCGGGCGGACGTCAGCCGGCGGCGAAGGCGGCGATCCGGTCCAGGTCGGCCGGCTGGAGGCCGCGCGAAGGGCGGGGCGCGATCAGCAGGGCCCGCCCCTCGGCGGTCAGCGCGTCCCGATCCGGACCGGCGGCGGGCAGCGCCTCGTCGTCGGTCCAGACCAGACGCCGTCCGGCGGCGAGCACGGCCCGCGCGGCGGCCAGCTTCAGGGGCCAGCACGCGGACCCGCGCGGCATCGGGTCGGCGTCGAGCGAGCGCACCAGCGGCGGGAGCCCCCACAGCCGCTCCAACTCTCCGGCGTCCGGGCACCAGGTGGTGCACCAGCGCACCTCCACCACGCCCGCGCGGTGCAGGGCGCGGATCCGGTCCGTCAGCGGCGGCGCCCAGCGGACCTGGTAGCCGGCCGCCTCGGAGTCGGCCCACACCAGGCTTCGGCGGGGTGGTCCGCCCCACCCCGGGCGCGCCACGTTGACCACGCCGTCCACGTCCAGCAGCCACACCGGCGGCGGTTGGGTCATCGGCCCACGGTAGGTGCCGCCTGCCCCCGGGGCGACCCGGTTTCCTCGCATCGACGCTGCTCACAACGTCGATTGGTCGCGTTGTCCAGAGGCACTTTTTTCATGTTTCGAACTTAGCCATGTTTCGTTACCTGCCTGTTATTGACGTGACCGTCGCCACTTCGGTTGACTGCGACGGAACCGCTTCCGCAACCGGTTCCGAAACGCCCGCCTCACCCCTTCGACCCGGGAGCGTCACGTGCCGATCACCATCGCCGACGTCGCCACCCGGGCCGGCGTGAGCAAGACGACGGTCTCCCGGGTGCTCAACGGCAAGGGCGAGGTGCACGTCCGCACCGCCGACCGGGTCCGCGCCGTCATCAACGCCCTCGGCTACGTGCCGAGCGCCCGCGCGGTCGGGCTCGCCCGCGGACGCACCCGGGTGGTCGGCATGCTGGTGCCCGCCCTGACCTGGCCCTGGATGGGCGAGGTGCTCCAGGGCGCGGCCGACGTGGTCGAGGCCGAGGGGTACGGCATGCTGCTGTTCACCTGCACCCACGGCGACGAGTCGATGCGGCGGTTCGCCTCCCAGGTCTCCGCGAAGTCCTTCGACGGCCTGCTCGTGGTCGAGCCGGAGGGCACCCTCGACTACATCACCGAGCTGCACGAGCGCGGCCTGCCGGTCATCCTCATCGACGACCGCGGCCACCAGCCGGGCTTCCCGTCGGTCCGCACCACCAACGAGTCCGGCGCCCGGGCCGCGGCGGCGCACCTGCTGGCGCACGGTCGGAAACGGCCGCTGGTCGTCACCGGGCTGCGCCGCTTCGGCTGCACCCGGGAACGGCTCGCCGGCTTCGCGGACGGCTACGCCGACGCCGGCCAGCCCATCGACCCCGCCCTCGTCGTGGAGGGCGACTTCACCTTCGAGTGCGGGCGGGCGGCGGTGGAACGCCTGCTCGCCGAGGGCGTGCCGTTCGACGCCGTCTTCGCCCACAACGACCTCTCCGCCGCCGGGGCGCTCCAGGCACTGCGGGACGCCGGCCGGCGGGTCCCGGAGGACGTGGCGGTGGTCGGCTTCGACGACCTGCCGCTGGCCGGGCACACCCATCCACCGCTGAGTTCTGTGCGCCAGCCGTTGCGGGAGATGGGGGCGGTCGCCGCCCGGACCCTCATCGCCCACCTCGGCGGGACGCCGCTGCCCGGCACACCGACCGTCATCCCCACCAGCTTCACCGTCCGCGCGTCGACCGGCGCCACCTGACCTCGCCACCGCTGTAGCACCACCCGCACCGGCGGGCGCCCGCCCACCGGTGGTAACACCGCACACCCTCCATCCACCACATCCCGCTCCAGGATTGCGGGAGCACCGAGGGAGACCTCCATGAGAAGAAGGCAACTCCTGGCCGTCGCGCTGGCCGGCGCGATGGCCACCGGCGTCGCCGCGTGCGGCGACAGCCCGAACGCCAACAAGAAGAACGGCCAGGCGGCGACGGTGCTGAACATCGGCATGCCGAACGGGCCGCAGGCCGAGAACAACAACCCGTTCCTCACCACGTCCGCCGCGGCCTCGCTGGGCTACCGCTGGCAGATCTTCGAGCCGCTGATGATGTGGAACCCGGTGAAGCCGGCCGACCCGTTCAAGCCGTGGCTGGCGACCAAGGCCGAGTGGTCGTCGGACTACACCTCGGTGAAGGTCACCATCCGGGACAACGCCACCTGGTCGGACGGGCAGAAGGTCACCGCCGAGGACGTCGCCTTCACCTACAACCTGGTGAAGAAGTACCCGGCGCTGAACGACCAGGGCGTGCCCTACACGGACGCGACGGCCAGCGGCAACGAAGTCACCATCAAGATGGAGAGCCCGCAGTTCGTCAACCAGCAGAAGGTGCTGTGGCGGGTGCCGATCGTGCCCAAGCACATCTGGGAGAAGATCAGCGACCCGACGACCGACACCGTCAAGCAGCCGGTCGGCAGCGGCCCGTACACTCTGAAGTCCTTCACGCCGGCCAGCATGACCCTGTCGGTGCGCGACAAGGGCTACTGGCAGGACCCGCCGAAGGTCAAGGAGCTGCGCTACACCTCCTACACGGACAACAGCGCGCAGACCACCGCCCTGGCCAACGGCGAGTCGGAGTGGAGCTTCGTCTTCATCCCCAACTACCAGGCCGTCTTCGTGGCCAAGGACCAGGAGCACCACAAGGTGTGGGCGCCGGCGATCCTGGGCATCCACGGCCTCTACCTCAACACCACGAAGAAGCCCTTCGACGACCCGGCGCTGCGCCGCGCCATGAACATGGTCATCGACCGCGCCGACATCTTCACCACGGCCGAGGCCGGCTACTTCCACCCGCAGGTGAAGAGCGTGACCGGCCTGCCCAGCCCGGCCGGTGACTCGTTCGTCGCGCCGGAGTTCAAGGGCCAGGAGCACAAGGTCGACGTCGAGGGCGCCAAGGCGCTGCTGACCGGCGCCGGCTACAAGCTGGAGGGCAACACCCTCAAGGACAAGACCGGCAAGCCCGTCACCGTCAAGCTGACCGACCCGGCCGGGTGGTCCGACTACCAGACCAGCCTGGAGATCGTGAAGGACAACCTGTCGAAGATCGGCATCGCGGCCACGGTCGACAAGGCCAACCAGGACGCCTGGTTCCGCAACGTCGAGCAGGGCAACTTCGAGGCGACCTTCCGGTGGACCGAGGGCGGCGCCACGCCGTACGACATCTACCGGACGATCATGGACGGTCGGCAGCTCAAGCCGATCGGCACCGCCTCCCCCGCCGGCAACTTCGGCCGCTTCAACAACAAGGCGGCGACCGACGCGCTGGTCGCCTACGCGAACGCGACCGACGACGCCGCGCGCACCACCGCGTTGAACACGCTGCAGAAGATCTTCGTCGACCAGATGCCGATGATCCCGGTCGGCGCGGACAACATCGGCGGCGCGTACAGCACGAAGAACTGGACCGGCTGGCCGGACGACTCGAACCCGTACGGCGCCATGCAGCCCACCCAGCCCAACGCGCTGGACGTGGTCCTGCACCTCAAGCCCGCCAACGGCTGACCTGGCCAACCGCCTCCCCGGCCGGCCACCGGCCGGCCGGGGAGGCGCACCCCACGCTCAGACAGGAACTCGGCATGACGTTGAGCGAGAGCGCGGCGGCGCCGGTCGACGAGGTGGTGCTGGAGGCCGTCGGCCTGACCAAGCACTTCCCCGTCCGCAGGCGGCTGCGTGACCTCTTCTCCCGGACGCCGGCCGTGGTGCACGCCGTCGACGACGTGTCGTTCGCGCTGCGCCGCGGCCGGGTGACCGCGCTGGTCGGAGAGTCCGGCTCCGGAAAGTCCACGGTGGCGCGGCTGCTGGCCCAGATCTACCCCCGCACCGCCGGCGACATCCGCCTGCACGGCACCTCGACCCGGGTGCGCGGCGGCCGGCCGTTCCGGGCGTACGTGCGGCGGGTCCAGCTGATCCTGCAGGACCCGTTCGCCTCGTTGAACCCCGTGCACACCGTCCGCTACCACCTGACCCGGTCGCTGCGGATCCACGGCAACGCCGGGCACGGCGCCGAGGACCTGGAGGCGGCCCTCGGCAGGCTGCTCACCCGGGTGAGCCTCACCCCGCCCGAGCGCTACCTGGACGCGTTCCCGCACGAGTTGTCCGGCGGCCAGCGGCAGCGCGTCGCCATCGCCCGGGCGCTCGGCGCCGACCCGGAGGTGCTCCTCGCCGACGAGCCGGTCTCGATGCTCGACGTGTCGATCCGCCTCGGCGTGCTCAACCTGCTGCAGGACCTCAAGGACCGGCTCAACATCGCGATCCTCTACATCACCCACGACATCGCCTCGGCCCGCTACTTCGCCGACGAGACGATCGTGATGTACGCGGGCCGGATGGTGGAGGGTGGCGACAGCGAGACCGTCACCCAGCACCCGGCCCACCCGTACACCCGGCTGCTCACCGATTCGGCGCCCGATCCCGAGCGCATCACCGGCGACGGCGCCGGCGTCGACACGGCCGCCGGGAAGGACCGGGGCCAGGGCGAGCCGCCGAGCCTGATCGCCCCGCCCGCCGGCTGCCGGTTCCATCCCCGGTGCCCGCACGCCATGCGGCGCTGCACGACCGACCTGCCGCCGCGCCTGGACATCGGCGACCGGCCCGGCCACTGGGCGGCCTGCTGGCTCTACGACCCGGACACCGTCGCCGCCGACGCCCCCGGCTCCGCCGCGCCCGACGCCGACCCGGCCGTGTCACCGCCCCCGCCGGCGGTCGAGCGGGACGGCACCGCCACCCTCGGGGAGGCACGATGAGATTCCTCCTGCAACGCACGGCCTTCTACCTGTTCACGGCGTGGGCGGCCATCACGCTCAACTTCTTCATCCCGCGGCTCGTCCCGGGCGACCCGGTGCAGTCGCTCATCTCCCGCAACCAGGGCCGGATCAGCGCCGACGCCATCCAGTCGCTGCGCGTGCTGTTCGGGCTGGACGCGCACGAGAACATCTGGCAGCAGTACCTCGACTACTGGGGGCAGCTGCTCCACGGCGACCTCGGGCTGTCGTTCACCTTCTTCCCCACGCCGGTGTCGACGGTGATCGGCGACAGCCTGCCGTGGACGGTGGGCCTGGTCGGCATCACCACGATCATCAGCTTCCTCCTGGGCACGGCGCTGGGCGTCGGCGCCGGCTGGCGGCGCGGCTCCTGGGTCGACGGGCTGCTGCCGGCCACGACGTTCCTGTCCTCGATCCCGTACTTCTGGCTGGGCCTCGTCGCCATCGCCGTGTTCACCGGGCCGGGGAGCTTCTTCCCGTCCTCCGGCGGCTACGAGGCGGGCCTCGTGCCGGCGTTCGACGCGTACTTCATCCCCAGCGCGATCAAGCACAGCGTCCTGCCCGCGGCGACCATCCTGGTCTCCTCGATGAGCGGCTGGATCCTCAGCATGCGCAACATGATGGTCACGGTCTCGTCGGAGGACTACATCACCGTCGCCCACGCGAAGGGGCTGTCGGAGCGCCGGGTGGCGCTCAGCTACGCGGCCCGCAACGCGCTGCTGCCCAACGTGTCGGGCTTCGCCCTGTCGCTCGGGTTCATCGTGGGCGGCACGCTGCTCGTGGAGATCGTGTTCTCCTACCCGGGTCTCGGTTTCCAGCTCTTCCAGGCGGTCGGCTACAAGGACTACCCGCTCATGCAGGGGATCTTCCTGATCATCACGATCTCCGTGCTGGTGGCGAACCTGCTCGCCGACGTCGCGTACCTGCTTCTCGACCCGCGGACCCGAAAGAGCTGAGCGATGACCATCTCACCGTCGAGCATCGAGCAGGTCATCCCCGGCCAGGGGGCGATGGCCCAGCCGTCGGCCGCGCCGGGCCGGGCGAAGCGGCGCCGGTTCCGGTTCGTCGCCAACGCCAAGGCCGCCACCGGCCTGGTCATCCTGGCCGTCTACTGCCTCTTCGCGGTGATCGGGCCGTGGGTGGCGCCGTACGACCCGGACGCGCGCAGCGCCGACGTGCTCCAGGCGCCGTCGCTGCGGCACTGGTTCGGCACCACCCACCTCGGTCAGGACATCTTCAGCCAGATCCTGGTCGGCGCGCGCAGCGTCATGGTGGTGGGCCTGGTCGCCGGCGTGCTGGCGACGATCCTGTCCATCCTCATCGGCGTGACCGCCGGCTACATCGGCGGGGTGGCCGACGAGGGCCTGTCGGCGCTGTCCAACGTGTTCCTCGTCATCCCGGCGCTGCCGCTGATCATCATCGTCACGTCGATCGTCGAGCAGGCCAGCGACACGTTGGTCGCGCTCATCATCGGGTTCACCTCGTGGGCGTGGGGCGCTCGGGTGCTGCGCGCCCAGACGCTGTCGCTGCGGCGGCGCGACTACGTCGAGGCGGCCCGGGCCACCGGCGAGCGGACCTGGCGCATCATCCTGTTCGAGATCCTGCCGAACCTCACCGCGATCATCGCGTCCGGCTTCGTCGGCACGGTCATCTTCGCGGTCATGTCGGAGATCACCCTGGCGTTCATCGGCATCTCGTCGATCTCGTCCTGGAACTGGGGCACCATCCTGTTCTGGGCGCAGGGCCAGCAGGCCCTCGCGCAGGGCGCCTGGTGGTGGTTCGTGCCGGCCGGGCTGGCCATCGCGGTGCTCGGCACCGCCCTCGCCCTGATCAACTTCGGCATCGACGAGTTCGTCAGCCCCCGGCTGCGCAGCGCCGGCAGGACCCGGATCCGCACCGCCGACGGCCGCACCGTACGCATGCGGGTCGGCTTCACCCCCGTGCTGGCCCCGACGTCCCGTGCGGCGCCGGCCCCCCGAGAGGAGGTCGCACCGTGAGCGCGAGGAGTGCAGCGGAGCGGAGCCCCGCAGTCGCGAACGAAGGAGGGCTCAAGTGACCGATCCGGTGCTGGAGATCCGTGGGCTGCGGGTCGACTACGGGCTCGGCGACGCGGCCGTGCACGCCGTCCGCGACGTCGACCTGACCCTGCACCGCGGCGAGGTGCTGGGGCTGGCCGGGGAGAGCGGCAGCGGCAAGTCCACGCTGGCGTACGGGCTGACCCGGCTGCTGCCGCCGCCCGGCGTGGTCAGCGGCGGCCAGGTGGTCTACCACCCGGTCGACGGCCCGCCCGTGGACGTGCTGACGCTGAGCCCGGCGCAGCTGCGCCAGTTCCGCTGGGCGGAGACGTCGATCGTCTTCCAGGGCGCCATGAACTCGCTCAACCCGGTGCACAAGGTCTCCACCCAGCTGCTCGACGTGATCAAGGCGCACGAGCCGAAGAGCACGCCGGCGGGCCGGTTGGCCCGGGCCCGGGACCTGCTGCGCCTGGTCGGCATCGCCGCCGACCGGCTGGACAGCTACCCGCACCAGCTCTCCGGCGGCATGCGGCAGCGCGTGATGATCGCCATGGCGCTGGCACTGGAGCCGCAGCTGGTCATCATGGACGAGCCGACCACGGCCCTGGACGTGGTGATGCAACGGCAGATCCTCGGCCAGCTCGCCGAGCTGCGGGAGCGGCTGGGCTTCGCGGTCCTGTTCATCACCCACGACCTGTCGCTGCTGGTCGAGTTCTCCGATCGGATCGCCATCATGTACGGCGGCCGGATCGTCGAGGAGGCGCCCGCCGCGCAGCTGTACCGGCGGGCCCTGCACCCGTACACCGAGGGGTTGCTGCACTCCTTCCCGGCGCTGCGCGGCCCCCGCCGCGAGCTGACCGGCATCCCCGGCTCCCCGCCGGACCTGCGGGCCATGCCGGAGGGCTGCGCGTTCCACCCGCGCTGTCCGAAAGCGTTCGACCCGTGCGACAAGAAGGTGCCGGCCCTGGGCGCCGCCGAGCCGGGCCGGGATGTCGCCTGCTGGCTGCACCCGGTCGCCGCCCCCCGCTGACCCCCACCCTCCGTCCGACCGAACGACCCGCTACCGCGAGGAGAACCATGGACACCGACCTCACCCGCCCGATCAGCGCCGGGCAGGCCGACCCGATCGACACCCTCCCGCCGACCTTCCGGTGGGGGGTGGCGACCTCGTCGTACCAGATCGAGGGCGCGGTGGCCGAGGACGGCCGGACGCCGTCGATCTGGGACACCTTCTGCCGCGTCCCGGGCGCGGTGGCCAACGGCGACCACGGCGACGTGGCCTGCGACCACTACCACCGGATGCCGGAGGACGTCGCGCTCATCGCCGACCTGGGGCTGGACACCTACCGGTTCTCGGTGGCGTGGCCGCGGGTGCAGCCGGGCGGGCGCGGGCCGGCGAACCCGGCCGGGCTGGCCTTCTACGACCGGCTGGTGGACGAGCTGCTCGGCCGCGGGCTCGACCCGTGGGTGACGCTCTACCACTGGGACCTGCCGCAGGAGCTGGAGGACGCGGGCGGCTGGCCGAACCGGGACACCGCCTACCGCTTCGCCGACTACGCGGAGCTGGTCTTCGCCGCCCTCGGTGACCGGGTGAAGACCTGGACCACGCTGAACGAGCCGTGGTGCTCGGCGATGCTCGGGTACGCGTACGGCCTCCACGCCCCGGGGCGGCGCGACCTGGGTGACGGGATCGCCGCCGCGCACCACCTGCTGCTCGGTCACGGGCTGGCGGTGCAGCGGCTGCGCGCCGCGGCGGCCACCCCGATCGAGCTGGGTCTCACGGTCAACCTGTCCACCGCCGACCCGGCCACCGACAGCGCGGCCGACCGCGACGCGGCCCGGGCCGCCGACGGGCTGGGCAACCGGCTCTACCTGGACCCGGTGTTCCGCGGCGCGTACCCGGAGGACGTGGTGGCCGACCTGGCCGCCGAGGGGGTGCGCATCCCCGTCGAGGAGGGTGACCTGGAGATCATCTCGGCGCCGATCGACGTGCTCGGGGTGAACTACTACTTCGGGCAGGTGCACTCCGGGGTGGACGAGCAGGGCCGGGAGCGGGACGACGACGGGCGGCCGGTGCGCCGGGTGGTCCGCCGGGACCTGCCTCGTACCGCCATGGACTGGGAGATCGTGCCGGACTCCTTCACCGAGCTGCTGGTCCGGCTGCACCGGGACTACCCGGGCGTGCCCATGGTGATCACCGAGAACGGTGCGGCCTTCGACGACGAGCCGGACGCCGACGGGTTCGTGGCCGACGACGACCGGGTGGCGTACCTGGCCGAGCACCTGCGGGCGGTGGCCCGGGCCCGGCAGGCCGGCGCGGACGTGCGCGGCTACTTCGCCTGGTCGCTGCTGGACAACTTCGAGTGGGCGTACGGCTACGACAAGCGCTTCGGCATCGTCCGGGTGGACTACGACACCCAGCGGCGCACGCCGAAGCGCAGCGCGCACTGGTACCGCGACACCGTCCGCCGGGTGCGCGGGGAGCGCTGAGCGGACCGCTCGGGGCAACCGCGCCGGAACCTTCCGGGCGGTTGCCCCGACCTGTCCATATACGCAGGTGGCGAGGGTTTTTCACCACTTGACACAAGCATACTTCTATGCCTTGACGAAAACGGGTGTGAGGCGTTCTCTCCTTCGCGGATGTCGAGAAAGCTCCGAAGGGAGGCATCCGTGTCCTCCACCCGATCCCCCACCACCGCCAGCCGCGCCAGCCGCGCGGCGCTGGCGCTCTGCCTGTCGGCCGGCGCCCTCGCCCTGTCCCCACCGTCGGCCGCGCACGCCGCCGGCGAGACCGTCAACGTCTGGCTCACCACCACCTCCGACAGCGGCGGGCGGACGGTCACCCGCGGTCTGCAACCGCAGAACCCGCTCAGCTTCGCCGCCAGCAGTCCCGCCGCCACGTACACCATCACCGTCAACGAGAACACCAGCTACCAGCCATTCGAGGGTGGCGGCGCGTCGATCACCGACACCACCGCGTACCTGCTGCGCGGCGGGCCGGTCACCGCCGCCACCCGGGACGACGTGATGCGCAAGCTGTTCAGCCCCACCGACGGCATCGGCCTGTCGTTCGTGCGCAACCCGGTCGGCGCCTCCGACCTGTCCCGCCCCGGCATGATCTCCCTCGACGACACCTGCTGCGATCTGAGCGACTTCGGCGTCAACGGCTACAACACGGACGTGGAGCTGCTCACTGCGCAGGCCAAGCAGCTCAACCCGGCGCTGCGAGTGAAGGTCGTGCCGTGGAGCGCGCCCGGCTGGATGAAGACCAACGGCCGGATGGACCAGATGGGCTCGCTCAGGTCGCAGTACTACGCCACCTACGCCCAGTACCTCGTCAAGACCATTCAGGCGTACGCGGCCCGCGGCGTGCCGGTCGACTACGTCTCGGTGCAGAACGAACCGAACTGCTGCCAGGCGAGCAACCCCACCGCGATGAACTACCCGGGCATGGCCTGGACCTCCGCCAACCTGGTGAACCTGACCAAGAACTTCGTCTACCCGGAGTTCCGCACCGCCGGCATCTCCAGCAAGGTGCTGGTGCACGACTTCAACTACGGCGACTACGGCAACTTCGGCGCCGTGCTGCTCGCCGACAGCGGCGTCCGCACCGATCCGCTCTTCGGCGGCATCGCGTGGCACGGCTACTTCGGCAGCCCCACCGTGGGCACGCAGGTCCACAACCAGTACCCGACCGTGCCGCAGTTCAGCACCGAGCACTCCGGCGGCACCTGGATCACCAACCAGCACAACGAGGACCTGGCCGACATCGTGAACTACGCCCGGAACTGGAGCGGCAGCCTGGTCAAGTGGAGCCTCGCGGTCAACCAGAACATGGGCCCGCACAACGGCGGCTGCGGCACCTGCACCGGGCTGATCACCGTGCACGAAGGAGACGCGCGGGCCGGACAGGTCGACTACACCATCGAGTACTACACCACCGGGCACCTGACGAAGTTCGTCAAGCCCGGGGCGTACCGGATCGACTCCACCGCGAACAGCAGCGTGCCGAACGTCGCGTACCGCAACGCGGACGGGTCCAAGGCGCTCATCGCGCACAACGGCAGCACCTCGTCCCGCTCGGTGAAGGTGGTCTGGGGCGGGCAGTCCTTCACCTACACCCTGCCGGCCCGGACCACCGCCACCTTCACCTGGTCCGGCACCCAGTCCGGTCCGCCGACCGGGCAGATCACCGGCATCGGTGGCAAGTGCCTCGACGTCACCAACAGCAACACCGCCAACGGCACGCCGATCCAGATCTGGAGCTGCGCGGGCACCCCGAACCAGCAGTGGACGCGGGGGGCCGACGGAACTCTCCGGTCGCTGGGCAAGTGCCTCGACGTCTCCGGCGGTGGGACCGCCAACGGCACGCGGGTGCAGCTGTGGACGTGCAACGGCACCGGCGCACAGCAGTGGGTGTGGACGGCCGCACGGGACCTGGTGAACCCGCAGGCGAACAAGTGCCTGGACGTCATCGGCAACACCTCCGCCGACGGCACCAGGACGCAGATCTGGAGCTGCACCAACGGCGCCAACCAGAAGTGGAGCCTCCCGTCCTGAGCCGGGGCCGGGCCGGCGGCGCTCCCACCGCCGGCCCGGTGGCTCAGCGGGTCCGGTGGCTCAGCGGGTCCGGTGGCTCAGCGGGTCCGCGTCCGGGGCCGCCGCGCCGGCCGCGCCGGCGCCGGGACCACCCGGGCGGCCGGCTCGCGCGGCACACCGCCGTCGCGCAGCAGCCGGGCCATCGGCAGGGTGGCGGCGCCCATCGCGACCGCGTCCGGTCCGAGCCGGCACAGCTCGATCGAGGTCTGGGCGTACGGCTGGCGCAGCGCGTGCCGCGCCGTGACCTCGCGGATCTGCGGCAGGTAGCGCTCGCCCAGGGCCAGGCCGGCCCAGCCGCCGAGCACCACCCGCTCCGGGTTGAAGAGGTTCACCAGGTTCGCCACCCCGGCGCCGAGGTAGCCGACCGTCTCGTCGAGCACCTTGGCCGCGGTGCGGCTGCTGGCGCGGAGCAGCTCGCCGAAGGCGCTCTCCTCGTCGCCGCCGGCCGCCGGCCGGCCCCGGTTGGCCTGCCGGAACCGGTCCAGCACCCCCTCCGCCCCGACGTACGCCTCCAGGCAACCGAGGTTGCCGCAGCGGCAGCGTCGGCCCCCGTACACGATGGTGGTGTGGCCCCACTCGCCGGCGCTGCTGTGCGCGCCGCGGTAGCCCACGCCGTCGGCCACCACGCAGGCCCCGACGCCGGAGCCGACCAGGGCGACGACCGCGTGCCGGACGCCGCGCCCGGCGCCGAACCACATCTCGGCCTGGCCGAGCGTCTTGGCGCCGTTGTCGATGTGCACGGGGATGTCGGTGCCGGCGCGCAGCATGGCGCCGAGCGGCACGCCGTCCCAGCCGAGGGTCTGCGCGTGCACCACGGCGTCGGCGGTGCGCTCGACGGTGCCGGAGACGGCGACGCCGAAGCCGAGCACCGCGCCCGGGTCGACGCCGGCCTGCTCGACCACCGCGGCGAGACCGTGCAGCAGGTGATCGGTGACCTGTCCGGGGTCGGGCTCGGCGGCCGCGATCGGGTACTCCGCCTTGGCCAGGGCGGTCATGGCGAGGTCGAAGAGTTCGACCTGCACCCGGGTCTCGCCGACGTCGGCGCCGACCAGGTAGCCGTAGCCGGGGGCGACCCGGAGCAGCACCCGGGGGCGGCCGCCGTCGGACTCGACCGAGCCGGCCTCCTCGACCAGGCCCTCGGCGATCATCTCGCCGACCAGGTTGCTCACGCTGGCCAGGCTGAGCGCGGTGGACTGCCCCAGTTCGTGCCGGCTCAGCGGGCCGTCCAGCCAGATCCGGGTGAGCAGGACCGACCGGTTGGCACGACGCATGTCGCGCACGGTGGTGCGTCTGGCGTCCACGTCCGCCGCCGTCCTCTCCCGGCCGCACCCGGCGGCCTGCTTCACGCCGTGAACCAAGTGCTGACAGACTACTGCGCATTTACATTTAACAAAGTTAACTGCTAGCCTCCGGCGCATCGATGAGGAGGTATGTCATGCGACTTCGACGACGGCTGACCGCCGTGCTCGGCGGCGCCCTGCTGCTTGCCGTACCCACCGCCCTGCCGGCCGCCACCGGTCTGGCCGCCTCCGCCGCGGAGACCGCGCTGGTCTCCTGCGCGGGCGTGCCGGCCTGGGCCGAGGGAGTGACCTGGACCGCGGGCAGCCGGGCCACCTACGCCAACCGGCTCTACCAGGCGCTGGTCACCCACACGCCGCCCGCCGGCGCGGGCTGGACCCCACCGGCCACACCGGCGCTCTGGAGCGACCTCGGCGCCTGCGGCGCCGGCACCCCGTCACCGACCCCCACCACGAAGCCGCCCTCGCCCACCCCCACGCCCACCACCTCCCCCACGGCGTCGCCCACCCCCACCCCGACGCCCACCCCCACCCCGACCACGCCGCCGCCCGGCGGGACCACCTGCGCGCTGAAGTCGCGGCCCGCCGGCAAGGTGCTCCAGGGCTACTGGGAGAACTGGGACGGCGCGGCCAACGGCGTCCACCCCGGCATGGGCTGGATCCCGATCACCGACTCCCGGATCACCGCCCACGGCTACAACGTGGTCACCGCCGCGTTCCCGGTGATCCGCTCCGACGGCACCGTGCTCTGGGAGGACGGCATGGACGCCGGCGTCAAGGTGCCCACCCCGGCCGAGGTGTGCCAGGCCAAGGCCGCCGGCCTGACCGTCCTGCTGTCGATCGGCGGCGCGACCGCCGGCATCGACCTCGGCTCCAGCGCCGTCGCCGACCGGTTCGTCGCCACCGTCGTACCGATCCTCAAGCGCTACAACTTCGACGGCATCGACATCGACATCGAGACCGGGCTCACCGGCAGCGGGAACATCACCCAGCTCTCCACCTCCCAGGCCAACCTGGTGCGGATCATCGACGGCGTGCTGGCCCAGATGCCCGCCGGCTTCGGGCTCACCATGGCCCCCGAGACCGCGTACGTCACCGGCGGCAGCGTCACCTACGGCTCGATCTGGGGCGCGTACCTGCCGATCATCAAGAAGTACGCCGACAACGGCCGGCTCTGGTGGCTGAACATGCAGTACTACAACGGCTCGATGTACGGCTGCGCCGGCGACTCGTACCCGGCCGGGACCGTGCAGGGCTTCGTCGTCCAGACCGACTGCCTCAACACCGGCCTGGTCGTGCAGGGCACCACCATCCGCGTCCCGTACGACAAGCAGGTCCCCGGGCTGCCGGCGCAGAGCGGGGCCGGCGGTGGGTACCTGAGCCCGTCGCTGGTGGCGCAGGCGTGGAACACCTACCGGGGCGGCCTCAAGGGGCTGATGACCTGGTCCGTCAACTGGGACGGCTCGAAGGGCTGGACCTTCGGCGACAACGTCAGGTCTCTCCAGGGCCGCTGACGCCACGCGGGGCCCCGCAGGCGCGCGGGGCCCCGCATCACCCGGTGAGCCACTCCCGGATGACGGCGTAGTCCGCGTCGGTGAGACCCCGCCGGGGATCCACCCGGTAGGCCAGGACCGGTGCCGGATGGTGTGCCGCCAGCCAGGCGCCGTCGGTCGCGCGGATCTCGTCGTCCACCCAGACGAACGGTCGCCCCGCCGCCCACTCGTGCAGGGCCCGGGTCTTCCAGTGCAGGCCGTCCCCCGCCCCGTCGGCCTCCGGCCACTCGACCACCGGCAGCTCGGGCAGGCCGAGGCGGCGGCCCACGACGTCGTTGGCCTCCGCCAGCCAGGTCGTCGCCCAGACCAGGTCGCAGGGCAACGCCCAGAGCCGCGTGCCGTGCCGGGGATCCAGGCGGGCCAGCAGTGGATTGCCCGTCCCGGAGGTCGGGGTGGGCCGGTGCCCGCCGAACGGAATGAGCGGTCCGTCGACGTCGAGGAAGAGCAGCGGGCGGTCGGTCATCGCGCTGACCATAGCCGGGCCGCTCCGCGACTCACTTCTCGCGGGGCGGGGTGCTGCGCCACCGGGACCGCCACTGGGGCGCCGCGAAACCCTCGGTGACGTAGATCGTCTCGTGGGCGACCTTGTCGCCACGGAACTCCAGGATGTCGACCGCGGGGCGCCACTCCCCCTGGTCGTACCGGATGCGCAGTTCGGCGACCCAGGCGTCGCCGCCGCCACGCACCCGCACCACCTCCAGCTCGACGTCGGCCGGGTACGCGCGCCGCCACTCCCGGAAGTTCGCCACGCCCTCGAAACGCTCGCCGGACTGCGGGAACTCCAGGACGGCGTCGTCGTGGTAGATCTCGTGGGCGGCATCCTCGTCGGTGCCACTGTGGTCGATGTAGTGCCGCAGCACCGCCCGCACGGCCGGCTCGTCCATCCCTGACGCTCCTCGCCCGTGGCCGCACCCCCCGACGGCAGACGCTACCCCGGCCGGTCACCCGTGGAGGGCGGTCAGCTCGGGCACCACGTCGGAGGGCGAGGGCATCGCGGCCATCTCGTCGCGGACCTCGGCCGCCGCCTCGGCGAGCGACGCGTCGGTGACGAGCCGGGTCAGGACGTCCGGTGTGATGGCCCGGGCCGCCACGGCGAGGCCGGCGCCGCGTCGTGCCACCACCTCGGCGTTGTGCCGCCGGTCGCCCGGTCCCGGCACGACGAGTTGCGGCACGCCCGCCGCCAGACCGCCCAGCACGCTGCCCGCCCCGCCGTGGTGCAGGCAGGCGGTCGCGTACGGGAGCACCCGGTCGAGCGGCACGCGCCCGACCGTCCGGACGTTCTCCGGCAGCCGCGGCAGCCTGCCGGGCGGCCGGACGAGCACGATGTCGGCGTCCACGCCGGGCGCGGCCGCGATGATCGCCGCCTTCGGGTCGCCGCCGCCCGGGCCCGCGACGGTGCTCCGGCTCACGACGATCCGCGGTCGCTTCCCGGCGCTCAGCAGCCAGTCCGGCACCTCTCCCCCGCCCGAATAGGGCACCGCCCGCATGGGCAGGCCCGGCCTCGGCCCGGTCAGGCTGGGCGGCGACACGGTGATGGTGGCGGCCGGCGGACCGATCCGGTGCCGCCGCATCGGTCCGCTCGCCGCAACGGCGGCGACGAGATCGGCGGCGGGGAACAGGTTGTTCTCCTGCACGACGCCGGGGACCCCGACGCTCTCGGCGGCGACTCCCCCCGCCACGCCCAGCGACTCGTAGACGACCAGGTCGGGCCGTTCCCGCCGGGCCAGCGCGACCACCGCGTCCACGAACGTGGCGTTCGCGGCACCGAACAGCTCACCGACGACCGCGGTGCCCGCGCGCCCGGCCAGTTCCCGACGGGCCAGCAGCGGATGTCGCAGGAGCACTCGGCCGGCGATCCGCCCGAACGCGAAGCCCGGCGCGACGTCGTGCGCCGCCAGGCCGCCGAGGTCGACGGTGAGCGCGTCGCCGCCGCTCGCGACCAGCACCTCGTGGCCGGCGTCCCGCCAGGCGAGGGCGAGCGGGACCAGCGGCAGCAGGTGCCCCTGCAGCGGCGCGGAGACGATCAGGACGCGCATGTCCCCATTAGACCGAACGACGATCATCGCCGCCGACCCCGCTGACCCTGCCGACGGCAAGCCGGCGCGCGAGATGAACGGTGATGTCGGCGGCGACCTCGACCGCCTCGGGCAGGACCCGCAGGATCCGGCGGTACACCTCCTCCCGGTCCGCGGCCGGCAGGACGAGATAGGCCGAGACGGTGGAGAGGAGGCCAACGTAATCGCGGGCGGTCATCGTCTCGCGCCGCTTGATGACGGACTGCCGGACGTCGGCGAACCACTCGGACCGTTGCAGCTCCGTGCCCGGCCACTGCATGTCCTGTTCCGGAGGCGTCCCGTCCGGCGACGGAACGTCGTCGCTGGCCAGGAACGGCGCCCGGGCCGCGCGAACCGCCTCCTCCACCGCCGGGTCGGCCAGCCCGACCGGCCCGCCGAACGAGGCGAACACCCCGCCGGGCTCCAGCAGCGCGGCCACGCGCGACCATCGGCCCTCCGGCTTCGTCCAGTGCAGCGCGGCGGCCGCGTAGACCAGCCCGTAGCGCTCGCCCGGGCGCAGGTCCTCGAACGCGGCGCGCACGGTCCGGACGCCGGCCGGCACGTGCCTGCGCAGCTCGGCGAGCATGGCCCCGTCGGGCTCGGTCGCGGTGACCGTGAGCCCGCGTCCAGCGAAGAGGCGGGTCGCCTTGCCCGTACCGGCGCCGATCTCCAGGGCGGTCCGGACCGGCCGACCCGCGTACGTCAGCACCATGTCGAGCAGCGCCGCGGGATACCCCGGTCGGAACCGTTCGTACGCCTCCGCCATCGCTCCGAAGCTCAGTGCGCGATCGGGCATGCCGAGCATGCTGGCACGATCCGGACCACCGGCGCGCCCTTTCGGCACCGCCTACGCTCGCCCCATGGCCCGGACCCGCAGGCGGAGGATTCGCGTCGACGGTGTCGACTACCGGTGGACGGTCCGTCACGCCGACCCCGGTCACGTCATGGTCCGGGTCTGGCACGCCGCGACGCGGGGCGCCGGACTGGAGGTCCTCGTGGCCTTCGACGACCCGTGGCTCAACTTCGGACCGATCATCACCGCGCCGTCGGACCGGGTGGCCGCGGTCTTCGCGCTGGAGCCGGTCACGCCGCGGCTGGTGGCGGCTCTGATCCAGGCGGGGGTCGCCGCGGGTTGGCCGGCCCACGGGGACGGCGGGCCGCGGCGTCTCGTGCTCGACCGGAGCCGCGAGCGGCTGGAGCCGGCGCCCGGAACGACGACCGGCGGCGGCGCCGAAACCCGGGTGCGGGTGACGGCGGCCGGCCCCTAGGCTCCCGCTCGACGGGCTGGGAGTTCCTGTCGACAGCAGCGGGATCGGAGATGAGCACGGGATGACGTGTCAACTGTTCGCGATCAGTTTCGACGCGACCCAACCTCGGCGTCTCGCGGAGTTCTGGTCCGGGGTCCTGGGCCGGGAGGTGGCCGACGATCCGCTTGGCGGAGTCGCGCTCCTGCCCGACGACGACGCCGGGTTCCGGATCCGCTTCCTTCCCGCCGGGACTGCGAAGGTCGGCCAGAACCGGGCCCACTTCGACCTCACCAGCACCTTGCTTGAGGACCAGCGGCAGACCGTGGCCAGGGCGCTGGAGCTGGGCGCGCGGCACATCGACGTCGGCCAGGGCCCGGACGCGGATCACGTGGTGCTCGCCGACCCCGACGGCAACGAGTTCTGCGTCATCGAGCCGGGCAACAACTTCCTCGCCGGCTGCGGCTTCATCGGAGCGCTGGCCTGCGACGGCACGCAGAAGGTGGGCTACTTCTGGAGCGAGGCGCTGGGGTGGCCGCTGGTGTGGGACCAGGACCAGGAGACCGCGATCCAGTCACCGCTCGGCGGTCCGAAGATCACCTGGGGCGGCCCGCCCCTGATGCCGAGGACGGGCAAGCAGCGGCTCCACTTCGACCTCGTCCCACCTGCCGGCGGTGACCAGCAGGCGGAGGTCGACCGGCTGCTGACTCTCGGCGCGACGCGGATCGACATCGGCCAGGGCGACGTCAGCTGGGTGGTCCTGGCCGACCCCGACGGCAACGAGTTCTGCGTGCTGCCGCCCCGGTAGCGCGGACCCGCCGCGGCACGATCACGTGGTGGCCTGCGGCGACGGCGAGGCGGACGGGGAACGTGGCTCACCGGTCGACTCTCCCGTCGGCTCCGCCGACGGTGGGCTGGACGGGGCCCGTGACGGCGTGGCGGATGTCGTGGCGGGCCCGTCGTCGCGCGAGGGCGCGGACCCGGCGGGCGCAGGCTCGGACGCTCGAGACGCCGGCGTGGTCACGTCCGGGTCGGCGGGGGCGTTCCGCGCCCGGGTCGGCGTACCCGGGGAGTGACCGCCGCCGGAGTTCGGATCCGACCTGACCACGGACGGCGTCGGCACGCCGGACGGGCCGGGCGACCACCCGGCGGGATCAGCGAGCGCGACGGCGGCGGCCGTCGCGGCGAGAAGCACCAGGACGATTCCGGCGACCGCTCGCCGACGGCCGGCCGCTCGGCCCTGCGGCGCGGCGACCACCGGTAGCGCGCGGGTCGGGGGGCCGGCGGCTCGCGGCACGGCCGGAGCCGCGAGCACCGGACCGGTCCGCGTACCGGCTGGTCCCGCGATCGCCTCGGCGGTGGCGGCCATGGCCGCGGCGGTCGGAATCCGGTCAGCGGCGTTGCGGGCCATGGCGAAGGCGACCAGGTCGCGGACGGCTGCCGGGACGTCGTCGGGCAGTGGTGGCGGCTCCTCCTCGAGGCGGCGCAGCGCCACGGCCACGGGGTTGTCACCGGCGACCGGAGGGTGGCCGGCGAGGCAGTGGTACGCCACGCACCCGAGCGCGTAGACGTCCACGGCGGGACCGATGACGCCGCTTCTGGTCAGCTGCTCCGGGGCCATGTAGAGGGCCGTGCCCACGACCTGGTTCGCCGCCGTCAACTCCGTCGCGTCCGGGGACAGCGCGATGCCGAAGTCGACGAGGACGACGTGCCCGTCCGGCTCGATGACGAGGTTGCCCGGCTTGACGTCGCGGTGCACCACGTCGACGTCGTGGGCGGCCTGGAGGGCGCGGGCGGTCTGCGCGACGATCGACAGTGTCTCGGCGGCGCCGAGGCGACCGGCCTCCGCGATCCGCTCCGACAGCGGCTGGCCCTGCACGTACGCCATCACGATGTAGGCGAGACCGGACGCGCCGGGCAGGGTGGTCTCGCCGTAGTCGTAGACCTCCGCGACACCGGGATGCCGCAGCGCCGCCATCGCCCGCGCCTCGCGCCGGAAACGCTCACCGGCGCTCGCGTCGGTCATGACCCGGCTGTGCAGCACCTTGACGGCCACGGTGCGCTTCAGCGTCTCGTCGACGGCACGCCACACCTCACCCATGCCGCCGCCGGCGATCCGAGCGACCAGGCGGTAACGGTCGCCGATGAGGTCCCCCACATCTGGCATCCGGTTCCCGTACCCCAGGCGCTGCTCTTTCAAGCGCGCCCCGGTCACGGGACCGGTGGCGGACGGGTCGCGCACCCGCCGACCCGGTCCGCTCGGCGGGCCCGGTGTTTGATCCGGCCTCGCGGCCTTGCTTGGATCACAGCGGGCAACGGCAACGGTGGGGCGGAGCGGGGGCGCGGATCTTGGTGGGCAGGCGGTCCCTGGGCCGGCAGTTCCGGTGGCTGTGGGCGTCCTACGCGGTCAGCGCGTACGGCTCCGCGCTGGGGTTCGGCGCGTTGCCGCTGATCGCCGTGCTGGTGTTGGACGCCAGCCCCGCCCAGGTGTCCGCGCTGTCGGCGGTGGGGACGGCGGTGGGCGCGCTCCTCGCCGTGCCGCTCGGGCCGTGGGTGGAGTTCCGCCGCAAGCGGCCGGTGATGATCGCCATGGATCTGGCCCGGTTCGCGGCCATGCTGACGATCCCGGTCGCCTACGCCCTCGGCCGGCTCAGCTTCGTCCAGTTGCTGCTCGTGTCGGCCGTGGTCGCCGCCGCCAAGATCGCCTTCGGCGCGGCCAGCGGCGCCTACCTCAAGGCGCTCGTCCGGCCGGACGACCTGCTCGTGGCCAACGCGCGGTTCGAGTCCACGACCTGGAGTTCCATCGCCGTGGGGCCGCCGCTGGGCGGGGCGGCCATCGGCCTGTTCGGGCCTGTCACCACCGTCGTGGCCGACGCGCTCAGCTACCTGCTGTCGGCGCTGGGCGTCACGGCGATCCGCGACCGGGAGGAGCACCCGCGGCGGACGGATCGGAGCCGGGTACGGGCCGGCGAGCTGCTCGACGGCTGGCGGCACCTCCTGGCCCATCCCGGCCTGCGGGCGCTCTACCTCAACCAACTGCTCGTCAGCGGACTGATCATGGCCACCGAGCCGCTGCTGGCCGTGCTCCTGCTCCGCGAGCTCGGATTCCCACCCTGGCAGTACGGCCTCGCCTTCGCCGCCCCCTGCCTCGGCGGCCTCATCGGCTCACGCCTCGCCCGCCGCGTCGTGGCGCGCTACGGCCAGCACCGGATCCTCCGTACGGTCGGCACGCTGCGCGCGGTCTGGCTGATCGGCCTCGCGTTCGTCCAGCCCGGTGTCGCCGGCCTCGCGACGGTGATCGCCGTCGAGCTCGCGATCATCATCAGCATGAGCCTGTACAACCCGGTGCTCGCCACCTACCGGCTGGAGCACACCCCCTCCGACCGCGTCGCCCGCACCCTGTCGGCCTGGTCGATCAGCAGCAGCGCCGCCATCGCCGTCCTCAGCGCGCTCGGTGGGCTGCTCGCCGGCGCCACCAACCCGCGCACCGCCATCGTGGTCGCCGGCCTGCTGATCCTCGCCAGCCCGCTGCTGCTGCCCCGCCGCCCGGATTCCCCGCCCGTGCCCGACCGCGAGCTGGCCGCGGCCGGGTGACGCGGCCCCGACGACGGGCGAGCCCGGCCGATCGCTGGTGGATCGGCCGGGCTCGTCGGTCGGTGCCGGTCAGGCGAGGTCGAACCGGTCGAGCTCCATGACCTTGGTCCAGGCCGCGACGAAGTCGGTCACGAACTTCTCGCGGGCGTCCTCGCTGGCGTAGACCTCGGCGAGGGCGCGCAGCTGGGAGTTGGAGCCGAAGATGAGGTCGACCGCGGTGGCGGTCCACTTCACCTCGTCGGTGGCCAGGTCGCGGATCTCGTAGACGTGCTCGTCGGACTCCGACGCCTTCCACCGCGTGCCCGGGGAGAGCAGGTTGGCGAAGAAGTCGTTGGTGAGCACGCCGGGCCGGTCGGTGAGGACGCCGTGCGACGAACCCCCGACGTTGTTCCCGAGCGCGCGGAGGCCGCCGACGAGGACGGTCATCTCCGGTGCGCTCAGGTTCAGCATGTAGGCGCGGTCGACGAGCAGCACCTCCGGCTGGGTCTTCTCGCCGGCACGCAGGTAGTTGCGGAACCCGTCGGCGCGCGGCTCGAGGACCGCGAAGGACTCGACGTCGGTCTGCTCCTGCGTGGCGTCGGTGCGGCCCGGGTGGAACGGCACGGTCACCTCGACGCCGGCGTCGCGCGCGGCCTTCTCGACGGCGGCCGAGCCGGCCAGCACGATCAGGTCCGCGAGGGAGATCTGCGCGCCGCCGGCCGCGTTGAACTCCCGCTGGATGCCCTCGAGGGTCTCCAGGACGGTCGCGAGCTGCTCGGGCTGGTTGACCTCCCAGCTGCGCTGCGGCTCCAGGCGGATGCGGGCGCCGTTGGCGCCGCCGCGCTTGTCGGTGGACCGGTAGCTGGCCGCGGAGGCCCAGGCGGTGGAGACCAGCTGGGCGGTCGTGAGGCCGGACTCCAGGACCTTCGCCTTGAGGGCGGCGACGTCGGCGTCACCCACGAGCTGGTGGTCGACGGCCGGCACCGGGTCCTGCCACAGCTGGGGCTCCGGGACCCACGGCCCGAGGAAGCGGCTGACCGGACCCATGTCACGGTGCAGCAGCTTGTACCAGGCCTTGGCGAACGCCAGCGCGAACTCGTCGGGGTTCTCCAGGAACCGGCGGGAGATCTTCTCGTACGCCGGGTCGACGCGCAGCGACAGGTCGGTCGTGAGCATCGTCGGCTTGTGCTTCTTCGACGGGTCGTGGGCGTCCGGGACGATCGCCTCGGCGTCCTTGGCGACCCACTGCTTGGCGCCGCCGGGGCTCGTGGTGAGCTCCCACTCGTAGCCGAAGAGGATCTCGAAGAAGCGGTTGCTCCACTGCGTCGGCCGGTCGGTCCACGTCACCTCGAGACCGCTGGTGATCGTGTCGGCGCCCTTGCCGCTGCCGTGGGTGCTCAGCCAGCCGAGGCCCTGCGCCTCCAGCGGGGCGCCCTCGGGCTCGGGGCCCACGTGGTCGTCGGCGACGCCGGCGCCGTGGGTCTTGCCGAAGGTGTGGCCACCGGCGATGAGGGCGACGGTCTCCTCGTCGTTCATCGCCATCCGGCGGAAGGTCTCGCGGATGAAGTGCGCCGCGGCGGCCGGGTCGGCGTTGCCGCGCGGGCCCTCGGGGTTGACGTAGATGAGGCCCATCTCGGTCGCCCCGACACCGGCCGTCATCTCCTTCTCGGAGGCGTAGCGCTCGTCGCCGAGCCAGGTGTCCTCCGGGCCCCAGAAGATCTCCTCGGGCTCCCAGACGTCCTCGCGGCCGAAGCCGAAGCCGAAGGTCTTGAAGCCCATCGACTCCAGGGCGACGTTGCCCGCGAGCACGAGCAGGTCGGCCCACGAGATCTTCTGGCCGTACTTCTGCTTGACCGGCCACAGCAGCCGGCGCGCCTTGTCGAGGTTCGCGTTGTCCGGCCAGCTGTTGAGCGGGGCGAACCGCTGGCCGCCGTCGCCGGCGCCACCGCGGCCGTCCTCGATGCGGTAGGTGCCCGCGGCGTGCCAGCTCATCCGGATCATGAGGCCGCCGTAGTGGCCGAAGTCGGCCGGCCACCAGTCCTGGGAGGTGGTGAGGACGTTGACGATGTCCTGCTTGAGGGCCTCGACGTCGAGCTTCTCGAACTCCTTGGCGTAGCTGAAGTCCGCCCCCAGCGGGTTGCCCTTGGGCGAGTGCGCGTGCAGCACCGACAGGTCGAGCTGGTTGGGCCACCAGTCGCGGTTGGTGCGCGGACGACCCCCGGTCTTCGGGGTCGGCGAGTCGATCGCCGGGTTCTCGCTCTCGCTGCCGTGCGCGGTCACGGAGTCGTGCGCGACCGGGCAGCCGGCCGCCTCCTTCTTGTCCACGCCCTGCGCGCTGGAGGGAGGGTTGTCCTGGATGTCGCTCATCTACTTCCTTCCGAACTGGCGGTTCACTGGGACGTGCGTTCGGTCGCGCAGTCGGGGCAGGTGCCCCAGTAGACGACCTCCGCCTCGTCGACCACGAACCCGTGGTCGTCCGAGGCGGTGAGACAGGGGGCATGGCCGACGGCGCAGTCGACGTCGGCGATCGCGCCGCAGGAGCGGCACACGACGTGGTGGTGGTTGTCCCCCACCCGCGACTCGTAGCGGGCGGTCGCCCGGGCGGGCTGGATGCGCCGCACGAGGCCGGCGTCGGTGAGGACACGAAGTACGTCGTACACCGCTTGGTGGGACACCGTGGGATGATTCGCCCGTACCAACGCGATCACCGTGTCGGTGTCGACGTGGGGGTGGTCGCGCAGCGCGCTGAGCACCGCCAACCGGGGCCGGGTCACGCGCAACGAGACCGCACGGAGCTGGGCCTCGAAGTCGGACGTCATGTCCCGAACATAACCCACTCTTCTGGAACGAATCAAGTTTTGGCGAAGTTGCGGATGACCGGATCTGGACACCGCGGCCGGAACGGGGTTGCGGGAATAAACGATCTTCGACGACACTCCCCCGGACCGCCCCGCCGGACAGCGGCGGGCCTCATCGCGCAGGGGACGCCATGCAGCCGTTGCATCCGGAGCCGACCACACGGCGCCCGGTCTGGATGTGGGCCGGCGCCGCCGCGGGGCTCGCCCTGGCCCTCACGATGTTCCTCAACAACAACGGACCGCGCACGCGCGCGGCGGCGAGCTTGCCGCCCACCGCCACGGTCGTGGTCTCCGGCGCGGCGGTGCTCGCCGACGGCGCGTCCTTCACCAGGGACGACCGCGGCGGTTGCGCCGGCACCGGAACCCGTGCCGACGTCGTGGACGGCGCCCCGGTGCTGATCATGACCACCGGCGGGATGGCCGCCGGGAGCCTGACCGACGGGCGGGCGCTCACGGACGGCACCTGCCGATTCTGGTTCTCCGTCCGGGGGGTCCCGACCGGACAGGACGCCTACCTGGTCATGGTCGCCGACCGGGACACTCGCCAGTACGCCGAGCGGGAGCTGATCGGCACGCTGGTCAGCCTGCGCCTCGACTGAAACCGGTCAGCCCCGGTACATCAAATGCAGCGTCATCCCGGCGTCGGCGTGCTTCAGGTTGTGGCAGTGGTTGGCCCACGTCCCCGGGTTGTCGGCCCGGAACGCCACCTCCCAGACGTCGCCGGGCCGCACGTCGAAGGAGTCCAGCCACAGTGGGCTTCCGGTGGCCGGTTCCCCGTTGCGCGACAGCACCAGGACGTGATGGCCGTGCAGGTGCCACGGGTGCACGGTCTGCGACCGGTTCACGATCGTGAACTTCACGACGTCGCCGAGGCGGACGACCTGCGGCGGGATGTCCGGGTCGGCCGCGCCGTTGACGATGTGGGCGTATCGCGGAAGGAGTCCGTGCAGGTCGAGGCCGCGGTCGAGCACCAGGGTGAACTCCCGGTCGAACCGGAACCACGGCACCGGAGCAGCCGTGCCGTAGGTGAGCGGGTCGAGCACGGGCCACCCGCCGGTCGCCGTCGACACCGGTCCGGTGGAGTAGACGGCCCGCCCGTCGACGAAGAGCGCCACCGGCGTGGCGGGCGCGGTGAACACCAGGTCGTAGCGTCCCCCGGCGGGGATCAGCACGGCGCTCTCCGCGAGAGAGGTGGGGTCCTGCAGGTCGGCTCCGTCGATCGCGGCGACCCGGAACGGAGTGCCGGCCAGGGCGTACCGGTGTGTCGTGCTGTCGGTGTTGATCAGGCGCAGCCGCACGGGCGTTCCCGCCGCCACCGGTTCCACGCGCGGGGCGGGGAGCGGAAGGCCGGTGAGGGTGTGCACCGGCACCGTGACGTCAACGCCGGTAGCCGGGCCCGGGCGCACGACCAGGACGCCGTAGAGGCCCATCCGCACGCCGAGGTCCGACACCGCGTGCGTGTGGTACCAGTAGGTGCCGGCCTGATCGGCGCGGAACCGGTAGACGAACTCCTGTCCGGGCAGCACCGCGGCCTGCGTCACGCCGGGCACCCCGTCCTGGCTGTTCGGCACGTCGTAGCCGTGCCAGTGCAGCGTCACGCCCCGCGCGATGTCCCGGTTGCGCAGCTTGACCTCTAGGACGTCACCGACGGTGGCGGTCAACTCCGGGCCGGGAACCTGCCCGTCGAACGCCCACGCCGCGACGTCGCGGCCGCTCACCCGCACCGTCGCCGTGGCGGCCGTCAGGGTGAACCGCCTGGTCGCTTCGCCGGCGGGCCGCGCGTCCCCAGCCCCATGATCATGGGGTACGGCGGGAGCGGCGCCCGGGGCGGCGGCCAGCCCGGTTCCGGTCAGCAGCGCCGCGACGGCCACGGCGAGGGCCGTCCGGGAGACCGTCGGGGACGGGGGCGCGCCGAGCAGCCGCCATGACACCGCGGTCGCCCCGACGATCCCGGCGACCGCGAGCAGTCCCGCGTCGGCCGACGCCGGGTAGCCGTCCAGGACCGTCACGAGCAGGGCGGCGCTGTCGGCGTACCCGGCGAAGAGGAGCGGGACCGCGACGGACCGGATGTCGCCCCGGGCGCGCAGCAGCCGGGGCCCGGCGACGAGCACCGCCGCGAGCGAGAGCGGCGCGGCGATGAGCACCTTCTCCGCCGCGAACCACCAGCCGGCGCGGGCGAGCGCGGCGATCGTGACGGCGCGGGCGAGGGTGGCGAGCAGCGCGACGGCGGCCAGCCATCGTGCGAGCGGACGGCGGCGGGCGGCCGACGCGGCGCCGCCGCCCAGCCACGCGGCGGCCGCGAGGACCGCGATCACCAGGTCGGCCGCGAGCAGCGAGCCGGTGCTCATGCCGGCTCCCCCTCCCGGACGGCCACCGGCGTGGTCGCGACCGGTTCCGGGCGGGCCAGCTGCCGTGCTCCCCTGAGGACGTTGACCACGACGTGCACGGCGACGATGCCGTTGACCGCGTGCAGTCCGGCGATGGTCAGGCCGAACGGTGTGCTGGCGCCCGCGGCGTCGGTGGACCCGATGGCGAGCGCGGCCAGGAGCGCCTGCACGACGACGAGGCCGAGCGGCAGGGCCGCCAGGCCGATGAGCCGGCCCGGCGCTTTGGCCAGCGCGGCGAACAGGACGGTGAGCAGGGTGAGTACGGGGATGACGGCCATCCCGGTGACGCTGTGCAGGGCGTAGGCGCCGTCGCCCGCGGGTTTCGTGAACGCGCCCACGGCGGCGAAGACGAACTGCAGGGCGAACGCGGCGAGCGACAGGGCGCTGACGACGACGAAGAGCTTGCGCATGGTGACCTCTTAGAGGTGAGCCGCGGACAGTGCCCGGGCGACGTGGTCGGTGGCCGTGATGGCGCCGTAGGCGACCAGCCGCACGAGGTCGGCGTCGTCCGGGTGGGAGAGCCGCCAGAGGGCGACGTCGCCCGCGCTGATCGCGCTGGGTGCGAACGCCGCCAGCAGCGCGATGCGGGTCCCGACGCGGTCCGTGCCGGGCACGTCCCGGACGAGGTCGAGGGCCCAGTCCGCGGGCCGGGCCGGGAACTGTCCGTCCTCCCAGCGCACGGTCGCCTCGACGGTTCGGCGGGCGACGTCCCCCAGGAGGTCGCCGCCGCGCAGGGCGGCGGCCCGCAACGACGCGTACGCGACGCCCACCGGCCGGTCCCCCGCCCAGGCCGGCGGGGCCGTCGTGCCGGCGTCGAGGAGCGGGAGGCTGCGGCCGGGCTCCTTCTGCTCCCGGGCCGTCCGGGCGTAGAGCCGGCCCCCGACCGACCGCACCACCGGGGAGCGTTGCAGGCCGCCGGGCAGCAGATCCGGGTCGAGCAACGCCGACACGATCCGGTTGATGAAGTGGAAGGCGAGCAGGGTGCCGGTGACCTCGGGTTGGTAACGGCCGGTCCAGGCGGCGGCCGCGGGGCTGCGGCTGGCCTCGGCCCAGGCGACCAGCTCGGCCTGCCGCGGCTCCGGCGGCGTCCCGCCCCGGGCGATGACCTCGGCCAGCGCGTGCTCGCTCAGGGCGTGCAGCAGCATCACGTGGGCGTCGACGCAGAACCGGCAGCGGTTGGCGCGGGACACCGCCGACGCCACGAGCTCGCGGTCGACCCGGGACGCGTCCCCGGCGAGCAGGGCCTCGCGCATCAGCGCCCAGGTCGCGGCCATGAGCTCCGGCACGGCCGAGAGCGCCTGGAAGGTGGGCACCGGGCCGAGGAAGTCGTCCCGCAGCTGCCGGTAGACGTCGGCGGTGAGACCGGTCGCGGCCGATGCCCTCGCGGGGGTGAAGAAGCGGTATGTCATGGGCTCGATGCTCGCGGCGGCGGGCCGGGAAAGCGTCGTGCCGCCGCAGGCATCTGACCGGCCGCCGATACCGCGTCCGCGGTACGCCCACCTACCACGGGCGGGGGATGCTCCGCCCGCGACGGCCGTTCTACAGTTCGGCCATGCGCCGTGATCTGCCGTACGCCCTCGGTGGCCTCGCTCTCGGCGGCCTCCTGCTGGGCAACGCCGCGCTCGCACCGGACGCCGCCCCGGTACGGGTGGTCGACGTCGCCCTGGTCCTGGTCATGGCGGCGGCCCTGACGGTGTGCCGGCGGTATCCGGTGGTGGCGCTGGTCGTGGTGACCGTCGCCATGCTGGCCTTGCACGTGCGCGTCCACAGCGGGGTGTCCGCCGCGTTCCCGGTCCTCGGCGCGGTCTACCTCGCCGCCTGGCGCGGGCACCGGTCGGCCGCCGTGCTGGCCAGCCTCGTCTTCCTCGGCGGATTCCTGGCCCGTGACGTCTCCGTCGCGCCCGCCGGCCGGCCCGGCCAGCAGATCGCCGAGCGGACCGCCCTGCTGCTGGGCTGGTTCGTGGCGGCCAACGTGGCCGGGCTCGTCGCGCGGCAGCACCGGGCATACCTGGAGCAGGTCGAGCAGCGCGCGATCGAGGCGGAACGCACCCGGGAGGAGGTGGCGTTGCGCCGCGCCGGCGAGGAGCGCCTGCGCATCGCCCGCGACCTGCACGACTCGCTGACCCACAACATCTCGGTGATCAAGGTGCAGACCGGGATCGCGGTGCACCTGGCCCGCAAGCACGGCGAGGAACCGTCGGCCACGCTGCTGGCGATCCAGGAGGCCAGCGCCGCCGCGATGCGGGAACTGCGCGCCACGCTGGACGTCCTGCGCGCACCCTCCGACGAGGACCCCGTCGGGCTGGCCCGGGTGGACGAACTCGCCCAGCGGACCCGGGCGGCCGGCGTCCCGGTGCAGGTGACCGTCACCGGTGAGCCCCGGGACCTGCCCGCCGAGGTCGACCAGGCCGGATACCGCGTCGTCCAGGAGGCCCTGACCAACGTGGCCCGCCACGCCGGCCCCGCCACCGCCCGGGTCCACGTCGAGTACGCCCCGGCGCGGCTGACCGTCTCGGTGACCGACGACGGACAGGCGTCGCCGGCCCGGCCGGTGACACCGGGTGTGGGCCTGCGCGGCATGCGGGAACGGGTCACCGGACTGGGCGGCTCGCTCCAGGCCGCCGCCCGCGACGGCGGCGGGTTCGCGGTACGGGCCACCTTCCCGCTGGACACAGCCGGCACGCCGCGGGCCGTCCTACCCGCCCAGCCCGCCACGGATCATGGCTGACATGATCCGGGTCCTGCTCGCCGACGACCAGGCGCTCATGCGGGCCGGATTCCGGGCCCTGCTCGACGCCGAGGACGGCCTGGAGGTCGTCGGGGAGGCCACCGACGGCGCGTCGGCCGTCCAGCTGTCCCGACGCCTGCGGCCGGACGTCGTGCTGATGGACGTGCAGATGCCGGGACTCGACGGCATCGAAGCCACCCGACGCCTCGCCGCCGATCCCGACCTCACGGCGGTCCGCGTCCTCATCCTCACCAACTACGGGCTCGACTCCTACGTCTTCGCCGCCCTCCGCGCGGGCGCCAGCGGGTTCCTCCTCAAGGACGCCGACCCCGCCGACCTGCTCCAGGCCATCGCCGTCGTGGCCCGCGGGGACGCGCTGCTCGCCCCCGCGGTCACCCGCACGCTCATCAGCGAGTTCGTCGCCGCCTCCCCACCGGCCGACCCGGCAGCCGGGCGCGACGTGCTGACCGCCCGCGAACGGGAGATCGTGGAGCTGGTGGCCCGGGGGCTGGGCAACGACGAGATCGCCGAACGCATGGTGATCAGTCCGTTGACCGCCAAGACCCACGTCAACCGGGCCATGACGAAGCTGCACTGCCGCGACCGCGCCCAACTGGTCGTGTGGGCGTACGAGGCGGGGTTGATCACGCCGCGCCGCCGGTGACAGCCGGTAGGTTGCACAGTCATGGCCACGAGCGCCGACGTGCGACAGGAACTCGCCCGCCTCGCCGACCCGCGCCGGGCGGAGGCGTCGAGCCGGTTCCTGCAGATGGTCCCCGGCGGCTACGGCGAGGGCGACACGGCCATCGGTGTCTGCGTGCCGGACCAGCGCCGGGTGGCCGCCCGGTACTGGCGCGACCTTTCCCTGGCCGAGACGGCCGATCTGCTGACCGGCGGCGTGCACGAGGAGCGCCTCACGTCGCTGTTCGTCCTGGTGCGCAAGTTCGCCGAGGCGGACGAGACGGAACGCGGCCGGATCGTCGACATCGTCCGTTCCCACACCCGCCACATCGACAACTGGGACCTGGTGGACTCCTCCGCCCCGTACATCCTCGGCCCCTGGCTGCTCGACAAGGACCGCAGCGTCCTGGACCGGTTGGCCGGGTCGAGCCTGGTGTGGGACCGGCGCATCGCCGTCATGGCGACGTTCGCCTTCATCCGGGCCGGCGACTTCGACTGGACCTTCCGCCTCGCTGATCGGCTCCTGCGCGACCCGCACGACCTCGTCCACAAGGCGGTGGGCTGGATGCTGCGCGAGGTGGGCAACCGCGACCGGGCGGCCGAGGAGGAGTTCCTGGCCTCCCGTTACCGGGCGATGCCCCGGGTCATGCTGCGGTACGCGATCGAGAAGTTCGACCCGCGGCGACGTGGCGAGTACCTGTCCGGCGCCGTTTAGCGGGTGAGCACCTCGGCGCCGTCGGCGGTGATGGCGATCGTGTGCTCGCTGTGCGCCGTCCGGCAGCCCGTCGCGCTGCGCAGCGTCCAGCCGTCGGCGTCGGTGACGAGTTCGGCGGTGTCCGCCATGACCCACGGCTCCAGCGCCAGCAGCAGCCCGGGGCGCAGCGGGTAGCCGCGGCCGGGCCGCCCCGTGTTGGGGACGTGCGGGTCCTGGTGCATCGTCGATCCGACGCCGTGACCGCCGAACTCGGTGTTGACCGAGTATCCCGCCGCACGGAGGACCGAGCCGATGGCGTGGGAGATGTCGCCGATGCGCGCTCCCGGCCCGGCCGCGGCGATCCCCGCCGCCAGCGCCCGCTCGGTCGCGCTGATCAGCGCCACGCTCTCCGCGGGCTTCGCGTCGCCCACGATGAAACTGACGGCGGAGTCCGCGACGACTCCGCCGTGGGAGACGGCGAGGTCGAGCGACAGCAGGTCGCCGTCGGCGAGTGTGTAGTCGTACGGCCGCCCGTGGAGCACCGCGTCGTTGACCGACGTGCAGATGTAGTGGCCGAACGGCCCGCGCCCGAAGGACGGCTCGTAGTCGACGTAGCAGGACTGCGCTCCGGCCTCGGTGATCATGGCCTGGGCCCACCGGTCGATGTCCCGGAGGTTCGTGCCCACCTCGCAGCGACTCCGCAGCGTCCGCAGGATCTGGGCGACCAGGGCGCCGGCCTCCCTGGCTCGGGGCAGTTCGGTGGGGTCCAGGATCTCGATCATGCGGCGCCTCACTCGTGCGACCAATAAGTATCCCGGCCATACTATCCCGGTACTAGAATCGGCGTCATGGTCAGGTTGCCGCTCACTCCCGCGGAGGTCGAGCGCGGGCAGCGCCTCGGCGCCCTCCTGCGGCGCGCCCGCGGGGAGAGGTCGATGCTCCACACCGCGCTGGACGCGGGTGTCTCACCGGAGACCCTCCGGAAGATCGAGTCCGGTCGCGTGGCCACGCCTGCCTTCCCGACCATCGCCGCGATCGCCGATGTTCTCGGCCTCTCCCTCGACGCTGTGTGGGCCGAGATCAACCCGTCGGACGGCCGGGTCGGGCTCGCCGGCTCAGGTCGCCACGCGGGCGAGCGGCTGGCCTCGTAGGTCTCTCCCCCGGCCGCACGTGGCGCTACGACGCCGGCACCGCCTTGACCGGGTGACCGCACCGGTGATACCGAGATCACCACGCCGGCGCCTGCCGGGCCGCGCGGCGCAACACGGGGAGACATCAGCATGCCCGACTCTGCGACGACCCAGGTGATCCCGCGGGTCCCGCCACCGCCACGCCGCCGGCGGCGCCTCCCGGCGCTGATCGGCATCCTGATGACCCTGCTCCTGCTCGCCGCCGCGCTGGTGGCGGTCGCACCGCTGCGCCACCCGCTGCCCGCGCCGACCGTCACGCGGACGCTGCCCGCCTCGACCGTCATCCCCGGCAAGGCGCCGGCGCTGCCGTGGCCGCAGTCCGGGCAGGCCGCACTCTACGTGGAGGGCGTCGGATCCATCGGCGCCTCGGGCGGCAGCCGGCCGTTGCCCATCGGCAGCGTGGCCAAGGTGATGACGGCCTACGTCATCCTGACCGAGCACCCCCTGGACCGGGGCGAGCACGGACCGAAGCTGACCGTCAGCGCGGCGCAGGCCGCCGCCTACCCGGGCGAACTCGCGCGCGGCGAGTCGCTCATCCGCGTCGCCGCGGGCGCGGTCTTCACCGAGCGTCAGGCCCTGCAGGCGGTGCTGCTGCCGTCGGCGAACAACATGGCGCGGATCCTCGCCGCCTGGGACGCCGGCAGCATCGACGCGTTCGTCGACAAGATGAACGACACGGCCGCCGAGTTCGGCATGCGGAACACCCACTACACCGACCCGTCCGGGCTCAGCCCGGCGACCGTCAGCACCGCCGCCGACCAGGTGACCCTCGCCCGCAAGGCGATGGCCCTGCCCGCGTTCGCGGAGATCGTGGCCCAGAAGACGGCCACCCTGCCCGTCGCCGGCGAGGTCAAGAACTACAACTCGCTCGTCGGCCGCAACGGCGTCGTGGGCATCAAGACCGGGTCCACCGACGAGGCCGGCGGGTGCCTGTCCTTCGCGTTCGTCGTCACCGTCGGCGGCCGGAAGATCACCGTCGTCGGCGCCGTCCTCGGGCAGCCCGGCGCGGACACCCCCGTCCAGTTGGAGCGGGTCTTCCGGGTGACCCGCTCGCTGATCCGCACCACCACCTCCGCGATCACGCTGCACCCGGTCGTCCGGGCCGGCGACCCGGTCGCCACCGTACGCGGGCCACTCGGCGCCGAGACCACGATCCACGCCGCGAACGACCTCGCCGTGGTCGGCTGGCCCGGCCTTCCCGTCAAGCTGGACACCGACATCCCGGCCGTGCCGGCCGAACTGCCCGCCGGCGCCGAACACGGCCGCGTCACCGCCGTCGCCGGCGGCGGCAGGCCCGTCACAACCCCGCTCCGATCGGGGGTACGGCTCGAAGCCCCCAGCACCTGGGACCGCATCCGACGGCACCGCTGACCCGGCGGGAGCCGCGCCCGGCGGGTCAGGGCGCGGTGGGCTCACACTCCGCCGCGTACGTGTCGAAGGCGACCGTCACGGTGCCGTCGGCGTTCAGGGTGGTGTGGTTCGTGATCCGGAGCGAGGCGTCCTTGCCCGGCCCCGGCCCCACGATCCGGAACACCAGTTGCTGGGTGGAGGTGATCGGCAGCCCGCCGGAGCCCTGGTTGTAGGCGAAGAGGTTGACCCGGGTGCTGACGTACCGGTCGCCGGTCGTGGCACCGACGCCGTGGACACTCGACTGGGTCTCGACGATGTGCACGTGGAAGCCGCCGGTCTCGTCGACGGTCACGTGGTACACCTCGGAGAACGTGCCGTCGAAGTTCACGACCTCGCCGAGCCCGCCGTTGGCGCAGGGCAGGACGACGGAGAGGTCCAGCGGGGCCCGGAGGATCCGGGTGGTCGTCTCCGCGGCGTACGCCGGTGTCGGTCCCGCCACGAGCACGAGCGACGGCGCGAGCAGCGCCACCGCCGAGGCGATCCGGGCCCGGCCGGTGAACCTGATCCTGTGCATGGCGATCGTCCTTCCGCGTGGACGCCCCGGCCGCGACCGGCCGGGTTCACCGGGAATCTGCTCGCGCTCGGTGAGGGTGTCAATACGGCCGCGCGTGTCGGGCCGGTTTCCGTCGTAGGCTGCGTCTCGCACGCGACGGGCGGAGGTTGAGGTGGCCGACACCAGGCTGGCCGAGGTGATGGCCGAACTGGCCGCGCTGGAGGACCCGAAGGCGCGCCAGGTGAACGAGAGACACGGTGACGACCACGGCGTGAACCTCGGCAAGCTTCGCGCGCTCGCGAAGCGGCTGAAGACGCAGCAGGACCTGGCGGGCCAGCTCTGGCAGACGGGTGACACGGCGGCGAGACTGCTGGCGATCCTGGTCTGCCGCCCGAAGGCGTTCGAGCGGGACGAGCTGAACGTCATGCTGCGTGAGGCGCGCACGCCCAAGGTGCACGACTGGCTCGTGAACAACGTGGTGAAGAAGAACCCGCACGCCGAGGAGCTGCGCCTGGCCTGGTCCGCCGACCCTGACCCGATGGTGGCGAGCGCCGGTTGGGCGCTGACCACCGAACGCGTGGCGAGGAAGCCCGAGGGCCTCGACCTCGCCGGGCTGCTCGACGTCATCGAGGCGGAGATGAAGGACGCCCCGGACCGCCTGCAGTGGGCCATGAACAACTGCCTGGCGCAGATCGGGATCGACCACGCCGAGCACCGCGCCCGCGCGATCGACATCGGCGAGCGCCTGGCGGTGCTCAAGGACTACCCGACCTCCCCGGGCTGCACCTCTCCGTACGCGCCCACCTGGATCACCGAAACGGTGCGCCGCCGGCAGGACCGCCAGGACGGCGCATGACCACTGTGCTCGCCGGCCTCCTGTGTATCGGCCTGCTCAACCTTGCGGCGTCGCTGGCCCTGCTCTGGATCTGCATCCGCCTCCCGGCGGGTATCCGGCGACTTCCGCGCCGTCTCACCAGGAAACGATCTCGCCGGCTACGTGACCATCCCCTGTTCCAGGCTCCACCGGCGCGGGATCGTAGCGCAGAGACTCTGTGGCGGCCCGAGCTCTACGACTGACAGACAGGCGGTGGTGCGCCGCGGAAAGCCGAATGTGCCACTTCCGCTTTTGAGGAGAAACGGTTTCGGCCCACGGCAGGGATACAACGACAAGAAATCGCTCCCACTTTAACGTATATCGCACCGGGGGCCTTGCCGCAAGACCCGGGTCGTGACGCAGAATCGTCGGCCGGACCCGGGAACGGGCGAAGAAATGGGGCGGGAAATGAGCGAGCGGTACGTGTTGGGCCTCCAGGAGGTCGACGAGACGCGGGTGGCGATCGTCGGTGGCAAGGGCGCGCACCTCGGCGCGTTGGCGCGGATCGACGGCCTCCGTGTGCCGGCCGGTTTCTGCGTGACGACGGACGCCTTCCGCCGGGTCCTGGCCGACGCCCCGTCGATCGACGACCGGCTCGATCAGCTGTCGCGCCTGAACCCGGACGACCGGGAGGCGATCAGTACGCTCAGTGCGGACATCCGCCGGACCATCGAAGGGACGCCCCTCCCCCACGACGTGGCGGCGGCGATCACCCGGGCTGTCACGGAACTCGGTGCGGAGGCCGCGTACGCCGTCCGGTCCAGCGCGACGGCCGAGGACCTGCCGACGGCCTCGTTCGCGGGCCAGCAGGACACGTACCTGAACGTCATCGGGGCGGCGGCGATCCTCCGGCACGTCAGCCGCTGCTGGGCCTCGCTGTTCACCGAGCGGGCCGTGACCTACCGCCAGCGCAACGGCATCGACCACCGCACGGTCCGCATGGCCGTCGTCGTGCAGAAGATGGTCTTCCCGCAGGCGGCCGGCGTCCTGTTCACGGCCGACCCCGTGACGTCCAACCGGAAGGTCGCGTCCGCGGAGGCCAGCTTCGGCCTCGGTGAGGCCCTGGTCTCCGGGCTGGTGAACGCGGACGCCTACCGGGTCCGGGACGGTGAGATCATCGACAGGGCGATCGCCACCAAGCGGCTCGCCGTCCACGCCGTGCCGGCCGGCGGGACGCAGGAAGAGACGATCGCGCCGGAGCGGCAGGACCAGCCGGCGCTGACGGACGCGCAGGTCGTGCGGCTGGTGCAGTTGGGCCGGCGGATCGAGGCGCACTTCGGCCACCCGCAGGACATCGAATGGTGCCTTGTCGACGACGGCTTCCAGGTCGTCCAGAGCCGCCCGATCACCACGCTGTTCCCGATCCCCGAGGCCGACGACGGAGAGAACCACGTCTACCTCTCCGTCGGTCACCAGCAGATGATGACGGACGCCATGAAGCCCCTGGGGCTGTCCATGTGGAAGATGACGGCCATGGCGCCGATGCACGAGGCCGGCGGCAGGCTGTTCGTCGACGTCACCCGGCATCTGGCCTCGCCAGCGAACCGCGACGGTTTCCTGGAGATGGCCGGGAGGGGTGATCCGCTGACCAGGGACGCGCTGGAGACCGTCATCGACCGCGGCGACTTCATCCCGTCGCTGCCCGATCAGGCTCCCCCGAGACTGCCGGCCGGCGGCACGCCCGCCCCCATCGAGACCGATCCGGCCATCGTGGCCGACCTGATCGCACGCAGCGAGGCGGCCGTCGCCGCCTTGCGGCGCGACATTGGGACGAAGTCCGGGCCTGCGCTGTTCGACTTCCTCCTGGCGGCCTTCGCGGAACAGAAACGGCTCCTGAGCGATCCGCGGAGCATGCAGGCGATCATGGCGGGGATGGACGCCACGTGGTGGCTCAACGACCAGTTGGAGGCGTGGCTGGGCGAGAAGAACGCGGCGGACACGCTCACGTTGTCCGCGCCCCACAACATCACCTCCGAGATGGGGCTGGCGCTCCTGGACGTCGCCGACGTCGTCCGCCCCTATCCGGAGGTGGTGGCCTTCCTGCAGGAGGTCGAGGACGAGAGCTTCCTCGACGAGCTGGCCAAGCTCCCGGGCGGCCCGGAAGCGCGCGACGCCATCGGGGCCTACCTCGACAGGTACGGCATGCGCTGCGTCGGCGAGATCGACATCACGAGGCCCCGCTGGAGCGAGCGCCCCAGCACGCTCGTGCCCGTCATCCTCGACAACGTCAGGAACTTCGAGCCGGGCGAGAGCAGGCGGCGCTTCGAGCAGGGGCGCCAGGAGGCGGCGAAGAAGGAACAGGACGTCCTGGAGCGGCTGCGTGCCCTGCCGGACGGGCAGCGCAAGGCCGACGAGACCAAGCGGATGATCGACCGGGTCCGCACCTTCATCGGGTACCGGGAGTATCCGAAGTACGCCATCATCAGCCGCTACTTCGTCTACAAGCGGGCCCTGCTGGAGGAGGCCGAGCGCCTCGTGCGGGCCGGCGTGCTCGGTGCGAAGGAGGACATCTTCTACCTCACGTTCGCCGAGCTCCACGACGTCGTCCGCACGCACCAGGCGGATCATCAGCTCATCCGGCGGCGGAAGGACGAGTTCCGGTGGTATCAGACGCTCACCCCACCCCGGGTGCTCACCTCCGAAGGTGAGGGCATCGCCGGAGCGTACCGACGCGACGGGGTGCCGGCCGGCGCGCTGGTCGGCCTGCCGGTCTCGGGCGGGATCGTCGAGGGTCGGGCTCGCGTCATCCTGGACCTGGCCGAGGCCGATCTCGGACCGGGCGACATCCTGGTCACCCCCTACACCGACCCGAGCTGGTCACCCCTGTTCGTGGCGGTCGAGGGACTGGTGACGGAGGTGGGCGGCCTCATGACCCACGGGGCGGTGATCGCCCGGGAGTACGGCCTGCCCGCTGTCGTCGGTGTGGAGGGTGCGACCAGGCTCATCCAGGACGGTCAGCGCATTCGCGTGCACGGAACCGACGGGTACGTCGAGATCCTGCCCTGACCGCCCATCACGTTCCAGCCCTCAGTCCCCGGTGGAACCGGCAGCGTCGACGATCGTGACGGGAGTGCCGAGTTCGACGGTACGGGAGACGGTGCACAGCCGGTCGTGCGACTGCCGCAACGATCGGGGCAGCGCCTCGCGTGCCTTGTCGCCGTCGGCGCCCGCCGGGAACGTCATGGTGAACTCGACCTTGAGGTGCTGCATCCGGTTTCCGCCGGCCTCGTCCCGGATCTTGTCGCCGGTGACCTGGACGGCGAACCGGGTGGGCTCGGCGCGGCGGCTGGTGATGTAATCCACGTCGATGGCGGTGCAGCCGCCGATGGCAGCCAGAAGGAGCTCCACCGGCGTGAAGGCGGCGTCCTCGCCCGTGCCCATCGGCAGCGATCCGCCGCGGACGTTGCGTGCGACGTAGTTCCCCGCACTGGTGCGCTCGATCTCCACCGAGCGGAAGGTGTCCTCACTCATGACAGGGAAGCTACCGAGGCCGGCAGGTCCCCGAGCCATCGGCCCGGCCGGCTGAGCCGTTACGTGACCGAGCAGCCCAGCTACTCGATCCTGCAACGCGGCATCGAGACCCACGTGCTGCCCGTGACGCAGGAGTACGGCATGGGGGTGCTCGCCTGGAGCCCGCTGGCCTCGGGCTGGCTGTCCGGCGTGATCCGTGCCGGACGGGAGATCACCACGAGCCGTTCGGGCTTCATGCGGCAGCGCTACGACATCAGCGTTTTGGCCAACCTGGCCAAGCTGGAGGCCGTGGAGCAGCTCGCCATGGTGGCCGACGAGGCCGGGCTCAGCATGATCCAGCTCGCACTCGGATTCGTCACCGCGCACCCGGGCGTCACCAGCGCCATCATCGGCCCCCGCACGGCGGAGCACCTTCGCTCGCAGCTCGCCGCCGCGGACACCGTGCTCTCCACCGACGTGCTGGACGCGATCGTGGCGCCCGGCGTCGACCTCGCCCCGGACGAGAAGCACGACACCCCACCCGCCCTGCTCGACCCGGCGCTGCGCCGCCGGTGATCGGTCGCCACGTCCAGTCAGAGGCAGCACCAGCAGTAGAGGTTGTCGCCCGCATTTCGCGCACGTCGGGCAAGGGCGGCGATCTGCTCGATGACCGGCCGCATCTCGTCGTCGGCCGGCGGGCCTCCCCACGCCAACTCCTCGATCCGCCCCCACCGTGCCGACAGCTCACGCACCTGCGCGTCGTCGATCGAGGCGAGAGTGTCCCGCGTGGCGCAGTCGATGGACATCAGCCAGGGGCCTTCCTGCTCGTCCCCGCTCCACAGCAGGCCGGAGACGATCGTGTCCACCTCCCAGTCGACACCTCGGACGAGGCTCACGAGCTGGCCGAGAATCACCGCGGGGTCGATGCCCTTGAGGTCGATCGCGTCGACAGCCCCGCCGTCGCCGCTGACCGCGACCGGCCCACCGTCGAGTTCGTCCATCAGCCGGACGGCGGCAGCGTCGTCCGCGGCCCGGAAGTAGTCGTACAGCACGCCCATGGCGAGCACTCCACCACGGGCGTACGACATCGCCCGAAGATCCACCGCGGAAGCTGCACGGTCACGACAGCGCGTCGACCCGGCGTCGCAGCCGGGCCGGCAGGACCTGAAGCAGCTTGCCCAACGCCCGCACCGCCGCCTCGTCCACCCCGGCCACCGGCTGCGCCGCGGCGGTACGCAGCCCGATGGCGACGGCGACCGCCTCGTCGTCCTCCAGCAGCAGCGGCGGCATGGCCGCGTGATCACCGCACCGGCCACCCACGCCTTCGGTCGGCGGGGCGGCCGGGTGCGCGACTCGTTTGGCACCATCTGGTGGATCAGTGCGGTGGTCGAGGATGTCGCACCCGAGGTGGGGATGCGCCGGCTCGCCGAGCCGCGGTACGCCGAGGCGATGCGCGACGCGCAGGAGACCCTGGACCGGGAGCTGAGCGGCCGCACCGACAGCGTCGTCAGCCGACCCCTGATCGGCTGACCCCGGGTGGAGGCGCCGGGAGCTATTTGAGCTTGCGGGTCGATCGGGCCACGATGCCGTCGTACTCGGGATGCTTCTCCAGCCAGCCGCTCAGGAAGGGGCAGATGGGCACCACGGTCCGCCGGTTCGCCCGCGCGTGGTCCATCACCGCGCGGGCCAGCGTCGAGCCGACGCCGCGTCCCTCGAATTCCGGGGCGACCTCGGTGTGGGTGTAGGCGATGATGTTGCCGGTCAGCTGGTACGTCACGACGCCGGCCGTGGCGCCCGCCTCGTCCCGCGCCTCGAACCGCTCCCGCTCCGGCACGTCCACCACCGTGAAACCCATTCGCCCATCCAACCATGCCCTGCGCTCGGCGTTTCACCTCCGCCGGGCGCGGGCGGTGAGCCGGGCGTTGGCCTTCTCGATGGCGCGGACCAGCTCGTCCCGGTTCAGGTTCTGCGGGTCGTCGACGCCCACCCGGCGCGCCACGTCCTCGAGGTGCCCCGTGCTGGCGTTGGCGTCGACCCCCTGGGCGGTCGGGCGGCGCCGGTCGCGGGAGGCCGGGGTGCCCAGGGCCGCCTGCGGATCCGACGGCCCCCTGTGCTCCTTGGGCTCCCAGTGGTCGCCGACCTTCTCGTGGGTGTGCTTCAACGACGCGTACGCCGTGCGGTGCGCCCGCTCGCCGTCGCCGTAGGTCTCCTCCGCCGACTCCAGCGTCTTCTTGTACGTGCGGACCGCCTTGTCGTCGGAGCGGGCGACGGTAGACGGCACGTCGTCGCGCATCTGCTCCGCCTGCTCGTGCTTGTCCGGCATGAGATCCCTCCCGTCCGGTCCCCGTTACCGGCCCAGCTCGTCACGTGCGGCGTCGGTGCCGGCCGGGACGACCCGGGAGGCGGTCGCCGACACCATGTCCCGCACCTCGTCGGCGAGTCGGGCGGAGCCGCCCCCTGCCGCGCGCAGCTGCTCCAGCCCCATCCCACCGAGGACGACGGCGGCGGCCAGGTAGCCGGCGGTGAGGCCGGCGGCGGCCAGCCGGCGCGGCAGGAACGTCTCCAGCAGGCGCAGGACCGTGGTGGAGGCCGCGCCGGCGCCGAGGACCAGGCAGCCGCCGGCGGTGGCCAGCAGCACGATCCCGAGCCCGGCCGGGCGGGCCGCCTCGGTGAGTTGGCCTCGGACGGCGCGGACCTCCTCGCGGACGACGTCCGCGACGTCCTGCGCCAGACGGTCGGTCGGGCTGCCGCTGTGCCCGTTCCGGCCCGGACGCCCGATCGCGTCGCTCATGCGTGCCTCCCCCTGAGCTGGTTCCCGGGCCCTGCGGGTACCCGGGTGGCCGGGCAACACACCGGAGGGGAGGCGTTTCCTCGGTCGTCAGGCAGGCGGTCGCGCGTGAGCGGTGCCGGTCAGCGCAGTCCGGCGAACAGGTCGTCCTCGGGCGTCGGCGCGTCGGTGGTGTCGCGGACCCGGACGAAGGTCTCCACGCCCATCAGTTCGGTGAACCGGTCCTGACCCAGTTGCAGGAAGAAGATGTTCTCGGCCTGGCTGGCGTGCGCCGCCAGGGATTCGAACTTCTGCCCGCCGTAGGCGCTCGTGTCCACCCAGGTGGTGATCTCCTCGTCGGGCAGGCCGAGCTGCGGCATCTCGTCCGACCCGTCCGGCTCGGGAAACTCGACGCCGATCTCCTTCATGACGCGGCCGAACTCCTGGAATGCGCTGCGCGGGACCGTGGTCCAGTAGACCTTCGCGGGGATACCCGTCCGCTCGACGGCGGCCATCGTGATGCGGTGCGCCTGGATGTGGTCCGGGTGGCCGTAGAAGCCGTTCTCGTCGTAGGTGACCACGACGTCGGGGCGGTAGCGCCGGATCAGCTCGGCCAGCCGGTCGGCGGCCTCCGCCACCGGCGTGTTCCAGAACGCGCCGGGCAGGTCGTTTGTCGCCCAGCCCATCATCCCGGAGTCGGCATAGCCGAGCGTCTCCACGTGCGTGACCTTCAACGCCTCGCAACTGGCCGTCAACTCGTCCGCGCGCATCGCCACCACGGCCTCCGGGTCGTGCCCCGGGTCGCCCGGCTTCACCCCGCCGGGCCCGTCGCCGCACCGCCCGTCCGTGCAGGTCACGAGCACTGTCGTGATGCCCTCCGCCGCGTAGCGGGCGAGGACGCCACCGGTGCTCGTCGCCTCGTCGTCGGGGTGCGCGTGCACCGCCATCAGGGTCAGAGATCGCTCAGCCACCCCAACACCATACGAGAGACACCCGACGCACTAGCATTGCCGCGGTCCGCGACCGCTGCTGAAACGAGGCGAGATGCGTTGGCTCCGGCAGTTGCTGGGTGGCAGGCGGGTCCAGCTCGATCCGGCGCGGCAGCAGGCGCTGCTGCGGGACGTCCAGCACCGGTACGGCGCCCGCGCCCAGATCCGGTTTCCCGACCAGGTCGAGGCGGTCAGCCGGCTGCTGGCCGACGACGACGGACTGGTGGTGGCGGCCCGGATCGTGAGTGAGGCCGCCGAGGAGGCGCACGCCGACCTGCGGGCCCAGGCCCACGAGGTACACCGGCGGACGGGCCGGCGGCTCCTGGTCCACCGTGGGAACTACCGGCCGCTGTGGAAGGAGGCCGGCGCGATGCTGCGCTGGCCGCTGTTCGCGCTGCCGAGCGGCTTCCACCCGTACGCGCAGGTCGCCGCCGCCGTCGCGGTGGTCGGCGGCGGGGCGCCCCGGCTCGACCGGGTGACCGACCCCAACCCGCTGCTGACCCACGTGTTCGAGCTGCTCGACCTCACCACCGCCGGCTGGGAGTACGGCCGGGTGCGAGTGGACACCGACGCGGCCGCGCTGGCCGATCGTCTGATCTCGACCGCCGGGCAGGTCCTCGCGGCCATGGACGACCCGCCCCGGCTGCCGCCGGCGGTCCGCGAGCTGATGCGCCGCAACAACACCCTCGGCGTGTACGACCCGGCGGGCCCTCGGGTGGTCGGCCTCATCAATCCGGGCGCGAGGATGCGCGAGACACTCCTGGCCTGAGGCCGCCGCCGCGGGAGGCCGGCGTCATCCGCGTGAGTGGTCGTACGTGCGCAGGACGAGCGCGGAACTGTCGGAGGGGCTGCGTACCGTCCCCGGCGTGACCGATCGTGGCGACGTCCCACCCGAGATCCTCGATCGGCTCCGGCCCGCCTGCCTCGGGTTGCCGGACGCCTACGAGGAGCCGGCCTGGGTGGGCACCCGGTGGCGGATCCGCAAGCGGACCTTCGCCCACGTGCTCACCGTCGACCCCGACCACCAGGCCGCCTATGCCCGGGCCGTCGCCAGCGACGAGCCGATCTGCGTGCTGACCTTCCGCTCCCCCGGCGACGAGATCGCCGGGCTGCTCGCCGGCGGCCACCCGTTCTACAAGGCCGACTGGGGCGCCGACGTCGTCGTCATGGTGCTCGACGACGGGGTCGACTGGGCCGAGGTCGGCGAACTGCTCACCGAGAGCTACTGCGTTCTGGCCCCGAAGAAGCTGGCAGCGCTGGTCGACCGGCCGTCCGGGCCTCCGCCGGCCGGGCCCGCGCCGCACTGACGCGTCGGATCACCTCTGGCGGGCGCCCGGACATGCTGCCACGCTGACGGTTGTGTACGACTACGACCTGCTGGTGCTGGGCTCCGGACCGAGCGGTCAGAAGGCCGCGATCGCCGCGGCCAAGCTCGGCCGACGGGTCGGCATCGTGGACCGCCGCGACATGATCGGTGGGGTGTGCATCAACACCGGCACCGTCCCGTCCAAGACGCTGCGCGAGGCCGTCCTCTACCTGACCGGCCTGAGCCAGCGGGACCTCTACGGCAGCAGCTACCGGGTCAAGGAGGAGATCACGGTCAGCGACCTGGCCGCCCGGACCCAGCACGTGATCAGCCGCCAGACGGACGTGATCCGCAACCAGTTGGCCCGCAACCGGGTCGCCATGATCACCGGCACCGGGCGGTTCGCCGACGCGCACGCGGTCTGGGTCGACGGCGGCTCCGGCCGCGAGTCCCGCGTCACCTTCGACAAGATCGTCATCGCCGCCGGCACCCGGCCGGCCCGCCCGGACAGCGTCGACTTCGACGACCGGACCATCGTGGACTCCGACGGCGTCATCAACCTCCAGGCCGTGCCCCGCAGCATGGTCGTGGTGGGCGCCGGCGTCATCGGCATGGAGTACGCGTCCCTGTTCGCCGCCCTCGGCACCAAGGTGACCGTGGTGGAACGCCGCGACCGGATGCTCGACTTCTGCGACGAGGAGATCGTCGAGTCCCTCAAGTACCACCTGCGGGACCTGTCGGTGACCTTCCGCTTCGGCGAGGAGGTCGCCGCCGTGGAGAAGCACCGGACCGCCGCGCTGTGCATCCTGCGCAGTGGCAAGAGGATCGTCGCCGACACGGTCATGTACTCGGCCGGCCGCCAGGGCCAGACCGACGACCTGGCGCTGGAGGCGGCCGGCCTGGCGGCGGACGACCGGGGCCGGATCCAGGTCGACGGCACCTACCGCACCGCGGTCGACAACATCTACGCCGTCGGCGACGTGATCGGCTTCCCGGCGCTGGCGTCCACCTCGATGGAGCAGGGCCGCCTGGCCGCGCAGCACGCCTGCGGCGAACCGGTCCGCGCGATGCCCGAGTTGCAGCCGATCGGCATCTACACGATCCCGGAGATCAGCTTCGTCGGGAAGACCGAGGAGGAGCTGACCGACAGCTCGACCCCGTTCGAGGTGGGCATCGCCCGCTACCGGGAGCTGGCCCGGGGCCAGATCGTCGGTGACTCGTACGGCATGTTGAAGTTGCTCGTCTCGCCGGACGACGGCCGGCTGCTCGGCGTGCACGTGTTCGGGACCGGCGCCACCGAGATCGTCCACGTCGGGCAGGCGGTGATGGGCTGCGGCGGCACCGTCGACTACCTGGTGGACGCGGTGTTCAACTATCCCACGCTGGCCGAGGCGTACAAGGTGGCCGCCCTGGACGCCGCCAACAAGATCCGAAACATCACCCGGATCGACGGTTGACGGCGATGCCGGGAACTCCGCGGGCGAGCCGCACCGCGGTGCTGGTGTGCCAGGGTCGCGCCGCCGCGGATGCCCTGATCGCCCCCGGCCGCTTCGCGGACCCCACCGCCCTGACCCTGCTGCGGCCGGACGAGCGGGAGGCCGTCCAGTGGGTACGCGACCATGTGCCACCCCGGGCGTGGCGGCAGCGGGTCGACTACGAGACCGTACGCGCCGCCGCCGAGCTCATGGCGCCCCGGACGATCGCCATCGACGACGCGATCCGCGCCCACCCGTCCCCGCAGCTGGTGATTCTCGGCGCGGGGCTGGACGGCCGCGCCTGGCGGATGCCGGAACTCGCCGGGGTGGCGGTCTTCGAGGTCGACCAGCCGGCCACCCAGCAGGACAAGCGCGAGCGCGCCGCGGGGTTGTCCGGCACGCCGCCCCGGTTCGTGCCGGTGGACTTCGGCCGTGACCGGCTGGCCGCGACGCTGGCGGCCCACGGGCACCGCGCCTCCCTCGCCACGACCTGGGTCTGGGAGGGCGTCGTGCCGTACCTGACCCGGGCGGAGGTGGCCGCCACGGCGGCGGAACTCGCCACCTGCTCGGCGCCGGGCAGCCGCCTGGTCGTCAACTTCCAGAGCCCCGCCGCCTCGACGGCGCTGGGCCGCGTCGTGGCCCGGCTGCTCACGGCGTCCACCGGCGGGTCGAGCGTCTGGGCGAACGAGCCGTGGCGCTCGACCTGGACCTCCACCGCCATGGCCACCCTGCTCACCCGTCACGGCTGGACCGTGACCCGCGACGAGGACCTGCTCGACACCGCGCGGGCCCTGGCTCTCCCGGTCCGCCGCGGCACGTCGCTGCGCCACAGCCGGGTGATGGTCGCCGACCGCCCCTGACCGCCGGCGGCGGTCCGCCACCGCCATCACCTGTGGTCACCAGGCGGCAGGGCCGGGAGAAGCTGCACTTCCTCAACCCGGTGCCGGCGTCTACATCAAGGCCACCCCGCAGGCGACCTGGGACGCGATCACCGGGCCGCGAGATCGCGGAGCGGGGCAACGGCGTCACGTCGCTGACGGTGACCGGCGAGCTGGAGGGCGCGCCGCAGACCCTGGCGCAGGTCGCCGGCGAGGTCGAGGGCGCCGGTGGCGGCTGGGCCGAGATCCTCAGCGACCTGAAGTCGCTGCTGGAGACCGGCAGCCCGCTCTACGCCTGAGCCGAGCCCCTGGAGCACGGGAACGGGCGGCCCGGTTGGTCGTACGCCGGGCCGCCCGTCAGGTCGTACCGTCAGCCGCCGAGGCTCGCCGCGGCCGAGGCGATGGCCGATGCGAAGTAGCTGACCTGGGTGTAGACACCGGGGTAGTTGGGACGAGCACACCCGTTGCCCCAGCTGACGATGCCGACCTGGATCCAGGCGTTGCTGGCGTCACGGCGGAACATCGGACCACCCGAGTCACCCTGGCAGGTGTCCACGCCGCCGCTGGCGTAGCCGGCGCAGATCTCCTCGGCGGGGATGATGTCGCCGCCGTAGTTGGCGCTGCAGGTGGCGTCGCTGACGAACGGCACGGTCGCCTTGAGCAGGTACCGCTGCTGCCCGCCCCCTTCGGTCGCCGCGCCCCAGCCGGCGATCGTGAACGTGCCGTTGTCGTAGGCGGTGGTGTTGGCGATCTTCAGGGTGCTCAGGCTGGTGACCGGGGTGGCCAGCCGGATCAGCGCCCAGTCCTTGCCGCTGCCGTTGTAGCCCGGCGCCCGGTAGACGTAGTTCGAGCGGACCGTGATCCGGCTGGACGACTGGAGGTCGGCCACGCCCAGGGTCGCCGTGATGCTGGTGTTGGTGCCCGTACGGCCGACGCAGTGCGCGGCGGTGAGCACCAGGCGGGGGCTGTACAACGCGCCGCCGCAGCCCATCGAGAGCCGCACCATGAACGGGAACTCGCCTTGCGCGGCGCGGGTGCCGCCGACGACGTTCGGCGTGATCGGACCGGGATCGGCGACGGCGGGTGCGGCGAGAGTGAGGCTGCCCGCGGTCACCGCGGCCAACGCGGTGGCCAGCAGGCCGGTGAGGGTGCGCCAGCGAACCATGAGTTCCTCCGCATCAGGACCGGTGCGCCTCGGGGAGCGCACCTGATTCGAGATTGCGGACAGCATATTGATATCAATAGATCTGTTGGCCATACTCTTCGGGTCGTATCGCCCCGGTATGCACAACCCGTCAGGGCGTCAGGCGCTTCTCGAACCAGTGGTGCGGATGGATCGGGCCAGGTCGTCGGAGCGCTCGTCCAGCTCGGCCCACTCCGACCGTCCGGTCGCGGTCAGCGTGGCGACGCGTACCCGTCCGTCGCCGCCGGCCGGGTCGGCCGCGCCGACCCGCACGAGCCCGTCGCCCTCCAGGGTGCGCAGGAGCCGGCTGAGGTACCCGGAGTCCAGCCCGAGCCGGGCCCGCAGGGCAGCGACCTCGGCGCCGTCGGGGCCGATCTCCCACAGCAGCCGCGCCTGGGCGAGGGGCCGGTCGCGGGACATGTACTGGTCGTCGAGAGCGCCCACCTGTTGGGTGACCGCCACGGCCGCTGGAGTCAGCGTGCCGACGGGGAGGCCACGGTCTCGACGATGGCCCGGCGTGCGAGGTGCTGCTCGTGCACGCGCAGAGCCACCGTCGTGGCGTCCAGCAGAGGTGTGGGTACGCCGCGCGCGCGGGCCCGCGCCGTGAGGTCGCCGAAGATCTGCTCGGCCTCGGTCGGCTGCCCGGCGACCAGGTCCCGGTAGAGCGACGCGGTGTCGGCCGAGCCGGGCCGGGTCGTGAAGGCCCGGACGGTGTCGAGCGTCTGCCTCGGCACCGGATACCCGGCCGCCGCGGCGACGGCCGCGGCCTCGGCGGCGATCTGCGGGCCGAGGCGGTCGCCTCCGGGGACCGCCATGGCGTCGCCCACCGAGCCGCGTACCAGGGTGTTGAGGGCGCCGAGCGTGCTGATGAAGACCCACTTGTGCCACATGGCGGCACAGATGTCCGGCGAGACGGACAGGTCGAAGCCGGCGCCGGACAGCACCTCGGCGATCCGCGCGACGCGCTGCGACGTGCCGCCCTGCTGTTCGCCGATGACGATCTCGGCCAGGGCGCCCAGCCGGACGATGTCACCCTCGGCGTCGAGCGTGGTGAGGACGCGGACCACCCCGCCGAGCACGGCGTCCTCACCGAACCGGTCGTTCAGCGCGTCCATGTGCGCCATGCCGTTCAGGAACGGGATCACCGTGGTACGCGGACCGACCGCGGCGGACACGTCGTCGAGCGCCGCCGGCAGCGCGGTGGCCTTCACCGAGACGAGGACGATGTCGTAGTGCCCGTCGACGTCGGCCGCGGTGAGCAGCCGTGGCGTGAGCACGGTGTCGGTCCCCAGGCCGGTGATCCGCAGCCCCCGCTCGCGGAGCACGTCGGCGCGCCTGGGCCGGACGAGGAAGGTGACGTCCCGGCCGGCCTGCTGGAGCCGGGCGCCGAAGTAGCCTCCGGTCGCTCCCGCCCCGACGACAAGAATCCTCACTGCTGGGCCTCTCCTCCGGCGTCTCGTGGTTGACGCGCCCGGTCCTCGGCCTGCACCTGGTGGGCGATGACCGTGGTCGCCATCAGCCGGTCGGCCTGGCGCGGATCCGCTCCCGATTCTGGTCGACGGGGTCGTTCCGGCAAGGCTGGCGGCGCGATCTGTGGGTGCCGTCACCAGCCGACGCGGAGGTCGGCCGGCGGCCGGCGAGGCACCGTGGCCCCGCCGGCCGTTGCGACGTCGTCGTTGTCGGGCAGCCTGGCTCAGGTGGCCTTGATCGGCTTCGGCGTGGTCTTCGAGTCCAGCCAGGTGTTGATGAGCTTGGTGAAGTCGCGTCCGGTCTGCTTGTTGACGAAGGCGATGAACGACGCCCGGTCCTGCTGGGTGTTGCGCTGGTCCTGCACCCAGGCGCGGGCCAGCGCGAAGAACGCCTTGTCACCCAACTGCCGGTGGATCTCGTGGAGCATGGCCTCCGGGCACAGGTAGACGTTGCCCTCGGCGAAGTTCTTCGGGTTGGGCTTGCCGGGCGGGCCGAGCTTCTTACGCATGGCCGCGTCGGCGTCGCGCAGGTAGCGGTCCAGGCTGGCGTCGCTGAGGTGCAGGGTCTCCTTGGTGTAGAGGTCCTGCGCGTACTGGGCCCAGCCCTCGTTCAGCCACAGGTCGGTCCAGGTGGTCGGCGTGACGGAGTCGCCGAACCACTGGTGGGCGTACTCGTGCAGCAGGTCGCCTCCCCAGCGGTCCCGGCGGGCCTTGGTGTTCTCGATCTTCCGGCCCATCGTGATCATCTGCTGGGTCTCCATGCCGGACGCCGAGTCCACCACCACGACGCCACCCGACGGGAACGGGTACGGCCCGAACTTCTTCTCCAGCCAGGCCAGGTACTGAGGGGACTTCTTCAGGTACGGCAGCAGCTTGTCGTCGGCGCCCTTGCGGTACCAGAAGGTCAGCGGGATGCCCCGGGGGCCCTTGGCGGTCAGCTTCTGGTACTTCCCGACCGCCAGGGTGGTCAGGTACGACGCGACCGGGTCGGCGCTGCGGTAGGTGAACGTGGTCCCGGACTGCCCGGCCGGGGTGCCGCTGGCGATCGCGGACCAGCCCGCCGGGACGGTGACCTTGATGTCGTAGAGGGCCTCGTCGGACGGCTGGTCGTTGGCCGGGTACCAGGTGAAGGCCCCGAACGGCTCCTGCATCGTCCAGAGGCCGCCCTCCTTGGTGACGGTGAGGCCCAGGTCCTCCACGTCCTTGCGGTGCGACGGCATCGGCGTGGTCTTCGGCGTGCCGTGGTACTTGACCACCAGCGTCACCGGCTTGTCGGCCACGACCGGCGCGGTCACGGTCAGCTTCTCCTTGGCGACGGTGCCGGTGACCGTCGCCTCGTCCAGCGTCACCCCGTCGACCTGGTAGGGCATGAAGTCGAGGACCAGGCTGGGAGCGTCCTTGGTGGGCCGGATCCGCAGGGTGGCGGTGCCCGTGAGGGTCTTCGTCGCCGGCGCCCAGTCCAACGCCAGGTCGTAGTGCAGGACGTCGAGCGCGTCGGTGCCCCGGGCCGGGTAGATCGTGTCGGCCACCGGCGTCGAGCGCCCGGCCTGCCAGGCGGTGTAGTCGACGGCGGGCGCGGTCGGGCTCGGCGTGGTCGTGGGGGCGGACGGGCCGGCGGCCGGGGCGGCCGGATCGCTGGTGCACGCGGTGACGAGCAGCGGTGCGAGAAGCAGGGTCAGGGGTACGCGGCGACGCATCAGCGCACCATACGGCAGGGATCCACTTCCGTGGGGGCCCTCGTCGGTTGGCGCCTTTTGCGGCTTTGCCAGATTGGCACAACCCCTCTGGCCGGCGGGCGCGTCCCGCAGCAGGATGAGGGCGAGGCTCTGATGGGTGGGTGGTTCCCATGGTCGGCACCGACCAGACAGTCCACAACTTCCGCCAGTTTCCCGTGCAGGCCCGGCGGTCGGCGGAGGCCGCGGCGGAGGAACGTGACCAACGCCTGGAGGCGGTCACGAAAAGGCGCAGCCGCCGGGCGGCGAAGCTGTCGGCGGAGGCGAGCCAGCGGCTGCGACGCCTGCTGGGCGACGACGACTGGGCGGAGCTGCGCGAGTTGATGCGGCAGGAACGGCTGACCGTCCGTGACCTGCTCCAGCCGCCCGAGGGGTTGACGACGAGCTACGACGCGGTGAACCGGGCCCGGCGACGGAAGGCCAAGGCGTTCCTGCGCAGCCGGGACATCCGGCGTGAGGCGATCGTCGCGATAGCGGCCGACTACCACGAGGCGCTGGCCGACGTGTTCGCCGCCGACGAGAACGTCGGTCCCGGGTTCCACCTCGGGCACCACCTCGACACGTGGTTGAGCCTGTCCCCCTTGCACGACCGCGCGCTCCCCTGGGGTGTCTTCGAGCCGGACGACAGCGACGACCCGCACCGGTGGGAGGTCTTCCGGCCGCCCTTCTTCGGGTTCAACTTCGGCTTCGTCCCGGTGCGCAACGACAACTTCGTGGTCGACCGCGTCCACACGTTGAACCCGTCGGTCGGGGACGTCGGTATCTCGATCACCATGAAGGACGATGACGCCGGTGACTTCGACTACGCGTCCGGCGACGGCTTCAGCGCCGTCGCGTTCGCCTTCGTCCCGCTGACGACGGGCCTGGTCGAGGTGCTCATCGACGCGCAGTGCGTCGAGGCGACGCACCGACTGGACACCACCGACGAGTGGGGCTGGTCCAACTCCCACACCAGCCAGCAGAACTTCCTCATGCTCGACGTGCTGCACCCCAACGTGGCCGAGCCGTCGTACGCCGCGATGTCGACCCTGGACGAGACCACCGACGACGACGAGAGCTTCCACCAGGAGAAGTTGACCCGCGGCACCCACTACTTCGCGCAGCTGTTCAGCGCGGGCCCGGTGCCGGCGGGACAGTCGGTGATCGTGTGCGCCGGCACGCGCTCCTTCGACAAGAGCGGCACCAACGACGTGTCCATCGACAGCACGTCCGACTTCCGGTGGTACATCAACTCGGTCGAGGTGCGCATCTCACCGTGACCGGTCAGCTGCCCGGGACGCCGTCCAACCGGACACAGCAGGCCCCGGGACGCGGCGCGAGCCGGGGCAGCAGGTCGGCGCGTCCCGCGCCGTCGACCAGGCCGGTGAGGAAGGCGTGGTTGAGCCCGCACACCAGGGCGGTCTGCCGGGTGGCCAGGACGTGGAACGGGCAGTTGCCCAGCAGCACGTGGTCGTCGAGCGCCTCCGGCTCGAAGCCCAGGCCGGCGAGCGCGGCGACGAGGTTTTCGCCGGAATCGCGTACCCGTGCTCCGATCTCCTGGCCGCGCCGCCGGGCGTGCCGCCGCGCCGCCTCGGGGGCGTCGTGGGGGTCGTCGGCTACCGCGTCGGCGAGGATCTCGGCGATGAGTTCGTAGCGCCGCTCGGGAACGGTGATCGCCACGCCGTCGCCGGTCGCCTCGTAGACCTTCGGCGTCCGGCCGCGGCCGCGGGGCTGGTCGGCCGGCGTCCCGTAGTGAGCCCGCAGCAGACCGGACTCGACGAGCTTGTCGAGGTGGAACGCGGTGAGGTTGCGGGACATCCCGTGCGCCTCGGCGGCCTCCTCGCGGGTGACCGGGTGGTCTGCGCGGCACACGTAGTCGTAGAGCGCCCGTCGGGACCGGTCGACGAGCGCGGCCATCGCGTTCCAGCGCTCCCCCGTGCTCATGCCGAAAGGTTATCACCAATGAAGGCTATTGAAATTCGGGACGTGGTGGGGCAGCATGATCGCTATCACCAATGAGCGTTGGTGAAAATCTCTGGGGGTCCGAGTGAGTGTCAGCGCGCTACGAGTGCAGCACCAGCGTCCGCGCCGCGACCCGGCCGCCGCGGAACAGGCGGCGGCGGACTTCCTGGCCGCGCTCGGCGTGGACCTCTCCGCCGACGGGCTCGCCGACACGCCGGGGCGGATGGCCCGCGCCTACGCCGAACTGCTCACTCCCCGCGAGTTCCAGCTGACCACCTTCGCCAACGACGAGGGCTACGACGAACTGGTGCTGGCCCGCGCCATCCCGATCCGGTCGGTCTGCGAACACCACCTGCTGCCCTTCGTCGGCGTCGCGCACGTCGGCTACCTGCCCGGCGAGCGCATCCTGGGGCTGTCCAAACTGGCCCGGGTGGTCGAGCTGTTCGCCCACGGCCCGCAGGTCCAGGAGCGCCTGACCAAGCAGATCGCCGACTGGCTGACCGGCCAGCTGCGCCCGCGCGGGGTCGGCGTGGTCATCGAAGCCGAACACCTGTGCATGACGCTGCGCGGCGTCCAGGCCGTCGGCAGCAGCACCATCACCTCCACCCTGCTCGGCACCCTGCGCGACGACCACCGCTCGCGCGCCGAGTTCTTCACCCTGGCCGGGATCGGCCCCCGCTGATCGACGTACCCCCGAGAGGAGCTGGACGGATGTCGAAGACCGGCACGTTCGTGATCGTGGGCGCCGGGCTCGCCGGCGCGCGGGCCGCGCAGACGCTGCGGGAGGAGGGCTTCGACGGCGGCATCGTCGTGGTCGGCGACGAGCCGGAGCGACCGTACGAGCGGCCACCGCTGTCCAAGGGCCTGCTGACCGGCGGCGCCGAACCCGACAGCGTGTACGTGCACGACGCCGGGTGGTACGCCGCGCACGACGTCGACCTGCGCACCGACACCCGCGCCGTCGCCGTCGACCGGTCCGCCGGCGAGGTCCGGCTCGCCGACGGCCAGCACCTCCGGTACGACAAGCTGCTGCTGGCCACCGGCGTCACACCCCGCGACCTGGCGGCGCCCGGCGTCGGCCTGGACGGGGTGCTGCGGCTGCGCACCCTCGCCGACAGCCGCCGGATCACCGCGGCGCTCGGCGACGGCGCGCACCTCGTGATCGTCGGCGCCGGGTGGATCGGCCTGGAGGTCGCCGCGGCCGCCCGGCAGCGCGGCGTCACGGTCGACATCGTCGAGACGGCCGCGCTGCCGTTGCGCCGCGTCCTCGGCGACGAGATCGCCCGGGTGTTCGCCAACCTGCACCGGGACCACGGTGTCACCTTCCACTTCGGCGCCGAGGTCCACGAGATCCGCGGCACCGGCCGCGTGTCCTCGGTCCGGCTGGTCGACGGCACCGACCTGCCCGCCGATGCCGTGGTGGTGGCTGTGGGCGTACGGCCGAACACCGAGCTGGCCGCGGCGGCGGGCCTCACCGTCGAGAACGGAATCGTCGTCGACGCGTCCCTGCGCACCGCCGACCCGGAGATCCACGCCGCCGGCGACGTCGCCAACGCCTACCATCCCGTGCTGCGCCGGCACCTGCGCGTCGAGCACTGGGCCAATGCCCTGCACGGCGGTCCGGCGGCGGCCCGCGCCATGCTGGGGCAGGCGGTCAGCTACGACGCCCTGCCCTACTTCTACACCGACCAGTACGACCTGGGCATGGAGTACGTGGGACACGCGCCGCCCGGGGCGTTCGACCGGGTCGTCGTCCGGGGCGACCTCGCCAAGCGGGAGTTCATCGCCTTCTGGACCGCGCGCGGGCGGGTGCTGGCCGGCATGAACGTCAACGTGTGGGACGTCGTCCCGTCGATCCGGCGTCTCGTCGCGGCCGCCGATCCGGTGGACCTCGACCGCCTGGCCGACCCCGAGGTGCCGCTCGACGAGCTGTAGCCGCCACGCATCGGTCACCCGGCCGGCCGATTCCGCCCGCGCCCGCTGCCCTACCCGCGTCGAGCCCTCAGCATCCGACGCAGCTCGTCAACGCGCTCCCGCACGCTCTTCGACACCAGAGCGCTGACGCCCGCGCGATCCGCCGTCTCCTCGAGCCGGTCGGCCACCGACCCGTCCACGCCGACCGCAGGGAACATCCCCGACGACAACACCAGCGCCCACAGCATGCCGCCCTCGTGCATCGAGGGCACCGCCGCGATGTAGGCATCCGCGAAGGGGCGAAGCACGTCTCCCGCGGACGGGCGCCAGAAGGCGCGACCCGCCTCTCGCATCATTCCCGCAGGCACCCGCCGCTGCTCGACCAGCGCCTCCCAGGCTGCCCGCTTGGCCTCTGGAGTGGGTTGCGCCGCCCGCACCAGCATGGCCTTGATCCAGGCATCGGGATTGGTGTCCTCGCGCTCCAGGGCGTCGACCTCGGCCAGATCGACCTGGCCGAGTTCGGCCAGCCGGGACAACCTCCGCCACCTCAGGTCCGGCGTGGTCGCCCGCTCCGCGAGCTGCGACAGCTGCTGCGGCGTGGTGGCGGTCCGGGCCAGCGTCCGCAGCGCCACCTGCTCCCGGGCCGGATCAGTGGCCAGGGCGAGACAGGTGTCCGCGATCGAGGCCAGCAGCTCGTTCCGGGTGCTGTCGGGCGACCAGTACTCCCCCGCCCGCACGGCGAGCGTCAACAGCGGCTCTACCACCGCGTCCGTCGACTCCCGCAGCAGCGCTCCGGTGGCACAGCGCACGAAGTCCTCGGTGGTGACCTCCCCGGTGGTGAGCATGTCCCAGACCGTGGTCACCGCCAGCATCCGCGCCGTCGCCGTCGGAAGCTGGCCGGCGCGGTCGACCAGGGTACGGAGGGTGGAGGGCTCCGGCCGGACAGAGGCGAACGTCAGGTCGCCGTCGTTGAGCAGAACCAGATCCGCCTCGTCGAGAGAGAGCGGCGTGAACTCTCCGCGGACCTCCACCGGGGCGGACGCGCGGAGCGTGAAGGTGTCCTCCCGGCCGTCGTACAGCCCGATCCGCAGCACGTGCGGTCGCGGCTCGGCCCGGTCGGGCCCGACGGCACGGAGTGCCAGGTTGTCGCCGTGCCGCTCCAGCGTGAGCCGGTCGGTCCCCGAGGTCTCCAGCCAGGTCTTGCGCCAGGACGCCAGGTCGCGCCCGCTCACGCCCTCGAGTTCGGCGAACAGGTCCTCCAGCGTGGCGTTCCCCCACACGTGTTTGCGGAAGTACGCCCGCAGCCCTTCGACGAACCGGTCCTCACCGACGTACGCGACGAGCTGCTTGAGCACGCTCGCACCCTTCGGATAGGTGATCGCGTCGAAGGTGGCGGCGGCCGCGTCGGTGTCGGCGATCGGCTGCCTGATCGGATGCGTGGTCGGCGCCTTGTCGGCGAGGTAGGCCGACTGCTTGTCGTTCGCGAGGAACGTGGTCCAGATGCCGGTGAACTCCGTGGCGTTCGCCGCGGACCAGGCGCAGGCCCAGTCGGCGAAGGACTCGTTGAGCCACAGGTCGTCCCACCAGCGCATCGTCACCATGTCGCCGAACCACATGTGCGCCATCTCGTGCAGCAGGACCTGGGCCCGCAGCTGGCGCTCCCCGAACGTGGGCGGCTCCCGGTAGACGAAGACGTCCGACCAGGTGACGCACCCGTAGTTCTCCATGGCGCCGCCGAACTCGGGCATGAACACCTGGTCGTAGCGGCGCTGCGGAAACGGCAACGCGAACCGCTCCCCGTAGAAGGCCAGCCCTGCCGCCGTGATGGCGAACAGCTCCTCCGCGTCCCGGTCGAGCATCGACGCCAACGACGCGCGCGCGTAGAGGCCGAGGTCGTAAGCCCCTCGCTGCGAGCGCAGCTCGTGGAGCGGTCCGGCGTTGACGACCGGAATGTACGTCGACATCGGCGGCGTGTCCGGGAAGGCCCACGTCCTGGCGCCGTCCGACGGCTCACTCACCGTGGGGTCACCGGAGTTGCTCAGCACCGTCCAGTCGACCGGGGCGGTGACGGTGATCGCGAAGGGCGCCTTCAGGTCGGGCTGGTCGAAGCACGCCCAGGCTCGGCGAGCGTCGTCGGGCTCGAAGGTCGTCCAGACGTAGACCTTGCCGTCCGATGGGTCCACCGCCCGGTGCACCCCCGACCCGCGGTCGGTCTGACGCTGTACGGACGTGACGACGAGAGTGTTCCGCTCCGTCAGGCCGGTCAGGGCGATGCGTCCGTCCCGGACGGTGTCCGGGTCGATCGGCTCGCCGTTGAGCGTGGCCTCTTCCACCTCGGCGACACAATCGACAAACGTCCCGGCGCCGGGCGTCAGGCAGCGGAAGGTGATCGTCGAGGTCGCCCGGAACTCGCCCCCCGCCAGCATGCCGGTGAGATCGACGGCGATGTCGTACCTCTCGACCGCGAGCAGCGCGGCACGTTCCCGCGCCTCCTCCTGCGTCAGACTGGCTGCCCCCGTCATGCTGTGCCCCTCTCACGTCTTCGACCGCTCACACGCTATGGCCCGGCGAGGATGCCTGTCGAGGCTGTTTGTCCCGGGGCAGAACCGCTCGCTCCGCGCCGGCCGGCTGATCCCGCGGCCGCCCGCACGTCCGCGGCACGTGCCCGTCGACCAGGTCCGGCTGGCCTCGGCGGCGGTCCCTCATGGGAGGTCCGAGCCGAATCTCGGTAGGGTCAGACGGTAGCCGGAGGCGTCGGCCCGTTCGCAGGGAGTTTCGGATGCACACGAGTCCGTCATCGAGGCGCGGTCTTCGGTCAGGGCGGGCCACGGCGCCGGTTCCCCGGGCCGGCACGACACCGCCGGTCAGCGGTGCCGGCAGGCGCGCCGCGACGTACGCGCACCGCGGGTCGTCCGGGAGGGCGCCGGAGAACACGGTGGCCGCCTTCGAGCTCGCGATCACCGAGGGCGCCGACTACGTCGAGACCGACGTGCAGCTCAGCGCCGACGGGGAGCTGGTGATCATCCACGACGTGACGCTGACCCGCACCACCGACGCCCGCCGGGTGTTCGCGGACCGCCCGCCCTGGAACGTGCACGACTTCACCCTCGCCGAGCTGAAGAAGCTCGACGCCGGCGGGTGGTACGCGGCCGAGTTCGCCGGCCAGCACATCCTCACCCTCGACGAACTGCTCGACCTGCTCGGCGATCGGGTCGGGCTGAACCTCGAACTGAAGTCCCCCGCGGTGAATCCCGGGCTGGCGCAGGCGGTCGTCGCCCGGCTGCGCCGGCGCCGCGACTGGATCACGCCGGGCGCCCACCCGCGGCCGCTGATCGTCGGTTCGTTCGACGAGCAGGCTATCCGGGACGTCCACACGCGGCTGCCCGACGTCCCGGTCTCGCTGATCACCTACGACGTGCCGGCGAGCGGGAGGCTGGCCGACCTCGCCGGGTGGATCTTCTCGGTCAACCCGGACATCCGGCGGCTGCGGCCCGAGGACGCGGCCCGCGTCACCGAGACGGGCCTGGCCCTGGTGCCGTGGACGGTCGACTCGCCGGAGCTCTGGCGGTGGGCCCTCGACCTCGGCGTCGACGGCATGATCACCAACTATCCGTCCGCCCTGAAGGACCTGCTGCACGGCCACGGCCCGGCACGCGGCGCGGCGGGCGTGGTCATCGAGGACATCCGGTACCACTCCCCCGGCGACGGAGCGCGCGAGCATGTCGTGCTGCGCAACGTCTCCGACCAGCCGGTGGACGTCAGCGGCTGGTACCTGCGTAACCAGGCGTCCGACCGGATCGTGGTGGGCGACGGCCACGTCATCCCACCGGGCGGGCGGCTGCGGGTGCACACCGGCCCGGGCGCCGACGACGCGACCACCTACCACGACGGGCGTGCCACCGCGTTCTGGAACAGCACCCACGGTGACTCCGCCGGGTTGCACCGCGCCGACGGCGTCATCGTCGACCTGTACGCGTACGTCATCTGAGCTGGCGGAGACATGACGTGGGGCCGGCTCCGCGGAGCCGGCCCCACTCACGACCCGCTGGTCAGCTGACCGACTTGTTGTAACTGTCGATCGCGGGCTTCACGCTCGCCGCGGCGTCCTTCATGGCCTGGTCGGCCGGCTTGCTGCCGAGGATCGCCGCCTCCAGGCCGTCCTCGGACGCCTTGCGGGCCTGCGGCATCACGCCGAGCAGGCAGCCGGCCGACGCGACCGACGGCGGCAGGGCGTGCAGCTGGTCCACGGCGGTCTTGAACTGCGGGTACTGCGCCACCCAGTCCTTGTCGATCTGCTCGTCGAGTGCCTTGGCGTTCACCGGCACGTACCCGGTGCCGGTGTGCCACTTGGCCTGCTGGGCCGGGCTCGAGGCGAACTTCACGAACTCCCAGGCGGCCCGCTTCTCCTTGTCGCTGTGCCCGACGCCGTTGATCCACAGCGACGCGCCACCGATGATCGGCCCGCCCGTCGCCGAGCTGCTCGCCTTCGGGTACGGCGCGGTGAGCACGGTGAACTTGCCCTTGGCCGCGTCGATGTAGCCGCGCATGGCGCCCGTGGACTCCAGGTGCATCGCCACCGTGCCGGCCTTGAATGCGGCCTGGGCGTCGTCGGTCTTGCGGCCGGTGTTCGTGGCGTAGCCGCCCTTGACCAGGTCCGCCCACCACTGCGCGACGCGCACGCCGGTCTCCTGGTCGAACTGCACCTTCGTGGCGAGACCCTTGCGGCCGTTGCCGTTGTCGCAGTACTCCTTGCCGTCGGTGGCGATGAGCTGCTCCAGCAGCCAGCCGTAGATGGCGGCGCCGAAGCCGTACTGGACGGTCTTGCCGCCGGCGTCCTTGACGGTCAGCTTCTTCGCCATCTCCCCGATCTCGTCGAGGTTCTGCGGCGGCTTCGTCGGGTCGAGGCCGGCCTTGACGAAGGCCTCCTTGTTCAGGTAGAGCAGCGGGGTGGAGGTGTTGAAGGGCATCGACTGGAGCTTGCCGTCGATCGAGTAGTAGTTGGCGATGTTCGGCTCGATGTCGCCCGCGTTGAACTTATCCTTGTCGATGAACTTGTACATCGGCACGGTCTGCTTCGAGTCGACCATGAAGCGGGAGCCGATGTCGTAGATCTGCACCAGCGCGGGGGTGTTCTTCTGCTGCACCGACGCCTTGTACTTCGCGATCGTCTCGTCGTAGTTGCCCTGGAAGATGGCCTTGACCTCGACCTTGCCACCGCTCTGGGCGTTGAAGTCGGCGACCAGCTTGTCGATCGCCGCGGCGTTGGGACCCTTCATCCCGTGCCAGAACTCGATGGTGGTCTTGTCGGTGGCCTTCTCCAGCACCTCCGCGCCGGGCGCCTCGAGCGCGTCCTTGCCGGACTCGGTGCCGGACCCGGAACCACCGCACGCCGTCAGCGCGGCGGCGGCGGCGGCCAGGGCGACGAATGCCGTCATGCTCCGGCGGAGCCTGGAATGTCTCACGGGTTTCTCCTCTTTGAGAATTAACGCAGCGCGCCGGCCGTGAGGCCGCGGACGATGAAGCGCTGGCCGAAGAGCACGACGGCCAGCGTGGGGAGCAGGGACAGCGCGACGCCGGCGAGGACCAGGCCCGGTTGCGCCACCTCGGCGTCGTTGAGCTGCGAGATGCCGATCTGCAGGGTCTGGAAGTCGGAGTCGCGGATCAGGATCAGCGGCCAGAAGTACTGGTTCCACGCCGAGAGGAAGACGTAGACCCCGACCGCCGCGATCGACGGCTTGGACAGGGGCACGATGACCCGCCACAGCAGGCGCCAGTGGCCGCACCCGTCGATCACCGCGGCGTCCCGCAACTCGGTGGGAAACTGCAGGAAGGCCTGGCGCAGCAGGAACGTGCCGAACGCCGAGGCGAGGAAGGGCAGCACGAGACCGAGGTAGGTGAGGCCGCCCCGCGCCAGGCCCCAGCCGGAGATGGCCAGGTAGTTGGGGATGATGATCGCCTCCCACGGCACCATGAGGGTGGCGAGGAACAGCGCGAAGGTCGCCGCCTTCGCGGGCAGGCGAAGGAACGCGAAGGCGTACGCGGCCAGGATGCTCGTGACGATCTGGGCCACGGTGATGACCCCGGCCTGGATGGCGGAGTTGACGTAGAAGCGACCGAGCGGCACCGAGTCGAAGACTCCGCTGATGTTCTTCCAGTACAGCTCGTGCGGCACCAGCGCGGGCGGGTAGGTCGCCAGGTCACCGGGGCCCATCACGGCGCCGACGAAGCCGTAGTAGATGGGGAACAGGACCGGGATCGCGGCCAGGCCGAGCACGACGTAGACGGCGACCTGCCCGAAACTGAGCTTCTTCATCGATAGTGGACCCGCCGCTCGAGGATGCCGAACTGGACGGCCGTGCAGGCGAGCATGACGATCAGCAGCACGACGGCCTGGGCGCTGGCTGATCCGAAGTCGGAGGACCCGAAGGCGAACGCCTTCTCGTAGATCGAGTAGACCAGCGTCGTCGTGGCCTGGTCCGGGCCGCCCTTGGTCAGGATGTGGATCTGCCCGAAGCTCTGCAACGCGTGGATCGTGGACACCACGACGAGGAAGAACAGCTGCGGAGAGAGCAGCGGCACAGTGATCCGGGAGGCCAGCCGCCAGCCGGTCGCACCGTCCAGCCGCGCCGCCTCGACCACCTCGGGTGAGATCGCCGCGACGCCGGCGGAGAGCACGAGGACGTTGTAGCCGAAGTTCATCCACACGGTCGCGGCGGCCACGGCGGGCAGCGCGATCGACGGGTCGGTGAGCCAGTTGACCCGGTCGATCCCGAGGGATCCGAGCACGCCGTTGGCCACGCCGATCGCCGGGTTGTAGATGACGGCGAAGACGACCGACGCGGTGGCCACCGAGAACGCGAACGGAAGCGCGAACGCGGTGCGCAGCACCCGTACGCCGCGGATGCGCGCCTCCAGCAGCAGCACCACGACCAGCGCGCCCAGGACGGCCGGCACCACGGAGAACAGCGTGAACAGGCCCGTGGTGGCGAGCACCTTGCCGAACTCGGCGGACAGCATCTCCCGGTAGTGCTCCGCACCGACGTACACCGACGGGGCGCCGAAGAGGTCGTTGCCGTGCACGGACAGGTAGAGCGTGCGTCCCAGTGGCCAGAACACGAACAGCGCGAAGACCACGACCGACGGCAACAGCAGCAGCCATCCGAGACCGGTTTCGGCGAAGCGCGCCGGCTCCCTTCGGCGGACGGTGGAGCGGGTGGACTCTGTGGTCAGCGCGCGGTCGTCCGGTGGGGCGCTGACGGTAGGCGGGGGCGGCACGGCAGCACAGTATCGAAAGAAATCCTTCTGCGCAGGACCCCGAGTTGGAAGTTCTTTCCGGCAGCGGTCGGTTCGGCGGCGCGGAGGCCGAGTGCCCGGCATAATGCCAGGTGGCCCAGGGACGCGAGGGGATCATCGATGAGGCTCGGTCTGCACTACTGGAACTTCTCCACGCCTGCCGACCCGTCGGAGATGGCCGGGACCCTGGCGGAGACCGCCCGGATCGCGGAGCAGGCCGGGGTGTCCGCGTTCAGCGTCATGGACCACTACTTCCAGATGGAGTTCACCACCTCCGCCGAGGAGCCGATGCTCGAGGCGTACACGACCCTCGGCTACGTGGCGGCCAGGACCGAGCGGATGACGCTCGGCGTCCTGGTCACCGGCGTGATGTACCGCTATCCGGGCCTGCTCGCCAAGATCGTGACCACGCTCGACGTGCTGTCCGGCGGGCGGGCACGGCTCGGCATCGGCGCGTCGTGGTACGACCGCGAGCAGCGCGGCCTCGGCGTGCCGGTCGTCCCGGTCGCGGAGCGCTTCGAGCGGCTCGAGGAGACGCTGCAGATCTGCCGGCAGATGTGGAGCGACGACAACGGCCGGTTCGACGGCAGGCACTACCAGCTGGCCGAGACGCTGAACGTGCCGGCGCCGATCAGCCGGCCGCACCCCCCGATCATGATCGGCGGTGGCGGCGAGAAGAGGACCCTGCGGCTCGTGGCCCGCTACGCCGACGCGTGCAACCTGTTCGGCAACAGCCCGGCGGAGGTCGCGCACAAGCTCGACGTGCTGCGGGAACACTGCGCCGCCGAAGGCCGGGACTACGACGCCATCGACAAGACCGTGCTGGTCATGCGGCCGCCCCTGCCCGACGTCGACGCGTTCGTGGCCGAGGTGGCCGAGTACGCGGCGCTCGGCGTGACCGAGGTGCAGACGATGCCCGACCGCCACCCGGTGGAGTTCGCGCGGGAGCTGGCCGAGCAGCGGGTCGCCGCGCGGCTCGCCGAACTCGCCTGATCCGCCCGGACCCGGTCACCAGAAAGTCAGCCCGCGCGCTCGCGATGCTGGCGCGGTCGGTGCTGCCCGTCCTCGCTGTCGACGCCCGGCGCCCCAGCCTCAGGATGCCGCTTCGATGATGCGCAGGTCACGGTCGGCGCCGTCGCCGAGCGCCCGCAGCGCCTCCTGGTAGGCGGGGGTCTCGTGGGCGGCGAGCGCGGCGTCGACACTGTCGAACTCGATCAGCGTCGTGCGCTCCAGCTGGCCCGACTCGAACGCGTACGACGGCAGGCCGCGCGCCAGGAACGTGCCACCGGCGGCGCTCAGGGCCGGACCCGCCAGCTCCGCGTACGCGGCGACCTTCTTGGCGTCGCTGATGGACCGGTAGGTGGTGATCCAGTATGCCTTGGACATTTGTCGCTGACTCCCGCTGCTCCGCTCGGGCGTTCCCTGCTGGATCGCCCTACGAAGGGTAACGGTCACCGACGCGCGCTCGGTCACGCCTCGGCGCCTCGTCCACGGACAAGCCTCCGTAGCTGTACCCGGCCAGCGGCGCAGCGCCGCGATGCCGTCCGACCGGGCCGAGGTGGCAGGCTGCCGTGGTGTATGCGGAACCGGAACCACGCGCTCCTGTCTGTTCGACCTGGTCGCGGCCTACGAGTAGCTCGCCGTCGTGGCCTGGGTCCGAGCGCAGCCAACCACTACTCGACCTGAGGTCAGCAACGGCATGAAGATCCTCGTCCTCGGCGGCACCACCTTCATCGGTCGCGCGGTCGTCGCGGCGGCGCTGCGGGACGGCCACACCGTCACGCTGCTCAACCGCGGCACCAACCCGATCTGGGTCCCGCTGGCCGGGCAGCTCACCGCCGACCGCAACGATCCCACCACCGTCGAACGGGTGTTGCGCGGCAACGGTTTCGACGTGGCGGTCGACGTCTCCGGCACCGAGCGGGCGCACATCGACAGCACCGCCCCCGTGCTGCGCGACGGCGGTCTCGGCCACTACGTCTTCGTCAGCTCCGGTGGGGTGTACGACAGCTCGACCACCCCCCGGCCATTCCCTGAGCGCGCGCCCACCCCCGGCGATCCGGTCTGGGGCGGGTACGGCGCGGCGAAGGCCGAGTGCGAGCGGCGACTCGCCGAACTCAGTTTCCCGGCACTGACCGTCCTACGCCCGCCGTACGTGTACGGGCCACGCAACAACGAGCCCCGGGAACAGTTTCTCTGGGCGCGGATCCTCACCGACCGCACTGTCTACGTGCCCGGTGACGGCAGTACGCCGGTGCAGTTCTGCCCGGTCGACCACCTGGCTGAGCTCGTGCTCGGCGCGGCCACCGGGGCGGTGCCCGCCGGGACGTACAACGTCGGCGAGAGCCGCGCGTACCGCTTGGCCGAGTACGTCGACCTCCTCGCTGAGGTCGGCGGTCGCCCGGCCCGGATCCGGTACGTCGCCGACCCCTCGGTGCCCGCCCGGCAGTACTTTCCGTTCCGCGACTACGGCCTCGTGCTCGACACTGCCACGATCGAACGGGTGCAGCCGCTGCGCCCGGTGTCGCTGCGCGACGGCCTGGCCGAGACGCTCGCCTGGTTCCGGCGGCACGGCCAGCTGACCTACGCCCCGACCGACCGGGAGATGTCGTGGGAAACCCAGCGGTGATCAACCGGATTCCGAGGCCCTGACCGACCTCGGCCTCCCCGAGCGGCACGCCGACGGCGTGGTGCGCCGGCTCCTGACCGATCTGGGCGACCCGTAGGCCGACGTCGCATCACCGGAGCTGCTCCAGGCGGTTCACGTCGCCGTCGTCACCGCCCTGGCCCGACAACAGCTGTCGCAGCCTGGTCGACGGCCTGGCTGAAACCGGCTGCGTGCCGTGGCCGACGGAACCGTGTGCGGCAACTCGTGGAGCTGGCCCGACGACCAGCAGCTTTGGACAAGTGACCCATACCTGTGCGCCAGAGACGGAGGTTACGCTTTCGACGGACGCGGCGTAGCGCCTTGGCCGGTGTCTGGAGGCAAGCCATGGTACGCAGAGGTCTGGCTGTGCTGCTGGGTGCGGCGATGGGGTTCGTGGGGCTTGCCGGAGGCGCGTCGCCGGCCCGGGCGCTGCCGACCCCGAGTGGATACGCGATCACCGGTGTCGACGTGTCCTACTTCCAGGGACCATCGTTCGATTGGGCCGCGACAGCCCGGGGCGGCGCGAGGTTCGCCTACATCCGGGCCAGCGAGCAGGACGGCCGAGCGGTGCCGCACAACAATCCCGATCCCTTCTACGCCACCAACTACGCCGGCGCCCGGGCCAACGGCCTGTACACCGGGGCGTACCACCGGGCCCGCCCGGACCTGAGCAGCGGCAAACAGCAGGCGGATGTCCTGCTCGGCTTCGCCCCCTACACCGCCGATGGACGCAGCCTGCCGCCGATGCTGGACATCGAGTGGCCCCGGGCCGACTGGGGTGTGAACGACTGCTACAACATGACCCCCGCGCAACTGGTGGCCTGGATCCGGGACTTCGTCACCGAGATCGCGGTACGCACCGGCCGGCAGGCCATGATCTACACCAACACGAACTGGTGGAACCCCTGTACGGGCAGCAGCCAGAGCTTCGCGGCGAACCCGCTGTTCATCGCGAACTATGCACAGAATCCGCCGCCGTTGCCGGCCGGCTGGTCGTCCTTCACCGTCTGGCAGCACGCCGCGGGAGCGCCGATCCCCGGCTCCGACTTCGCCACGCCCGACCTGGACGTCTTCAAGGGCGACGACGCGTCGCTGGCCCGGCTCCTCGGCGGTCCCGCGACGAGTTGGCGGGCGACGGTGAACAACCGTTTCGTGACCGCGGAGACGGCCGGCGCCTCGGCTCTGATCGCCAACCGGACCGCCATCGGCCCCTGGGAGCAGTTCGACCAGATCGACGTGGACGGCGGATTCGTGGCGTTGCGCGCCAGGGTCAACGGCCGGTACGTCACGGCCGAGAACGCCGGCGCCTCGCCACTGATCGCCAACCGCACAGCGGTCGGGTCCTGGGAGAAGTTCCGCCTTGTCACCAACGCCGACGGCACGGTCAGCCTGCTGGCCAACGCCAACAACCGGTACGTGACCGCGGAACAGGCCGGCGCCCTGCCGCTGATCGCCAACCGGACCGCCATCGGCCCCTGGGAGAAGTTCCGCGCCGTGACGCCGCCGGCCCTCGTCCACCTCTTGGCCAATGTGAACCTCAGGTATGTCACCGCGGAGAGCGGCGGCACCTCAGCCTTGATCGCCAACGGGACCATGACCGGTCCATCGCAGCAGTTCGACCAGGTCGACGTCGGGGGCGGGTTCGTGGCGTTCCGCGCCCGGGTGAACGGTCGGTACGTCACGGCCGAGAACGGCGGCGCCTCACCGCTGATCGCCAACCGCACAGCGGTCGGGTCCTGGGAGAAGTTCCGCCTTGTCACCAACGCCGACGGCACGGTCAGCCTGCTGGCCAACGCCAACAACCGGTACGTGACCGCCGATCAGTCCGGCACCCTGCCGCTGATCGCCAACCGGAGCGCCATCGGACCCTGGGAGAAGTTCATCCGGCTGACCGGTTGACCGGAGACCTTGACGGCTGCGCGTCCGATGCGGGTGGATGGGGCGTACGCACCCTGGCGACCAGCGGCGCCAACGGCAGTCCAAGGGAGAGAACCCACATGGCAGTCCCACAGTTGCGCGGTAGCCGCGCTGGCCGCGGTAGCCCTTGTGACCACGTTCCGCTGGTTCTCGTCGACAGCGCCGGCAACATCGAGCAGAACTACGACCCGTCGAGCAACGACAGGCGCAACGACTACCGCACGGCGACGATCACGGTCACCGGACAGTAGCCACGGCGCCCTCCGGTGATCATTGCGTCGTCAGCGGGTCCCGCCCTCGCTGACGAGGCAATGGCCGTGCTCGGCGCCGTTGACCGGGACGGGCCGGCCCTGCCAGACCTGATGCCGTCAGGCGGAGGCTGACCCTCGAAGACCGTACCGTTCGGCGGCGCGCGCCTTGGCCTTCGCGGCCTCCACCTCGCGGTCGCGGGGCGGCGCCTTCGTCACGAGGCTGTCCAGCAGCGTTCGGGTGGCGGCCGTGACAGCGCGGACCGCCTCGTCGAACGCCTCCTCGTTGGCGGCGGACGGCCGGGTCGCGCCGCTGACCTTGCGCACGTACTGGACGGCGGCGGCCTCGATCTCGTCGTCGGTCGCCGGGGGTTCGAAGTTGTGGAGCACGCGGATGTTCCTGCACATCCCTCTACCATGCCAGGCCGACCCGCCGTCGGTCTTCCTGCTGCCCTCCTGGCTCCCGCTCGCATTCAGTCGAGGCCGAGACCGCGGCGGCCGATCTCGTTGAGGTCCTCGACCCGGAAGCGGTTGGGCCAATGCCGCTCGTAGTGCTCGGCCGGGAAGTCGCTCGGGCTCGACCCGGTCAGGAACGCCTCCCGCACGTTCGCCGCGTACTGCTCGTTACGCGGGCACCAGGGTGCGGCGGGGATGTACATGACGTTGCCCCAGCCCTTCTGGTTCTCGACCGGGGCCACGCTGTGGACCATGTCGCAGTGCCACCAGACGGAGTCGCCGGCCTTGACGTCGGGGATGCCGGCCAGGGCCTCCATGAGCGGGGTGTGCCACTTGTGGCCGGCCGGGAAGACCTGGTTGACAGTGACGCCGCACATGTCGTCGTCGGGCACGTCGTCGAGCAGCGGGCGCAGCATCAGGTAGGCCATCGCCTCGGGGATCGGCACGGTGTGCAGGACGCCCTGGTCGTGATCCATGTCGGACAGCGCGGTCCACCCCTGGAAGGTGCGGAAGGCCGAGCACATGGTCGAGCCGGGGTACTGCGGTCCGGCGGTGCGGTAGGCGGCGTCCCACGGGTCGTACTGCTCGACGCTGCCGTCGAACAGGTGCCGGAACGCCTTCTGGTAGGCCTGGGTCATCCACAGGTCGAGGGTGCCGGGGTCGAGGTGGGTGCCGAGGCCGGCTGAGTCGGCGCCCTCGGGGCGGCGGCGGATGCGGTCGGGGTAGAGCGAGTCGCGGTCGGGGTCGAACCACCGCACGCCGTCGGACTCGTGCTTCCACTGGCCGTTGAGGAACGCCTGGACGGTGGCCATGCGCTCGCTCTGCCGGGCCTGCATCTGCGCCGGCGACCAGTAGATCGGGTAGATCTCGGGCTTGGAGCCGACGCTGCCGAAGAAGTCGTCGCCGGGGCCGCGGTAGTTCTCGAAGAAGTGGTTGCTCTCGACGTAGTCGACGATGTCCCGGTCCCAGGCCAGGGCCTGATCACGGTCGAAGTGGCCGCGCACGACCAGGCAGCCGCGGCGTCGCAGCAGGGCGACCTGCTCGGCCGGGACGGCGCCGGCGGCGATGTCGGCGTACTCGATGACCGGCCAGATCGTCTCGCCCCGGCGGCGGGCCGTGGAGATGTCGTCGACCGCGTCCTGGACGCGCTGCTCGACGACCGAGAAGACCTCCTCGACCGTCCGGCCGGAGGCGGCGATCCGCTCCCGCAGCGCCTTCTTGATCTCGCGGGTCGCGGCCTTGAGGTCGGCCGGTGTCTCCTCCCAGTGCGGCAGCGCGGCAGTCGTCACGGCAGATCCCTTCAAGTCAACCTCGCTTACTTGAATGCAACTGTAGGTGCTGTCCTCGCTTCAAGGCAAGGGCCCTGACTAGAATCGCGGCGTGGAATCCGCCAAGCCGTCAGTGGATCTGGTCCGGTCGCTGACCGACGAGCACGTGCTGCGGGCACTGATGCAGCACCGCCGCCTCACGCGGGCCGAACTCGCCGTCGAGGTCGGCATCTCCAAGCCAACCGCCGGTGAGAGCGTGCGCCGGCTGACCGAGCTCGGGCTGGTGGCCGACACCGGGGAACGCACGCCGGGCGGGCGCGGCCGCGGCCGGGTCGGCTCGTACTATGCGCTGGCGCCGACGGTGGGCGTGGCGCTGGCGGTCACCATCGCCCCGGAAGGCGTGGTGGCGGAGTGCGTGGACGTCTACGGCGACACCGTGACCCGAGCGGTCCGCCCGGTCGACCGGCCTGCCCAGCCCAGCCAGGTCTCGTCGGCGTTGCGGGCCGCGGCGGCGGAGGCGGGTGCTGCCGCCGGGCAGCCGGCCCGGTTGGCCGTCGTCGGAGCGGCCGACCCGGTGGACCGCGCCACCGGCCGGCTGGTGCAACTGCCCGACGCGCCCTTCCTGGTCGGCGAGCTGGACCCGGTCGCTGTCCTCGCCCCCTACGCCGACGGACCGGTCGTGGTCGACAACGACGTGAACTGGGCGGCCCTGGCGGAGCGCGACAGTGTCGACGCCGAGCAGCTCCGCGACTTCGCGTACCTCTATCTGGGCGAGGGCCTCGGATGCGCGATCGTCAACGACGGCCAGGTCCGGCGCGGGCGCGCCGGCCTGACCGGTGAGATCGCCCACGTGGTGACTGCCGGGCCGGGCGGCCGGGCGGTCCGGTTCATCGAGCTGTTCGAACAGCTGGGGCTGCGCCTCAACGGATCCACGGCGATCGACACCGAGCGGCTTCTCGACAGCGCGGCAGCCACGCACGAGACCATCGGCACGGCCGTCAGCGGGGTCGTCGCCGCCGTGGTCGCGCTCGCCGACCCGCAGGAGGTCGTCATCGGCGGATCGTGGGGCCCGGCACTGATCGACAGCATCCGTGCGGCGACCGCACTGATGCCGCGACAGGTGCCCGTCCGGCCCGCCGAGTTGACCAGCGAGCCGGTCCTGGCCGGAGTGCGAGCCGAGGCTCTGCGGCGCCTGCGGTCATCGGTCACGGCCAGCAGCCGACCGGAACGCGGAGCTGGTCGGCCAGGTTGAGCTGCACTGGCAGCCCGGAGCAGCCGCACGCGCCACCGGCCGTTCAGCCATGGCATCGCCAGGTGCACCGTCACGCCGGTCTACAGCCGCAGGATGAGTCTCAGAGCCTCTCCCCGATCACCTGCTTGGCGGCGCGGCGTACGTCGTCGAGCAGGATCTCCATGTCGCGGCGGGTGGTGCGGTAGTTGAGCACACAGCCGCGCAGCGCGAAGCGGCCGTTGATGGTCGCGTTCGACAGGTACGAGCTGCCAGCCTGCTGCAATGCCATCATGATCCGTTCGTTGAGGCGGTCGAGTTCATCCTCGTCGGCCTGGGATCCCGAGCCGGCGCGTGCACTGGGCGGCAGGTAGCGAAAGCAGAAGATGGAAAGCCCAACCGGGGCGAGCAGTTCGAAGTCGGCGCTGGCGGCGACGAGTTCGGCGACGTAACGGGCGCAGTCGAGGTTGCCCTCGATCGCGTCGCCGAGAGCTCGCGAGCCGGTATGCGCCAGCGCCATCCAGACCTTGAGTGCCCGGAATCGCCGGGACAGGTCCGGACCGTAGTCCCAGAAGGCGAACGCCTCGGCCGGCTCGGTCTGCATGACCCGGGTGTAGTCGGCGTCCAGGCTGAAGGCGGGCCGCGCCGCCTCGGGGTCGCGGTAGATCAGGCAGCCGCAGTCCGCGGGCAGGTAGAGCCACTTGTGCGGGTCGAGGGCGATCGAGTCGGCCTCCGACATGCCGTCGAAGAGCGGACGGGCCGAGGGAGCCAGCCGCGCGAAGCCCCCGTAGCAGGCGTCGACGTGCATCCACAGCCCGTACCTCCGCGCGACCGCCGCGATCTCCGTGAGCGGGTCCACCGCGCCGGTGACGACCGTGCCGGCGTTCGCCACCACGCAGAACGGTTCCGCCCCGGCGGCCCGGTCCTCCTCGATGGCGCGGACGAGGGCGTTGACGTCCATCCGGAAGCGGGCGTCCACCGGGATCTCACGGACGTTCGCCCGCCCGATGCCCAGCAGTGCCGCGGCCTTGTGGATCGAGTGGTGGGTCTCGGTGGAGGCGTAGACGCGCAGCGGCGCGGGGTGGGCGGCCGCGCCGTGGGTGGCGACGGCATCCCCGCAGCGGCGGTGTCGCGCGGCGGCGAGCGCGGTGAAGTTGGCCATCGAGCCGCCACTGGTGAACAGGCCCCCGGCGCCCCGGTCGCAGCCGAGGGCCTCCTTGATCCAGTCGATGGTCACGTGCTCCAGCTCGGTGGGAGCCGGGGCGGACCGCCACGCCGTCAGGTTCGGATTCAGCGCCGACGCCAGGAAGTCGGCGACCGCGGCGACGGCGGTGCCCGGCGCGGAGACGTACCCGAAGAAGCGCGGGTGCCCGTTGTGCCGGCTGCCGGGCACGACCACGTCACGAAACACCGTGAGCAGGTCGGTGAAGTCACGGCCCTCGACGGGCAGCGGCTCCGCGAGCGCCTTCTTCAGCGCGGCGGCGGAGGTCCGCGGGGCGATGGGCAGGTCGCGGATCGAGTCGTGGTGGGCGACGACCCACTCGACGGCACGCCCACCCATGTCCCGAATCTGCTCCGCTGAGGGGTCCAGTGCGGAGTCGACGCCGCGCCGATCGGGTGAGGTGGCTGTCATGGCCCGGAGAATAGTGTCGGGCGCTTGCCCGCGCTGCCCCTGCCCGCGCGATGGCCGTGAGCCGCACAAGCGTCGGGTCCGCCGGACCCTGCGCACCGCAGCGGGCCGCCGCCCGGGCTCTCGTCATGTTGATGAGCCAGGCTCGGCTGCGGTCGCCGCGCCGTGCTCAAGTAGTCACCACCGGCGACGCCCAATCACCGGCCTCACCTGGCAGCCAGTGCCCGAGGACCTGAACCCCCGGTCAGGCCGCCTGCCGGCCGACGTCGCTCGTCCACTCGGCCGCGGCCGGCAGCAGGTGCCGCACCTCCGGTGCGCCGTCGCTCAGATCCCGCGCCCGATACTCGGCCTGCTCGTCCGCCTCGGTCAGCCGGCCGCCGTGCTGGCGCAGATGCTCGTCCCACGACGGCACCAGGTAAACCTCGGTGTACTGGTCGGGCGTCTCACCCGCCCGGAACAGGCCCCACCGCATCGCCCCGGTACGCTGCCGCGACCCCCGGACGTGCTCCATCGCGTCGAGGAACTCGGCCTCCCGTTCAGGCCGGATCCGGTAGGTGACGGTCACCAGCACCGGCCCCACCCGGGGGTCCGGCTGCAGCGCCAGGGTGAGCGGCGGCCGGTAGGCGGCCGGGTCCCTGGTTACGCCGCGCAGGTCGGGCAGCGGCCAGATCTGCGAGGTAACGGCCCCGATCAGCATCAGGGCGGCCGCCACACCGAACGCCACGACCAGGCCCCCGACGTCGGCGACCAGACCCCAGATCAGCGCGCCGACGGCCTGCCCGCCGCCCTGGACCACCTGGTAGACGGCCAGGCCGCGGGCGCGTACCCAGCCCGGCAGGAAGAGCTGGATCTCCGCGTTGACGTTGGCGAGCACGGTCACCCACGCCAACCCGGCCGGCAGCAGGGCGAGCAGCACCACCGGCACGACCTGGACCGAGGCCACCACGATCAGGGTGCCGCCGTACAGGGCGCCGGCCACCAGCAGGAACCGGTTGGCGCTCACCCGGGTGCGGATCCACGGCAGCAGCAGCCCGCCCAGGATGGCGCCCACCCCGAGCGCGGCCAGCAGCAGGCCGTACCCGCTGGAGTCCAGGCCGAGCCGGCGGCTCGCCACCAGCGGCAGCAGCGCCCACAGCGCGCTGGCCGGGATGACGAAGACCAGCGCGCGGCGCAGCAGCCGGCGTACGGTCGGCGAGTGCCGCACGTAGCGGCCGCCGGCGCGCAGCGCCGCGGTGAACCGCTCGGGCACCTCCACCGCGCGGGCGTCGCCGGGTCGCCACCGGATCAGCGCCATCGCGAAGACCAGGTACGCGAGCGCGTTGAGGCCGAACACCGGCGCCACGCCCAGCTTCGCGATGAGCACACCGGCGGTGGCCGGGCCGACGGCCCGGGCCACGTTGACGCTGATCGAGCCGAGCGCGGAGGCCGCCCGCAGCTGTTCGCGCGGCACCAGCTCGGGGATCACCGCCGCCCAGGCCGGGAGGGTCAGCGCCTGGCCCACGCCGAAGGCGAAGGTGAGCGTGAGCAGCAGGGCCGGCGGCATCCGGCCGGCCGCGGTGAGCAGCGTCAGCGCCGCCGCCACCGCGACCAGGAACAGCTGTACGGAGATGAGCAGGTGCCGGCGGTCGAAGGTGTCCGCGAGCGCGCCGGCCGGCAAAGCCAGCAGCAGCATCGGCAGCAGGCTGGCGGTCTGCACCAGAGCGACCAGGGTGGACGCGTTGGCCTGGTGCACCAGCAGCCACTGAGCGCCGACGGTCTGCATCCAGGTCCCGATGTTCGCGGCGAGCAGGGCCAGCCACAGGCTGCGGTAGACGGCGGTGCGCAGCGGCGACCAAGCCGAGACCGACGGCTCGGCCGTGGCGTCGGTGGCGCTTACCACCGCCCGTCCGAGCGCAGCACGAGCTCGCCGGAGACGTAGAGGTCGTCGGGGGCGAGCCGGAGCAGGCGTACGACCTCGGTGGCGACCTGGTCGGGCAGGGCGTAGATCTCGTCGAGGAACGGGTCGCCAGCCCGCTCCTGCAACCGGGTCGGCATCGGCCCAGGAAGCACCTGCATCACCTTGATCCGGTTGCTGTGCTGCGCCTCGGCCAGCGACTCGACGAGGCTGCTGCCGTAGCTCTTGCTGGCCCGGTAGACGGGGATGCCGGGGCGGGCCTGGGTCACCGCGATCGCGCCGACGTACACCACGTTGCCGAAGCCCTGCCGGTGCAGGTGGTCCAACGCCACCTTGAGCACGTACGTGGTGCCGAGCGCGTTGACCTCGATCGCCCGGCGGATGCGTTCCGGGGACAGTTCGGCCAGGTCTCCGCCGGCCCACACCGAGGCGCAGTCAGCCACCCCGTCGACCGTGCCGTACCGGTCGGCCACCTCGGCGAAGGCGTCGCGCACCTGCTCGTAGGAGGAGATGTCGCAGAGGATCCCGCCGCAGCGCAGGTCGTTCGCCGCCGCATCGACCTCGTCGGCCACGTCGCCGAGCACGACCACCTGGTGCTCGTCGACGAGCAGCCGGGCGACCTCGAGACCGAGACCGCTGGTCCCCCCGACCACGATGAAAGTTTTGGCACCCATGCCCTCCCCCAACGCCGGGACGCACGAGCGGTTCGCGGGTGCGCCGGGGGTGGCTTCCCGCTGGCGTCGGTTCCACACCCCGGTTTTGCTGTCGGCGACGCGCGTTCCCGCCCGCCTGTCTCGCACGTCCTGAGACCGGATACCGTCCGCGGCCGGGTGCGCCTCCTGGCAGAACCGCTGCCCGAGCCGTGACGCGCAAACGCGGCCGCGGCCATAACGACGAGTCTTTACATCTTGGCAGCGGCACGCGCCTCCGCTACCGTCCATGGAAGCGCTCCCACAACTCAGATGCATCTATGCAACCAGGAGGAAACACGTCGTGGCTATCCTCTCCCCCCGGCACAGGTCTGCCATCGGTGTGGCGGCAATCGCGGGCGTCGCCGCCGCCGGCGTCTGCCTCGCCGTCGGCGGCGCTTCCGCCGGCACCGTTTCCGGATCGCTCTACCGCGACCCGAGTTCGGCCGTCGTCCGCTGGGTCGCTGCCAATCCCGGCGACTCGCGTACCGCCGTCATCCGGGACAAGATCGCGAGTCAGCCACAGGCCCGCTGGTTCGCCAACTTCAACCCGTCGACCGTGCAGTCCGAGGTCTCCGGGTTCATCGGTGCCGCCAACGCGGCGCAGCAGATCCCGGTGCTTTCGGTGTACGAGATCACCAACCGGGATTGCGGCGGGGCCAGCGCAGGTGGGGCGCCGGACCTCAACCAGTACCAGACGTGGGTGTCCAACTTCGCCAGAGGACTCGGTAGCCAGACCGTCATCATCATCCTGGAAACCGACTCCCTCGCCCTGCAGACGTGCCTGAGCGGCGGCGAGATCAGCGCGCGTAACCAGGCGCTCACGACGGCCACCCAGACCATCAAGTCGGCCAACCCCAACGCTAAGGTGTACCTCGACGGCGGCCACTCCACCTGGAACAGCGCGGGCGAGCAGGCCAACCGGCTCCGGGCGGCCGGCGTGCAGTACGCCGACGGCTTCTTCACCAACGTCTCGAACTTCAACTCCACCTCCGGCGAGGCGAATTTCGGCCGGGCCGTCATCTCCGCCCTCGCCGGCATGGGCATCCCGGGCAAGCGCCAGGTCATCGACACCAGCCGCAACGGGGGCGCCAGCGGAGACTGGTGCGCCGACGACAACACCGACCGGCGCATCGGGATGTACCCGACGACCAACACCGGCGACGGCAACATCGACGCGTACCTTTGGGTGAAGCCGCCGGGAGAGGCGGACGGCTGCCGCTACACGGCCGGTTCGTTCCAGCCCGACCTGGCCTACAGCCTGGCCAACGGTGCGCCGAACCCGCCCACCACCGCGCCGCCGACGACGACGCCGCCGACCACCGCTCCCCCGACCACGGCCCCGCCGACGACCGCGCCGCCGACCACGGCTCCCCCCACCACCACGCCGCCGGCCGGTAACGGCTGCTCCGCGGCGGTGGCGGTCAACCAGTGGACCGGCGGCTTCACCGCCAGCGTGACGGTCACCGCCGGCTCTGCGGACATCAACAGCTGGACCGTGACCGTCACGCTGCCCGGCGGCGCCGCGGTCACCGGCGCATGGAACGCCCAGGCCAGCGGCACCAGCGGCACCGTCCGGTTCACCAACGTGAGCTACAACGGACACGTCGGCGCCCGGCAGTCGACCAACTTCGGCTTCCAGGGCACCGGCACCGGCCCCGGCGCGACGGCCACCTGCGCGACGGGCTGATCCCACCCCATCTCGCGACCCGGCGCGGAGGACCACGCTCCGCGCCGGGCGCGGTGGGTGCCAGCGTACGAGTCGCCTTGACGTCGTCACGCCGGATCGCGGCTACTTAGAGACTTTCTGCAGATCGGTCCATGTCCGGCCAGACTCGGTCCAGGTGCTCGGCGAGACGCTCCCACGTTGCGGCTGCCATCGGTGTCATTGGTCTGGCTCTCTCATGTCCTGCGGGTCTTGCCAGGCGCCGCCTCACCGTCGAGCTGGTCAGTAAATTCGAGGGGATCGACAAGACGATGCCGGTCATCCGGGACAGCTGTCGCCCGCTCTCAACAACGTGACGACCACCACGCAGGCGACACCAGCGCGACGGGCATGATCGTCATGGCCAGCAACGACGACACCGATCGGTACCGGCACGCCGACCTGTCGTGGGGATCGTCGTGAGCGCGGGCACGGGCGTGAGCGGCTGCTCCCCCTGCTCGCCCCTTGCTCTCAGGCGCAGCTGATCCGCTGTCTCCTCGACCGCACCCCAGAACGGTTTGACGCGTCGGCACACGGCAGAACTACCGGCTTGCACTCCACGCTTTCACCCCGTGTTGGCCGTCACCCGAAGGTGACGGCCAAACGGCTTGTGCGATACCGGCGCGAGCGTGTCCACGATCTGGCGGGTCAGGTGACGCCGATGTTCAGGTAGAAGTGGCCGAGCTTGAGTGACAGCGAGGCGCCTCCAAAGTGGTGGATGAGCATAGCCAACAGGATGACGATCAGGATGCAGACGACAAGCCAGATCAGGAACCACACGAACCCTGGGATCCCGTAGCGACCGACGCGAGCCATTAGGCTGGCCCCATCGCGGTTGGCGCCGCAACACGCGCCGCCGCGCATTGACCTGTCGGCTGTCGGCAACTGCGCCCGGCGCTCGCGGACGTCTCCATACAACCTCCTTCATTGAGGTGTCCGCGAGATTCCCTACCGTGGCGCGCGTCAAACCGGGACGTCGACGATGATCGCCTGATGCGTCGGGCCCACGATCGGGTGGTTTCCCCACCACCGCCGAGGGCTACCAGGCGATGTTGAACTGGGCCCTTAGGCTCGGCCCAATTCGACGGGCCCGGGTGGAGGGCACGCATTCCTATGGCCCGGCGCTGACCCGCCACCGACTAACCGCAGGCATCGGCGTCATCGGGACCTCGCCGCCCTGCTGCGACAGGGAGGCCGCACCGCCGGTGAACCGCCCCTGCCGCCGGCGCCACCCGGCGAGGCGGTCGAGGTCGACCGGACCATCAGCCGCGCCGGTCACGTCTCGCTGGGCCAACCCATCGTCCTGGCCGCCGCGATCCTCGGCGGGCAACGCGTCGGCATCCGCATCGAGGACACGACGCTCAGCTTCTTCGACCTCGACACCCGCCAGCTGCTACGCACCCGACGACCATGACTACACCGCTATCGGAGGCGCGACGCTGGACCTGCATGGGTCCGGCTGCGGCTCGTGGGGGAGGTCCGGCGGGTCGGACGCCTCGCAGCCGGACCACCTCGGCGGGGGGTGAGCGGGTTGGGGCGGGCAGGAAGCCGCGCTAGGACGGGTGCACCCCGGGAAGACCGTCACCATCCACATCACCGACACCGAGCTGGCCATCGCCTGCGACGACGGCACCCGCATCGTCCGACGCACCACCGACCAGCCCGTCCGCAACATCAAAGCCAGCCGGCCCGGCTGCATGCGGCGCGTCCACGGATGCTGCCCACGCTGCGGTCGCCTCTCAGACCCGGCGCAGATCGTGAATGGCGAAATGCAGGTCCATCTCATCGCCGGGTTCGAACCACAGACCTTCGGCGGCCAGCAGGTCGGCGGCAACGATCCTCGCCTGCGCCACCGGCTTCTGCTCGGCACGGAAGCTCGGCCAGACCAGCAGGGGAAACGCGTGCTCTTCCCCATAGCGGCGAACGTCAGTGATGTCACCGAGCACTGCCTGCGGGAGGGAGTGGTTGGCCCAGGACCACAACCACGACTGCTGCACGTGGTCCACGCTGCCGATCACGGTGATCCGGCCCTGCAGGAAGTTCCGGCCGCCGCGCGACCAGACGATCGTGGCGTCGTCCATCGACCAGTGGTACTGCACATCGCCACTGAGTCCGTGGTCGGAGACCATCGCTGCCTGCCGCTGCCCAGCCCTGTCGCGAGCGGCCGAAGCAACCCGCTCCCACAACTCGTGGTCGTGCACACTTTGCTGATCCACGTGATCCACGACCCCCCTGCCCTCGCGGCACAGCCCGCACAGCCGGGCCAGAACCTACCGACTCCGCAACCTCGGCACGGTAAACCTAGGTCAACCGTCAAGCACTCCACCCCGCCAGCGGTCGACCTCTACCGGAATCGGCCGAACCCACGCTCCCGCGGGAGGGAGCTCGCGAGGCTGGACCATCTCCGTGCGACCGAGCAAGACCAGGTTGTCATCGCGCCACTCTATAGGCGGACGGCCGCCGGCACGTTGGACATCTGCTCGCCGGCGGACCGCACTGGAGCGATCAACCGGACGGGGTCGGCGGGCAGCGTGGCTAGAACCTCCAGCGACGCGGGTGGGCCGGCGACCGCGAATACCGGAACCGAGACGCTGATGTGGGTGGCGTTGCGGGTGATCGCCATTCCCGTGCGCTGGATCCGGTCCAGCTGACGATGCCAGGCGGACGACTCGAGGCGCCGCGCCTCGGGCCCGGCGAACGCGAGCAGGACGTGGCCGCCGGCCGTTGTGTGCAGCGCGAACCGGATGCCGAAGCGGTGCCTGGTGCGGGCATCGTGCACCCCGCACAACTCCTCCACGCACAGGCCTTCGGCTCCCACCAGCACGTTCAGCCGCACGCACGCCCGCAGCGCCACGTGTAGTTCGGCCATGTACGGCAGGGCAGCATGCCGCAGGCGGGACACCTCCGGTTGCGGGGCGGCGATCTGCCAAAGCTTGATGCCGGTGGAGTACGTGCCGTCCGGAAGGTGCTCGAGCAGCGCGTGGTCTACCAGTTCGGCGAGCAACCGGTGCACGGTGGAGAATGGCAGGCCGGTGCGTCGGCAGACGTCGGACGCCCGCAACTGCATCCGGTCGGCGTCGAACTCCGCCAGGATCGACGCCAGCTTGCTCGCTACCGATCGGCCCCGCTGCCTGCTCCTCCCCGCCATCGCTCACCCTCCGACCGGACGGGGCACGGCGACCGAGCCGCGGCGGACAAGTTGTCCGCGCAGCCGCACATGCCGCGCCTGACCCGGCTCCGCGGAGATCAACGCGAGTAGCTGCCCGGCCGCCCAGGCGCCCATCTCGTAATGCGGCAACTCGACCGTGGTCAGACCGGGGAGCAGCCCGTCGGCGACGTGCGGCATGTTGTCGTACCCGACGATCGACACGTCAGCCGGCACGTCGAGGCCGAGCTCGCGAGCGGCCTGGTACGCGCCCATAGCCATCAGGTCGCTGAAACAGAACAGCGCGGTCGGCCGGTCGGCGCGTTGAAGCATCCGGCGTGCGGCGTCATAGCCGCCGGACGTGCTCGGCGGAGCACCGCCGACCAGCGTTGGGTCGACAGCCACCCCGGCCTGCTTCATGGCCGCCCGGAAGCCGCGCAGTCGCAGCCGCGCGGCCGGGATGTCCTCGTCGTTGTTGAGGAACCCGATGCGCCGGTGCCCGTGGGCCAGCAGTTCACCGACCGCCGCGCGGGCGCCTGCCACCTCGTCCGGGACCACCCAGGAGACCTCGGGAACGCGGGTCTCGGCGTCCAGGAGCACGGTCGCCATGTCACGTAGCGCGGCGGGTGGTTCGAGCCGCCGGTGGTACATCGACGCGTAGAGGATGCCCTCGACCCGCTGCTGGCGCAGCGCCTCGATCTCGCGAGCCTCGAGCGCCGGGTCGCCCTGGCTGTTCATGAGCACCATCAGGATGCCGGCGGCGCGCAGCGTCTCCTGCGCGCCCAGAATCATGCCGACGGCGTAGGGAGTGGTGGCCACCTCGTCGCCGATGAAGCCCACCATCCCGGATCGCTGGCGCCGCAGGCCCTGGGCCAACCCGTTGGGTACGTAGCCGAGCCGCCCGGCGACCTCGCGGATCCGGTCCCGCGTCCGCGGGCTGATGCGTGCGGACCCGACGTCGTTGAGCGCGGCGGAGACGGTGGAGATGGATACCCCGGCATCGGCGGCGACGTCGGAGATGCTCACCCGTCCAGCGGCGCGCATGATCCTCTTCTCTCGGCCGAAGGGTGCCGAAACGTTTTAGCAAAACGTTCCAGTACCTTAGCTGCGCGAGGTCGAGGGGTCAAGCGCACGGTGGGACATATCCGCCCAGTGGGTATCGCATGGACGCCGCCGGGTGCGCTGGCGAGACTGGCGAAACAGGCCGGACGCCGACTCGTTTGGGAGCCGCCATGGCAGATCTCACGCGCCGCAGCCTGCTCGCCCTGACCGGACTCGGTGTCGTCGGCACCGCCCTGTCGTGGGAGCGGCTGACCGCGACTGACATCCAGGGTCGTGACGCCGACGCCCTGAACGTGGCCATCCTCGGCACGGCCCAGGACGCCGCCGCGCGCAGGAGCCTCGTCGAGGCATTCAATCGCGTGCATCCCGACATCCCGGTGCGGGTGCAGGCGATCCAGGGCGCAGACTGGAGCAACTTCTTCGCCAAGCTTCTGACGCTGGTGGCCGCCGGAACGCCGCCGGACGTCTGCTACGTGGCGACCGAGGGCACCCAACTGTTCGCCGACCGCCTCGCCGAACCGCTCGACGACTTCGTCCGCCGCGATCGGGCCGACGTGCAGGAGTACTTCGACGACGTCCACCCGTCCCTCATCGAGGCATTCATGTACCAGGGCAGCCTGTACCAACTGCCACTGGACTTCAACGCGGCGAACATCTACTACAACACGTCTGCGCTGCAGAAGGCCGGCCTGCAACGGCCGGCGGAGGACTGGACGAAGGACGACTTTCTCAACGTCCTGCGCGCCATGCGACGCACCGGCGGCGACCAGTTCCGCCCGTACTTCTGGACCAACCGGCTCTGGGGCGGCGTGGTGCCGTGGCTGTACATCAACGACACCAGCTTCCTCAAGGAGTCCAAGTCGCCTGGCGGCGAGTGGCTGTGGAAGGACTTCTACCCGAACGACCCGCAGGCCGGGCAGCGGGGCGGCGGCTACCAGTGGCTCGAACCCAACGCCGACGATCCCCGCGTCGAAGAGTCGTTCGAGTACCTGCGCGCGATGGTGCAGGAAGGGCTGGGCTCCAGCCCCGCCCAGGGCGGCGGCGGGGAACTGGTTGCCCGTTTCGCGGAGGGTTTCATCGGCATGACGCCGGCCGGCGGCTTCTGGGTCTACGGGCTCAACCAGGGCGGCATGGCCGAAGACGAGTTCGACGTGACGTTCTTCCCGAAGTGGCGCTCGCAGCGGCACCAGTTCGGCGCCGCCGGCTACGTCATCATGCGCACCTCCAAGCGCAAGGACGAGGCGTGGGAGTGGGTCAAGTTCTGCGCCACCAAAGAGGCCATGCAACTCGCGATCCCACTACCGCAGACCACACCGACCCGGCGCTCGATGGTCAACGACGCCTTTTACAGCGGCAAGGGCCCGCGGCACTGGCAGGTCTTCTACGACACCCTCGACCGCTTCCCGACCACCGGGCCGATCCCCGCGCCGCCGCAGCAGGCCGCCGTGGAGACCGCACTCATCAAGAACGTCCTGGCCGCCGTCACCGGACCGGCCGGCAGCGTCGGCCCCGCGCTGCGGACGATGCAACGCGACCTCGAACTGGCGTTGGGGAGGACGTGATGGTCAACATCGAACCACCGGCGGCCGCGACGACGACCGCGCCGGAGATTCACCACGCGCACCCGCAGAGGAGCCGAAAGACCAGACGATCGCAGAAGCTGCTGACCGTCCTGTTCCTGGCGCCGACGGTGATCGGCCTGTTCGTCTTCACCGTCGTGCCGATCATCGCCTCGATCCTGCTGGCGTTCTTCCGCTGGGACATCATCAGCAGCCCGGAGTTCGTGGGCGTCGACAACTTCGCCGACATCGGCGGCGACCCCACCGTCCGGGTGGCGTTCCTGAACACGTTCGGGTTCGTGGTGGTCGCGGTCGCGCTGCAACTGACGGTGGCGCTGGGCCTCGCCGTTCTGGTGCAGTCGCGGATGCCGAACTGGCTGCGGGCGTTCTTCCGGTCGGCGCTGTTCTTTCCGCTGATCCTCTCGGCGGCATCCGTCTCCCTGATCATGGCCTACCTGTTCAACGAGGACTTCGGGCTGGTCAACCAGGTGCTCAACGCTGTCGGCGTGGCCGACGTACCGTGGCTGACCTCGAAGTACGGCGCCCTGACCGTGGTAATCCTGGTCTACGTCTGGCAGAACTTCGGCTTCACGTTCCTGCTGTTCATCGGCGGGCTGGCCGCGATCCCGCAGGACGTGTACGAGGCGTCCTCGATCGACGGCGCGACCGGGTGGAGCCGCTTCCGCAGCATCACGCTGCCGCTGCTGAGCCCGACCCTGCTGGTGGCCTCGGTGATGGCGATCATCGCCGCCCTGCAGATCTTCGACCAGCCGTACGTGCTCACCCGCGGCGGCCCGGGTGACTCCACCCGCACAGCGGTGATGGTGATCTACGAGTCGGCCTTCCAGCAGTTGGAGTTCGGCCGCGCGTCGGCGATCGGCATCGTCCTGACACTCGTGATCATGGCGGTCACCGCGCTGCAGTTCCGCCTCAGCCGTCGCTTCGTCTTCTACCAGTGAGGAGCGCGTCATGACGACCACCGCCCCCGCCGTGACCTCACGTCGCGCCGAGACACCGGAACCGGTGCACCGGCGGCACTTCGCCGTCGGCACAGCCGGCCGTGTTCTCGTGCTCGCGATCGCTACCTTCCTCACGCTCGGCCCGGTGATCTGGACGTTCTGGACCTCCGTGACGCCGGAGCCGCCAGGCGGTGGCGAGGCCGAGGTCGGGCTCGGCGCCTACCGGGACGCCTTCGAGCGGGTCGACATGCTGCTGCTGTTCTGGAACACAATCCTGGTCACGGGGCTCGTCGCGGCGGGGCAGATGTTCACTGCCGCGCTCGCCGGCTACGTCTTCGCCCGCGTGGAATTCCGGGGCAAGAACCTGCTCTTCGGTGTCGTGCTGGCCACGATGATGGTGCCGATGCAGGTCACCATCGTCCCCGTATTCATGATCATCCGGGGCATGGGGTTGTCGGACACGCTGCTCGCGCTGATCCTGCCCGCCCTGCCGACCGCGTTCGGCACGTTCCTGATGCGGCAGTACTTCATGAGCCTGCCGCCGGAGTTGGCCGAAGCGGCCGAGATCGACGGGGCCAGCCCCCTTCCGGACCTTCTTCTCCGTCTACGCTCCGCTCGCCCTGCCCGGCCTCGCGATCGTCGGCATCCTGGCCTTCAACTACCACTGGAACGAGTTCTTCCGCCCGCTGATCCTGACGATCAGCGAGGAGAACTTCACCCTGCCGCTCGGGCTCGTCTCGCTGCAGGGCAACCTCGGCACCGGTAGCGTCGCCACGGTGCTGGCTGGCGTCGTCCTGTCGATGATCCCGGCACTCGTGGTCTTCATCGTCGGGCAGCGGACCCTGCGGGAGGGCCTGACGGCAGGCACGAACAAATGACGGATCCCGCGTTCCCCGCCCTGCACGGCCGGCCGCTACGGGGCTGGGTCAACGATCCGAACGGCTGCTCGTACATCGACGGGCGATACCACGTCTTCTTCCAGTACAACCCCGACGCACCGGTGCACGGCGCGATCAAGTGGGGACACATGAGCTCCGCCGACCTGGTCACCTGGCGACCCGAGCCGATCGCCCTGGTCAACCGGCCGGGCGAGCTCGACGAGTTCGGCTGCTGGACCGGCTGCGTCGTCGACGACGCGGGCACGCCGACGGCCGTCTACAGCGCGGTGGCCGACGCTTCCCGCCGCGCCGAGGTGCTGCTCGCCCGATCCGACCGGCAGATGCGGTTCTGGCAGCAGGGCCGCAAGTCCGCCGCGAGCATGCCCGACGATCCCGCCGTCACCGACGTGCGGGATCCGTTCGTGTTCGAGGTCGACGGGAGCCGGTACGCCCTGCAGGGCGCGGGTCACCGTCAGGGCCACGGACGGATCCTCGTCTACGGCTGTGACGACCTGACCTCGTGGACGTATCTCGGGCCGTTCCTCACCAACGTCGACCCGGTGGCCGCCGAGGTCGCCGGCGCCAACGGCGCCGAGGTTGCCGCCGCTGCCGGGGTCGCCGTCGGCAACGTCTGGGAGTGCCCGAACCTGATCCGCTTCGGCGACCGCTGGGTGCTGATCTTCTCGCTGTTGAAACACATCGGCGACGGCAACGCCTTCGACGGCGTGCGATACATCGTCGGCGACCTGTCGGTGGGTCCGGACGGGCCGCGCTTCACCGCCGCGCACGGGGCGGTGCTCGACCGCGGGCCGTGCTTCTACGCCCCACAAGTGCTCACCCTTCCCGGGCGGGTCCTCATGTGGGCCTGGTCGCCCGAGCTTCCCGGCCACGGCCGGTCGGCCGAGGACATCCTCGGCGCGGGCTGGGCCGGGGCGCTGACGTTCTGCCGCGAGCTGACGCTCGTCGGCGACGCGCTCGTGTCGCGTCCCGCGCCCGAGTTGACGGCGCTGCGTCGCGAGCCGCTCGAGGTGACCAGCGACGAAACGTTCACGGCCGCCGCCTTCGAGATCCAGACCGGCGGCCCGGCTTCGCTGCATCTGGTGGACGGCGCAGCGGAACTGCCCGTCGTCGACCTCCGGAACGACGCACAGATCCTGGTCGACGGCTCCCTCGTGGAGGTCTTCGACGGCGCCGCGGCGCCGTACACCACCCGCGCATACCCGACCGCGACGAGCCGGTGGCTGCTGCGCACGGCCGGGCCCCGTGCAATCCAGGCATGGCGGCTCGGCCCGCCAGAGAACCGGCGCTCTCCCGCCTGAAGACGGGCACTCACCCGCTGACGGGACGTTGAGCGGCCCGCCGTCCGCAAGGATCCCAACGGGCCGATCGTGGTCTGCACCAGCCCGATCCCGTTCGCTACTACAAGGTCAAATGCGCTCATCTCGGCTACGTCCGGACGGTTACGGGTTGGTCTTGTCGGCGCCCGCCATTCCGCTCGGCTGACAGTAACCTACGGAGACTGGGTTGCCCCGGGCTCTCAAGCCCGGGGCAATCTGGCAATGCGGTGCAACGGGTGGGCATGTAACACGCCCACCCGGGCAGGGCGCTCAGCCCAGCACCCGCTGCGGGCTCGCGCGCAGCGCGGCGACCAGCGGCTCCGGCGCGGTGCGCGGGGATCCCGCCGGGTACGGCGGCCGGGGGTCGTACTCGATGCCGAGCTGGATCGCCTGGGCGACGGCGTCCCCGGCGATCCGGCCGGCCAGCGTCAGGGCCATGTCGACGCCGGCCGACACCCCGGCGGCCGTGAGGTACTTGCCGTCCACCACCACCCGCTCCTCGGCCGGTACCGCCCCGAACGCGGGCAGTTGGTCCAGGGCCAGCCAGTGCGAGGTGGCCTGGCGACCGTCCAGCAGCCCGGCGGCGGCGAGCAGCAGCGAGCCGGTGCAGACGGAGGTGGTCCAGGTGGTGGTGGCGTCGACGGCGCGCAGCCAGTCGAGCAGCCGGGCGTCGGTCATCCGGGCGATCTGCCCGGGTCCGCCGGGGACCACGAGCACGTCCGGGCGGGTCACCTCGTCCAGGGTGGCGGTGGCCGTGAGGGCGAGGGTGCCCACGTCGGTGGTGACCGGGCCGGGTCGGTCGGCGACGAAGACGGTACGGGCGCCGGGGAGCCGGCCGAGCACCTCGTACGGGCCGACGGCGTCGAGGGCGGTGAACCGGTCGAAGAGGAGGACGGCGATCTGCATGGCTGTTCCTTTCAGGGTGTGGGCCGGTCAGCGGGCGTCGACGGTGAACGGCACGGTGATCACCTGGCCGTCGGCGAGGCGGAACTGGCCCCAGAGCCGGTAGCGGCCCGGACGGGGGAAGTCGACGTGCAGGTCCAGGTCCGGTCCGTAGGTCTGACCGGGCAGGGCAAAGACGGGCCGGCCGTCCGCGTCGGTGGTCTCGGCGTGCTCGTGGGCGAAGCTGTCGGCCGCCTCGGACAGGACGACCACGTGCCCCGCGGCAGCCAGGTACGGCCGTAGCCCGTTCAGCGGCCGGCCGGTGGCCGCGTCGGCGAAGCGGTAGGTGAAGCTGCTGCCGCCGACCTCGGCGGTCCCGTCCAGGGTCACCCGCACGCCGTCGACGACCTGCTGCCGCCCGGACACCTCCGGCCGCTGGTGGATGACCTCGGCGGGGTCGCCGACCACCACGTCGTGCCGTTGCAGCACGTCGGTCAGCTGGCCCTTGCGCCGGAACTCGGTGTGCACGATGTACCGGCCGGGGGTGGGGAAGGTGAGCGTCACGTCGAACTCGCCGGGCCGGCCCGCAGGCTGCGGGTGGACGTGGGCGAAGCTGGCCAGGTCGTCGCGCACGGCGATCAGGTGCATCCACGCCTCGTGACTGCGTCCCACGTCCCGGACCGGCCGGCCGCTCTCCGCGTCGGTGATCCGGACCCGGACCGTGGCGGGCCGGCCTGGCACGACGTCGGCGGGCAGCCGGACGTCGACCCGGACGCCGGCGTCCTCGGCGTGCACCGGCTCGGTCTCGGCGGTCATCATGGTGCTCATCGCCGGCCGCATCGGCATGCCGGTGTTCTGCGTCCAGGCCAGTACCCCGTTCATGCCCCGCGCGGCGGCGTCGGTGCGGCTGAGCGCGGTGAAGCCGGCGCCCACGGCGAGCGCGAGGGCGGCGACTCCGGTGAGGTACGCCCACTCGCCGAGCCGGGCACCCAGGCGGGGCCGTAGCGCGGCGGCGGTCGCCGGGCGGCGGAAGCGGCGCAGCCGCAGCGCGTTGGTGACCACGCTGACCGAACTCATGGCCATCGCGGCGGCGGCGAGCGACGGGTCGAGCAGGATGCCCCAGGTCGGGTGGAGCACGCCGGCGGCGACCGGGATGAGCAGGGCGTTGTAGCCGAACGCCCAGCCCAGGCCCTGCTTGATCGTGGTGACCGTACGCCGGGACAGCGCGATCGCCGAGACGATGCCGCGCAGGTCCCCGCCGACCAGGGTGATGTCGGAGGCGGCGATCGCCACGTCGGTGCCGGTGCCGATGGCGATGCCCAGGTCGGCGCGGGCCAGCGCCGGAGCGTCGTTGATGCCGTCGCCGACCATCGCCACCACCGCACCCCGCTCCTGCAGGGCGGCGACCCGGGCGGCCTTCTCCTCGGGCCGCACGTCGGCGATCACGTGGTCGATGCCGACCTCGTGGGCGACCACCTCGGCGGTGACCGTGTTGTCGCCGGTCAGCATCCACACCTCCAGGCCCAGGGCCTGCAACTGCGCCACCGCCTCGACGGACTCGGGCCGCAGGGTGTCGGCGACCCCGGCGACGCCGGCGAGCCGGCCGTCGAGGGCGACGTAGACGGGGGTGCCACCGGCGGCGGCGACGGCGGTGACCTGGCTCGACAGGGCGGTCACGTCGACGTCGTGGCGCCGCATCAGGGCTGCGTTGCCGATGAGCAGGTCGCGGCCCTCGACCCGCGCCTCGATGCCGTGCCCGGGCACCGCCGTGAAGGTGTCCGCCGCCGGCACGGTGAGGTCGCGGGCGCGGGCGTGCCGGACGATCGCCTCGCCGAGCGGGTGCTCCGAGCCGGTCTCGGCCGCTGCGGCGTAGGCCAGGAGCTGGTCGGCGTCGACGCCGTCGACGGTGTGCACCGCGGTGACGTCGGGACGGCCGCGGGTCAGCGTGCCGGTCTTGTCCAGCACCACCGTGGTGATCCGCCGGGCCTGCTCCAGCGCCTCGCCGCCGGAGATGAGGATGCCCAGCTCGGCGGCCTTGCCGGTGCCGACCATGATCGCGGTCGGGGTGGCCAGGCCGAGGGCGCAGGGGCAGGCGATGATGAGCACCGCGATGGCGGCGCCGATGCCGAGGGTCAGCCGCCCGTCGGCGGGTCCGGCGATCGCCCAGACGGCGAAGGTGAGCAGCGCCAGCCCGAGCACCGCCGGGACGAACCAGGCGGAGACGGTGTCGACCAGCCGCTGCATCGGCGCCTTGCCGCCCTGCGCCTCGCGGACCAGGCGGACGATCTGGGCGAGGGTGGTGTCCTGGCCGACCGCGGTGGCCCGGAACACCAGGGCGCCGGTCCGGTTGACGGTCGAGCCGATGACCGCGTCCCCGGCGGTCTTCGACACCGGCATGCTCTCGCCGGTCAACATGCTCTCGTCGATGGTGGAGGCGCCCTCGGTGACGATGCCGTCCACCGGCACCTTCTCGCCAGGTCGCACCCGGACCAGGTCGCCCACGACGACCGAGTCGACGGGCACCTCGATCTCGACGCCGTCGCGCAATACCCGGGCGGTCCGCGGGCGCAGCCCGAGCAGTGTCCCGATCGCCGCGCCGGTCTGCCGGCGCGCCCGGGCCTCCATCCAGCGCCCGGTCAGCACCAGCGCGATGACCACCACGGAGATCTCGAAGTAGACGTGCAGCGGCAGGCCGAGCCGTTCGGCCGTCGCCGGCCAGAGCGTGACGAAGGCGCTGTAGGCGTATGCGACCGTGGTGCCCAGGGCCACCAGGGTGTGCATGTTGACGCCGCCGTGCCGGGCCGCGGCCCACGCCGCCCGGTAGAAGGGCCGGCCCGCCCCGAACTGCACCACGGTCGCGACGACCAGCAGCGCCGGCATCAGCCAGTCCATCGCGTCGACGGACAGCGGCAGATACATCAGCACCATCATGGACAGCCCGGTGGCCAGGGTGAGCTGCCAGATCCGCTTGAGCCGGGTGATCTCCCGATCCGCGGCCCCGGTCAGCTCGGCGTCGTCATCGGCGCCTCCGGCGGCCGGGGAGTCCGGCCGGCGGGTCTCGTCGGCCTGGACCGTGGCCGTGTAGCCGGCCCGCTCCACCGCCGTGATCAGCGCCGGCGAGGTCACCCGGGCGGGGTCGTAGACCACGGTGGCCGTCTCGGTCGCCAGGTTGACCTCAGCCCGCTCGACGCCCTCGACCCGGCTCACCGCCCGCTCCACCCGCCGGACACAGGACGCGCAGGTCATCCCGCCGATGTCCAGCGTGCCGGAGACGACTGTCGGTGTCGTCATCGCACTGCTCCTCTCGTACCGGGCGTCGCAGGCGCCCTCGCTGGTCCGGCGGCCCTCGCCGGCCGGTGACGCCACGCTCCCGGCCGCCGCTGTCCGCCCGCTGTCCGCGACCCGTCCGCCCGTCCTGGCGTACGCGACAGGGCGCGGACAGCGCTGCCCGGCACGGTTCGAACCGCCGGCCGCCACGAGGGCGGCCCGCGGGACGAAGGAGTGAACCGTGAACCAGCTCGTGCTGTCCGTGCCGAGGATCAGCTGCGGCCGCTGCGTCGAGGCGATCCGGGAGGAGGTCGGCCTGGTCGCCGGGGTCCGCGCCGTGGCGGTGGACCTCGCGACCCGCACCGTCCGGGTCGACGGCGACGCCGACCGGGCCGCGGTGGTGGCCGCCATCGGTGAAGCCGGCCACCAGGTCGCCTGAGCGGTACGAAGGGAGACGGACCGATGGACCTGGACACCGTGGTCGTCGGCGGCGGTCAGGCCGGGCTGGCGCTCGGCCACCACCTGCGCCGCGCCGGCGTGCCCTTCGCGATCCTCGACGCGCAGGACCGGGTCGGCGACGCCTGGCGGCACCGGTGGGACTCGCTGACCCTGTTCACACCGCGCCGGTTCTCCGCCCTGCCGGGCCTGCCGTTCCCCGGCGACCCGGAGGGGCACCCGGGCAAGGACGAGGTCGCCGACTACCTCGCCCGGTACGCCGCGCACTTCGACCTGCCGGTCCGGCTCGGCTGCCGGGTCACCTCGGTCCGCCCGGGAACGGCGGGCGGCTTCACGGTCGACACGTCGACCGGAACCGTGCGCGCTCAGCGGGTGGTGGTCGCCGCCGGGGCGTTCCACACGCCCCGGATCCCCGAGGTGGCCCGGAAGCTCTCGCCGCGGGTCGTGCAACTGCACAGCAGCCGGTACCGCCGGCCCGGCCAGCTGCCCGGGCACGACGTGCTGGTGGTTGGCGGCGGGAACACCGGGGTGCAGATCGCCGCGGAACTCGCCGACGACGGCCGCCGGGTGGTGCTCGCCGCGCCGTCCCTCGGGCCGGTGCTGCCGCAGCGTTGGCTGGGCCGGGACATCTTCTGGTGGTTCTCCCGGCTGGGGACCATGCGGTTGAGCCCGGAGAGCGTTCTGGGCCGCCGGATCGCCGCCCAGAACCCCGTCGTCGGCACCGATGTGGCCGGGTTGCTGCGCCGGGTGGACCGGGTCGGTCGGGTGGTGGACGCCGACGGGGACAACCTGCGGTTCGCCGACGGCGGGCGGCGGCGGGTGGACGCGGTCATCTGGGCCACCGGCTTCCGCCCGCACTATCCCTGGCTGGAGGTGCCGGTGCTGGACCCGTCCGGCGCGCCCGTCCAGCGGGAGGGCGTGACGGACTGGCCGGGGCTGTACTTCCTCGGCCTGCCCTGGCAACGCGCGCGGGGCTCGGCGGTGCTCGGCTGGGTCGGCCGGGACGCCGAGGTGCTGGCCGCTCGGCTGGCCGAGGGCCGGCGGCCGGCGCCGGCCCGACCGGTGGTCTCGGCCTGATCGGGGCAGCTCACCGCCGCTCGGATGATCGTTTCGAGGACGTTCGGGACGTACCATGGGGCCCGCCCGGGCAGCCGCCCGGCGACCGGAGCGGGCCCCGGGGCGTCCGCCGCGGCGGACGGGGAGTGCGTTGAGCCGGGACAGCGAGCCCACGGTGAGCTTCGGGGTGCTCGGCACCGTCGAGCTCCAGGTGGCCGGCCGTCCCGCCACGCCACTCGCCCCGGCGGTCCGTGCGCTGCTGGCCCGGCTGGTCCTCGCCGCGGGCCGGGTGGTCTCCGCGGACGCGCTGACCGACGCGCTGTGGGGCGAGCGGCCGCCGTCCGGCGCCACGAACGCGCTGCATCTGCGGGTGTCCAAGCTGCGCCGCGCCCTGGTGGCCGCCGGGGCGGGCGGCGACCTGCTGGTCACCCGCGCCCCCGGCTACCAGCTCGCGGTGGCCGTGGACGCGGTGGACGCGTACCGGTTCGAACGGCTGCTGCAGGCGGCGCGCAGCGCGACCACGGGCGGCGGGCCGGCGGCGGCGCTGGCTCGCTTCGACGAGGCGTTGCGGTTGTGGCGGGGACCGGCCCTGGCCGACGTCGGGGACGCCGACTGGGCGCTCGCGGAGGCGGCCCGCCTGGAAGAGCTACGGCTCGGCGCGGTGGAGGACCGGCTGGAACTGCTGCTGGAGACCGGCCGGCAGGCCGAGGCGGTGGCTGACCTCGAACGGCTGGTCGCCACCCACCCGCTGCGCGAGCGGCTGCACCGGCTGCTGATGCTGGCGCTCTACCGGGGCGGGCGGCAGGCGGACGCGATCACCGCGTACCACGCGCTGCGGCACCGCCTAGCCGACGAGCTGGGCATCGACCCGGCGCCCGAACTCCAGGCGCTCGCCGAGGCGATCCTGCGCCAGCAGGTGCCCGCCCCGGCCCCGGCCGCCCCGCCCGCGGCCGAGCCGGACGCCCCGCCCGCCGCGCCGCCGGCCCGGACGGCGGCGGCGCCGCCGGTCCCCGTCCCCCGGGCGCCGCAACGCGGCGACCTGCCCCGCCGGCTCGCCTCGGTCATCGGCCGCCAGGACGACGTGCGGCGGGTGCTCGACCGGCTTCGCGAGACGCGGGTGGTGACGCTGACGGGACCGGGCGGCGTCGGCAAGACCACCCTGGCCCTGGAGGTGGCACGCCGCGCCGACGACACCCTCGCCGACCGGGTGCACCTGGTCCGGCTGGCCGCCCTGCCGAGCGGGACGGACCTGCCCGAGGCGGTCGCCGGTCAGCTCGGCGTGCCAGCCGGCGGGCCGGTAGCGGCTGCGACCGCCGCGCTGGTGGCCTGGCTCGGCGCCGACCGCGCCCTGCTCGTGGTCGACAACTGCGAGCACGTCATCGACGAGGCCGCCGAACTTGTCGAGCAGGTCGTCGCGGCCTGCCCGGCGGTGACCGTGCTGACCACCAGCCGCGAGGCGCTGGCGGTACCGGGCGAGACCCAGCTCGCGGTGGCGCCGCTCGGCGTACCCGACGGTCCGGCTGATCTCGCGCGACTGGGCGACAGCCCGGCGGTGGCCCTGTTCGCCGACCGGGCGCGGGCGGTGCGCCCCGGGTTCGTCCTCGACGAGACGACGGCACCGGTGGTCGCGGACATCTGCCGGCAGCTCGATGGCATGCCGCTGGCCATCGAGCTGGCCGCCGCACGGGTGAAGGCGCTGCCGCCGGGCGAGATCGCGGCCCGGCTGCACGACCGGTTCGCGTTGCTCACGGCGGGCGCGCGGACCAGCGAGGCGCGGCACCGCACGCTGCGGGCCACCCTCGACTGGAGCCACGACCTGCTGTCCGAGGCCGAGCGGCGGCTGCTGCGCCGGCTGGCGGTGTTCCGCGGCGGCTGGGACCTGGCCGCCGCCGAGCAGGTCTGCGCGTTCGACGGGCTGGCCACCGACGAGGTCCTCGACCTGCTCTTCCGCCTGGTCGACCGGTCCCTCGTGGTGCCGGACCCGACGACCGGGCGGTTCCGGCTGCTGGTCACCATCCGGGAGTACGCCGCCGCCCGGCTCGCCGAGTGCGGCGAGACGGAGGCGGCCCGCGACCGGCACCTCACGCACTTCATCGAACTGGCTGAGCGGTACGGACCGCACGCGCGCTCCGACGGCGACGCCTGGGCGCGGTTGACCGAGGAGCACGACAACTTCCGCGCCGCGATCGACCGCTGCCTGGACCGGCGCGACGGGGTCGACGCGGGCCTGCGGCTGGCGGACGCCCTGTTCCTGTTCTGGAACTACGGCCCCCGGTACGAGGGGGTCCGCGCCCTGACCGCGCTGCTCGCCGCCGGGGTCCCGACACCGGCCGGCCGGGCCGCCACCCTGCAGCGGATCGGCCTGCTCGGCGTGTACTACCCCACCGCCCAGACCCGGGCCGCGGCCCGGGACAGCGTGGTGGCGTTCGAGCGCCTGGGCGACCCGGTCAACACCGCCACCTCACGGCTGGTCGTCGCGTGGGAGGGCCAGTACGACGGCGACCCGGACCGGTACCGGGCGATGGTCGCCCAGGCGGTACGCGAGCGGGGCGACACCGACGACCCCTGGTGGCACGGGACGGTCCACTACGTCGAAGCGCTGCTGGATCTGCGGACCGGCGCCTTCGAGCGGTCCGCCGAGCAGTGGGCCCGCAGCCTGGAGTGGACGCGGAAGGCGGGGGACCTGCTGCTGCCCGCCGGGATCCTGGCGCACCTGGGCATCGCGCTGCGTGAGGCCGGCCGACCCGACGAGGCGATCGCCACGCTGGAGGAGGCGGCGGCCGAGGCGCGGCGCAACCCCTCCCCCCACGCGACGGCGTTCACCCTCGTGCAGCTCGCCCACACCCGGCTGGACCGGGGCGAGGTCGACGGGGTGACGGCGATGCTCGCCGAGGCGGACGACACCGCCCGCCGCAGCGGCAACCCGCGCTGCCAGGCCTGGTCGGCCTGGGGCCGGGCCCGGATCCGGTACACCAAGGGCGACGCCGCCGGCGCGGCGGACGAGTGCCGCCGCGCCCTGGACCTGCTGCAGGAGCGGGAGTTCCCGTGGGCGCGGCGCCGGCTCTGGTGCCTGGCGGCCGACGCGGCGTCGGCCGCGGGGCGGCCGCAGGAGGCGGACGCGGCCCGGCGAGCCGCCGAGGACCTGACGGCGGCCCGCTAACCGGAGCAGTCCGGCCCGGCGCGGCACACCGTCAGCCCGGCCCGGCGCAGGGCGGCCGGATCCACCTCCCCGCCCACTCGCAGCGTGCCGGCGTTCACGTCGAACTCCAGCGACACCACCCCGGGCAGGTCACTCACCCGCCCGCTGACCGCGCGGACGCACCGTCGGCACATGCCGGGCAGCAGCCGCACGGTGGTCACCGGCGTTGACGCCCGGGGCTGGTTCCGTTCCACCATGCCGCCAGCCTGGCCGGGGCCGCTGTCCATTCGCTGTCCGCCACCAGCCCGACGACAGCCAGCGTGTGGACAGCGCGACCGGCGACTCTCCTCGTGTCACCCGAACCGCACCGAGGAGTTGCCATGAACCACCTGCTCACCGCCGAGCTGGTCCACCTGGAGCGCGCCGAGCTGGTCCGCCGGCTGCGTCGGGACCGGCACGCCGCCACCGTTCGCGCGACCCGCAGCCCGCTGCGCCGCCGAACCGCCCGCTGAAGCCCCCGACGCACCAGCCAGGAGATCCCCGATGACCACGAGCACCGCTCCCGCACCCGCCACCACCGTCGCCGTGCAGGCCCGGGACGTCGTCCGCACCTACGGCCGTGGCGACGCCGCCGTCCGCGCCCTGGACGGCGCCACGGTGTCCATCCCGGGCGGACGTTTCACCGCGATCATGGGCCCGTCCGGCTCCGGCAAGTCGACGCTGATGCACGCGCTGGCCGGCCTCGACACCGTCGACGCCGGGCAGGTCCTGCTGGGCGGGACGGACCTCGGCCAGCTGACCGAGCGGCAGCGCACCCTGCTGCGCCGCGACCGGATCGGCTTCGTGTTCCAGGCCTTCAACCTGGTGCCGACCCTGACCGCCCGGGAGAACATCGTCCTGCCGCTCACCCTGGCCGGCCGCCGGCCCGACCCCGAGCGCCTGGCCCACCTGGTCGCCACCCTCGGCCTGGCCGACCGGTTACGGCACCGGCCCGGGGAACTGTCCGGCGGCCAGCAACAGCGGGTCGCGGTGGCCCGCGCCCTGGTCACCGGCCCGGAGATCGTCTTCGCCGACGAGCCGACCGGGAACCTCGACTCGCAGGCGGCCGAGGCGCTGCTCGGCTTCCTGCGACAGGCCGTGGACGAACTCGGGCAGACCATCGTGATGGTCACCCACGACCCGCACGCCGCCGCGTACGCCGACCGGGTGGTGTTCCTCGCCGACGGCCGGATCGACGGCGAACTCGACGCACCGACCGTGCCGGCCATTCTGTCCCGCATGGCGCGCCTGGTGGCGCCCGCCGCCACCGGAGGGAACTGACATGTGGCGCCTGACCCTGCGTACCACCCTCGCCCGCCGGACCCGGCTGGCGCTGACCCTGCTCGCGGTCGTCCTCGGCGTCACCTTCGCCACCGGCGGCCTGATCCTCACCGACACGTCCGGCCGGCTGCTGGACGACCAGTTCCGCACCGCGACCGCCGGCGTCGACCTGACCGTGCGCGACGCGGTCGCCTTCGACTCCGCCATGGGCGTGGAGGTCGCCCGGGACCCGCTGCCGGCCGGCCTGCCCGAACGGATCGGCGCGGTGCCCGGCGTGGCCGCCGCCCGGCCACAGGTCCGGGGCGAGGGCCTGCTGGAGGTGGACGGCACGGCGATCGTGCCGAGCGGGACCTCCGTGCTGTCCTCCTGGGTGCCGGCGCCGGTCGGCCCGTTCACCGTTCGCAGCGGCCGGCCGCCGGCCGACGACGACGAGGTGATGATCGACGAGGGCACCGCCCGCGGTCACCACATCGGGCTCGGCGACACGGTGACGCTGCGGGCGACCGACATCGCGCGGTTGCGGGTGGTCGGACTGGCCGGGTTCGGCGCCCGCGACGGCCTGCCGAACAGCACGGTCGCCCTGGTCACCCTCCCGTCGGCGCAGCGCCTGCTCCGGCTCGGTTCCGCCGTCTCCGAGGTGGCGGTGGTCGCGGCACCCGACGTCGCCCCGGCGGAACTGCGGGACCGCGTCAGCGCCGCCGTCGGCCCCGGCTACGAGGTCTCCCCGAGCCGTGACATCGCGGCGGCCGGGGCGGCGGCCGCCCGGGACCAGCTCAGCTGGCTGCAACTGGTGCTGCTCGCCCTGGCGGCGGCGGCCCTGCTGGTCGGCGCGTTCCTGATCGCGAACACGTTCTCCATCGTCATCACCCAGCGCACCCGGGAACTCGCCCTGCTGCGGGCCGCCGGGGCGACCGGCGGGCAGGTGCTGCGCTCCGTTCTCGGTGAGGCGCTGGTGATCGGGCTCGCCGCCTCGACCGTGGGCCTCGGCCTCGGCGTCGCCGCCGCCACCGGCATCCGGCACCTGGCCGGGGCATTCGGCGTACCGCTGCCGGAGGGCGGGCTGGTGCTGACCGTCCGTACCGTCCTGGTGGCCTTCGCCGTGGGCGTGCTCGTCACGGTCGGCTCAGCGGTCGGCCCGGCTCGGCGGGCCGCGGCGGTGGCGCCGGTCGCGGCGCTGCGGGAGGCGGCCGCCGCCCGGACCGGACGGCTCCGGGTGGTCTCGGGTGCGCTGGCCGCCGCGGCCGGCCTGGCCGCGACCGCCGCGGTGCTCGCCGCCGACGCGCCGGTCCCGCTGCTCGGCGTGGCCGCGCTGGGCGCCGTCGGCGGGCTCGCGCTGCTCGGCCCTGCCACCACCCCGACCCTGGTACGCCTCGTCGGCCGGCCGCTGGCCGCCGCCGGCGTGACCGGCCGCCTGGCCACCGCGTCGGCGGCCCGCACCCCGCGGCGTACCGCGGCGACCGCCCTGGCGCTGGCCCTCGGCCTCGCGTTGATCAGCTTCATGGCCGTCCTCGGCACGTCGGTCAAGAGCTCGGTCCGCCAGACGTACGCCGAGGTGATCACCGCCGATCACGTCGTGGAGAGCGCCCGCAACGAGATGCTCGGTGGCCTCTCCCCCACCGTGTACGACCGGGTGAGCCGGCTGCGTGAGGTGGCGGTCGCGTCCCGGCTGCGCTACGGCCACTGGCGCGACGGGGACGCCACCCAGGCCCTCACCGCCGTGGACCCGTCGACGCTGCCCCGGGTGACGTCCCTGCACTTCACCGCCGGCAACCTGGCGGCCCTGAACGGCGGGGGCATCGTGCTGGCCGAGCACGTGGCCCGGGACCGGGGCCTGGCCGTCGGGGACGAGCTGCCCATGACGTTCTCCCGCACCGGCGCCCGCCGCCTTCCGTTGGTCGGCCTGCTACGGGACGGGGACGCTCGGGCGCTGTCCACCGACTACCTCATCTCGCTGGACACGTTCGCCCGGCTCTACAGCGAGGAGATGGACGCGAGCGTGCTGATCCGCACCGCCGAGGGGACCGACCGGGCGGCCGCCGAGCTAGCCATCAGGGCGGCGCTGTCCGAGACCCCGACCGCGCAACTGCGCGACCAGGCCGCCGCGGTGGCCGGCCGAACCCAGATGATCGACCAGGTGCTCGGTCTGGTGACGGTGCTGCTGATGCTGGCCGTGCTGATCGCACTGCTCGGCATCACCAACACCCTGGCCCTCTCGATCACCGAGCGGACCGCGGAGATCGGGCTGCTCCGCGCGGTGGGCATGACCCGCCGGCAACTGCGCTGGATGATCCGGGGCGAGGCTGTCCTCATCGCCGCGCTGGCCAGCGTCCTCGGGATCGCGTTGGGCGGCGGCTTCGCCGCCGCCACGGTCCGGGCGCTGGGCCGCGACGCCCCGACCGTGCTCGCGGTGCCGACCGGCCGGCTGCTCCTGGTGCTGGCCGTCGCGCTCGCCGCCGGTCTCCTCGCCGGGCTGCTGCCCGCCCGGCGAGCCGCCCGGCTGGACGTCCTCACCGCCGTCGGCACCCCGTGACTCCCCCGGGCGGCACCGGCCTCGTCCCGTGCCGCCCGGCCGCCACCTTCGAAAGGAGAGCACCATGAACGACACCATCACCATCCGCCGGGCCGGCCCGGACGACGCGACGACCGTGGACATCCTGGTCCGGGAGATCGCCGCCCACGAGGGAGACAGCGCCCACGTCACCGTGACCGCCGCCGGGTGGCGCAGCCTGCTCGCACGAGCTGACGTCACCGTCCTGCTGGCCGAGCGGGCCGGCGAGCCTCTGGGCTACGTGTCGGCGCAGCGCCGGTTGCACCTGTGGACCGGCGCGGACATCCTCGCCCTGGACGACCTGTACGTCCGCGCGCAGGCCCGCGACGGCGGGGTGGGACGGCGGCTGATGACGGCGCTCGCTCGCCGCGCCGCCGTCGACCGCCTCACCATCCGCTGGGAGGTCAAGCCCGAGAATGCGGCGGCGCAGCGGTTCTACCGCCGGCTCGGCGCGCGGCTCTTCACCAAGGTGATCGTCGGCTGGCGTCCGGAGGATTACCTCCCGCTGCTCTCGCCGGGAGACATCGAGGCATCTGGCGTCAGGCCGGTCTGAGGGGCCCGCAGAACCGGGTCGGCGTGAAGGGCCGGCCGGGTGGTGCGGCGGCCCGCCACACCGGGTTCACGCGGATCGCCCGGCGGGCGCTCCGGGGGCGGCGCTTTTCTGGCCGCCCCCGTGCCTGGTCGAATCCTTGCCGATACCGCAGCAGCGACGTCACCCCGGTGCCGGCCACGCCTCGGCTCAAGCCTCAGCCGACGAGTGACGATCTCATCCCTGCAAGACGCGCCGCGGCTTGAACCGGCGAACCTCCTGCGGCCAGCCGCACGCCTCCGCGATCTTGCCGGCCCACATCCGCGCGGTCGCCTCATCCGACACGTCCACGATGGTCAGGCCACCCAGAAACTCCTTGCTCTCGACATACGGCCCGTCGGTGAAGACCACCGCACCGCTTGTGGCGTCCGCGCTGAAGACTGGGCCGTCCTCCTCCTCCAGGCCCCCGGCGAAGACGAATGCCCCGGCCGCCTTGATCTCATCAACAACCGCCCTGGCGAGTGGACCGCGCCCGCGGAACCACTCCTCGGTGTGGTCACCCACCCACTGCTGATTGAAGTAGATGAGGTACTCAGGCATGTCCGCTCCCTCTGATCGTCCCCGGACCCGACGTCCGTCTCTGCATACGCTACGAACGGCATCCGGCAGATCCGACACCCTCCAGCTTGATTTCTGTCAACCGGTCAACCGTCGCACTCACATCGGTATGACAGGGCGTTCGTCGGCGGCTCCTGCCGCCCTATATCGCTTGGTCTGTCGCACGTCACCTGGCGGAGCTGCGTCGCACATCAGCTGTCGGATCACAGACGCGGTCGAGCGCCGTCGACTGACGTACGACACGCGTCCGCCAACTGATCCGCCACAGTCGGCGCGCGGAATGCGGCAGATCCGCGCGTCCGCCCGCTGCCACCTGCGGAACAGCCCATAGACGGTCTGCCAGGGCCCATACAGCGCCGGCACGTCCCGCCACGGCGAGCCGACCCGGGTGCGCCACCGGATCCCGTCGATCAACTGCCGTCTGCTCCACTTCGGCGGGCCTCCTGACCCACACGGCCTCGGCAGCAACGGCTCCAGCACCGCCCACTGAGCGTCGGTCAGGTCGTGTCGCCTGTCACCGCTAACGTGGCCACGAGGTCTCCGGTATGAAAGTTCGTCTTGGTCGATGAACCCTCTACCGGAGACCTCGCCATCTATCGATCACCGACACGCCGGGTGCCGGCCCAGCCCAGGCCAACGACGGGCGATCAGACGGTTTTCATTTTTGAAGCAGGCCTAGGTCTAGCCTGTGTCCGGTCTAGGAACCTGCGTGACACATCGTTATCAGCACCTCGGTGACACTTGCCAGTGGCACGGTGAAGTCGAAACGCTGAGTCATCCGCCTGCGCTGAGCCAACGCTGCCAGCTGGTACGTGTAATCCGCGGCTTGCCGCTCTCGGTCGCGTGTAGGACGAACTGCGCCCGGAGCCGGACGAACGGGTCGTCCGCCGAAGCCAGTGCGGCGACCCTGTCGAGGAACGACGGGTCAAGGTGGCGGACCAGCCGAGCGTACATCCAGTCCTTGCACCGATACGGTCGCCCCAACGCTGAGAGAATCAACTCGGCTATCTGAGGCCGAGTACCTTCCGGAAGACCGCCGCGCTCGAACCGCCGGAGAAGCGCTTCCTTGGTCCCCCATGGGGACCACATCCACGACTCAGGCGCTCCCCACTCGGTCGGATAGTCGGCCTCCCATCGCAGGTACAGCACCGCAAACGGCGCCCATAACGCCTCCGTGACGTCATCTCCGAGGGCCGAGTCCAGGAACGCGCGAATCGGCCCCTTGATCGTTCGCTTCTGATGCCAGAACCGGTCGGCGCTGGCCTGGTCCATCTCGGCGACGAGGTGGGGTTGGGTCGGCGCGGCCGTTCTCTCCACGGCCCACAGCGCGTTCCATCGGTCAAGCGCCTCGCTCGCAGCCGCAACCAACGCCTGATGACGAGCAAGCGCACGGCGTCGCACAGCCTGGTCCGTGGCAACCAGGTCGAACATCCAGAAGCAGTCGCCATGCAACTCCGCAGACACTCCGCCAGCCTGCCAGTACCGACACAGACCCTCGCGGCAGGTCTAGCCGGGCCTGGGCAGTACAGCTAGCCGACCAAAGATGACCGCCGCTGAACCCGTCGGGGTCCGGTCTCATCGGGCACGCGACAGGCGCGCCGCGATCACTGCCTTGCCGGAAGCCGTGCCTCGCCCGGGCGGCTGTCGCTGCTCGCCCGGCTCGCGCCAGGCCGGCGCACCGTGTCAGCGCTGACCAACGGGCTCTGCCCGGGCCGGCCAAGGTCATCAGCGGCCGCCTTGACCATGCCGTACATGTTCGGATCTTGTCTGTTCGGCCCTGGATCTATGGGTTCCAGGCGCGGTGGCGGACACCCTCACATGCCGAAAGTCGGGTGCTAGCCGCTCGCTGTCCGGCTGGTCATCCGCCTTCCAGCTAGGAGGGGTCGGCCCGCTTCACTCCCCTGTGCTCCACGGTGCCCGTCCGCACCTGGTCCGACTATGGGGCGGGGCTCGCGGCGAGTCCGGTGCAGGTGTGCAGGTCCGCGTACTCCCGGCGGATCCGGGCCGCGTCCTCCCCGCCAGCGGGTTCGGGAAGGCCGGTGCGTCGGGAGATCATCGCGGGCACCAGTTCCGTCTTCGAGATCGCCGATCCGTCGAGGGTCACCCGCAGCACCCCCGTGTCGTTGCTGTACGCGTCGTCGCGCCACCACACGAAGTTGCCGAGCCCGTACTGGACGAAGGTCCTGCCGAGCCACCCGTCGCCGAGCAGGAGGTGGGCGTGGGTGCCGACCACCATCGTGGCGCCCGCCCGGGCCATCTCACCGGCGAACGCGCGAGCCTCGTCGGGTGGACACGCGTCGCCCTCCATGCCCCAGTGGACGTAGACGACGACCACGTCGGCCTGCTGTCGAGCGGCCCGGACCGCGGCGACGGCGCGGGGCAGGTCCCTGGTCATCGCGATGCCGGCCCGGGTATCTGTGGCCCGCCACTGCGACCACAGCTCGTCGACCTGGCTGAACCCGAGTACGGCGATTCTGGTGCCGCGAATCTTGGTGATCCACGGCTGGTACGCCGCCGCAGCGTCGGCGCCCGCCCCGACGGCCGGCACCCCGGCGGCCCTGGCCGCGTCCACGGTGTCGGCCAGCCCGGTCCGCCCGTAGTCCAGCGCGTGGTTGTTCGCGATCGACACGACGTCGATGCCGGCGGCCTTCACCGCGTCATACGCGCTTGCCGGCGCGCGGAAATGGAACTCCTTCGGCTCAGGAGCGCCCCGCGTGGTGACCGCCGTTTCCAGGTTGACCATCGCCAGGTCCGCGGCCGACAGGGTTGACGAGATCGACCCGAACGCGGTCGCCGGGTCGTCCAGCAGATCACGCGTACGGTCGGTGAAGTGCACGTCGCCCGCGAACGCCAAGGTGATCTTGGCAGGCTGGGACGGGGGCCCCGCCGGCGCAGGACGGGTGGGCGCACCAGCCGGTGGGGTCCGGGCGGCCTCGCACGCCGTCACCGTCAGAGTCGCTGCCAGCGCGACGAAGAAACGTGCCCATTTCACTCAGCGCAGCGTACGTAAACCCGCCGCACCCTGGGCCTACTTGCAGGATTGACCTCGGCCTGACCGGCGTGATGTCGGAGCCGAGGTGGCACGGTGGGCGGAACCCGGACGACAGCTGCCTGGCCGGCGCCCGACATGTCGGGTGCCGGCCAGGCAGCACATCCATTCATGGGCGACGGCTGACCCGTCCCGCCGGGGCAGACCCCGTTGTGCGGATGAACCGGCTCAGGTCAGGCGACGAAGCGACGGCGCCGTTGCGCGCGAAGCAGCACGAGGCCGACCAGGATGAGACTGCCTCCCACGGCAGTGAGCTTGCCGAGCGTCGGGCCGGAGAATGCCGCGCCGGTCACCGGCAGGCGGGGGCTGGCTGTCGCGCCACTCGCCGGGCAGGTCTGTGCCAGGTCGAACGTTCCGTCGGTCCCCGTGATCACCGCCGTAGCGTTGGTGAGGGCGAACGGATTCACCAGTTCGCCGGTCGAGGACAGGCCGGCTGGCGTCCTGATCCACGCCCGGTTGCCGACGATCGCACGGTCACCGGCGGGCGTGGTCGTGATGGTCTCCGTGTCGGGGCCACCCTCCGTGGCGAACTGGATGGTCAGTGAGGTGAAGTTGCCCTGCTGCGCGGCCGGCAGGGCGAAGACCCAGACGTCCTCGGCCTGGAAGGGGCCACCACCGAGGTTCGGGTCGCACCTGTGAGTGCCGAACGCGGCCGCCGTCGTGCCGGTGTCCGCCGGATCGATGTTGATCGTCGTGCCACCCCCGCTGCCCCACGCTGGTGCGGCAGACCCAAGGCCGATCACGGCGGCCAGCACGGTTGCCCCCGCAATGCGGGTGAATGATGGTCTGGTCAACGAAATCCCCCCAGAAAGCGTATTATTGTTAACACCTCGTAAAGTGGGCGCGACCCGATGCCAGGCAACCACGGATGGCGGCTGCAGGTTGCCAGAATCCCGCTTTTCCCCGGAGGGCCAGAGGGTCGTGGTAGGCCATCCGCGAGCTGCGACTCCCGGGCAGGCCTCCTCGCCCAACCGACGTGGCAGGACGGGGTGGCCGGTACCCGGCGGTGATCCGGCTGTGGGACAACGCCTGGGCGGAGTTCATTCCGTTCCTCGGCTACGACCTGGAGATCCGCAAGGTCATCTGCTCGACGAATGCGATCGAGTCGTTGAACGCTCGCTACCGGCGGGCGGTCAAGGCCCGCGGCCACTTCCCCAACGAGCAGGCCGCGTTGAAGTGTCTGTGCCTGGTGACCCGATCCCTGGACCCCACTGGAGCATGCAGGACCCGATGGACGGTGCGCTGGAAACCCGCCCTGAACGCCTTCGCCATCACCTTCAGCGGCGGCAACCGTCCGCACGCCCATGGACGTGCTGCGGTCGATGCGGCCCGAGGGCGGGACTTGCCCCGATAGCCGTTGCACGGCGCGCCGATCGGCGGCAAATGCAGATGTCCCTCTGCGGGGGTTACCCCGATCAGGCCCCGAGGAAATCGTCTGTCACACGCTCGAACTCCTCGGAGTGCGTCCAGATGAGCGCGTGGTCAGCATCGTCGATGACGACCAGCTGGGAACCAGCGACACCGTCGTGGAGCATGTTCGCGTGGTGGATCGGTACGGCCTGATCGTTCGACCCGGCGATGACGAGCGTCGGACAACTGATCTCCGCCAGCCGGCGCCTGCTGTCGAACGCCATCGTCTCCTTCCAGGCAGACACCATCAGCTTGCGGTCCTGGTCCGCCATGATTCCGGCGAGCCAGTCGGCGCGGTCCTTGCCGAGCTGCGGCGCCGCCTGTGAGACGACCAACTTCGCCAGCAGCCGCATGCCGAGGACCTGGAGTACCAACGGCAGGAGGCGCCCCTCAACCTTCTCGCGGCGGGTCGCCATGTTGAACGCGAAGGTGCAAGCGAGCACGAGGCGGTCGCATCGGTTGGGGAAGTCGAGAATCAGTTGTTGAGCTATTGCACCGCCATGCGAGTAGCCGAGCACGGCGGTGGTGTCGATGCCCAGATGGTCGAGCAGCTGCGCTAGGTCGCTGGCGAGCCGCGTCGCCGCGTACGGTGGCGGAAGCCCCCGACTGCGCCCGTGGCCGCGCAGGTCGGGAACGATCACGCGATGCCGCTTGGCGAAATGCTCCATCACCGGCTCGAACATCTCGCCGGTGACCATCAGCCCATGCACGAGCAGGAGTGGCGACCCCGATCCGCGCTCGGTGAAGTAGAGGGGCTCTGAAGGTGATCGTGCCGAACTCATGGCAGTCTTACGGCCTTCCGCGCATTCTTCGCGATCCCCCATCGCTACCCCGGGCCGACGTGGTCTCAGCGACACGCACTCTGGTCGATCTGATTGATCTGTTGCACCGCCAACCTGTTGGACCCTGGCGCGGGGTGAACGTCCGCAGCTCGGCAGGGTCGGACGTGCCCGCTCGGTGAGCTGTCAACGCCCGACCAGTGGTAGAAGCGGACGTTGCCTGACCATACTCGCCGGCATGATGGCGCGAGTCTCGCATCCTGTCCCGTTTCGCCCGGCGTCCGCGCCGCACGTTCGTCCGCACGACGGTGGCCCTGACCGTCCTGTCGCTGGACGTGATCGCCGACGCCGGGACGGCCACCAAGGCGCTGCTGATGCTCACCCACCTCGTCGCGGCCGCGATCGTGATCTCCGCTGTCGCACGCCGCCTGGCCGCCTGATCTGCCGGCACCCACGTCGAACTACCGATGGACCGCGCGGCGCCGGGTTGCGCCTGTGGACCGGCGGGGACGGACGACCCACCTCCGCGTAGCTCAGCTGTTCTGTGGGAAGCCGAGGTTCACTCCACCGTGGGAGGGGTCCAGCCACCGGCTGGTGACCACCTTGGATCTGACGAAGAAGTTCACTCCTTCCGGCCCGTACGCGTGCGCGTCACCGAATAGGGAGTCCTTCCACCCGCCGAAGGAGTAGTACGAAACCGGGACCGGGATCGGCACATTCACTCCGACCATGCCGATCTCGATCTCGTTCTGGTAGCGCCGGGCCGCGCCGCCGTCGTTGGTGAAGATGGCGGTGCCGTTGCCGTAGCGGTTGGTGTTGACCACCTCGACGGCGTCGTCGTAGCTGGGCACGCGCAGCACCGAGAGCACCGGTCCGAAGATCTCGTCGGTGTAGATGGACATGTCGGTGTCGACGCGATCGAAGAGGGTCGGCCCGAGCCAGAAGCCGGCTCGCTCACCGTCGATCGGGTGGCTCCGCCCGTCGATCACCAGCTCGGCCCCCGCGGCCCGTCCGGCGTCCAGGTACGACACCACCCGGTCGCGGTGGGCACCGGTGACCAGCGGTCCCATCTCGCAGCCCGGCCGACGGCCGTCGCCGACCCGGAGCGCGGCGATCCGCTCGCTGATCTTGCCGACCAGCGCGTCGCCGACCGGGTCGACGGCCACGACGACGGAGATGGCCATGCAGCGTTCGCCGGCCGAGCCGAAGCCGGCCGAGACGGCGGCGTCGGCGGCGAGGTCGAGGTCGGCGTCGGGCAGTACGACCATGTGGTTCTTCGCGCCGCCGAGCGCCTGCACCCGCTTGCCGTTGCGGGTGCCGGTCTCGTAGACGTAGCGGGCGATCGGGGTGGAGCCGACGAAGGAGATCGCCTTCACCGCCGGGTGTTCGAGAACGCGGTCGACCGCCTCCTTGTCGCCGTGCACGACGTTGAACACGCCGTCCGGCAGCCCGGCCTCGCCGAACAGTTCGGCGAGGAAGTTCGCCGCGGACGGGTCCTTCTCGCTCGGCTTGAGGACCACGCTGTTGCCGCACGCGATCGCGTTCGGCGCGAACCACAGCGGCACCATGGCGGGAAAGTTGAACGGGGTGATCACGCCGACCACCCCGAGCGGCTGCCGGATGGAGTACACGTCGACTCCGGTGGAGGCGTTCTCGCTGAACCCGCCCTTGAGCATCTGCGGGATGCCGCAGGCGAACTCCACGTTCTCCAGCCCGCGTTGGATCTCCCCCGCGGCGTCGGACAGCACCTTGCCGTGCTCGGCGGTGATGATCTCGGCCAGTTCGCGCCGGCGGGCGTTCAGCAGTTCCCGGAAGGCGAACATCACGTTCGACCGCTGGGCGAGGGACGCCGTACGCCAGCGGGTGAAGGCCTCGCCGGCGGCGGCGACGGCCTGGTCGACGACCGCGGCGGACGCGAAGTCGACGTGCCCAGCGACCTGTCCGGTGGCGGGGTCGTAGATGTCGCCGGCGCGTTCGGCGACGCCGGTCCAGGGCTTGCCGCCGATCCAATGGGTGGTCCTCATCGCTGCTGTACCTCCTTGGCCACGGCCTCGATCGACTGGGTGAGGATCTCCAGCGCCTCGTCCGCCTCGGCCCGGGTCAGCGTCATCGGTGGTGCCAGGCGGATGACGTTGCCGTACAGGCCGCCCTTGCCGACGAGCAGTCCCCGTTCCCGGGTTTCCTCCAGCAGTGCGGCGGCGGCCGCCGGGTGGGGCGCGCCGTCGGGTCCGACGAGTTCCAGCGCGATCATCAGGCCCTTGCCACGGACGTCGCCGACCACGGGATGCGCCCGCGCGACCGCCCGCAGACCGTCCAGCAGCCGGGCGCCCAGGTCTGCGGCGTTGGCCTGGAGGTCGTGTTCCAGGAGGTAGTTGAGCGAGGCCAGTGCGCCGGCGGTGGCGAGCGGGTTGCCGCCGAAGGTGGAGATCGAGTTGGCGCCGAGGCAGTCCATGAGGTCCGGCCGGGCGACGACTCCGCCGATCGCCAGGCCGTTACCCAGGCCTTTGGCGAAGGTGATCGCGTCGGGTACGACGCCGTGGGCCTGGATGCCCCAGAAGTGCTCGCCGGTGCGGCCCCAGCCGGTCTGCACCTCGTCGGAGACGAGAAGGATCCCGTACTCGTCGAGCACCTTCTTCAACTCGCCGAACAGCCCGTCCGGTGGGGTGGCGAAACCGCCGACGCCCTGGATCGGTTCGACGATCATGCACGCCACGTCACCCGCGGTCGTCGTCTCGATGATCTCGCGCAGGTCGGCGACGCAGGCGCGGACGTAGTCCGCGTCGGACAGGTCCCGGAAGGGGCTGCGGTAGCGGTAGCCGCCGTGCACCCAGCTCACCTTGACGGGGCTGAGCGCGCTGGCCGACCAGCCACGGATGCCGGTGATGCCGACGGTGGCGAAAGCGCGGCCGTGGTAGGAGTTGCGCAGGGCGAGCACCTGCTCGCTGCGCCGGCGCTGGGTGGCGAGCATCAGCGCGGTCTCGTTCGCCTCGGTGCCCGAGTTGGTGAAGAACACCTTGGCGTCCGGGATCCCGGAGAGCTCCGCGATCTTCTCCGCGAGCTCGACCTGCGACTGGATCAGGTAGAGCGTGGAGGAGTGCAGCACGCCGGTGTCGATCTGCGACCGGACCGCGTCGCTGATCTCGGCCACGTCGTAGCCGATCGCGTTGGTGAGAATGCCGGCGAAGAAGTCGAGGTAGGTGCGTCCCTCCCGGTCGGTCACCCGGCGACCGGACGCGCTGGCGAACTCGATCGGCTGTTCGTAGTACAGCGCCAGCCACTTCGGCATCACGGACCGGTGTCTGGTCAGCAGCTCGCGGTGCGCCATCGCGTCCTCCGTATCTCCGCCGGTAGGCCGAGTGTGGCGGCATTCGTTGTGCAACCGCTATGTGCAACCTGTACCGCTTCGCGGCCGCTGCCATTACGTTGTGTGCAATCCCGGTAGTAGGGAGGTCGCGATGTATCCCTCTGTCGCAGAAGCCGTCGCGCTGCCGGTGATCCGGCGGGCGAGGCCGCAGGTGGTGGCCGGGTCGGCCGGGATGCAGGGCCGGGTCCGCTGGGTCCACGTGGCGGAGGTCGCCGATATCGCGCACCTGCTCCGCGGCGGGGAACTGGTGCTGACCACCGGCATCGCGCTGCCGGAGGAGCCGGAGGCGCTCACGGGCTACGTGGACGACCTGGCCGCGGTCCACGCGGCGGGACTGGTCATCGAGTTGGTCCGCCGGTGGAACGATCACGTACCCGAGGCGCTCGTGACAGCGGCCGACCGGCACCGGCTCCCCCTGATCACGCTCGCGGAGGAGACGCGGTTCGTGTCCGTCACCGAGGCGGTGGTGGCACTGATCGTCGACGCCCAGCTGGCCGAGCTGCGGGCCGCCGAGCAGGTGCACGAGACGTTCACCTCGCTCACCGTGGCCGGGGCCGAGCCGGCCGAGGTGCTGCGCGAGGTGGCCAGGATCTCCGGGCTGCCCGTCGTGCTGGAGACGCTGGGGCACGAGGTGCTCGCGTACGACGCGGCCGGGCAGGATCCCACCGAGCTGCTCGCGGACTGGAGCCAGCGGTCCCGGTCCGTGGCGGTGCCCGAGCGAACGGCCTACGACGAGGAGGCCGGGTGGCTGGTCACGGTGGTCGGCGCGCAGGGCGCCGACTGGGGACGCCTGGTGCTGCTCTCGCCGGACCCTCCGCCGCACCGGCACATGGTGGTCGCGGAGCGGGCCGCGTCGGCGCTGGCGGTGCACCGCCTCGTGGCACGTGATCGGGAGAGCCTGGAACGGCAGACCCATCGGATGTTGCTCGCCCAACTGCTCGGTCAGGCGGTACCGCCGCCGGATCTGGCCGCCCGGGCGGCCGCGCTGGGCGTCGCCCTCGAACGGCGGCAGCTTGTCGGGGTGGCGATCCGGCCCGGGCACATGACGCCACGCGCGCCTGCGCTGGCCACCCAGGAGGTGCTGCGCGACCTCGCCGAGGTGACCGCGTCGGCCGCACGGCGGGTGTCGGTGCCCGCCCTGGTGGGCGTCGTGGACGACACGAGCGTACGGGCGCTGTTGTCGCTGCCCGCCCACGCCAGGGTCGACGCGGTCCTGCGTCGGCTGGCCGAGGAGGTGCACCGCTCGACAGCCGGCCCGGTGCTGGTGGCGGTCGGCACCACCGTGTCCCACGCCGCCGAGGTGCGACGCAGCCTCGGCGAGGCGGCCCACGTCGCGGGGGCGGCCCTGCGCGCCCCCGGTGCGCAGCTCTACCACAAGCTGGACAACGTGCGCCTGCGCGGCCTGTTGCACCTGCTGCGGGACGACGAGCGGGTCCAGGCGTTCGCGGATCGGGAGCTGGGCCCGCTGCTGGCGCGCGACGCCCACCAGCGCAGCCGACTGGTGGAGCTGTTGCGCTGCTACTGCGAGCAGGGCGGGAACAAGTCGGCGGCGGCCGCAGCGGCGCACCTGTCGCGCACGGCCTACTACCAGCAGCTGTCGCGGATCGCGCAGGTGCTCGGGGTGTCGCTGGAGGACCCGGAGTCGGTGCTGTCGTTGTACGTCGCGCTCCTGGTGCACGAACTCGACGCGTAGGGCCCCTCGCCGCGCTAATCCACCCACCGTGCTGATTGACAGGTCGGCGCGGGCATGCCGTGGACAGAGTGTGCCCCGATCATGGCAAGCGTGGACACTTTGCCGCTGCCCGTGGCGGGCCCGCGACACCCACCATTCCCCCATAAAGATCGCGCTGAACCGCCCACCAGGAGCGCGTGAGCCGGGTTGGTCGGCCAGTGTTGCGGCACCGTAACAGGAGGTGACCGATGACCGTCGAACCCCTGCCCCCGGCCGAAACCACCGCTGTCGAACCCGGCACGCAGATCACCCATCCGGACGGCCGGGTCGAGCTGCGAGACTTCTCCACGATCGCCGGCAGCCGCTACTTCAACGAGGAGCTCGCCCCGGTACCGATCGAGAAGCGCACCTGGAACACGTACAACTTCGCGGCGCTGTGGATCGGCATGGCGCACAACATCCCCACCTACCTGCTCGCCGCCGGGCTCATCCAGCTCGGGATGAACTGGGTACAGGCGTTCCTCACGATCACGCTGGGCAACCTGCTCGTCCTGATCCCGATGCTGCTGAACAGCCACGCGGGCACCAAGTACGGGATTCCGTTCCCGGTCTTCGCCCGGGCGTTCTACGGAGTCCGCGGCGCGAACCTCCCGGCCCTGCTCCGCGCGTTCATCGCGTGCGGCTGGTTCGGCATCCAGACCTGGATCGGCGGCGAGGCGATCTACGCGATCGCCGGCAAGCTGCTCGGCTCCTGGTGGGTCGACGCGGCGAAGGTCATGGACTACCCGTGGACGCTGTGGGCCTCGTTCCTCGTCTTCTGGGCGATCGAGATGGCGATCATCTGGCGGGGCATGGACACCCTGCGGCGCTTCGAGAACTGGGCCGCGCCGTTCGTCATCGTGGTCGCCGTCGCCCTGCTGATCTGGGTCCTGGTCGAGGCGGGCGGGCTCGGCCCGATCCTGTCCGAGCCGTCGAAGCTGGGCTGGGGCGCCGACTTCTGGAAGCTGTTCGCGCCGTCGCTGATGGGGATGATCGCCTTCTGGGCGACCCTCTCGCTGAACATCCCCGACTTCACCCGCTTCGGCGGTAGCCAGCGGCAGCAGGCGGTCGGCCAGGTCCTCGGCCTGCCGACGACGATGTCGTTCTTCGCCATCCTGTCGATCCTGATCACCTCGGGCACGGCCGTGATCTACGGCGAGGCGATCTGGGACCCGATCCAGCTGGCGGCCAAGTTCGAGAACCCGCTGGTGGTCGCGCTCGGCCTGTTCACGGTCGTGGTCGCGACGCTGTCGGTGAACGTCGCGGCGAACACGGTCAGCCCGGCGTACGACTTCTCGAACGCGGCACCCCGACTGGTGAGCTTCCGGACCGGGGGGCTGATCACCGGCGTGCTCGGCATCCTGATCCAGCCGTGGCGGCTGGTGCAGGACCCCAACATCTACATCTTCGTGTGGCTCGGGTTCTACGGCGGCCTGCTCGGCGCCGTCGCCGGGGTGCTCATCGCTGGATACTGGGTCCGCAGCCGCACGCGCCTCCAGTTGCCCGCCCTCTACCGTCCCGAGGGCCGCTACTGGTTCTCCGGCGGCTGGAACTGGGCGGCCATCGTCGCCACCGTCGTCGGCGCGGTCCTCGCGGTGGGTGGCGCCTACTCCGCCCCCGGCAAGGGGCCGTTCCCGGAGGACGGGCTCATCCCGTTCCTCAAGCCGCTCTACGACTACAGCTGGGTGGTCGGTCTGATCGCCGGGTTCCTCGTCTACCTGGCGCTGTCGATGCCGCCGCGCCGCGGCCACGCGAAGGGGGAGATCAGGTGAGCAACATCGTCCGAGCCGGGCTGGTGCAGCAGAAGTGGACCGGCGACAAGGAGTCGATGATCGCGAACGCGGTCGAGGCGATCCGCAGCGCCGCGTCGCAGGGCGCACAGGTCGTCTGCCTGCAGGAGCTGTTCTACGGTCCGTACTTCTGCCAGGTGCAGGACGCCGACTACTACTCGTACACCGAGGCGATTCCCGACGGGCCGACGACCGCGCTGATGCGTGAGCTGGCCGAGCAGCACGGCGTGGTACTGATCGTGCCGATGTACGAGCAGGAACAACCGGGCGTCTACTACAACACGGCGGCGGTGATCGACGCCGACGGCACCTACCTCGGCAAGCACCGCAAGAACCACATCCCGCAGGTGAAGGGGTTCTGGGAGAAGTTCTACTTCCGGCCCGGAAACCTCGGCTATCCGGTGTTCGACACCGCGGTGGGCCGCATCGGCGTCTACATCTGCTACGAACGGCACTTCCCCGAAGGCTGGCGGGCGCTGGGGCTGGCCGGCGCGAAGATCGTTTTCAACCCCTCCGCCACGAGCCGGGGCCTGTCGGAGTACCTCTGGCGCCTCGAGCAGCCGGCCGCCGCGGTCGCCAACGAGTACTACGTCGGCACGATCAACCGCGTCGGCGTGGAACCGCTGGGCGACAACGACTTCTACGGCCAGTCCTACTTCGTCGACCCGCGGGGGCAACTGGTCGGCGACGCCGCGTCGGACACCGAGGAAGAGGTCGTCGTCCGCGATCTCGACATGGACCGGCTGGCCGAGGTGCGCGACCTGTGGGCGTTCTACCGCGACCGCCGGCCGGAGACCTACGAATCGCTGGTGACGCCGTGAGCATCGTCATCCGCAACGGAACAGTCGTCAACGCCACCGGGGAGTACCCGGCGGACGTGCTGGTGGAGGGCGAGCGGATCGTCGCGCTCGCCGCGCCGGACTCGGGTCTGGCCCAGCAGTGGTCTTCCGGCGCCGAGCGGGTGATCGACGCCGCCGGGAAGTACGTGGTGCCGGGCGGCATCGATGGCCACACCCACATGGAGATGCCGTTCGGCGGCACCTTCTCGGCCGACACCTTCGAGAGCGGGACGACCGCGGCGGCCTGGGGCGGCACGACCACGATCATCGACTTCGCCGTGCAGGGCAAGGGCACGTCGCTGCTGTCCGCGCTGGACAGGTGGCACAGCAAGGCCGACGGCAACTGCGCGATCGACTACGGGTTCCACATGATCGTCTCGGACGTCAACGACACGTCGCTCAAGGAGATGGAGGCCTGCATCGACGCGGGCGTGAACACCTTCAAGATGTTCATGGCCTACCCGGGTGTCTTCTACGCCACGGACGGGGAGATCCTGCGGGCGATGCAGAAGGCCCGCGACACCGGATCGATGATCATGATGCACGCGGAGAACGGCATCGCCATCGACCAGCTCGTCGTGCAGGCACTGGCGAGCGGGCGGACCGACCCGGTACAGCACGGGCTGACCCGGCCGCCCGAGCTGGAAGGCGAGGCGACCTCCCGGGCGATCACCCTGGCGAAGGTCACCGGCGCGCCGCTGTACATCGTGCACCTGTCCGCCGCGCACGCCCTCGACGCGGTCACCCAGGCCCGCGACACCGGGCAGAACGTGTTCGCCGAGACCTGCCCGCAGTATCTGTTCCTGTCGCTGGACGACCTGGCCCGACCCGACTTCGAGGGCGCGAAGTACGTCGCCTCTCCCCCGCTGCGACCCAAGGAACACCAGGCGGAACTGTGGCGGGGCCTGCGCACCAACGACCTGTCGCTGGTGTCCACCGACCACTGCCCCTTCTGCTTCAAGGACCAGAAGGAGCTGGGCCGGGGCGACTTCTCGAAGATCCCCAACGGGATGCCGGGTGTCGAGCACCGAATGGACCTGCTCTACCAGGGCGTCGTGCGCGGCGAGATCACCCTGCCACGCTGGGTCGAGATCAGCTCGACCACGCCCGCCCGGATGTTCGGCCTCTACCCCCGCAAGGGCGTCATCGCCCCGGGCGCGGACGCGGACATCACGGTGTACGACCCGACGGCCGAGCAGACCATCTCCGCCCGCAGCCACCACATGAACGTGGACTATTCCGCGTACGAGGGCATGCGGCTGACCGGGAAGGTCTCCACCGTGTTGTCCCGCGGCCGGATCGTCGTCGACGACAACGCCTTCCACGGCGCCGCCGGACACGGCACGTTCCTGAAGCGCGACCTCAGCCAGTACCTGGTCTGACGAGGAGGCAACCGTGGACTTCGGTGTCGTACTGCAGACCGACCCGCCCGCCCGCGACGTCGTGGCGGGCCTCGCCGCCGCCGAGGACAACGGCTTCCGCTACGGGTGGACGTTCGACTCCTGCGTGCTGTGGCAGGAGCCGTTCGTCATCTACTCGCAGGTCCTCGCCGCGACCAAGCACCTGATCGTCGGACCGATGGTGACCAACCCGAGCACCCGCGACTGGTCGGTCACCGCGTCACTCTTCGCCACCCTCAACGACATGTTCGGCAACCGGACCGTCTGCGGGATCGGCCGCGGCGACTCGGCGCGCCGGGTCATCGGCCAACCGCCGGCGAGCCTTGCCACCCTCGGCAGCGCCATGCGCGTGATCAAGGAACTGGCCGAGGGACGCGAGGTCGAACACCACGGCACGCCGGTGCGCATCCCGTGGGTGCGTGACGGCAAGCTGGAGATCTGGATGGCCGCCTACGGCCCGAAGGCGCTGCGGCTGGTCGGCGAGCAGGCCGACGGCTTCATCCTGCAGACAGCCGACCCGGACATCGCCCGCTGGACGATCGGCACGGTACGCGCCGCGGCCAGCGCCGCCGGCCGGGATCCGGACTCGATCACGATGTGCGTGGCCGCCCCCGCCTACGTGGGCACGAACCTCGCACACCAACGGGATCAGCTGCGCTGGTTCGGCGGCATGGTCGGCAACCACGTGGCCGACCTGGTCGCCCGCTACGGCGACTCGGGCGTGGTGCCGAAGGCGCTGACCGACTACATCACCGGCCGCGAAGGCTACGACTACGCACACCACGGCCGGGCCGGCAATCCGTCCACCGACTTCGTCCCCGACGCCATCGTCGACCGGTTCTGCCTGCTCGGCCCCGAGTCGGCCCATGTCGACCGGCTGCAGGAACTCAAGGAGATCGGGGTCCACAACTTCGCCCTCTACCTCATGCACGACGACAAGGAGAAGACCCTCACCGCGTACGGCAAGAACGTGATCACGCACGTCTAGTGCGTCGCGCACGGCGGCGGCCTGCGCCCTGCCTATCCCGTCCCGGCCGGAGCCGCACCGCCCCTCGCCGACGGCTGAGCCTACGGCCGGATGTCCAGGGCGCCGATCAGGCCGTCGCGAAGAGTGAAGCGGTAGCGCAGCCGGACCGGGCTGCCCGGGAACGTGCCCGAGACGAGTGCCGTCACCGCAACGTTGCCGCCGGCCTCCTCCTCGACCGTCTCCGGAATGGCCTTGTAGTCGTATTCGGCCGTGGTCCGCTCGCGCCAGGCCCGGATCGCCGCCGGGCCCTCGTAGGTCCGGTCCTCGTCGGCCACGATCGCGTCGTCGGTGAAGCAGGCGACGAAGGCGTCGACGTCAGGTTCGGCAGTCAGTTCGAAGTAGCGGACGATCACGTTGGGAACGGTTACGGTCATCTGCCTCTCCTCGCATGTCGCCGCCCGCATACCCGACAGGTCCCCCGTCATTCGCCACCGCGACCTCGGGGACCTGCCCCCGGTGGTTCCGCATGGCCCGGGCCGCACCGGGTACCTCCGAGGCCTACAGCGCCCGGATCCGACGCGGCGGGGGTGAACGATGGGACGCTACGACGACGAGGTGACCGGGCTGGCAGCGCCGCTGGTCGACCCGGGAGACCTGGACGTGCTGCTGGACCGGATCGGTGACGCCCGGGTGGTGATGCTCGGCGAGGCGAGCCACGGCACGCACGAGTTCTACACCTGGCGCGCCGCGATCAGCCGGCGGCTGATCGAGGAGAAGGGCTTCTCGTTCGTCGCGGTCGAGGGCGACTGGCCGGACTGCGACCGGGTGGACCGCAGCGTACGCTGCCGCCCCGACGCGCCCACCGACCCGCGCGACGCGCTCGCCACCTTCACGCGCTGGCCGACCTGGATGTGGGCCAACGAGGAGGTCATCGACTTCACCCGCTGGCTGCGTACCCGCAACGCGGCGGTGGACGAGCCGGACCGCGCCGGCTTCCACGGCCTGGACGTGTACTCGCTGTGGGAGTCGCTGCGCGAGATCCTCACCTGGCTGCAGGAGCACGACCCGGAGCAGGTGCCGGCGGCGCTCGCGGCGTACCGCTGCTTTCAGCCGTACGACGAGGACCCGCAGCAGTACGCGCTGGCTACCCGACTCGTGCCGAACAACTGCGAGAACGAGGTGGTGGACCTGCTCGTCGGGCTCCGCGCGCGGGCCGTGGCCGGCGGCGAGGGCCGCTTCGGGGCCTGGCAGAACGCCGAGGTCGTCGCCGGGGCCGAGCGCTACTACCGGACGATGGCGCGCGGTGGCCGCGAGTCGTGGAACGTCCGCGACCGGCACATGGACGAAACCCTGGACCGGCTCCTGCAGCACTACGGGCCGGGCGCGAAGGCGGTCGTCTGGGCGCACAACACGCACGTCGGTGACGCCCGCGCCACCGACATGGCCGACGCCGGCGAGGTCAACATCGGCCAGCTCGCCCGGGAGCGGTACGGCTCGGACCAGGTCGTGCTGGTCGGCTTCGGCACCCACCACGGCACCGTGGTGGCCGGGGACGCCTGGGGAGCGCCGATGGAGGTCATGCCGGTGCCGCCGGGGCGCCGGCACTCGCTGGAGGAGGCCCTGCACGGTGCGGCACCGGCGCAGGCCCTCTTCGTCTTTCCCCACGACGGCCGCGTCGAACTGCTCACCGACGAACTCGACCACCGGGCGATCGGGGTCGTCTACCACCCCGAACGGGAGCGCTTCGGCAACTACGTCCCGACCGTGCTCGGCGACCGCTACGACGCGTTCTGCTGGATGGACGAGACCCAGGCGGTCCAGCCGCTGCGCGTGCGGCCCGGCCGCTTCGCCGAGCCCGAGACGTACCCCTCCGGCGTCTGACGGCAGCCCTCTGGGTCATGTCCCGGATGTGCGCGTGGAGCCGCGGGTCGGCCCGGACTGCGATACGCGATGAACCCCGGTCAGCGCCGGAACAGGACGAAGGTCACACACGGAAGTCGCCGACGCCTCGCGGCGCCGGCGACTGTTTCCGGTCGGGTCAGGCCTTCGAGTGGGTGATGCTGATCCCGGTGACGGCCTGGGCGCGGGTGTAGGTCGGCGGCAGCCCCATCGACACCAACGCGGCGTTCACCGAGTCGACGTACGCGGTCAGTTGCGGGGTGGCGCCGTAGTAGTTGCCGGTCCAGGTCTGGGTGGAGGCGCAGCTCGCGTCCGTCACGGCGCACGCCATGGCGTAGTTGACGGCGCTCGGGAAGGAGCCGCCATTCGTGTTGATCCACAGCCGGGCGTTGACCCGGCAGGCCGCGAACCAGTACGGGTCGGTGATCGTGGTCCGCATCACCGCCTGGTCGTTGGCCGGGTAGTACGAGACGGACGTGGTGGCGTCGCAGCCACCGTCGTAGGTGGTGTCGCGCTTGCTGAGGGTCCACACGCTCGGGTACGTCGCGAGGGTGGTGACGCCACCGGCGGCCTTGATCCGGGCGGCCTCCTTGTAGGCGGCGGCCTTGATGCGCGCGCTGTCCACTGCGGCGGCCTTCGGGCTGTCCGACGGCGCGGCGACGGCCGCGGAGCCGGAGCCGGCGAGCGCGGCGGTGGCCATCGCGGCGACGGCGGCCAGCCCGACAAGCGTGCGGCGGAGAGAGGTACGGAACATGATGTGCTCCCTTCGGGTTGTGCTGTTTGCTGGGATGTCCAGCGGCACGTTCTGAGCATCGCGACGCCGGCCACACGGCCACTACACGTTCGCCATAGCCCGGTGGGGTGCCGCCGCGTCGAGCGGTTCCTCGCGAAGGATCGCCTCGTAGATCCGGCGCAGCCGGGCACCCGGCTCGACCCCCATCTCGTCCCTGAGGGCGCACCGGAACTGGTGGTACGTGGCGAGGGCCAGAGCCACGTCGCCGCTGAGATACAGCACTCGCAACAGCAGTAGCTGCACGCTCTCCCGGTGCGGATGCTGCGCCGCGAGCTGCTGCAACTCCCCCACCAGCCCGGACAGGTGCGCACCCGCACAGGTGGCGTCGACCAGTCCGGTGTAGACGCACAACCGCAGCTCCTCCCAGCGCCGGGCGATCCCGTACGCCGGGCTCGTCGCGCTGAGCAGGTCGGCGGGCAGCGGCGGTCCCTGCCACAGGGCGGCCGCCTCGTGCAGGACCCGGGCGGCCAGCGACGGGTCGTGCGTCACGGCCGTCCGGCCGCGGCGGGCGAGGTCGGCGAAGCACAACAGGTCGGATTCGTGCGGGAGCAGCCGCAGCCGGTACGCCCCGGACGCGTAGTCGAGTCGCTGGTCGCCGGGGCAGCCCGCCCGCGCGAGCAGGGCGCGGATCCGCGAGGCGTACGTCTGGATGTTGGGCAGGCAGGATCGCGGCGGCCGGCCGTCCCACAGGACGTCACTGATCGTCTGGATGGGCACCGGCTGCCCGCCGGCCGCGACGAGCAGCCGGAGCATGCCGCGCGCCTTTTCCCCCGAGAGCCGGTGTTCCGCGCCGTCGTCGCCGCGCACTCGCAGCATGCCAAGGACATCGATCCTCACACGTCCTCCTTCGTGGGCCGCGGCGATTCACCGCCCTCCCACGGTCGCGCCGGGCACGGTGGCACCACATCGGAAGCAATGCGTGGATCGCGGCTCAGGAACCCCTCAGATGCTCCGGGACGGGGCCTCAGGGCAGGCCGTCAGGCGGCGGCCACCAGCACGAACGGCGCCCAGTGGTACGGGTGCGCGTAGGGCGTCTCGCCGGCCTCGGCGGCCCGCAGGTCACGGACCTCGGCGCCGACCGACGAGGCGAACCGGTCGAGGCCGGCCGCCGCGGCGGTGATGCGAAGCCGTTCGTACGCGGCGATCGCCTCGTCGCGGCCGAGCCGCCGGACGTGTTCGCAGGCCTGTCGCAGCGCGGCCCGGTTCGGGGCGCCGGCCAGCCGGCGGCGGTGGAACTCGGTCATCAGCAGCGCCGCGGAGACGTCGTTCACCGCCCATAGCGTGGCCACCACCGCCCGGGCGCCTGCGGCGAGCAGGGCCCGGCCGAGGCCGAGCAGTTCCTCGCCGCGCACGACCGAGCCGGTGCCGGTACGGCAGGCGCTGAGCACAATCAGCTCCGCGCCGAGCCGCAGGCCGAGCAGCTCGGCACCGGTGAGGCTGTCGCCGTCGGCGAGCAGCAACGCCGACCCGAGGGGCGCGATCGGGTCGAGCACCCCGTGGGTCGCCAGATGGATCACCGGCGCCTGGGCCATCCGCTCCCGGACGGTGGTCGCCCGGGCGTCGGGGCCGAGCAGCAGTGTCGCTCCAGGCAGCAGGTCCGCCACGCAGCCGGCCTCGACGCCCGCGCCGGGCAGCGCGGCCTGGGGCACCGGTGCGGCGCCCGGTGCCGGCGGGTAGGCCATGTGGGCCGGGTCGCCCACCACGAGCGGCGAACCCGTGGCCGGGGGCGGCGCCGGTAGGCAGAGTGTGCCGGCGCTGGGCAGCACGGTCAGCGGGACGGTCGCGCCCAGCGTCGTCCCGCGCCAGGGCAGCACCGCGAACGGTAGCCGCATGGTGGCCCCGGCCGGGACGACCAGCAGCGCGGTGGCGGCGTCGATGGCGTCGCCGAGCGGTGCCAGCAGCAGGTCGGCCAACTGGCGGGCCCACTCCTCGTACCGGCCGCCGGTGGCGCAGCCGGCCACGACCCGGGCGGTCAGTGGCTCGACATCGTTGGGTCCGGCCAGGCGATGGGCGGCGGCCATGCCGTCCCGGGTGATCGCCCAGGCGAGCAGGTCGGTGCGCCCCACCAGGTACTGGATGACCGTGGCGCCGGCCGGCAGCGCCGCGGCCACGGTGTCGAGGTCCCGGACGTCGGCCTGCGGGTTGATCGCCGCCCAGAACTGCGGGTCGATCCGGCGCAACTCGTCCTCGATCTGGTGCAGCGCGTCGGTGTCGCGGGCGAGCTGGTCGCGCAGGCTCGCGAGCTGATCGCGCGGCCCCGGGTGATGCTGGCCGGCGTCCTCATCGGTCGCTGCGGTCGGCGCATCCGGGTCGGGGCCCTGGTCCGGCGCAGCGGCCAACCGGTCGCGGGCGAGCGCCACCTCAGCGTCGGCCGCCCGCCAGCGCCGCACCAGATCCGGCGGCAGGTCGAACCGTTCGACCCCGCCGTTGGCGGTCAACAGGTCGAGCAGGGCCCGGCCGCGGGCCCGCTCGGCGTACCGGAAGGCGGTGGCGCTCCACCGGCGGACGGCGTCCGGATCGCCGGCTGCCGCGGCGGCCTCCCGGCGGCGCAGCGCGACGCGGGCGGCGTCCCGGTAGGCCTCCTGGACGTCCCGCCCGGCGAAGAACGACGCCTTCAGCACGTCACGGCGCAGGGCGCCGCGCATCCGTTCGACCTCGGTCAGCGCCTGGTCGTACGCGGCCGACGCCCCCGCGAGGTCGTCCTCCTGCTCGGCGAGCCGGCCCTCCAGGTGCAGGTGCTGCCAGGCCTCGCCGAGGCCGGCCCACCACGGTTCGGCGTCGGCGCGCAGCGCGTCGAAGTGGGCCCGCGCCAGCGCCGGGTTGCCCACGTTGAGCTGGAACGTCAACGCCTGCACGTGCAGCATCCGGCGCCGGGCGCGGGTGTACTGGTCCGCGGGCTCGGCGTCGAGGTCGGCCAGGGCGGCGGTGGCGAACCGGGCGTACGCCGCCGAGGCGCTGGCGTCGTCGCCCTGGTAGGCGCGCACCACCGCCTCGTCGAAGTCGCCGTCCCACCCCGGCCGTCGTGCCGCTCGGGCCTGCGCGAACAGGGCGGCGGCCCGGTCGTCGTCGCCGTTCTCCCGCGCCTGGCTGGCCCGGTACACCAGGCTCACCACCTGGCCGCCGGACATGTCGGCGAGCGACAGCAGGTGTTCGGCCATCAGGCGGGCGGTGCCGGTGAACTCGCTCAACCGGGCGCGCAGCGGCTCCACCGCCTCCCGGATCGTCTGTTCCGCCCGTTCCATCGCGGCCACGTCCCGGACCTGGTTGGCGAGGCTGTAGAGCCGGCCGGCGAGGATGGCGCGGGCACAGCGGCGGGGATCCTCCGGGTCGGCGGGCTCGGCCAGCGGCGCCGGGTCCGCGTCGAGGGCGGCCAGCGCGGCGAGCCGGGCGGCGGCCAACTCGCCGACCGCCCCGGCCACCTGCCCGGTGTCGACCAGGGCCTTGGCGCGCAGCTCCGGCTCGGCCAGCTCCGCCCAGATCCGCTCGGCGGCGCCGAAGGCGGCGGTGGCGCGTTCCGGCTCCCGCCGGTCCCGGGCCCAGTACCGGCCGAGTCGCCCGTACAGCAGGCCGAGACCGGTGGCCGGCCCGGGTCCGACCTCGCCGGCGGCCCGTACGACGGCCTCCGGACCGGCCGGGTCCACCGGAAGCCGGCCGTCCGCGATGGCCGCCAGCGTCCGGTGGGTCGCGGCAGTCGCGGCGTCGCCCGGCCGCCCGGCGGCGACGAACGCCTGGTACGCCATGTCGGCCTCGTCGTACGCCGCGGCCGGCTGCCCGTCCAGCATCAGCAGGTACGCGCGCCGCAGCCCGACGGTGGCCAGGCCGGCGGGGTCGCCCAGGGCCGCGTACCGGCCGGCGGCCTCGTCGTACGCGGCCCGGGCCTGGTCGAGTTCCCCGATGGAGCCGGTGAACTCCAGCGCCTCGACGGCGTCCACAAGCCCGTTGTCGGGCGCCGACGGGTTGACGGTGAGCAGGCAGTTCCAGTGCAGCGGCGAGGTCAGCGGCGCGGCGGCCACGTCGCCCGCCAGCAGGGCGGCGACGCCCATTCCACGGTGGTCCTCACCGCGCGACAGCCCCTGCCAGGCGGCGGCCAGATACCGGGCCGACGCCTCGTGGTCGCCGCCCCGCGCGGCCATGTCAGCGGCGACCAGATCGAGGTGGGGATGCAGATCCGGCAGGTCGGCCACCGCCGACCGGGCCTGTTCGATGGCGGCGTAGGCGCCGGCGAGCAGGCCCGCGCGGTGCTCGCCGAGGGCGAGGTCGGGGGTGAACAGGGCCCGGGTGTCGCGCAGTTCGGTGAGCAGCCGGCCGACGATCCACACCTGCGCACTGGTCGCCTGCTCGGGGACGGGCCGGGGCGGGCGTTCGGCCAGCCGTGCGCCGAGGGAGATCATCGGGCGGGCGGTGCCGTCAGGCAGGCCCAGCCAGCGGCAGTGCCAGGCGAAGTGACGCCAGGCGGCGGTGACGGGATCGTCAGTCGCCGGCACGGCGCGCAGGGCCGCGGCGTAGCCGCCCGCCGCGCACCGGCGGGCGGCCTCCGCCGTCGGGGCGGCCGGGTCGAGGCCGCCGACCAGGCGGTCGAGCAGACCGCCGGGGAGCGCCTCGACCGGGCTCGCCATGACCGCCTCCTACAACGAGATCTGGCCCTTGGCGTCGGCGTCCGTGTCCAGTTCGACCAGGTCGAGTGCCCGGGTGCTGACGACCAGCACCAGGATGTTCGAACTGCTGTCGATCACCCGGCAGGTGAACGAGGTGCCGGCGTCCATCGCCGTCTTGATCGCGTCGACCGTCTCCTGGATGTCCGTGTCGTCCGGGAGGAAGTAGGACCGGTCACCGATCGTGATCCGCTTTGCCATCAGGTTCTCCTCGTGGTGTTGGGCGGGGTGGCCGGCTCGTCGCGGCCGTCAAGACCGAGCCGGTGCGCCACGGCCGCGGCTTCGCCGCGACTGGACACGCCGAGCTTGGTCAAGATGTTCGACACGTGAACGCTCACCGTCTTGTCGCTGATGTACAGCTCCCGGGCGATCCGGCGGTTGCTGTGACCGGCGCACACCTGCCGCAGCACCTCGCGTTCCCGGGGGGTGAGGCCGAACGGGTCCTCGGGTCCGGCGGCGGCCGGCTGGGGCGGCGGCGCACCGGCCGGTGTGGACAGGTGGATGCGGCCCCTCCGGGCCAGAGCGTCGATCTCGGCGAGCAGCGGCGCGGCTCCCAGGTCGGCGGCGATGTCCCTCGCCTGGCGCAGGACCTTCGCGGGGTCAGTGCCGGCCGGGCCGCCGCCGGGCAGCAGCCGGTCACCCAGGGCCGCCTCGGCCTGCCGCCAGTACGCGTAGGAGGCGGCGTAGCGGCAGCCCAAGGCCGTCCAGGCGGCGGCGACCGCCGCCCACCTCCGCGGGTCGGCCTTGTCGTGGAAGCGGGCGTACTCGGCGCCGGCCAGCGCCGCGAGCGCGGCGGCCTCCGGCAGCAGCGGCTGCCCGGCGAGGTCGCAAACACGCCGCCACAGGGCCTCGACCCGCTCCCCCGCGTCCGTGTCACCGGTCGCCGTGCCCCGGGACCGGGCCAGCAGGCGTTCGTGGTGGTCGGCCTCGGCGCGCAGGCCGAGCGCCACCAAACGCAGCACCTGCGGGGTGTCCTCCACGCCGTCGAGGGCGTCCAGTCCGTCGTGGACCGCGGACCGGGTGGCGGCCGGTTCACCCCGCCACAGGGCCAGCTCCGCGGCGGCGGCGTGCAGGGGCCCGACGAGCTGTGTCTCGGGGCGTACGGCCAGCAGTTCGCGTGCGGTGGCCAGGTGCCGCTCGGCGTCGGCGACGTGGCCCCGGGCGGCGCCGATCTGCGCCAGGACGAGGTGCGGATAGACGGCCACGCCGGCGGGGGTCTGCCGGTCGACAGCGGCGCCGGCGAGCTTCTCCGCCTCGTCCCAGCGCCCGAGCAGCAGCAGCGCGGCGGTGGCGTTGTTGATCAGCAGCGCGGTGCCGCTGGCCCGGTCGAGACCGTAGCGGCGGCCGCGTTCCAGGCCGGCGAGCGCGGCCGCCAACGACTCCTCCAGCCGGCCGGCGTTCTCCAGGGCGAAGCTCAGATTGCCGTACGAGCGGAAGATGTCCTCCAGGTGGCCGCCGGCCTCGGCGAGTTCGACGGCGCGGCGCAGCGCTCCCACGCCGTCCTCCGGCTTGCCGATCATCGTGAGGGCGACGCCGGTGAAGTTCAGCGCCCGCCCCTCCTCGGCCACCGCCCCGGCGGCGTGCGCCAGCTCGGCCGCCTCGGCGGCGCGGCGCAGTCCCGCCGAGTAGCGGCCGGTGATGAGATCGGTGCCGGCCAGGTCGGCGAGGACACCGGCGGTCAGGGCGGCCGGGGCGTGCGCCGCGAGCAGCGTGTGGGCCCGTTCGTAGGCATCCCGGCAGCGGGCGATGTCGCCGCTCTCCCACAGGTACCGTCCGAGACGTTCGTGGAGCTGCCCGGCCCGCACCGGCCGCGCCGTCTCGTCCACCTCGGCCAGCGCCGCGGTCACCCGCTCCACCGACCGGCCGACGTGGCCCTGCCACCGGGCGGCGTCGGCGGCGCGGGCCAGCACCTGCTCGCGGGGCAGGCCGGTCACCGCGGCCGGGTCCGGTACCCGGTCCCACAGCAGCAGCACCCGCTCGTACTGCCGTTCCGCCTCGGCGAAGGCGTGCACGCCGGCCGCCGCCTCGCCGGCCCGCACCGAGGCGGCCAGCGCCCGGGGCAGGTCGCCGGCCTCGTGCCAGTGGTAGGCGAGTTCCGCCGCGACGCTCAGCTCCTGGGCGTAGCTCAGGCTCGGGTCCTCGGCCAGGGCGGCGGCCAGCGTGGCGTGCAGTCGGATCCGCTCGCCCGGCAGCAGGTCCTGGTGCACCGCCTCGCGGGTCAGCGCGTGCCGGAACACGTAGGTGCCGTCCGCCGGGTCGGCCAGCAGCACGTGACGGTCCACGCACTCCCGCAGCGCGGCCACCAACCGCCGCCGTGGCAGGTCGCAGACGCTGGCGAGCAGCGTGTGGCTGACCCGCCGGCCCGCGGTCGCGGCGGATCGCAGCACCTCCTGCGAGTCCTCGCCGAGCACCTCGATGCGGGACAGCACCAGGTCCCGCAGCGACCGGGGCAGCGACCGGTCGAGACCGGTCCTCGGCGGCCGGGTGGCCTCGCCGGGCCGGACGCCGTGCCCGGCGAGCGGGGTTCCGGGCTCGCCGGGCTGGACGGCGGCGGGCTGGGTCCCGCTGGGCGCCAGCGCGACCGCGATCTCCTCGGCGAAGAAGGCGTTGCCGTCGGACATCTCCCACACCAGCTCGACCAGGTCGTAGCGCACCTGCTCGCCGAGCAGGCCGGCGAGGAACGACCGCAGCTCATCGCGGCCGAACCGGGACAGCTCCAGGCGGCGTACCCGGCGGCCGAGGTCCAACTCGGCGAGCACGGCCCGCAGGGGGTGCCCCGGCGGCAGGTCGCTGATGCGGTAGCTGGCCAGCAGCAGCACCCGTTCCTCGCCCAGGTTGCGGACCAGGAAGGTGAGCAGGTCCAGGGTGGACCGGTCGGCCCAGTGCAGGTCCTCCACGACGAGCAGCACCGGGGCGTCCGCGCTGAGCTGCTCCAGCAGCCGCAGTACGGCGCCGAAGAAGCGGGACCGGGAGGTCTCTGGGACGCTGTCGCGCTCCTCGGAGTCGCCGACGAAGGGCACCAGCCGGGCAAGTTCCTCGTAGGCCGGGCCGACAAGCTCGCGCAGGGCCGGCACCCCGAGTTCGCGGACCAGCCGCCGCACCGCCTCGATCAGCGGCGCGTACGGCAGGTCACCCGCGCCGAGGTCGATGCACGACCCGCAGAGCACCCGCGCGTCGCCGGCCCGGGCCTGCTCGGCGAACTCCCGCAGCAGCCGGCTCTTGCCGACCCCCGCCTCACCGCTGACCAGGACCGTGACAGCGGAGCCGGCCACCGCCTGCCGCAGCGCCTCGTCCAAGCCGGCGAGTTCGGCGTCGCGGCCCACGAACCGGGGACTCAGCGGCGGTCGCGCCGGCGGGGGGACGGGCATCACGTGATCTTCACCCCCCGGTCCGGCGGTTGCCACAGTCGGATACCCGGCTCATGCGGGCACGACCTCGTACGCGAAGGAGTAGTCCTGGGCGCGCAGCAGCCCGCCCGCCGGATGCCGCCCGACGCCGAAGCCCTCGGAGGCCAGCAGCGACGTGCGGTAGAGGCCGATGCTGTCGCCGACAGCCTTGGACAGCAGTCGGTAGGCGGTGTTGACCAGCACGGCGCTGGCGCCGACCACGGCGACCGCCACCGCCGCCTGCGGGGCGGCCACCGCCAGGCCCGCCACCTGGACCGCCGCCTGCTGTACGGGGGCAGCGGTGAGCTGGTCCTGGAGCAGTTGGCTCAGTTCCAGGCTGCCGGCTCGGTCCCGGGACAGGAAGACCGCGATGTCGAGGAAGCCGACCGCCGGACCGTGGTAGATCAGCATGTTGTCCATCGGCAGCCGGGTCTCGTCGCGGATCCCGCTGAACCGCGCACTCGCCGCCCGGTACGCCGGAGTGTCACCGTCGGCACCGGTGACCACGAGCGTGTCGACCCGGATGTCGGCGCTGCGCAGGGCCCGGTTGCGGTGCACGACGATCTCGGGCAGCCGGACGGCGACCGACGCCGGGGCGCCCGCCGTGGCCGGGGCGGCCGCTGCCCCGCGGGCGGCGAGCTGTCGTACCGACGCATCGGGCCGCTCGTCGACGAGAAAGCGGACGGTCTCCGCGCTCGGCGCCGGGGCCGGATCCAGCAGGAAGGTGAGGTGCCGCGTCGCGTACCGGACGACGGGTGCCGCGGACGGCGGCGCCAGGTCGCGGACAGCCCCGGTCGCGACCTGGGCCAGCAGGCGCTCCAGCGACGAACCGGACGCCAGCAGGTTACGGGTGGCCGGCTCGGCCGCGCCGCCGCGTATCCCGTCCTGCCGCAGCACCGACAGGTCCTGCTCGGTCGAGGTCACGATGACCAGCAGCGACTCGCCGCGGGGCGTACCGTCGGCGACCGCTCCCGACGGCCACCGCAGCGGCAGGCCGGTGAGGGTGCCGCCGCGGTCGGCGCCGATCGTCTCCTCCTGGCCGGGCCGCAGCCGCAGGCCGCTCGGGTCGGCTGCGGTGAGCAGTTCCACCCGGCCGTGCACGCCGATGTCGAAGACGAAGAAGAACAGGTTCCGGTCGCTGTCGTTGCGCAGCCGCAGATAGACCGGCTCGTCGACATGCAGCCGTTCGTCGCCGGGCGGTAGCGCACGGCGCTGGCCGTCGACCACCCGGCCCCATTCGACGGTGAACGGGTCGGGAAGCTGCTCGGCGGGGGTCGGTTCCAGGGCGCGCAGGGTCGCCGCGCGGGACAGGTGTTCCAGGTCGGCGACGATCCCGGCGATGCCTGCCGGGTCGGCGGGCCGCTCCGGCGCGAGCGGACCGGTCCGGTCGCGCAGCCGGAGCCGCTCACCCACCGCCACCTCGGCGATCGGCAGCGGATCCGTGGCGGTGGCCAGCCGCAACTGCGGTGCCGCCGTGATCGCCGCCCGGACGTCGTCGGCCGCCGAGCCGTCGCCGTAGACGCGGATCGGCTGGCGGCGTCCCGCGACCCGTGCCGGATGCGCCTCCGCGCCGAGCGGCAGCGTGTCGTGGCCGGGCCGGAAGGCGACGGTGGCGTCGGCGGCGACGGTGCCCACGGCGGTGACGGTGGCGGTGCCGATCTCGGTGGCCGGGTCGCGGGTCGCGGCGCCGGCGGGCATGACCGAGAACTCGTCCCCGGGTTCGACGCCCACCAGCCGCCCGCCGGGCAGGGACACCCGGTTTCCGGTCAGTGGCACCACCGGAAGGACGCCGGACCGGGTGGCCTCGCGCAGTTCGAACGGCAACCGGTCCCGTGGCCCTTCCACGTCCGGCCGCTGCCCGAGGAGGCTGCGGGCGATGCGGGCCCGGACCGCGCGCAGCAGCGTGTCCCAGGTGACCGGCAGGTCCCCGGCCTCGGTGAAGGCGACCCGGAGGGTGTCGGTGAGCAGGCCGCACCGCACGCCGTCGGCGTTGGTGTGCTCGTAGGCGCTCTGGTACGCGGCGGCGGCCACCACCCGTACCGCGTGGGGGTTGCTCACCGGGTGGGGCTGGTCGACTGGCAGGCTGGCCCGGCGCTGGCGGCCGAGGTGAGCGGCGATGTCGAGGTAGCTGGGGTGCGGCAGGGCCTTCGGCAGCAGGTCGGTGTCGCGGGACATGTGGGCCGCGTAGCAGCAGTCCAGGATGACGGTGGCGTTGCGGGTGGCGTCGGTGAGCCGGGCCAGCAGCACCGAGAGTTCGACGGCGGTGATGCCCCGGAAGTCCGTCTCGGTGGACTCGGCGAAGTCGGTCGGAACGATGGCCTGCAGGTCCGGCGGCGGCCCGGACGTTCCCATGAGCGCGGCCGCCTCGGCGGGGTCCACGCCGGCGGGCGAGACCGTCAGCCCATGGCCGCTGTAGTAGACCACGGCGGCGTCGTCCGGACCGCTGTCGGCGATCAGCCTTTCGTACCCGTCGATGATGCCGCCGCGCGTCGCGTCCCCGCCGGTGAGCAGGCGGATCTCGAACCCGCGGGACTCCAGCAGCGAGGTCATGATGGCGAGGTCGTTGGCCACGCCGGACAGTTCCCCGGTCTGCGACCCGACCAACAGAGCCCTGAGCACCGCGCCGCCTCCCCATGCCCCGCTGTCCTGCCCCGGCGTAGCCAACAGGCTACGCGCTGTCGACTTCCCGGTCACCAGGTCCATCGTCGGATTTCCGTCCACAATGCTTCCCGGTCCTGGCAACTGTCCCGATCACGAGCGCTGAATCGAGCCGGCAGGCGGCCAAGTGGTCGTCGAGTTCTTCGACGTCGGCCTGTCCCGCTCCGTGCCGTGGCAGCGCCGCCCGGAAGCGGCCCGCCTGCTCGCGGCGCTACGCGACACACGCCGCGATTCGATGCCGTGGTGATCGGTGAACCACAGCGCACCTTCTACGGCGACGATGATGTCGTCGCGGTCCCAAATATTGAGCCACCGCTTGCACCGTCGGGAGTGTGACGAGCGGGGCCGGCATGAGATCAGGCCAGACGACGGTGCGCATGGCCAGCGGCGAACCGAGCGTCACCAACAACGGCACCTGCTGGGAATACTCGTGCAGGGCCTCCCAGCCGACGACCGATCCGAGCGAGTGTGCGACGAGGACCACGGGGCGGCTGGCGAATGCTGCGTGCAGCCGCTGACGGATCCGCACATCAAGGCACAGTCCATGCTCGTCCGCCTCACCGCGGGCCAGATAGCGGGCCACCTGTGCGATGTCGCGCACCAGCAATTTGCCGCCGAGCCACTGCCCAGCTCAGCGGCCCGTATGACAGCAGGGTCGTCGCGGCGTTGATCGCCCGCCGGACGGGTTCACCTGACTTTCCGCTGACTTGTGGGTTCGCGAGAACTGGCAGAGCCATGTGTCGTCCTAGCCGGCTCGATGCCAAAAGGCTGTCCCGACTTGACGCGTTCCATGACGTCGATGACGTAGTGGACAAGATCATCGACGGCGTTGGTGTAGGAAAAGATCCCGGGATGTACGCCGAGCCGGCTATCGAAGCCAGCCGCGGCGATGACTATGGGGAGGTGGATGCCTCACTGCCCTGCAGGCTGACACCGACGGCTACACCTCCGTGGCCGTGCTCGCCGCCGCCGACCTGCGCCAATCGCTCATCTAGGTGATCGTTGGTCCGACTGCCCGCAACTACACAGATCGATCATCCAAGATTGGGTGCAACTGATTACATCCATGATTGGATCGACATGGGCTACGCCGCTAGAGACTGGTTCATTGATCACTACTCGACCCTTGAGGCGAACCGGGGTCAGCTGGTCAAACTCGCGGTGACGGAATATGACCCACGACCGGGAGCGACAGGAGATGCTCCGATCGTGCTCATGGTGGGCGGTAGGAGCGTGCCCGCTGAAGAGGTGTTCAGTGGATGGGGAGGCACCTACCAGTGGGCCCAAAGTCTGACAAAGTCGGGTATCCACGTCTTCTTCATGGACTTTCAAGGGTTGGGCGACTCGACCCGACCTGTCGTGATGGACGATGTGATCAATGCGGACAGGACCGATCTGCCGAAGCTTTACGGAGGAACCATCCCGGGCCCGCCGACTTCCACCCTTCCGTATTCGTATCCGCATCATCTGACCGACTCAAGCAGCGAGATAGCGGAACTGTGCACGGTCCTCAACTGGATCGCGACTCGCCTAGCGGGGCCCATTCACCTCGTCGGGTACTCCGGGGCGTCTTTCATCGTTGGGCGGTGCGCAATGGAGTGGCCGGAAATGGTCGCCAGCCTGTTCCTGTGCGCTCCCGCTTTCCCACCATGGGGCCTGAGCGAGAAACCAGCTAACCCGGTGCCGGAACTGTTCGGCTTCCCGCTGAAGCTTCAGGGCAAGAAAGAAACATTGGCCGCATGGAACTTCGACAAAAGACTCGGGGCAGAGCGGGAGGGGTATGTCGAGGACATGGTGTGGGAAAGGATCCTAGAACATGACCCGAAAGGCGCCGAGTGGGGTCGTCAAGTAGGAGGCGTAATCCGGTACCCGACACGCCTGTGGTGGGGCTGGAACGACGCCAAGGTGAGAGCCGACAGTCACCTCGGCAACGACGTTCGGGTAGCCATTGTCTACGGAACAAGCGACACGCAGGTGATTACGAGACGACCCGATGATGGCAAGCCCGTACTTGATATCGATCCGAGCCCCCGGCCGGAAAAGTCCGGCCCCCCATTCGACTGCAGACGGCTATACCCCGCAATACAGGGTGGCAGCAAGCTGGAGATTTCTATCGACAAGACGGGGCACTTCATGCAATGGGAAAAACAGGCCGAGGTCCTGCACAGGTATACCGCAGATTGGATTACAAAGAAGTCGATCGAGAATAAAACCCAGGGGCGTTACCACCGAGACAGCTCCGGCGGCCTGGTATCCGTCCCCTGAGTAGTGACTGTTAGGCGACCTCCATGCTGTGAAGTCCGTCCTTCTCGTCTGCGTCGACAATCTGTGGGCGATGCAAACAACACAGCGGTGGGCGCCCTCTCGCACAGGCTCCTATCAGGTCACGACGCCTGACCGGTGACGTGCGGCTCGCGAGGGCCACCGGGCCGGCCGACGAAGCAACGTCGGTCTGCCGGTGAGTCAGACCAACCCGGCGACCCATCCCACCATCCTCACTGTCTGCCGTCGACCCACACTCCCTGGAGCGGGCCGGGGCCAGGGCGACAAGGTGACGCGCCCTACTGGACGAGTCTCATTGGAGGCTGGCAAGCGCCGCTGCAGTGGCGGGCCTTCTCGGTCGGGCGGGCAAATTCCTGCCCCAGGGTTCTCGGTGGGGTCACGGTTCGCGGAAGGCCACCGCGCAGCGGCTTGGCCTTGACCTGGCCGGGGGTTCTCGGGCAGCCCCTTGTGATGGCCGGCGAGGAGACCCATTGGGGTCTTTGAGGGAGGCCGTGCCGAGGGTTGCGGACACGATCACGATCAAGGCATACCCGAAGTCACGGGCAGGCCGGCGTACCGTCCCGGTGCCGGACTTCGCGGCTGACCTAATGGCGGCCCATTGCGAGGCGTTTTCGGCCGCCCCTCGCGGCGAGGTATTCACCAACTCGTCCGCCGGTCCGCTGCGGCGAACCCTGATCCGGGCTCGCGTCTGGCGGCCGTCGCTCGGCCGAGCCAGTGACCTCTTGTCGGCTCCGCCTGAAAACTGACCACGTGGTTCCGGCTGAATCCGCACCACCTCCTGAAGCATCGGGAGGTTGTGCCGAGGACCCATTCGACCGCGTCCAGCAGCGGGCCGAAGGCCGGGAATTCGTTGGATTTCGCCGCGACGGTGACCCGGGCCAGGACGATGCCGGTGCTGGTGTCCAGGGCGGACAGCAGATGCACCTGGCTGCCGTCGGCGCGGTGGGCGGCCCGCATTGTCTTGCCATCGATCGCGATCACCTGGCGGTAGCGCGGTCGCCGGGACACGGCCGGCGGCTGGGGCCGGGTCCGGGTCCGGGTCCGTAGCCAGTCTGCGGCACTGAGGTGATCGCTGCGCCCCCCGGGTTGGGTGAGACAGCTGCAAAAGGCGTGCACCTTTCGACCCCTTTGCGACGTATCTGCCATTATGGGGTAGTGTGCTGAGCACGAGCCGTTACCTCCCTCTGTTGAGGATGATCCGCTGAGGGGTTCTAGTGGTAGAGCTGTTCCGCTTCATTCAGAAGGCGGTCGTCGTTCCGGTGGACGGAGGGTCCATCGATCTCACGACGACATCGACCTTCCAGAATCAACTGCGCGGTTTGATCACTAGCGGTCAGCCGTACAGCGCGGTCCGAACCAAGGCCGAGCAGTTCCTGAACACGTTCACCAGCAGTGGGTTGTCCCGGGCGGCGAACTACCGGACGCTGCGGCAGAGGCTGCTCGACATGCTCGCCACCTTGCCCCCGCCTACGCCCACGAAGATTGATCAAGCCGTCAAGGACGTGTTCGGCGTGAACAACGCACAGAGCCTGGTCGGCTCGCAGGCGTTCGCGAACGAGAAACAGTTGTCCAGCGACGTGCTCGTCGCGGTGAAGATCACGACGCGGTTCGACAGGGTCGACACTCCGACGATCGCCACCATGCGAGTGGTGATCGCGTTCCTGGAGGACTTCGTGGCCGGCCGGGTCACCCCGCTGACTGCCGAGACCATTGTCAAGCTGCTGGAGCGGCCGCTGCGCTTCCCGGAGGCCTTCCTGCCGCCGGAGCCGACCCCCGCCGCGTCGCTCACCGCGACATCGCCTCCCGATCACGAGGCCGCGAGGACCGCCTCACTGGTCGCCGACCAGGAAGCCTTGCAGCGCGCCTACGACCTGCTGATGACCGTACGCCCGGGCCAGCTCGCGGTCACGGGAGGCACCGCGGAGGACACCGGAAACGAGACCGCCTATCCGGGAGACAGGAGTGACGGTCACGCCACCAGCGATCAGGCCGTCGCGGCGCCAAGCGTGCTCGGGGTGTCCCAGCACACCCTGGAAGCCTTGGATCCCACGGTTCTGGAGCACCTGCGGGCCGAGCTGTTCGATGTCGGGTCCGCCCCCCTGACCGACATCCTCGAGGTAGTGAAACGCCGGTGGCTCGAGGTCTCGCGCGAGGTGGAGCCGGGCAAGGTGCCCGCGCCCGCGAGAACCTACCGCCTCGGCGCCCACGTCTTCGCCGTGCAGGAGCCCGCGCCGTCGGCGAAAGCAGCAGCGGAGGAGGAACCGACGCCCGACTTCAGCCATGCCGTCACCCGCCCGGTCGGGGTCGGCGATCTGCAGGTGGTACGCCAGGAACTGATTGGCTATGTGCCCGCCGAGATCTCCCACATCGAGAACGTGCTACCCAGGGAGCTGGTGCGCCGCACCACGAAACGCGAGGAGACCGGCGAGCTGGTCGTCACCGAGGAAACCGGGACCACGCAAAGCCAGGAACGCGATACCCAGACCACGCAGCGCAACGAACTGGCGGTCGAAGCTCAGAAAGAGGCGGGCCAGGAAAGCTTCTCCACCCAAGAGCAGACCTCGACCTCCAACTACGGCAGCCTCGTGGAGAACAGCAAGACCAACTACGCGCGCAGCGTGACCGACCGCGCCGTCAACAAAGTGACGCAGGGCGTTCAGCAGCAACGGATCCAGCGCGAGAAGCGGGTCTACACCGAGGAGGTCATGCATGAGATCAACAACACGCAGGGGCCGGGGCAGCATCCGATTCGTGGTCTGTATCAATGGGTCGACAAGAAGTACAAGACGAAGGTCCTCAACTACGGCAAGCGGTTGCTCTACGACGTAGTCGTGCCTGAACCGGCCGCTTTCCTGATCAAATCGCTGAAGACGGCCGCGCAGCCGGAGAACTTCCAGCTCGTCCGGCCGACCGAGCCGGCCATCTCACCCTCGGCGCTCAATGTCGCGAACTACATGTACTGGGCGGCCCAGTACGGGGTGAGCGGGGCGGTCACGCCTCCCCCGCCCGACCTCATCACGACCGTCGCGCACAGCGACGCCGGCAAGGTGACCGAGAAGACCAACCCCTACGAGGGATTCTTCACCCAGCACTTCAGCCAGTTCAAGATCCGGATACCGGACGGCTATCGCGCCATCGGCGGCTACGTCCAGCGCACCAACCACAACCGGGCGAACGAGACCGAGCACAAGAAGTTGTTCGAGTTCTTCATTGGTGAGAACACCTTCCTACGGTTCGGGGCCAACGACATCGACCGCCTCAACAAGTCGTTCGCCCTCAACGATGAGAGCGGCGAGATCCCGGTCACCGTGCGCACCTTCGAGGAAATCGTCCAGTTCAACTACGCGGTCGGGATCAACTGCCGCCTGTCCCCTGAGGCCTACGGGCAATGGCAGCTGAAGACCCACGCGCAGATCGTCGCGGGCTACCACCGCCAGCGTGCCGAGTACCTCGACCAGCTTTCCCGCCACCAGGCGGCGGTGCGCACCCAGATGGCCCTGGCGCACGGATTCTCCCGCGACACTGGCATGGAGCGCCAGGAGCTCAAGAAGGCCTTCATCCATCTGCTGATGAGCGAGCACTTCGGGGCCGTTTACTACCCGACACCGAATCCGGAGAGCTTCCCGCCGGATCCCCACTACATCAAGGCTTGGGGCGCGGTGGTGGCGTTCTTCGAGCGCGCCTTCGAGTGGGAACACCTGATGTACGTCTACTACCCGTACTTCTGGGGCCGCAGCGCGAAGTGGGGTGAGCTGATCCTCATCCAGGACCTCGACCCGGGGTTCGAAGCGTTCCTGAAGGCAGGCGCGGCCCGCGTCGTGGTGCCGGTCAGGCCGGGTTACGAGGCCGCGCTGGCGCACTTCCACGAGACCGGGGACGTGTGGATGGGCGAGGAGATCCCGGACATGTTCAGCGAACGCTATGTGTCGATCATCGCCGAGATCAAGGCCCGCAACGCCAACGCGGGTCAGGAAGTCTGCGTGGAGGAATGGGAGGTCCGGCTTCCGACGACGCTGGTCATGCTGCGCGAGGACGACACTCTGCCGGTATGGACTCCCACGCCTTGCAATCCAGCTGTCTGAGCCGGATCGCGGTGACCAGCCATGGCTGATGATCTGCAGGCCGCGCTGGCGAAGCGCCGGAGGTGGTTCTTCGAGACGCAGCTTCGTCGGCTCAACCTCGGCACCTTCCGTGACCTCGTTAGGGAGACGGCGGACCCGGACGAGAAGCAGCTGCTCGACCTGATCAGCGAACCCTTCGTGTCGCCGGCGATACCTCGCCTGCAGGTGGGAAGCTCGAAGTCCCCGCTCGGCGACGTGTACCTGGACAGCAGGCAACCGGTTTGGACGTTCGACGAACGGGCACGGCGGGGCGCGTTCGCTAACTTCATCGGGCCGCGCTGCGACTGGCTGGAGTTTAAGGAGCCCCGCCGGCTGGCCGAGATGCTGGCCGATTATGCCGCGCAGTTCGAGACCGACAGGTTCACCTCGGTACTGGAGAAGTCGCCCATCGGCTTGTTCCGGCGCAGGGCCGCCACGGCCGACAACGACCCGAACACCCCGTGGGACGAGCGGGACCTCACCGACCAGAAAGGGCAGGCGATCTGCCGGGCGATGATCGCCGCGGCGAAGCCCTGGCTGCTGCCCGAGCTCTATCATCCGGTTCACCGCGACAGCACGGAGATGTCGAGGTGGCTCGAAAATCTCGAACGCTTGGTCGCCGACTTTGAGCGCGAGTTGCTCAACAGCGTGGGCGGGTCCGGCTGGAGCAGGCTACCTTTCGATCGCCTCGCCCCAGATGCATACCGCGGCTGGGTAGAGCACTTCTTGACGGAGTCGTTGAAGAACGACCCCAAGGTGAAGGTGCAGTTCCTGGCTCAGAATCCCAAAGAGAAGGGCGGGCTCACCTACTCCTACAGCATCAGCGTCGAGACCAATGGGTACCCGCTCCGCGACGCGGACGCGTACCCGTTCTCGCACAAGGTGAAGTACTGGACGCGGGTCATCGACTCGACCGTCAAAGAGGTCTACGTCAACAAGGAAAACTCCGACATGGGCCTGTGCTTGCTCATCCGGATGCTGTACCTGTTCGGGACCGTCAGGCAGGACGTGACCACCGCCGACAATCTGCGGTGGCGCACCCGCGCGGCGCCCGGACCGGAGTTCGAGGAGTTCTTCGCCAACCGCGCCGCCGATGAGTACTTCAAGAAACACCCCGACGACTTCACTAGGCTCTCCGATGCTCGCACCAAACTGCGGAAGATCTTGGAGGCGAGCGCCGCGCTGCCCCACACCGCCGCTGTCACCTTCTCACCGGTCGTCGAGGAGGTCTTGCGGCAGGCCATCCACAGCTACAAGTTCTGGCTCGACGAGCCGTTGCACGCCAACCGCAACACCAAGCTGCAGCAGGCGCGGACCGACCTCGGTTTCGGCGACATCGCCATGGGTGAGATGGAGTACTGGTCAGAGAACCACTACATCATGTTTGCGTCCTCGGAGTATCTGGCTGGACAGCTGTGGCCTGGGGACGAGTTCCAGCCAGGCAAGGAGTTTCTCGATGCGGGCAGCAAGACGGGCGTGCGGACCGGGGCCGAGCGCAGGGAGCGCGGCAAGGCGCGGGTGTTGCGTTGGCTCAACCACCGGCTCATGTTCGGCTGGACCGAGTTCAACTCGTCGGGCTACTACCGCGAGCATCTGTGGGCGTTGCTGAACCTTGTCGATTTCGCGCTGGACGATGAGGTACGCAAGAAGGCCACCCTTGTCACCGATCTTCTGATGTTCGATGTGGCGCGGTTCCAGCACAAGGGTGCGATGGGCGCGGCGGGCGGGCGCAGCCAGTTCAAGTCGAAGTGCAGCGGATGGGATAACGCGCTCGGCGACGTGGTGGAGATGGCTTTCGGGACCCGGGGCCTGTTCACCGACGGCGATTCGCTTGTGGGCGCGAGCTTTGCGACGTCGACTTACAAGGTCCCCGATGTGCTGCTCGAGATCGGCGTGAACCCGCCGAAGACGGGGTTCGTGGACCGCTCACGGGTATCCATAACTTTCGACGAGGCCCCCAAGTACGGCATCCTCCAATCGCAGGAGTCGGACGAGATCGACTCGCTCCGCAAGGGTTACGCGCCGAAGCTGGCCAAACACTTCCCTTTCATCGGGGACGTGAACGACAAGATCGCCAAGTGCCACAGCGGCTACGGTCAGTTCGAGGACAGCATCGTCTTCTGGTGGGGCACTTCGGCACTCTTCAACAAGCAGATGGCTGTCGGTTCCCTCGACTGCATAGAGGCGTTCGGCCTCAACGAAAACAAGGCATTCAAGGATCTCGCCTTGATCATGGGGATCCTCACTGCGGTCAAAGATGTGATCGACACCGTGGCCGGGGCGGTGATTGGTGCGGCCGTGGGCGGCGGGGTGGGTGCCGTTGCCGGTGCCGTAATCGGGTTCCTCACGCGCGACAACGTCGAGGACATCGCCGATGACGTCTCAGTGCTTCTCGAGGGCTCTACGCGAACGCGCGCCAACATCTACACCTACAGCAACGGCGACATCATGCTGTCCAGCATCCAGAACTTCCGTGCCGGCCAGCTGAACTACCAGTCCAACGTCAACCAGGCGACGGTGAACAGCGCCCTCAACGTCTTCACCACGGCCGGGTACGCGGGGATCGACATCTCGTTTCTCGTCGCCGCGGGCGTTGGGGCCGTTGTTGGCGGCGCCGCCGGCGGCATCCCCGGCGCGATCGTGGGCGCGGCGGGCGCTGTCGCCGGGAACGAATTCGGGCTCGAAGGCGAGAACCTGTTCGGTGACGAGACCGACGGGCCGGCGTGGTGGACCGGGTATTGGGCGCTGCCGATGGTGGTCCAGGACCGCGGAGCCTCGATCATCGCCTACAACTTCCACGACATCCAGAGCCTGCTCGCCGAGACCGGATCGCATGCCTGGTTCCCCAAGTATGGTTTTGAGCGCACTGACGAGGTTCGTTGCTCCGCCTACGACGACGACAACCTCTTCCTGCAAGACGTCTTCGACATCGGGCCGAAGGGATTCTGGCTGTTCGGCAAGGTGACCCACCAGGTCGAGGGCGTCGCGGTCGCGGATCGGCCGGAGGCCTACATCGGGCTGTTCTCCAACCGGCGCCCCGACTGGCTCAGTCGGGAAGAGCACGCCGATGTCTACGATCGCGTGTTTGAGGACGCGAGCGAGAAGCCGATCGAGGAGCTGCAAGACAAAATCGACGACACCGAGAACTCGGACGAGAAACGCAAGCTCGAACACGACAAGGTGGAACTGGAGCGAATCTGGGGCGAGCCTTTGCCCAAGGACTACTTCGCGGACCGGGATTGGTATGTCAACGGCAAGAACGTGTGGATCATCCAGGTTGGCAGCAAGGCCGAGTTCGGGGACTACGAGACGTTCAAGTCCTCAGTGAGCCGCGCGAAGGTGACCCTCGACGACGCGGGCGACCTGGAGTGCACCTATCACATGCCGCTGCCCGACGGCACCAGCACGGCGCTGTCCCTCAAGTACGAGGACGGCGGCGAGTTCGGCCTCGGCGGAAGTCCGCTGGCGACCAACCTGTATCCGCGGTTCGAGAACCCCTACCTACGCGGTCGCCGTGTGGAGTGGGGGCAACGCGCCTACGTCATCGAGTACAACGGCAAGACGCTGCTCCACGACTTCCACGACTTCACCGATCCTGTTCGCACCGAAGATGTTCCGGTCTCCGACGCCGATCGGGACACGGTCCGCGCCCTGGTCATGTTCGCCCACACAGGCAAGGAGGAGATGGAGGAGCTCACGATCGGCACGGCGACGGTCCGGATCGGATGCGCGACCGTGGCCGACAACGAGATCATCGCCGTCGGGCCTGCGGCGGAGAACTCCGCACACGACGCGGAATGGATCTTCTTCGACATGCCCATCCGCTTGTCGCCGGATTGCACCATCGAGCTGGCGCACCGGGCGATCGACGACGGTGACGACGAGGCCGAATGGGTAATGAGCTTCAGCCTCAAGGCGTTGATGGGCGACCACACGCTCCGTGACTGCGCGCTGTCGTTCAACGCAGCTCAGTTCGACGAGGATCGCCGCGCCGCCGGTCCGTTGCCGTTCGCGGTCGGCACCGATCGGTGGCGGCCCTGGGAACCGGTGCCGGACAGCCGAATGTGGGAAATCGTTGTCCTGGCGCAACTTCCGTCGCCGGATCGCTCCTACTACGACCACGCCGATCTACTTGTCGCGGCGCCGCGGCTGCTGATGCAGCATCGTCGGCTGGAGCCGTGCCTGGAAAAGCCGGTCCGCTGGGCCGCGATCCCCACTCCGCCGGGCGGACCTGAGTTCACGCCGGGATGTTCGGTCCGGGCGTTCTCCCGGTTTCCCGGGGACCTGGTTGCAGTGGTGCTTGAGTCGGGAAAGCTGTTCCGTTCCTCCCCCGACAGCAGCGGACGGTGGGACGCCTGGACGCGGGACGAGCCACTGCTGCCGGGTTCCGCGCCGCAACCGGTTCCGCTCGCCTCGCCGGGCATGGTCTACGCCGGACCCTCGCACCTGTCGAACCAGGGCATCGAGTTGGTGGTCACCGGCGCGGACGGGCACATCTACGCCAACTTCGACTGGTGGGTCCTGGGATCGGCGCCGTGGCGCAAGCTCGAGGTCTCCGGCTTCACCCTCAAGCCCGACGGTGACTGCGAACTTGTGGACGACAGGCTGTTCGTCCTCGACACCGGCGGCGCGATGTGGTCCACGTCCATCGAACGCGCACCGCTTCTCCCGGCGGATCCCGAGTGGGTGCGGATAAGCCCAGCCGAGGTCGCCGTGACGACCTTCACCGTTGTCGCCGGCTCATCCCCGGTGCGGCTGCTCGTGACCTCCGCGGCCGGGCACGTGTGGGACGTGACCATCTCAGAAGGAGAATCCCCGCTGTGGATGCCGCTGGGTTTCCCCGCCGCCGGCACCGTGCCGCCGGGCGTCCGTGTGGCCTGCGCGACAACGCACCCGGATCGCTTGGACATCTTCGTAGTCGCCGGCGCCGCCCCCTACACGGCGACCTGGACCGAATCCGGCTGGGGCGGCTGGGTTCCGGCGGGCCCGAACCCGCCGGACTTCCGCGCCGCCAGCCGCACCCCACTGCTCGTGCACCGCGTCAACAGGCAACTGGAGCTGTACGTCGAGAAGGTGAACGGCGACCTCGTGCGCACCTGGTGGTCGTAAACGGTGCCGCGTTCACAGCAATCGCCGGACCAGTGCTCGCGACGGCCGAGGCGAGCACGACCATCGCTCCCCGTAATCGGATCGGTGAACCGGTACCTCTGCGGGTGATGCGCAACAGCTGCCGACCTTTGATCACTCAGCCGCCGCACGCGTACGGGATCTGCCACCGCCACAGCCTGACCGTCCCGTCCCGCATCCACCCAACCCCAACCGACACCGCGCACCCCGCCACGACGTCGGCAAAACCATCCACCGCGCCCGCACCCAAGCCGACCAGCAAAAACGCAAAGGTAGAAAATCAAGCTAGTGCTCTGACCGGGAACGTTTACCGGGTTGGCGGGGGCGGGGCCGGAACGGGTTGGATGAGACGGACATCCGACGGGTTCGGGGGTCCGCTATCGACCGGCAATGATGCTGCCTCGCCCCGCCGGGGATCAGTTCCAGCAGTAGCTGGTGCAGTTGGCAGATCGTGCGGGTGTGATCGGCGCCGAGGAACCGGCGGCGGTCGATCAAAATCCGCAGCAGGGCGAGCTGTTCGTCGTTAACCAGCGGGTGCAGGCCGGCCATCCGGGTGCCGACCAGCGCCACGAAGTGGGCCCGGGAACGGCGCGAACGCTCTACCGGCCGGTCTCGGGTGCGTCCGGTGCAACGTCGAACGCCTCCCGCCGCCGCCTGATCATCGGCTACCTCGGCGCTCTCACCTGGTGGGCGGCCGGCTCGCCGCGTGGTTAGAGCGAAAGGTCAGGCCACGCGTCCAGCTCGTCGACTGTGCTGTCGACAAACGGCCGCGGGATTTGCCCGAACGCCGCGCTGGCCCCCGGGTGCGAGCACTAGCGTGGGACTGGGGGGATCGCCACCGTTGGCCGGTACCAACGGCGTGGATCATGGGGGTGTCCATGCGTGGGCCGAAACGTGGTCCGGTCTGGGCGGCCCAGTTGTGGATACGTCAGCGCCGGCGCAGGTGGCGTACCCGACGGGAACGGCAGGCCGAGCGGAGCCGCCGTCGACGGATGGACGAGCGGCCCGACCACCGGATGAGCTGGCGGCACCACCGCGGGCTGCGGTGGGGGATCGTCGCCGCCGCCGGGGCGCTCGTGGTGTGGACCGTTTTCTCCCTGGTCCTGACGGTCTTCAACAGCGAGCCCGGTTTCCTGCGAGTGTCGAAGTGGTGTGCGGGGGACCAGCCGAGGTCGTACTACTGCGGGCAGGTGGAGGGGTTCGTCAAGGGGCCGCTCATCTTGGCGCTGGGGCTCGCGGCCTTTCTGTTCTGGCGGTACGTCCCGGTCCGTCGCTGGTACGACCGCAACGCCCTTCGCAATCTCCGGATGGTGCTTCCCACCGCGGAACGCGACAGCACAGCGAGTTCGGTCGTCGGCCGGGACGAGCTGTGCGAACTGATGGTCCAGCGGCTGCGCGACGAGCACCGCCGGCGGCCGCTACTGCTGGTGGGTGGCATCGGGACCGGCAAGACCGCGACTCTGGTCCGACTCGCGGAGATGCTGTTGGCCAGCGACGTCGTGCCGGTCGGCATCGATCTGCGCACCGTCACGGACCCGGCGAAGCTGAACTTCCACCAGCTTGCCCTCGAACAGTTCCAGAAGACCATCGACAGCCAGTTGCACGCCTCCGGCGAGGCCGACAAGGTGTGGCGGCGGCTGTGGCTGGAGAACCGGATCGTGGTGCTGGCCGACGGCCTGGAGGAGGCGCTCGCCGACTCCGGCCAGCCCGCCGACCGGGACAGCGTCCTCCGCGAGGCCGTGCGGGGCGCGGTCCGCGAGCGGCTCCCCCTGGTGGTCGCCTCACGGCCGGACGATCCGTTGCGCGGGTTGGACGCGCTGCTGCTGCAACTGGAGCCGCTCTCCAACGGTGCCGCGTTGGAGTACGTGCAGGCCCGCAGCCACCGCTCGGACGCCGGCCAGCACTGGGACCGGATCGGCGACCTGGTCAAGGCCGCCGACGTCGCCGGCTCACCGTTCTACCTCCGGGTCATCAGCCAGCTGCACCAGGTGGACCGCCTGCATCGGGTCGGGCCGACGGATCAGGGCAGATCTGCGCTGCGCTGGTGGCTGCTGGAGGAGTGGTGGGCGGCCATCGTCGCGGGGGATCTGTACGAGGACTACGGCATGCCGCAGACCGAACGGACCGACGCCATGGAGGTGCTCTCCGCGCTCGCCTGCATCGGGTTGCGGGACAACCGGCTGTCGGTGGGTACCACCGATCTCCTGAGCGCCGACGGCGTGAAGGACGCTGGTCGGCGGTGGATTCTGGCCGAGCTCCGGGCGCGGCTGCGCAAGCTCAGTGCCGACAACCCGCAGGACCTCGGGCTCGCCGAGACCACCGGGGAGGAGCTGAACATCGTGGTGAAGCGGCAGGACGGGGTGCGTTTCCAGAGCGGCGTGCTGCAGGCGTACCTCGGCTCGCGCTACCTCACCGCGGCCCTACGCGACGAGGACTTTCTGGAGCAGGCCTTCACCGAGAACCGCGGCCCAGGACGGGAGCTGCTCGCCGCCCTCACCCTCTACACCCGCAGCTCTGGCGCATTCGAGCGGCTTGACGGGCGGCGAAATCCATCGGTGGCGCACGGCACCCTGGTAAGGCTCCGCAACGCGGTCCGGCAGGCGGTGCGACCGTCCGCGAGCGCCGGCGACTCGAGGACCACCCGGGACCGGTCCATCGCTCTCGTCCACCGGCTCTGCACCGCGGCGACCGGGACACGCAACCGCACCCGAGCCTTGGAGCTGTTCGCGGCGGCGCTGGAGATGGACGCCGCCAGCGGGCACACCGTGCACCGGAAGCTGGCGGACGCGATCCTCGGCGCCTGGGCGAACTACCAGGGAGACGGCTCGGTCACCGACCGCCCGCTCGAGGACGCCAAGGTCGCCCTGGTGCACCGGTACGGCGACGCCGCACGGCAACTACGGGACCGGCCCCCAGAGCCCACCGGATTCCGGGGACAGCCGCCCACACCGCAATACCGGCAACTGTTCCAGATGATGGCGCACGAGACGTCGTACCTACCCCGGCTGACCGCGGCCCGCCAGATCGCGAGCGGCGGCAACGCCGCGGTCGGCTCGCTGCGCGACCTGCTCGACCAGCCGCCGGAGACGGCCGACACCCAGGGCCGGGAGCGCCTGGAGGAGCTGCGGACCTGGCTCGCCCCGTCACTGTTCCTCCACACTGACGCCGCACACACCCCTGGCGAACCGGACTGGCAGGGCGTGGCGCGGGATACCCTGCGCCGCTGGGTCGACCGCCTGGCCACCGACTTCCGCGAGGGGGCCCGCGTCTACGAGATCACCCTGGCACAGGGGTTCCGGATGGCGGCCAACTGCCGCACCTACCCGGCGCACCGCAGCGTGCTGATCGAGGAAGCCGAGAAGGCCCTGCGGCACTCCCGGTTCTGGTACTCCCACCTGGTGCTCATCCAGGCGCTCACCCTGCTCGCCCTCCCCCGCGACCCCGGCGAAGCGTTACGGGAACGGGGGCACGGTTCGGACCCACGCGGCCTGGTCAGCTTCTGGACCTCCATCGCCGGCGGCGGACACCGCGCCCCGCAGCCCGGCAGCGGCACGGCCCACCCCCTCGTCCTCGAGGTCGCGGACCTGTGCGTCCAGGCGCTCATCGACCGCCACCCCGAGCGACACTGCTGGCTGGACGAGCGGGAGATCGTCGGGCAGATCGGGTCGGTCAGCCCCCAGCCGGACATCCGCCGGCACCAGGCCTCCTGGCTGCCACCCTCGCACGGCTGGGCCGTCCTGGAACCGCGGGCCCAACGACTACTGGCCGACGTGATGCTGCTGCTCAACCTCGCCGACCGGGGACGCGACAACGACCAACGGGCCCGCCGGCTCACCCGCGCCAGCCGAGCCGAACTCCCCCCGTGCCTCACCATCGACCGCACCGCCATGCGGGTCAACCTGAGCCGCCGCCAAGCCCACGACGTACAACCAGGCGCCACCTGCATCGACGACTGCCCGTTCCGGCTGTGCCCGCTACCGCCCAAGGGCGACGAGCTGCCATACCAGATGGACGAGGCCTTCTGCGCCCACCAAATCGACCTCGTCGGGCGCTCGCTCCGCTCGCCCGGGCGCGCGGACTGGCAGGCGGTCAACCGGCAGGACCTGCGGACGTTCTGGCGGGAGATGTCCGAGCGGATGGCCCCCGCTTGGCGGAAGTAGCCAGCCCGCCGACCGAGGCGAATGACTACCTGTGGTTGCGTGCCGACGCGCGTCGCAACCGGCAGGAACGGGCTCCGCTGAGCCTGCCGCCGGCGTACGGTATCGGACATGTACGGACGATTCCCCCGAGCGGTCACGCCCTCGCTCGCCCTCACCGTCGGGCAATAATGGCGAAAATGCGTGAGGACCAGGCACGGCCGCGGCCGGTGTCCTCCAACGACGAAGCCGACCGGCAGGACATTCGCCTTGCCGTGGTGATGACCGGTGGACTCAGCCTGGCGGTGTGGATCAGCGGCGTCACCCTAGAGGTCTTCCGCTTGGCCACGGCACGCACGGGCACGGAATCGCCGTACGCATCGCTGCTGGATCTGCTTCGGGCCGATGTTCGTGTCGACGTCATCTCGGGCACCTCGGCGGGCGGTCTCAATGGCGCCTCCCTCGCACTGGGTCTGGCCAGAGGCGGGGACCTGTCCGTCATGCGGGACCTGTGGCACGAACATGGCAGCCTCGACCGGTTGTTGCGCGATCCGTTGACGCGCCGTCCACCGTCCTTGCTCAAGGGGGACGATTTCTTCCTTCCAAAGGTGAGAGACGCCCTGGAGAAGCTCGTCTCGGCCACCAGGTCGCCATCAGGCCGGACCGACGACGAACGAGCGCCGATCGAGCTGGTGTTGACCGGGACGCTCTGGCAGGGTCGGTCCACGGCGTTCACCGACGACCTGGGTGTCGGGATCACCGAGACCGACCACGACGCCACCTTCCGGTTCGCCGATCTTCGGGCTGGCTACCGCGACGGACGGCCGGTCAGTGGTGACCTCTCCGCCGATGCGGTGCTCGATGAGTTGGCCGCCGCGGCGCGATGCACGTCGTCCTTCCCGGGCGCGTTCGAGCCACACTTCGTGCGGGTGAGCCCTGGAGATCCAGGCGGCGATCTGCGGTGGGAGTCCGCGGCGGGCCGGGCCAACTTCCGGGAGGCCCAGCACGTGGTGGACGGCGGAGTGCTCCTCAACAAGCCGATCCGCCCTGCGCTGGAGGCGGTGTACCGGCAGACCGCCGGGTTCCAGGTGCGCCGGGTACTCGCGTACGTCGTCCCGGATCCGGGCGAGCCGCTCTGCCCCTCCCCCGCCGCCGACTCGCCGGCCGCTGGGCATGCGGACGCCGCCGGCCCGGGGTCGCCGCTCCCGTCGGCCCACGAGGTTCTGCTCGGAGTCCTCACTCGGCTACGTGCGACCGACTCCGTCTCCCGGGAACTCACCGAGATTCGCAGCCGCAACACCACCGTGCGGATGCGCCGCCGGGCTCGGGACCGGTTCGCGACGGCGATGATCGGCGTCGCCGACCAGCTTTCCGAGGGGGCGTGGCCGGCGTACCTGGAGGTGCGCGTCGAGAACGCGGCCAACACGATCGCCCCGCTACTTGTGGCGGGGCAGCGCGGCCGACCCGCCGAGCAGTGGAGCAGGCAGGAACTGCTCGCCGCGCTTCGGCGGCAACGGATGTCGTTCGTCCCGAAGGGCCCTCTCGCGGAAGCGCTGGGGAGAGCCGGAGCGAGCTGGGACTGGGGGCAGACCACAGTCCAGCGCCTGGCCGACATGACCGTCGACCTGCTCAAACGGTCGGTGTGGCTGGCCCACCTCGGGACGCCGGAGCGGACGGCGATCGTGCGCTGCCGCGAACAGGCAGCCGACACGCTGAAGGAGATCTACGCAGACCGGGAAGATCTCAACCGCTACTGGTCCACCGCACCGACCGGGCCGGCGCAGTACGGCATCGACCCGATGCCCAGGCGCCGGGGCTCGCTGAACCAGACGGCCGACAACCTACCCGAACTCGAACGCTGGCTCGCCGCAGCGTTGACGGCGTGGGACGCCCTACCCGTCCCCGGTGACGGCGTGCGACGGGCCCGGCTGCACCGACAAGCCCTCGAACTGGCCCGGAGTCTTCGCGCGGTCGCCCCCGCCCTGCGGACGGTGAGCGAGGCAGGAAACGACGTGCTCGATCCGGACGGCGAGTGGACGCAGCGACTTGCCGCACTCCACCAGTTCCTCGTCCCGATGCGGTCCGCCGACGAGACGGTGCTGCAGAACATGTTGCGCCTCGACGTCGTGCAGCTCGCCTTCACCAGCGCCAGTCAGGAACCGGAGCAGGAGGTCGAGCTCGCCAAGGTCTCGTCGCTGCACCCGGGCCGACTGACCGGCATCCAGCTGCATCACTTCGGTGCCTTCTACCGCGGCTCGTGGCGCCTCAACGACTGGTTGCACGGCCGGATGGACGCGGTCGAACAGCTCATCCGGATCCTGCTGGCACCGGAGCGACTACGGCAATGCCTGCTGGCACCCGGAGCAACGACCTGCGCCGGTCCTCGGCCGGCTCGGACCGAGGCGGTGGATCGGCTGGTGGAGGCGTTTGAGCGATGCGCGGTTCCCGACCAGTCGTCGGACCGAGTGTGGTTGGCCGAGCAGTGGGCGCAGGACCGCGCGGCGTGCGAACGCGAGGCGCAACAGATCCTCGCCAACTCGGACGCCCGCTCGTTGAACGCCTGCACCCGGGCCCTCGCCCGACCGATCCAGACCGCGGTGCTCAGAGAGGACCTACCCGGACTCGCTGACGCAGTACGTGCCGAGGGGATCGATCGCGCCAGGACGAGCACGACGTGGTTGGCGTCCTTCGACGCCGCCGACCGGAAGTCAGGTCAGCAGATGTCGGCCCAGGACCTGTGGCGGTTGTGGGACGAGGCAGCACAGATCGGCAGCGAACGCATCGAGGGCGATGTCGGCAGTGACACCTTCGCCCGAACGATGTCGCACACGGCCACCGTTCTCGCCAACGTCGCCGGCGACACGGCGCGCACCAAGCCGCTGGCCGTGATGCTCTCCGCCTTCCGCGGCTACGCACTCGCCGTCTGGGCGATGGTGGCCCTGCTCACCCGCCACAGCGCGATGGGCACGCATGCCGTGGAGATCGCCGTCGCGGCCGGCGCTGTGCTGCTGGCCGTCTCTCTGCTGGTGCCCGCGGTGCCGGTCGCGCTGAGCCTCCTCGCGGTCCTCCTGCTGCTGGCCGGGTTCTCGGCCGCCGGCCTGCTCTCGCCCCGGACCAGGCCGGTCGGTCTGCGTCTGGTCGCAGCGGCGCTTGTCGTCCTGCTCGCACTCGGCGGCATTCTGTGGTGGGACTGGTCCCGCAACGGCACGGCGCTGATCTGGAGCCTGTCGATCAAGCTCGGGGTCACGCTGCTCATCGTCCTGCTCGGCTGGTGGGTGGCCCGCGCCGGCCCCCGGCACTCCGGCCGCGACCGCGGATAGGTCGCGACGGGCCAACCGCAAGCCTCCGAGGACCGGTGGCGTTTGTGGCGCCCGCGCCACCGGCCTTGGACACGTCACCGCCGCCGAGCCGCTCGCCCTAAACGATGCCCGCCCGATCTACATCGACGCGTGCGACGCCACCGTGACCCCTGCGGGAGCCCAAGCGTTCGCGGCTCACATGCTCTTCGAGATGGCCCGGATGTCGCGCGACGACGGGTTGGTCGTGCGCATCCACCCGGGGGTTGCTCCGCGGTCACGATCCCGAGATCCACGCCGCCATCGGCTCCGACAGCGGTTTCACATCCCCATCGCGATCGAACTCACCCGCGCTCTCCGGCCCCGCTCGGCGCCTTCGGCCGCGACCCGGGCATGAGCGCTGCGGGCCGTTGAACCCTTGCGCCGGCCGGACAATCGAGGCTGAGCTTGCGCACCAGCTGTCGGCATACGAGGCCCCGCCCACCCGGCCACCGGCCACTGTGACGTCAGGCTGAAGAGAAGGCCAACGCCCGATCGCCCAAGTGGTGTGCCTCCTGCCCACCTCCTTGCCGGACGTCTGTTGTATCGACGGATGAAAATTCGTGCTCTCTGAGCAGAACTATCGGCTGGGCGTGGTCAAAGACCTTACGCTCCGAGCCAAACGACCTGCGCTCTTCAAGATCGCGGATCTTCCACCACTTGAAGCTGAACAACGATCACCGATACTCAAGGATTCGCAATTGTGCAGGAGGCCGTTTGGCGCCCTGCCCTCCGTTGCAATCCATCGGCGAGCGCCAGTTCGATGGTTTGTTCATGGCCGCCCCGGCTCAGCGGAGCGGGCCTTGTGCCCCTAAAGTACGGAAATTATGGACCTGCCCGGGTAGGCTGACCTCGACCCGACCAATTCCGAGGTGTTCCATGACCACAGCGCGCCGTTGCCTGAACTGCGTTACTCCTCCCTATATCCTGAAAAAGCTCATCGAGAGCGGGGAAGAAGATATCCGTCAGGCCGCCCTGAATACGCTTGTAAGCACGGCCCAACTGCGCGGAGGGCGAGCCGTACGCGCAAGTTTCGCTGGCGCCGCCGCGGCCCCCGTCAACGGCCGCCGAACGATCTTTGACTGCCACAACAGCACTCCACTTCCGCTCGCCGCGTTGGTCAGGTCCGAGTCTGATCCACCCGTCGCCGATGCGTCCGTCAACCGCGCATTTGACGGACTCGGCGCGACACGCGACTTTTACAAAAAGGTGTTCGACCGCAATTCGATTGATAATCGCGGAATGCGCCTGCAAGGATACGTCCACTTCGGAACGCGCTACAACAACGCATTCTGGGACGGACAAGAGATGGTGTTCGGCGATGGAGACGGACGCATCTTCACAGATTTCACCGGATCCCTCGATGTGATCGGCCATGAGTTGGCGCACGGAGTCACCGAACACACCGCCGGGCTGGATTATCACAATCAATCGGGGGCACTGAACGAGTCAATGTCGGACGTTTTCGGGGCGATGGTCAAGCAGTGGACGCTGCACCAAACGGCAGCCCAGGCGGATTGGCTGATCGGGGCGGAGGTATTCACGCCAGGCATCAAGGCTGATGCGCTGCGGTCGATGAAGGCGCCGGGAACGGCGTTCGACAACGAGCTGTTCGGCAAGGATCCGCAGCCCGCCCACATGAGCCACTACGTCAAGCTGCCGGACACCGAACAGGGTGACTTCGGCGGGGTGCATATCAACTCTGGCATTCCCAACAGGGCTTTCTACTTGACAGCAGTGGGTATTGGCGGGTATGCGTGGGATGCACCCGGGCACATCTGGTACGAGTCCCTCAAAGCGTCCAGCGCTCAGACCCAGTTCCAGGAATTCGCCGACACCACCTATTTGAAGGCGGGACAGCTGTACGGAGCTGGCAGCGCCGAGCAGCAGGCGGTGCTGGCAGCGTGGAGCGAGGTCGGCATACGAGTCAGCGGCGCGCCGGGCGGCGCGGAAGCCCTTCGGGAACGCGTCCCGGCCGGTAGGGGAGACGGCCTGGTTCACGATGGGACAACAATCCCGGCCCTCAAACGGCAGATCGAGGCCCTTTCCGCACAGGTGAATGCGCTGGCCGAGGGCGTCAGTGTGTTGACGCCGAAGCCATGACCGCTTGCGCGCCAACCGTAGGATATTCGGACGATCCCGACTGCTCGGAGCGTGGGATGAAGGTGACGCTGGCGACCCATGGCGGGCAAGCGGCCGCGATCAACCTGCGTCTCCCGCCCCGAGTCGTGGACGCCGAGGCTCTGCCCGAGCAGGCAGCGCGAGAGCTGGCCGAGCTGGTGGAAGCAGCGAAGACAGCTCCGGCTGCCAAGGAACGGAGACCCGGACAGGCCCGGGACGCGATGAGCTACACGATTACGGTGGAGGACGCTGGCCGGTCGGCCGTCCTCACCCAGTCGGACACGACCATGTCGCCGGCCTTCGCCGCCCTGCTCACATGGCTCGAACGACGCCTAGCGATGGAATGACGTGAGAGGGTCATCACGAGCCGTGGCGCCACGCGGGAATCGTCGGTGGGGTGCGCCGATGTCGGATGCGCGAAGGCATAGCCAGCTCGTGTCGTACCCGAGCGTGGCCAAGTCGGCGTGGACGACGTCGAGTCCGCGTCGGCGCAGCGCGGCAACGTTTTCCACGAACACGCGCGGTGGTCGAAGGACGCGAAGGGCTTTGGTGATGTGGTGCCGGAGGCTGGAGTGGGGTCCGGTGATCCCGGCGCGTTTGCCGGCGTTGGAGATGTCCTGGCAGGGGAAGCCTGCCGTGAGGACGTCGACGGGCGGCACGCGCGTCCAGTCGATGGTGCGGATGTCGCCGAGGTTGGGCACGTGCGGCCAGTGGTGGGCGCAGACGGTGCGGGCGTGTCGGTCGGTTTCGGCGTACCAGGCGAGGTGACCGCCGAGCACCAGTTCGACGGCCAGGTCGAGGCCGCCGCTACCGGTGCACAGCGATCCGATGCGCGGTGCGGCTCGGTGGTCAGTCACGCACCTCCCGCCCCGGCGCGGCCACGGCGTGCCCCAGCCGGCTCTGTCGCTGGGGCGGGGTGGAAGCCAATGCACGACAGCCCGCCTTTGCGTCGGCACTGGCCGGAGGTCGAGCTCGTCGGCGGGCATCCGCCCGATGCAGGAGAACCTGCCGGCGCAGGATCGCTGCCCGGCGTCGTTGGCGGGCGGCCGATCAGGTGGTTGGCGCGGCGGGGCGCAGCCGAGTTCCGGTCAAGGTCCCGTTGGGGAGCCCGGTGTCGTGCTCCGGGGATGGCGGTCCGGCTGCCGCTATGGTCTGCCTCGTGAACGGCGGATTTGATCTCCACGACGAACTCGCTCAGGGCGTTCGCGACGCCGCTGGCGCCTGGCGATTCATCCGGCTCTTCACCGCGCGGTATGCGAGCCCGATCATGGCCGGCGACGGCCGCGACGACAGCGAGTTGCGGGCGGCGGAGACCCGGCTGGGTTTCCGCCTGCCGGCGTCCCTGCGTGAGGCTTATGCGCTGGTCGGCAGGCGCTATGACCTGACCCGGAGTCAGGACCGTCTGCTTGCTCCGAATGAGGTCGGCGTCGACGGCACGGGCCAGGTGCTGGTCTTCCGGGTGGAGAACCAGAACGTGGCGCAGTGGGGCGTTCCGCTGTCGGCCGTGACGGAGCCCGACCCGCCGGTGGTGTTCCGGGTTGAGTCGGCCAGCGAGGCCGAGCGGGACTGGCAGCCGTTCCTCGATCGGGTCTCGTTGGCGTGTGTGGAGATGGTGCTGTCGGAGTGGATGTTCTCGGGTGAGGTGTTCGCCGACAACCGTGAGCTGGACGATGAGGCCATCGCATTGCTCGAGAAGGGGTTCCGTCGGCTGCCGATGCCCGATTACCCGTTCTGGGCCGGGCCCGACGGCAGGCCGATGAGGTGGTTCGACGGGCTGGGGGCGGTCCTGCGTGAGGACGGCGGAGCGTGGTTGTGGGTGGGCGCGGCGACGGCGGGCGGTATCGCCGGGGTGCGGCGGGCGTTGCCCGGTGAGTGGTTGATGGACGAGGGGTAGCAGCCGGCTGCGGCGACGGGTGGTCATCGGGACGGACCACCTTCGGTGTCCGTGAGGTCTTCCGGCGTCGGGAGGGCTTGCGGCCGGCGGAAGATCAGCACGTCCTCGTGCGTGATCAGGTGCAGCGGGATACCGCCGGTGCGGGCCTTGCGCACGGTTTGGAGTTGGAAGAACGACGGCCGGGCGACGACTCGACCGGATCCGACACCGCCCGCCATCTCCCGACGGTCCCTAGTGGATCTTCGGTGGACCGCTTACCGGTGGTCAAGCATTCGTACGAGTACGGCCGGGTGGTTCGCCTCATCGGGAGGCGGTTCGGCGGCATCAATTGGCCAGTCCGCCAGATGTTCTGCACAAAATCCGACTCGTCCTTGCGGCTGAGAAGTCTTCAGCCGCACAGTTATGGCTACTGGCTTGCCGGTAGGAGAGCAAGGAATGAGCACGGATGAGGCGCACGAAACCGTTCGTCCGCTCCGAGCGTCCCAAGGACTGGTCAACCGTGCGACGTGCAGCGATGCCAGCCCGGTGCGCAGGCAGCGAAACGTGCATTTGAGCGACTACGTAAGTCTGTCCGGTCGAGCTTTTACTTGCTATCGTCGGTGACCGAATCACGTACGGCCCGGGCTGCTCCTAAGCCGGTGTACGAGAGACCCGCTGAATCGGATTCTCGGGCCCGGTAATGCGTCGGACGTGGGGCTCTGCGATGAATGTACTGGTAGTCACTGAGATCCGGTTGTATCGCGAGGGTGTGGCAGCTGCTCTACGCGTGCTCCCCGATGTGGAACTTGCTGCCTCGGCCGCCACCAGCGCTGCCGCCGTTACGAGTGCGCGACGCATTGATTGCGACGTCGTCCTGCTTGACATGGGGATGGAGGACAGCACCCGGACCGCCCGTGCGCTGGTGGCCGCGCGGCCCCACATCCACGTCGTCGCACTCGGTGTGAAGGAGGACGGCCCTGAGATCGTCGCCTGCGCCGAAGCAGGCGTGGCCGGCTATGTCTCGCGTGAAGCAGGTTTCGACGACCTGGCCGAGGCGCTGCGCGCGGCGGTGCGCGGTGAGGCCCCCTGCTCGGGAAAGGTCGCGGCCGGTCTCATCCGGCACATCGCGCACCAGGCCCGGCTGCGGCAGCATGGCTGCACACCCATCCAGCTCACCAGGCGTGAACGCGAGGTTCTGCGGCTGCTGGAGACGGAGATGACCAACAAGGAGATCGCCCGCGCTCTCGACCTGCGGCTGAGCACGGTGAAAAACCACGTGCACAACATCCTCACAAAGCTGGGCGCGTCCGGCCGTGCCGAGATCCCCCAGGCTCTCGCCCGTCTGGATCTGGATCCGGTACCTGAGCCGGCCGTCGGCTGAATCCTCCCGTCCCTCGCCGGCGCCGCACGCCGGAAAGGGGGCCACGGGACCACCTGTCACGTCCTTTCCACCCCACCTGCCCAGCCGACCTGGGTCCGGGCCTGTCCTGTCCCTGGATCCAAGACCCACCCACGGATCTATTGCCTACGCCGTGCCGCGGACCGCCTACTGGCCGGAGGGCGACCGAAGGAGGCGTACGTGGGCTCGGCACACGGCGGCGAGGACAGCTCGCGGCGCGTGCGTGTCGCGCTGGTCGGCTGCACCGGCCTGCTGGGCGAGATCATCAGCAGGACGGTCCGCGACCAGCCCGACTTCGACGTCGTCGCGGCCGTCGAGCCCGGCGCGCTCCACGCCCTGAGTCCACTCGAGGCCGACCTCCTCGTGTGGAAAGAGGCGGACGAGGCGGCCGTGGCCGCCTGGCTGTGCGATGCCCACGGCGCGCCCCGGGTGCTTGCCACTCTCGGCGACGGCCGAGAGGCGTCGCTTTGGCAACTGACCCCGCAGCGCACCAGGCTCGGCGCGCCCTCCCCCGCCGTCCTCGTCGACACCATCCGCAACGGAGCACCGTCAAGCGAGCCCCAGCAGGACCTCCGACCCCAAGGACATGAGATGCCCGAGCACCTGATCTGGGACGTCACCGTCCGCGCCGACGGCGGTCCGCAGCTGAACGACTCGGGCGTGATGGAGGTCGACGCCTACGACAAGCTGTCCGTCGTCGTGCCTGCCGGAGATGACCTCGCCGTCGACCTCGGGCCGGCGGCAGCAGGACGCATCAGCTGTCTGGTGATCATGCCGACCGAGCCCAGCGACCACCTGTCGTACGACGTCGACGGCACCGGCATCAAGCTTAACCAGCCGCAGTTCCTCTTCGGAGGGGCCGTCGACCTCACCGGCAACCCGGCCGGGCTCACGTTCTCCAATGCCGGGAGCCAGGACGCCGCTGTGGAGATCTTCCTCGGCCGTGACGCCACTCCTTGATCCGCCCGAACGCCAGCACCTGACGGGAGCCTGCGATGACCCTCAACCTCAGCCACCCCGGTGTCTACGTCCGCGAGGTAGGAAGCGGCGTGCGGACCGTCACCGGCGTCGCGACCTCGGTCACGGCGTTCGTCGGACGTGCTCTGCGCGGTCCGACCGACCGGCCGGTTGCCGTACAGGGCTTCGCCGAGTTCGCCCGTGTGTACGGCGGGCTGTGGACCGAGAGCCCGCTCAGCTACGCGGTCTCGCAGTACTTCCTCAACGGTGGCCGTGACGCGCTGATCTGCCGGGTCCACAACGGCGGCGCGAAGGCGACGGCAACTCTCCCCACCGGTTTCGGTCTGGAGGCTGCCAGTGAGGGCGCCTGGGGAAGCCGCCTGCGCGTGCGTGTCGAGAACGCTGCCGAGGAGACTGGCGATGCGCCGGGCACACGTTTCAACCTGCTCGTCAAGGACACGGCAACCGGACAGGTCGAGAGTTTTCTGAACCTCTCGACGACGCCCACGCATCGGCGCTTCGTGACGAACGTCCTGGCCGCGGGCTCGGAGCTGGTCCGGATTCGCGGAGCCGTACCCGCCACGCGGCCCGCGGCCAGCGGTGCCGCTCCCGCCGGCGCCGACCCGCTCGAGCACGCCGCGAGTTCGACCGGATTCGGGAGCGACGGCTCAGACGGCAGCGCGATCACGGACACGCAGATCTCCGACGCAGCGCTCGAGGCTCCGAAGCGGGGGCTGTGGCTTCTCGAGCTCGCTGACATGGTGAACCTGATCTGCATCCCGCCACTGACCCGCACCAACGACGTCGGCAAAACAACGTGGGACGCGGCGCAGTCCTATGCGGCACGACGCCGCGCGATCGTGCTGGTGGACCCGCCCAGCGGCTGGGCCAACCCGGACGCCGTGATCAGCGGTCTCTCCGCTCACGTGACCCGCACCAGCAACGCGGCGATCTACTACCCCCGGGTGAAGTGCCCGGACCCGCTGCGGGAGAACCGTCCCGACACCTTCGCACCATGCGGCGCCGTTGCCGGTGTCATCGCCCGAACGGACGCCACCCGCGGCATCTGGAAGGCGCCCGCTGGTCTTGAGGCGGTCCTGCTCGGGGTCGATGAGCTGGGGTACGCGCTGACCGACGGGCAGAACGGGCGGCTCAACCCCCACGGGGTCAACTGCCTGCGCCAGTTTCCGATCGCCGGGCGTGTGGTGTGGGGGGCCCGGAGCCTCGTGGGTGCGGACCAGCTGGCGTCGGAATGGAAGTACCTGCCCGTGCGGCGTACTGCCCTCCACATCGAGGAGAGCCTCTTCCGCGGTACGCAGTGGGTCGTCTTCGAGCCGAATGACGAGCCGCTGTGGTCCCAGATCCGCCTCAGCGTCGGGTCCTTCATGAACGACCTGTTCCGCAAGGGTGCGTTCCAGGGCAAGGCCCCACGCGAGGCGTACTTCGTCAAGTGCGACAGGGAAACGACCACGCAGAGCGACATCGACCGCGGCGTGGTCAACATCGCCGTCGGGTTCGCGCCGCTCAAGCCGGCTGAGTTCGTCGTGGTGTCCATCCAGCAGTTGGCCGGCCAGGTCGCGGTCTAGCACGTCAGCACCTGAGCACACGAGAGAGGCAGCCTCATGGCGACGTTCACGGTGAACACCCACCGGTTCGACCCGTACAAGAACTTCAAGTTCCGCGTGAAGTGGGACGGTCACTACGTCGCGGGTGTGTCCAAGGTCAGCTCGCTGAAGCGCACGACGGAGGTCGTGGAGCACCGCGAGGGTGGTGATCCGTCCTCTGCTCGCAAGTCGCCCGGCCGGACGAAGTACGAGGCGATCACGCTTGAGCGTGGCGTGACACACGACCCGGACTTCGAGCAGTGGGCGAACAAGGTTTGGAACTACGGCTCCGGCCTCGGCACGGAGGTCTCCCTCAAGGACTTCCGCAAGGACCTGATCATCGAGATGTACAACGAGTCCGGCCAGGTCGCGATCGCCTACAAGGTCTACCGGTGCTGGGTCTCGGAGTTCCAGGCGCAGCCCGATCTCGATGCCAACGCCAACGCGGTGGCGATCCAGTCGATCAAGCTGGAGAACGAGGGCTGGGAGCGCGACTACGACGTGGTCGAGCCGTCCGAGCCGAGCTTCTCGGAGCCGGCCTGATGCCGATCTCACCTCGCGACCGGCTCCGGCTCTGGGATGCGGTCACGGGCATGCATCCCGTGGACGCCGCGGTCCGGTGCCTCGCCGTCGCCCTGCCCGACCTCGACGACCCGGCTGCCCTTCCGCTCGGCGACCGGGACGCCGCGCTGCTCGCCCTGCGCCGTGAGGTCGTCGGCGAGCGGCTGAGCGCACAGGCCACCTGCCCGGCGTGCGGCGAGAGGGCCGGCGTCGAGCTCACCGTGTCGGCCCTGCTCGGCGACATGTCCACCGACCGCTGCTGGCAGCTGGAGCATGAGGGCGCCAGCTACGAAATGCGGGCGCTCACCAGCCGGGACGTGGCCGCGGCGGTGCACGCCGGGTCGCCCGAGGAGGCCCGCGCCGCCCTCGTCCGGGCCGTGCTCGGGAGGGCACCGGGCGAGGAGAACCCCGACGAGGGCATGTCGGCGGCCGTCGCCGCGAGCCTCGCCGAGCACGACAGGGGCGCCGAGATCCTGCTGGCCTGTACGTGTGCGCACTGCGGCGCGGAGTGGGAGGACGTGCTCGACGTGGCCCGATTCGTCACGGCCGAGATCGCCCACCATGGAGTCCGGCTGCTCACTGACGTGGCCGAGCTCGCGCGTGCGTTCGGCTGGTCCGAGCACGCGATCCTCGACCTCCCCGATGCGCGGCGGCGTGCCTACCTGGCCTTGACGGCGGGGTGAGCCTGCCATGGACTTTCTCGACCGGCTCGTCGATCGGCAGCGCCGCCCGCTGACCGGCGTACGCCCTGAGCTGCCTTCGCGCTATGAACCGGTCACCGACGCGCCCCGAGAGGTCGAAGAGGTCGCGTCCGCTTGGACCGAGCCGGCTGTGCGCCCGCTGCCGGCCCCCGTCGCCCACGTCGGCCGGCGCGGCGAGCCCGAGCGCCCGGCCGTCACTCAGGCCGCGACGCGACGTGATTCGGCACCCGTGCTCGTGCCGTCCGAGCCGGTCCCGGCGCCGCCACCGCCGCTGGCGCAGCCCGTGGCGCGAACCACCATCGCCCCCGTCGTCGAGAGAGTCGTCGAGCGCAGCGAGCCGGTGCTGCACCGGCACCTCGCTGCCCCCGCCGACCAGGTAGCCAAGACTCCACCGTCCCCGGCCCGGCAGCCGATCCCGAACGGTGAGCGCCTCCCGACCGAGGCCGCCGAACGACGATCGCGCGCGCTTCCGGCTCCGATGCTCCCCGGTGCCGCCGACCGCGTGGATGACGCCGAGGTTCACAATGTGCTGGATGAGGCACTGACGCGCACGACGACTGTCTCCATTAGCATCGGCCGCATCGAGATCCGGCCCTCGGCGCCGGTGCCGGTTCGTCAGACGCCACGGGTCGAGGCGCCCGTCACCGCACCACGCCCGGCGTACCGTCCGCGGCTGAGTCTCGAGGAGTACCTCGATCGGCCCGACCGGGGCTGGTCGTGAGTACGGCGCTGGCGGTCGCCGCCGCTACCGAGGCACTACGCCGCCTGCTCGAGGTGTGGCTGGCGGATGCGAGCGTGGACGCCGACCTCGACGGCGGGCACGCCACGGTCTCCGCGGTTCCCCCGGACCAGCTCTCCCTCAGCGGCCCGGGCGCGATGCTCGGCCTCAATCTGTTCCTGCACAGGGTCTCCCTCAACCAGGGGTGGCGCAACGCCGGTATGCCGTCGGTGGACAGCGCCGGCAACCGGACTGCGAACCCCCCGCTTGCGCTCGACCTGCACCTCGTGCTGTCCGCCTACGGCGTCGGCCAGCTCCAGCCGGAGAAGCTGCTCGGCCACGGAATGCAGGCGCTGCAGCAACACCCGTTCATCACCCGCGAGATGCTCGGCGACCTGCTTCCCGCGAGCCTTGCCGCAGCTGGGCTCTCCACGCAGGTCGAGCTGCTACGCGTCGCCCCTGAGTCGATCACCGGCGAGGAGGCGTCACGGCTCTGGTCGGCGTTCCAGGCAAAGTACCGTCCGAGCTTCTACTACAGCGTGTCGGTCGTGCTCATCGAGACGTCGGTGCCCGTGAGGTCCGCGCTTCCTGTCCTGGTACGGGGCGGCAGGCTCCCCGGCGGGGCCGAGGCCGGCGTGACGGTCGCGCCCGAACTCCGAACCAGGGTCCCGACGTTGTTCGGGCTGCGCCCGGCCGGTGGGCATCACGTGGCGCGAGCGGGCGGTGCGGTCGTTGTCGACGGTGAGCTGCTCGCCGGCACTCAGCGCGTCGTGCAGCTGGTGGACCGACGCCGAGGAGTGACCGCCGAGGTGGTGGTCGGAGCCGGTGCCGGCGGCCAGAGCTTTAACTTCACGGTGCCGGCGACGCTCGATGTGGGGACGTACGACGTGACCGTCCAGGTCGAGCCCAGCCCTTCGGCACCGAGCCGTACCACGAACCGGCTGCCCCTCACGGTGGCCCCGCGCATGACCAACACCTTTCCGCTGTCCGTCAACCGGGACGGCAGCGGGACGGCGACCCTGACCATCGACTGCGCGCCCAGCGTCGCACCGGACCAGCAGGTGTCGCTCATCCTCGGGACGCGCGAGGTCGACGCCCAGCCACACCCGGCTCCGGCGACCTCGCTGCAGTTCGTCGTCCCCGACGCCCCCGTGGGGTCACACCTCGCGCGCCTCCGGGTCGACGGCGTCGAGTCGGTCGTGGTCGACCGGACGGTCAGTCCGCCGGTCTTCCTCGACGTGCGGGTGGTGGTGTCGTGAGCATCAGCCAGCTGCCGGGCAGGGAGTGGACCGGCACGAATCAGCAAGCGCTGAACGACGAGTTCGAGCGTCTGCTCACCGCGTTCGCTGGTGAGACGACCGTCGAGCTGGATCCCCCGTCCTCGGCAACAGCACTCGGCCACGTCGCGAACGCGTTCGGCCTCACCGCCTTCGAGCGCGGGCTGCTCACTCTCTGCGCGGGTGCGCAGCTGCACCTGGGGCTGAGCCGAGCCGTCGCCGAGGCGGCAGGGGCCGTCACCTGGGCGCTTGCTCACGACCTGCTGCCCGAGCCGCACTGGTCGGCGATGTCCCCGGGGGGAACCCTGCGTCGCTGGCACCTGCTGGAGCTGGGGGCAGGACCAGTAGCCCACGCGCCCCTGCACATCGGTGAGCGCATGCTGAACTTCCTGGTGGGCGTCGACGAGCTCGACCCGCTGCTCGTCCCGCTGGCCGCCCGGCTCCGGCCGGCCGGCCTGATTCCCGCGTCGCACGTCGCCGTCGCCGACCAGATCGCGCGAGCCTGGGCAGATCCCACGTCCCCCTGGGTTGCGGTCTCCCTGCACGGTGACGACGAGGACGGGCGCCTGGACGTGGCCTGGGCGGCGTGCGCAGCCCTCGGCCTCGAGCCGTTCCTCGTGAGGGGAACCGACCTGCCGGCCGGTCCGGTCGAGCGTGACCTGCTCGCACGGGTCTGGACCCGCGACTCACTGCTGTCGGGGGCTGCGCTGGTGCTCGAGAACGACCTGACCGAGGTCGCCGTGGGTGGATGGCTGGAGCGCGTCAACGGCCCGGTGCTCATCTGCTCTCGGCACCGGGCGGGTGGCTCGGGCGTCGTACACCACGAGGTGTCCCGGCCCCCCGCAGCCGAGCAGCGCCACCTGTGGCGATCTGCCCTGGCGGAGCACCACGCGGACGACTCGTGGTTGGAGACCGCGGACGTGCTCGCATCGACGCACCGGCTCAGCGCACGCGAGATCGTCGGATGCACTCGCCTGACTGCGAAGGCCGATGACCCGGGTGAGCTCACCCGGACCCTGCGGGCACAGCTGCGACGCAGCGACCTCGACGGCCTGGTTCGGGTGATCCGCCCACGAGCCCGCTGGTCGGACTTGGTGCTGCCGGCGGACCGCTTGGAGCTGCTGCACGCTCTCGCCGACCAGGTACGAACCCGGCGGGTGGTCCACGACGACTGGGGTTTCGCCGAAAAGGGCGGCCGAGGACTCGGCACCACCGCACTCTTTGCCGGTGAGCCCGGCACCGGCAAGACGCTGGCCGCCGAGGTGATCGCGCGGGAACTCGACCTCGAGCTGCTGCACGTGGATCTGTCCGCGGTGGTGAGCAAGTACATCGGCGAGACCGAGAAGAACCTTCGGCGCATCTTCGACGGCGCGGACGAGACCGGCGCCATCCTGCTCTTCGACGAGGCCGACGCACTCTTCGGCAAGCGCAGCGAGGTACGCGACAGTCACGACCGGTACGCCAACATCGAGGTGAGCTACCTGCTCCAGCGGATGGAGGCCTACCGCGGGCTCGCGGTGCTCACGACCAATGCCCGGGCGAGCCTCGACCCTGCGTTCGTGCGCCGCCTGGGCTTCATCGTGCAGTTCCCCTTCCCCGACGCGGACCATCGGGCGCGCATCTGGGCGGGCGCGTTCCCGGATCGGACCCCGACCGAGGGCCTGGAACCACGCGTGCTCTCTTCACTCGCGGTGAGTGGCGGCGCGATCCGCAACATCGCGGTCGCCGCCGCCTTCCGCGCCGCCGCCGCGGAGGGACCCGTCCGGATGGAGGAGATCGCCTGGGCAGCGCGAGCCGAGCTGGCCAAGGCTGAGCGCACCGCCGCACCGAGCGACTTCGCGGGCTGGAGTACGTGATGAGTGAGCACGAGTACACCTCCGACCACGCGGACTCGGGTGGCACCGCATCGCGTCCAGCCCAGGACACGTACGAGGCGCAGGCAGACCGGGCGGCGGACCGGGCGCTCGCCACACAGCCCCAGTCGTTCGCGCGTTCGGCGAACGCCTCCTCCAGCAGCGGCGGCGGCAGACCGCTGACCAGTGCGGAGTCGGCGTACTTCGAGCCGCGCTTCGGGTACGACTTCGCCAGCGTGCGCATCCACGCCGACACCGCCGCGAGCCGGCGCGCCGACGCGCTGGGCGCAGCGGCGTTCACGCAGGGCAGTTCGATCACCTTCTCCCGGCCGCCGGACATGAACAGCACCGCGGGTCGCCGGCTGATGGCGCACGAACTCGCGCACGTCGTCCAGCAGTCGCGAACACCCGCGTTGGCGGGAACCGTCCAGCGGCAGCCGAAGACCGCGCCCGGCATCAAGAAAGTGCTGATCTACCGCAAGGCGAAGAAGATCAGCGTCATCCTCACTGACGGCACGATGTTCACGCTGAAGCTGGTGAAGGAGGAAGGCACGCTGCCGCCGGGGAGCTACACGGCAAGCCACGTCAAGGACAACCCCGGCGGTGACTCGATCAAGACGTCGGACAACAAAGAAGTGGGAAAGCTGGACAAGCTGTACATCCAGCCGCCTCCTGGGGTGCCCTACACCTGGACCGAACTCGCGACCTCCGAGTACGAGATCACGATCTACGACCTGCGTCGCCCCGGTTCTCGCGACGAGGAGCTCCAGTCCGACAAGGGGGCCAAAGGCGGCAAGGGAAGCCAAACCTCGGGCAGTGGTACGGGCAGCGGCACCGGGTCGGGAGACGCCAAGGACGGGGGCAAGAAGGGCGGGGACAAGACTGGCGGGGACAAGGACAGGAAGGGCGGAGACACGGGCGGCACCGAGCAGGGACTGCCACCTGAGAGCGATGCCGAGAAGAAGGCCAAGGTCGACCGAGTCCTCAAAGAGCTCAAGTCCGTGTCCAACGCGCAGGGAAAGCCGCTGACCAAGGAGCAGCTCGACAAGTTCGCGGAGATGAGCAGCGCGGAGCTCGCGGACGTGCTCAAGTACCTCAAGACCACAGCGGCAGAGTCGGATACGCCGATCGACGAGTCGGCCGAGCTCGACAAGTACCTCCAGATGAGTCCGTCCGACCGGGAGCTCCTCCGGATCAACCAGCACCTGCTCACCGATGCCAAGGCAGGCGAGCTGCCGGACGATGTGAAGATCGCGCTAACGGTCTCCTCGGACAAGACCAAGACGCTCGCCGAGAACACCGCCAAGGTCAACGACGCGCTCAAGAACCTCAAGAAGATCCACGCCAAGGTCACCCACGACACGTTGCTCGACAAGGCGGAGGCTGACCTCGACCCCATCGAGCTGGAGAAGCTCCCGGTCTTCCGGGAGATGATGATGCTCGAGGGCCTCCTCGCGGGAGCGAGCCAGAGGTCGGCCAAGATCGAGGAGTCCGCCAAGGACCTCACCAAGAGCATCGCCGGGATCCGCGACTACGTCCTGGAGGAGATCCTCTGGCTGGCCGCCGAGCTCGGCGCGAGCTACATCATCGGCGCCCTCACGGGGCCCATCGGTACCGGCCTGGCGGCGGCCCGCGGAGCCATGCTCCTGCATCGGCTCAACAAGCTGCGCAAGTTCCTCCAGAAGGTCGAGCAGGTGTACTCGACCTACCAGCGGATCACCTCGATCGTCTCCAAGGTCAGCGCGGCCTACGCGACGTACAAGTCGTTCGAGGCGAACTTCGCCGACGGCCTGGCCGAGCTCGGAAGGCTCCAAGACCTAACCGATGACCCGAATCTCGACGAGAAGGCCGCCGAGCTGGCGGTCGAGAAGCTGGAAGAGCAGGAGAACAAGCTCGTCGAGAAGATGCTGGCGCAGTTGGAGAACAACACCGGCGTCGGCGCACTCCTGGAGTATTTCGACATCCCGGAGGATGCCACCGAGGAGGACCTGCGGCAGATTCTGTTCAACATTCCCAAGGGTCTCCAGGAGCTCAACGCGCTCATGGCACGGTACCGGGCGAGCGGACGGGACCTGGAGGCGGTCAAGCTGCTGACCTACAAGTCCGTCCTGGTCGGCGCGTTGCTCTATCCCTTCGTCGGTTTCCTCGCTCGCGAGATCGGCTCCAAGCTCTCCGACCTGATGACGGAGCAGGACCTCAGCGACCGGCTGCTGAACGTCATCGATCGTGCGAGCAGGGGCAAGCAGGGCTACAAGGCGCCCGGCGCTGCCAAGACCCGCGCCAAGCTCAAGACCGCGAAACACAAGCCGAGGGCCAAGCCGAAGACGCCGAGCCCCACAAAGAAGGACCCGGGAAAGCCGGTCGCGCCTCACAACACCAAGAAGAAGGGCGACGCCGACCCGGACAAGGACGTGAGCAAGCCCCACGAGCCCAACAAGAAGGCGCCTCCCACCCAGGACGACTCGGCCAAGCCGAAGACTCCGGCCAAATCCGGCGACACCAATGACCCGGCCAGAAAGCCGGAGACCGACAACTCGCCGGACGCGAAGAAGAAGGCGGACGAGCCCGACCAAGACAAGCCGAGCAAGAAGAAGACCGACCCCGACAAGGACTCGGACAAGAACGAGCCGAAGGACTCCAAGGACCCGAAGGACCCCAACGATCCCAAAGACCCGAAGAACCCGAAAGATCCGAAGGATCCCAAGAGCACCGGTCCGGACGACGTCGAGTGGCAGCAGGTGGTGATGAAGGTCAACGCGCTGCCGGGCAAGAACCTGACCGAGGGCGCGACAAAGAACTCTCTGCTCAAGCAGGCCAACAAAATCAAGAAGAAGCACAGCAAGGTGTGCGGCCGGGTCGCCGTAGGGCGAGTCGCCGACAAGGGCGAATGGCGGGTCACCATCGCGCGCAAAGGTTCGCCGACGGTCAAGGCCGAGGCCCAGGTACTGATGGGCTATCGCGACCGGTGGGAGGCCGGGCGCAAAGCTGTGGAGCGCGCGGTCGGCAAGCTCGACGCCGCGAGCCGGACCAAGGCGACGATCGAGAGCGCGATCGCGCAGTTCAAGACGGCGTACTCCTACGCCGCCCTCGACGTGGTCGACCACACCACTGCGGACCGGTCCGGCTTCACCGTGGTCGGCAGGATGGGCAACGCCGCTCGCCGTGACATCGCCGACGTGGACGACCTGAACGGCTTGCACACGGGCGAGAAGAGCGACCCGATCCCGATCTACTGGTACAAGGACAAGTCCTGGTATCCCGGATACGCCAAGCCGATGAAGTTGACCATCGACGGCGAGGCTGTCGACTTCAGGATGACCGACGGGCCCCGCGATGTCACGTTGAAGGACGGGACCAAGGTGCCCATCGGTGTCGACAAGAGCAACATCGTCGAGAAGGGCACGCTGCTGTATCGCGAGAGGGGCGACGAGCGCGACCCCACACCGATCGACAACTTCAAGTCCGCCCTGAAGCACGCCGGCTACAGCCAGTGGGAGGACAAGGACATCGACCACATCAGAGACCTCGCGTTCCAGGGCACCAACAGGTACTCCAACCTGTGGCCGCTGAATCGCGAGAAGAACCGGCACGCGTTCAACGGGACGTGGTACCGCAACTACGGCATCCAGTACCTCGAGAAGAAGGGCTCGACCAAGCTCCTCACCGGGACCCTCTACACCCTCACGAAGAAGTGGTTCACCGTCGAGGGCATCGAGCCCCGTGTGCGTGGGTACGGCGGCCGGTCGAAGGCGAAGCCATGACAGCGCGACCAGGTCGATCGGTCCACGTCGAGCTCAGCATCGACGCCCTCGTGCTGCCCGCCGGGTGCGGTGGGGAGCAGGCCGTCCGCGACGCCGTCGAGCACGCGCTCCGCGAGCACCTCACGGAGCGGCTCGGCCACGACGTCCCGACGACGACGCGCCACGCCGACGTCACGGTGGACCTTCGCGAGCCGGCCGCACGCGATGCCGCCGGGCTCGGTCGCCAGGTCGCGGCCGAGGTGACCAGGGCGGTGCTGCCGTGATCGGCCCGCGTCTGGTCAAGGGTGGCCTGGTACAGGTGGATGGCGGCACGGGTGCCATATTGCGCGTGGTGAGCCTGCAGTACAACCCGGACAGCCTGGCGAGAAACCTCAAGCTGCAGCAGTCCGCCGAAGGATCTGACGTCACGGAGGCGCTGCGCATCACGGGACCACCGATCGAGACGCTGAAGATCGAGGCCGAATTCGACGCAACGGATGCCATGGAGAAACCGGAGCAGCATCCGGCGACGGTGGCCCTGGGCATCCACTCGCAACTGGCCGCTCTGGAGGGCCTGGTGCATCCGCGCGTCGACGACCTCATCCGCCGCGACGCCCTTGCCGCCTCGGGCGCGATCGAGATCCTGCCCAGCCGGGGGCCGTTGACCCTGTTCGTCTGGAGCGCCAGGCGAATCCTTCCCGTCCAGGTCACCGAGTTCGCCGTGACCGAGGAAGCCTTCGACGCCCTGCTCAACCCGATTCGCGCGAAGGTCTCGATCGGGATGCGTGTGCTCACCGCCGGCGACCTCGGCTACGACCGCCGTGGTGGCGGCATCTACCTGTCCTACCTGCGAGCCAAGGAGTCACTGTCGACACGGGTGTCGAGAACCACGCTCAACACCCTGGGAATCGGAGGTCTGCCATGAGCGACGACCACGCCCGTCAGCAGCTGGCGAACCTGCTCTCGCAGGCATCGACGGTGGTCCCGCCCTTCCCGCAGAACAGTCGCTACCACGTGACGCCCGTGGCAACGCTCGTCGACTCCGACGGCAATCCCGTGCGCTACCTGCGCCGCCGCTTCCTGCCCGACCCCGCGGCACTGGTGCAGTTCGCCCAGCACCGCGTCGCCCCCGGCGACCGACTCGACCTGATCGCTACCGAGGCGCTGCAGGACCCGGAGCTCTTCTGGCGCATCTGCGACGCCAACCGCTGCCTGCATCCCGACGAGCTGACCGCAGTCGTCGGCCGCCGGCTGCGCATCACGCTTCCCGAGGGGCTACCGGGAGGTCCGCTATGATCGAATCCGCCGACTTGACCCTGCTCATCGGTCCCGGAGTCCCGGTGCCCGCTCCGCGCAGCGTGATGCAGGCCGTCAGCTCGGTGCGGGTGACGACTGGCACGCAGCAGGCCGGGTTCCAGATCGTCCTTGAGGCGGGCCCCGCCTCTGACGTGGTGCGGACCCTGCTTCCCGCCGGATACTTCGACCCGATCGTCTCTCGGGTCATCGTCATGGTGTCCATACGGGGACTGCCCCACGTGCTCATCGACGGCGTGGTGACACACCACGAGGTCACGCCCTCCAACACCCCCGGCGGATCCACTCTCACGGTGACCGGTGAGGACCTCACCGTGCTCATGGACCTCGTCGAGATGCCGTTCATGCGCTCCCCCGCCATGCCCGAGATCACGCAGCTCTACATGATCCTCGCGAAGTACGCCGCGTTCGGCGTCGCCCCCGTAGTCATCCCGCCGATCGTGAGTGCGCTGCGAAACCCTCTCGACGGGATCGACACGCACACCGGCACCGACCTCGACTACATCCAGCAGCACGCGTCGCGGTGCGGCTACGTGTTCTACGTCGAGCCCGGGCCGCTCCCGGGATCAAGCGTCGCCTACTTCGGGCCGGACGTGCGCCTGCCTGTTCCTCAACCTGCGCTGAGCGTCAACCTCGACGAGGCGACCAACGTGGAGTCGCTGTCGTTCAGCCTGGACGGCAAGGCCAAGAAGGTCACCGTCTACACGATCTTCGACCCCGTGACGCACAAGATACCGATCCCGGTGCCGGTGCCGAACGTCAATCTCTTCAAGCCACCGCTGGGCCTGCGGCCGACCCCGCCGGCACGAGTGGAGTTCGCGGAGGAGGGCGGCTCTCTGGAGCCACCCGAGGCGGCCAAGCGCATCCTCGGGGATCTCATGAAGTCCTCCCACGCGATCACTGGCGAGGGCACCCTGGACGTCCTGGCGTACGGCCGGCCGCTTCGAGCTCGCCAGCTCGTCGGCGTGCGAGGCGCGGGCACGGCGTACGACGGCCTCTACTACGTCAACCGCGTGACCCACGACCTGAAGCCGCGCTCATACAAGCAGTCCTTCTCGTTGTCGCGCGACGGTCTGATCTCCCCCACCCCGGTTGTTCCCGTCTAGAGAGGCACTCCGATGACCGCCACCACCAGCCACAGGGCGACCCGACACTTCGGCAAGTACCGCGGGACCGTGGTCAACAACATCGACCCGATGATGCGCGGTCGGCTGCTGGTCGAGGTCCCCGACGCGATCGGCCTGGCGCCGTCCAGCTGGGCGGAAGCGTGCGTGCCCTTGGCCGGTCCCACAGGGCCACCGATGGGCACCTGGTTCGTTCCTCCCGTCGGCGCCGGCGTCTGGGTCGAGTTCGAGCGTGGTGACCTCTCACGGCCGGTCTGGTCCGGCTGTCGCTGGGGCTCACCAGCGGACCCTCCGACTCTTGCGCTCAACGGCCTGCCCGTGTCCCCGAGCATCGTGATGCAGACGGCCGGCCAGAACGCGATCGCGATCTCGGATGTCCCGGGACCCACCGGCGGCATCATGCTGAAGAGCGCGACCGGCGCGACCCTGATCGTCAACGACACCGGGATCTACATCCAGAACGGGAAGGGCGCTTCCATCGTGATGGTCGGCCCGACGGTGACGGTCAACGCCGGCGCGCTGACGGTGGTGTGACATGCCCGGTCCGGTCTTACACGCCGGTGCCGTGGTCACCTGCTCACACGGGGGCCAGGCCACGCCGTCCGCTCCGGTTCCCCGGGTGCTGGTGAGCGGCATGCCGGTCGCGTCGCTGCCAGCGCCGTACCTCGTCGCCGGTTGCTCGTTCGTGCCGCCCGCCAACGGGCCATGCACGACAGGTCAATGGCTCGTCGGCTCGACCCGCGTCTTGGTCAACGGGCTGCCGATCGTCCTGCAGACGGGAGCCTCTGTCTGCGTGCCGACGGGCACGCCGCTGCTGCCCGTCTCCGCCCAGACCCGGGTCATCGCCAGCTAGGAGCCGCCCGATGCATCTCGAGCATCCCTTCCACTTCGACGGCCGCGGCCGAACGGCCGACGGGCCTCGTGCGATGTGGCTGCGCGGGCTGGTCGAGCAAGTGCTGCTGACGCAGCCGGGCGAGCGGGTGAACCGGCCGTCGTTCGGCTCCGGCCTTCGCCAGCTGCCGTTCGAAGGGCTCAGCGACGAGCTAGGCGCTGCCACGGACTTCCTAGTCCAGGCAGCCCTTCAGCAGTGGCTGGGGGACCTGCTCGCCGTCGAGCGGGTGGAGGTGCGGGCCCAGGACTCGACCCTGCTGGTCACCGTCGCCTTCACCGAGATCTCGACCGGTGAGTCCCACGTCGAGACGTTCGAGCGAAGGGATGTCGGCTGATGGAGCCTCTGGTCTTCCGCTACGTTGACGCCGAGGTACGCCGTGCCGCGGTGGCCGCCAAGCCGCAGCTGAACGCGGTGGACTGGCTCGAGGTCGCCGATCTCGTGCCCGGCGAGCTCCCGCCTGCCCAGCAGGCGGAGTACGCCTCGATGCCACCGGGACCGCAGCGTGACCAGCTGCTGTGGCAGCGGAAACTGACCGTGCACTTCGTCAACCCCCTGACAGCGACCCACCAAGCGGCACTCTCCGCGACCGGCGTCGTCATCTCCGGCGGCGAGCGGATTCCAGCGCCCTCGGTCAGCGTTCTGGGCACCGGCTTGGAAAGCGTCACCCTCCGCACGAGCGCAGCCGGGGACACCTCGCGCTACCGGCTGGAGGTGGTGCGATCCGCTATCGACCGCCGCGCCCCGGCAGGATTCGACCCGCTGCTGAATGGCATGGACTTCACGTTCAAGGTCAGCTGTCCAAGTGACCTCGACTGCCGCCACGGGGGCGTTTGCCTGAGCGCCAGCCCGACCCAACCGCGGCTGGACTACCTGGCCAAGGACTACGCGACGTTCCGGCGGCTGATTCTCGACCGACTCTCCCTGATCAACCCGGACTGGTCCATCCGATCCCCCGCCGACCTGGGGATGGCGCTGGTCGAGCTCTTCGCGTACGTCGGCGACCGGCTCAGCTATGCGCAGGACGCGGTGGCGACGGAGGCTTATCTGGGCACCGCACGGTTGCGCCGCTCGGTTCGCCGTCACGCGCGGCTGGTCGACTACTCGATGCATGACGGGTGCAACGCACGCACCTGGGTGCAAGTGCGCGTGAACGCTGACACCACCGTGGCGTCCGCAAACCTCAGGTTCCTCACCCGGCTGCCGGACCTGCCCGAGCGCATCGCGCCGGGCACGCGCGACGAGTCGGCCGCGGAGGCGGGAGCGGCCCAGTGGTTTGAGCCCGTCATCGCGGAGCTGGACCCCTCGATCGCGGTGCCGGAGCTGACCTTCGCCGCCGCCCACGACGAGATGTGGGTGTACGACTGGGCATTCCCCGACTACGCCCTTGCCCCGGGTTCGACCGAGGCCACCCTGGAGGGTCACTTCCCGCAGCTCTCCGCTGGCGACGTGCTGGTTTTCGCGCAGGCGCACAGTCCGGTCACCGGCCTGGCAGCCGATGCCGATCCGACGTTGCGGCACGCTGTGCGGCTCACGGCGGTGGAGGCATTCGATGGTCCAAACCACCTGACGGACCCGCTGACCGACGTGGAGATCACCCGTGTCTTCTGGACCGAGGCGGATGCCTTGCCGTTCGGGCTGTGCGTCGCCGCGGCCGGCGACATTCCGGCGGGTCGACCGCCCGTCACCCGAGGCACAGCGGCATGGGGCAATGTCATCTTGGCCGACCACGGCCGGACCGTGCGCGAGGAGAAGCTGGGCAGCGTGACGGGCCGTCGGTTCTGCCCCACGCTCGCCCACGGCCCGTTGACCCAGGCCGCGACCGTGCGGGTGCGGCGGGAAAATCGGGGCCATGTCCGGCTGCGGTTCGACTCGACGGCGCCGGCGTACGCCGCACTCGACGTCCAGCCGGCCACGGCCCGCCCGCAGCTCTGGCCGCACAGCACGCTTGACGGGGACACCACGGACTGGACGGCCGTCCCCGACCTGCTCGACTCCGGCGCGGAGAGCCCCGAGGTCGTGGCCGAAGTGGAGGTCGACGGGACCTGCCGGCTGCGCTTCGGCGCATACGGGCACGGCCGGTCGCCTCGGCCGGCAGAGGCTTTCACCGCCACCTACCGGCACGGAAACGGCGCCGCCGGCAACATCGGTGCGGACTCTCTCGGCCACGTGGTCACCACCGACGGTCGAGTCACCGGCGTGCGCAACCCGCTGCCGGCTCGCGGCGGCACAGAACCCGAGACCATCGAACAGGCACGCCGCCGGGCGCCGGAGGCCTTCCGAGCCCAACGCCGCGCTGTCACGCCGGCAGACTACGAGCGGGTCGCCCTGGAGTCCCCCGCGGTGCAGCGCGCGGCCGCGACGTTGCGCTGGACCGGCAGCTGGCACACGGTGTTCCTCACCGTGGATCCTGCAGGCGAGAACACAGTTGACCGGTCGTTCGAGGAGGCCCTGCTCGGGTACGTCGAGCCTTTCCGGCTGGCCGGCCACGATCTCGAGGTGGACGGACCCCGGTTCGTCGCGCTCGAGCTCGAACTCGAGGTCTGCGTCGCGGCTGAGTACTTCCGCAGCGATGTCCGTAAGCGACTGGCCGCAGCCCTGTCGGCTACCGACAACGGTGATGGCACGCGCGGCCACTTCCACCCCGACGCCTTCAGCTTCGGTCAGCCGGTGTACCTGTCCCCGATCCTGGCTGCGGCGCGGGCGGTGCCAGGCGTGGACTCGGTGCAGGCCACCGTGTTCCGGCGTCTCGGGTCAACCTCAGGGGTGGCCCTTGCGGAGGGACGACTGACGCTCAGCCGCCTCGAGGTGGCTCGCCTCGAGAGCTCTCCGGACTTCCCCGAGCACGGTGTGCTCCGGATCGTCCTGAACGGCGGAAAGTGAGGTGGGCCGATGACCTGCCACGGAGCGTGCTCTGGGAGCTGTGGCTGCGTGTGCGAGGCACCGGCGCCGGCCACGCCCGAGGTCGTGAGCAACGCACCCGGCCTTGCCGAAATTCGCTACCGCGTCGGGAGACACAGCTCGGTCAAGGCGTCGATCCTGCGCGGTCTGGCCGACCACAACCTGCCTGCGCTGGCGGGGCTCGGGGCCCGCGACGACGTCGATCCGACGATCGCTCTCGCCGACGGCTTCGCCTGCATGGCCGAGGTACTGACCTTCTACACCGAGCGGATCGCGCACGAGTCGTTCTTGCGGACGGCCGTCGAACGCCTCTCGATCGTCGAGCTGTCCCGGCTGATCGGATATCGACCCGACCCCGGCGTCGCCGCGGAGGCGTGGCTCGCGTTCACGGTCGAGGAAGCCCGGACGCTCCCCCACCAGCCAGCACGGCCGGTCCAGGTTCATGTCGGTACGCAGGTGCAGAGCGTTCCCGGTCAGAACGAGCTGCCCGTGACGTTCGAGACCGTCGCGCCGATCGAAGCCAGGGCGGAATGGAACGCCATCCCACCCGTTCGTTCCCAGTGGCCCTCGGAGCTCAAGGGTCGTACGTCGCTGACGCTGGCCCGAACCGGGCACCGGCTGAACCCGGGCGACCGGCTGCTCATGCTGGGATCTGCCCGGGCGACGCAGAGCAGCAGCACCGACTGGGAGGTGCGTGCACTGTCGGGCGTCGAGGAGGACAGCGCCACCGACACCACCGTGGTCACGTGGGACGTGGCCTTGACCAAAGCGATCCCCGTAAGCGGCGCGACAGTGCACGTGTTCCGGCTCCGGGCCCCTATGTTCGGACACAACGCACCTAGCCCCTGGCTCCTCTCCACCTCGGGGACCTCGCTGGGGAACCTCGCGGACCTTGCTACGGGCACCTGGAACAACTTCGCTCTTCCCACCGACAGGGTCGACCTCGATCAGGCCTACCCGCAGGTGGTCAAGAACGGCTGGGTGCTCGCACAGCAGCAGGGCCAGTCCGACCATCTCGCTCGGGTGAGCGGCGTCTCGTTGCCCTCCTGCAGTGACTTCGGCCTGTCCGCCAAGATCACCCGCGTCATGCTGGACAACACGCTGCCCTCGACGTTCGAGCGCAGGAGTTCGGTGGTGTACGCACAGTCGGAGCAACTCCCGCTCACCGCCGATGCGCTGACGAGTGCTGTCGAAGGCGACCAGGTGGTCCTGGACACGGAGGTCCCCCTCGTGTCAGGACAGCCGCTCGCTGTCCAAGGCCCCGCCGCCGGCGCGCCGCTAGGTGCCGAGTTGCTCTCGGAGGTCGTTCGCATCGCCGCCACCGCAGACGCCGTGGTGGTCGCCTCGGGCCGCACGACCGTGCGGTTCGTGCGTGCTCTGTCGCGGGCGTACGACCGCACCAGCACGACATTCAACGCCAACGTCGCCCCCGCGATCGAAGGGGCGGGCGTGGGAGAGATTCTCGGCAGTGGCGACGCGACGGCAGTGGGCCAGGCGTTCGTGCTCAAGCAGCAGCCGCTGACCTGGACCGCCGGTGCAGGCGGGCGCGACGCGCAGCTGGAAGTGCGGGTGGACGAGGTGGCCTGGGATCACCGGAGCAGCCTCTTCGGGGCCGGCGCCGAGGACCGTGTGTACACGGTCGAGACTCGCGACGACGGAACGTCTCTCGTCCGCTTCGGTGACGGTGTCGAAGGAGCCCGTCTCCCGACCGGTCAAGCCAACGTACGTGCTCGCTACCGCACCGGCCTCGGCGCCGACGGCAACGTGAGGACGGGCCAGCTGACCACCCTGCTGTCTCGCCCGCTGGGCATCGCCTCGGTCGCCAACCCGGCGCCGGCCATGGGAGGTGAGGACCCCGAGCCTCTCACGCAAGCCCGCCGCAACGCGCCGGTTACCGTGCGTACCTTGGACCGAGTCGTCTCGCGGCTCGACGTCGAGGACTACGCGCGCGCCTATCCGGGAGTGCTCACGGCCAGTGCCGCATGGATTCCGACCGGCTCCTCCCGGGGGTTGGCGCTGACCGTGATGGGGCCGGGCGGGGCGTTGATCGATGCGTCGGTGCCGACGTACCAGAACCTCTTGGACGCACTGCGCAGCGCGAGCGACACCAGCCTGGCAGTCACGCTGCTCAGCCATGTGCCGGTGTTCCTCACCTTGGCCCTTCGGGTGCTCCCTGATCCGGATCGTGTGGCCGAGGCCGTGCTCGCCGACGTGCGCCGGCTCCTGCTGGACGCCTTCGGGTTGGAGTCCCGCGAGCTCGGGCAGCGGACCAGCGTCGACGAGGTGGTCACGCTCGCTCACCGCGCTCCTGGCGTGGTGGCCGTGGACGTCGAGCGCCTGCGCCGGTCTGACGCTCCGGCGGATGTCGACGTTCAGCATCGGGTCCCTGCCCATCCAGGCGGGCTCGGGCCCGCGAATGCGCTGCAGCCGGCAGAGATCATCACGCTGCGCAACGAAGATCTGACGCTGGAGGTGCTCACATGAGAGGCGCCGAGCTGCTGGCTCTGCTCCCAGCGATCTACCGATTGCGTGACGAAGCCATCGCCAGCCGGCTTCCGGCGCAGCTGACCGCGGCAGAGGAGAGCGAGCTGCTCGCTCTGGATGCTCTGGGCGGAAGCGCAGACGAGAAGGACAGTGTGCGCCGGGAGGTACTCCGCGCGAAGTTGACTCGCGGACCGCTCGGGGCCTTCCTCGAGCTCGTCGCAGAGCAGGTCACGATTCTCGAGGACAGTATCGACCAGCTGTACGACGACCTTTTTGTGGAGACGGCCGCGCCGTGGGCGCTGCCCTACCTCGGCGATCTCATCGGCTACCGCCTGCTCCATCCGAGCAGCTCGGGTGAGGGAGCTGCCTGGGACCGCCGTGCCGAAATCGGTCACACCATTGCGCTGCGACGACGCAAAGGCACAGCGTCCATGCTGGAGCAGCTCGTCCGGGACGTCACCGGATTCCCTGGTGCCGCCGTGGCCGAGCTCTTTACGCGACTGGCGACCACCCAGTCGACCAACCACGTGCGCCTGCACAATCAGGTGGCGCCGTCGCTGCGTGACGGAACTGCCACCGACCGCGTCGGTACGGCGTTCGACGCGATCCCCCGCACCCTCGACGTACGCGCCATCGAGTCCGGGGCAGCCCGCGTCAACGTCGGCAACGTCGCCTTCTTCGTGTGGCGGCTGGGCGCGCTGCGCCTCGAGGGAAGCCCGGCCGTCAAGGTTGCAGTCAAGCGCTACAGGTTCCATCCGCTGAACATCGACTGCCCGCTCGTGCAACGCCCGGAGCGGGAGGACGAGATCAGCCACTTGGCCGAGCCCGTCAACGTGCCGGGGCCGATCACGCGGCGCCGCATGCATGACGACCTGCCCCGTCTCTACGGTCCGGAACGCAGTCTGGCGATCTGGCTCGACGGCGTACTCGTGCCGGCGGCGGACGTGTTGGCAGCCAACCTGGCGGACTCGGGAGGCGGCTGGATGCGGCCGGCGCCCCCCGGCAAGGTGGCGGTGGACCCCGTGCTCGGCCGGCTCACAACCTCCAGCAGCCCAACCGACGTACGGGTGATGTTCCACCGCGGCGGCGTGACCGGGGCCTTCGGTGGCGAATACCCACGAGCGCACACGTTCGGCTCCTTCGACGGGTCGGTCGTCCGGGTGCCCAACGACCACGCCACCGTCCAAGCGGCCCTGGACGAGCTCGGCGGCGCCGGCGTCGTCGAGATCACCGACTCCGGGATCTACCAGGAGAACCTCACCGTCACCGTCTCGCCCGGCGCGATGATCCAGCTCCGGGCCGCTGACGGCCGGCGCCCGACGTTGGCGCTGGCCGGCATGCTGACCGTGCAGGGCGCAGCCGGCTCCGAGGTCGAGCTCAACGGTCTGCAGATCGCCAACCGACCGGTCATGGTGCCGGCCAATACGTCTCTGGTCAGGGTGACCTTGCGGCACTGCACGGTGGTACCGGGTGCCAGCCTGAAGGCGGATGGCACGCCGGTCGCCCCTGGGGCGCTCGCCGTCGACGTACGCCGCGACCAGACCGAGCTCGTCGTCGAAAGCAGCAGCGTCGGCGCACTCAAGGGCACGTCGCGCACGCGGATGACCATCATCGACAGCATCGTCGACGCCACCGACCTCGAGCTCGAGGCGGTCGGAGCGGGCGGCACCGCGACCGGCGAGCTGGTCGTGGAAGCGTCCACGATCATCGGGCGGCTGCGCGCACAGCGACTATCCATCTCCGACTCGATCGCGCTCGGCCTTGTCGAGGTCGTGAACCGGCAGGCCGGCTGCGCACGGTTCAGTTACCTTCCGCCGGGCTCCCTGACGCCGCAGCGGTACCGGTGCGCGCCCAACGCACCTGACGACGTTCCGCACTTCACCTCGCTGCGCTTCGCCGCACCGGCGTACGCCCGGCTGGCCGCCCGTACCCCGACCGCGATCCGTCGCGGCGCGGAGGACGAGTCCGAGATGGGTGCGCACCACCGGTTGCAGGAGCCGCAGCGCACCGCGGATCTGGTCACCCGTCTCGACGAGTACCTCAGGCTTGGCCTGCGAGCGGGGGTCATCCATGAGTCGTGAACAAGCATCAAGGAGGACGCCGTGAGCGGTGACTACAGTCGCTGGACCCATGACGCGCGCGACGGTGACACCGCCGTCCTGCTCCAGCAGGGGCGCATCCTCACCGATGCCGACTGGAACGAGCAGGCAGCCGGCATACAGCGACGCGTCCAGGCCGAGGCCCTGGACACGATCGGGCGGGCGGGCGTTCCCACCGAGACCCCTGACGGGTTCAAGGTCTCGCTCAACGCGGGGGCGCTGTCCATCGGCATCGGCCGAATGTACGTCGACGGCATCCTTGCAGAGAACCACGGCGCACCGCCCGAGGGGTGGCGGTCGACGCTCGCGGAACTCGTGGGCACGACCGCCATCCTCTACATGGAGCAGCCGCACCTGCCGAAGCCACCGCAGGTCCCGAGCTCGGGCAAGGTACTGGTGTACCTGAAGGTGTGGCGCCGGGAGCTTACCGCCGTCGACGATCCGGGCCTGGTCGAGCCCGCCCTGGGCGTGGACACCACCACCCGGCTGCGCACCGTCTGGCAGGTGAAGGCGGTGCAGGTGCCGGCGAACTACGTCCCAGGCGCGCCGTTCGAGACGCTGGTGCCGTTCCTCGAAGCCGAGCCGCCGACGGTGGCGCGCCTGACGGTCGGTACCGCGACGGTCGACGTCGACCCTAGCCCCTGCCAGATCGCGCCGACCGGTGGATACACCGGCGTTGAGAACCACCTGTACCGCATCGAGGTGCACACGCCCGGTGTGGCTGGAACAGCGACGTTCAAGTGGTCCCGCGATAACGCGACCGTGGCTGCCAGAGTTACCTCAGTCCCCGCGACGATGGACCGGCTCGTCGTCGACCGGCTCGGTCCCGACGAAGTGCTGTCGTTGCACGACGGCGAATGGATCGAGATCCTCGACGCAGCCCGTGAGCTCGCCGGCCAGCCCGGCGTCATGCGCCGGATCAAGTCCGGCGGTGGCATCGACGAGGCGACGCGCACCGTGCTGCTCACCCAGCCGCTGGCCGCGACCGACTTCGCACTCGATGCGCAGGGCCAGCCCGTCGTCGGGAGCAACCTTCGTGTCCGTCGGTGGGACCAGGGCAGCTCTCTATTCGACGAGGCCGGCAACCCGGTCTCGGACCCCGCCCTGGCCGGGGGCACCATAACGATCCCCGCTCCCGGCACCCGGCTGCTGCTCGAGCACAATTTGACGGTCGCCTTCTCCACCGCCCCGACCGGCGGGAAGCTCCGCACGGGCGACTACTGGCTCGTTCCGGCCCGGACGGCGGACCCCAAGGGCCACGAGACGGCAGACCAGCCCGCCGCGGGGATCCACGCGCACTACGCGCCACTCGCGCTCGTCGAGGGCAGCAAGGTGACCGACCTCAGGCCAGTGTTCCCGCCATTTACCGGGCTCGACGCGCTGTTCTACGTCGCCGGCGACGGGCAGGAGGTTACGCCAAACACGCTGGCGCCCGCACCTGTCGCACTGCCGGTCCGGCCCACGGTCGGGGTGTCACGAGGTCCGATCCCGCTCGAAGGGCGGTCGGTTGAATTCACCGTCACCGGAGGCGGCGGCACGGTCAACGGCGGCAGCGGACCGGTCAAGGTGCCGACCGCGGCCGACGGTACGGCGAGCGTCGCCTGGTCCATCCACGCCTCGTCGGACCAGACAACCCTGGAGGCACGGCTCCTCGACGCCGCCAGCCAGCCGACCGGTCTGCCGGTGCGCTTCAGCGCCCGTACGAGGCGTGCCGCCACCGTCTCCTATCAGCCAGGCGCGTGCGGTGACCTCGGCGGCGTGGGCACCGTCCAGGAGGCCCTCGACAAGCTGTGCCAACGACCGTCGGGCCGGGGCCCGGGCTGCTGCGCGACTGTCGGCGACGGCGGCGACTACGGGCGGTTGGAGGAGGCGATCCGCGATCTGGCAGACAGGCATGCGGGTGACGTGTGTATCTGCCTACTCGCGGGCGACCACGAGTTCGAGCACGATCCGATCGAGTTCGTGCGGCGCCTGAATATCCACGGTTGCGGGGCGAGGCTGCGGCTGCGCACCCCTCTCGAGGTGCTCAAGGCCGACGCGGTTGAGCTGTCCGATCTCGAGATCATCGGAGACGAGGGGCTCGAGGAACACCTCGTCCGGCTCGTCGCCGTTAGCGAGGTACGCCTGCGCGGGCTGTGGGTGCACCTCAGTGGCCAGGAGGTCCGCACCCTCGTCCACCTGATCGGCTGCGGCTCGACCCGCGTGGACGACTGCACTATGGCAGCATCTGTCGAGGTCCAGGCCGATGCGTCGCCGCGCTTCACGGGCGTCGCCAGGTCCCTCCTCACGGCGGCGCGCGACGTCGATCTGCAGGCGCTGAAGACCGTAGCCGAGAACAACCGTCGTACCGCGATCACCCGTCGCCTAGTCGCAGCCGGTCAGCTCGAGGGGTTCGCCCTGTCCCCAACCGGTCTGGCAGACCGACGATTGGCACGCGTCGCGACCGCCGCCGCCGAGCTGATCCGCGCCGGCGCCAGCCTCGAGAACTTCGAGAAGTTGCTGCCCGACATCGGCGAGCTTGCCGACCACCTCGAGGTTAGGAGCGGCCACCCTCGGGCGGCGCTGTGCCTGGAGGAGCCGCACGGGCCGGTCTGGGTGCGGGGCAACATGATCGCCGGCGGCTTGAGCTTGTACGGCGTCGCGTCACCGCAGAGAATCGACGAACTCAACGACCGAATCGACGACATTTTGGGCGAAGCCCGAGACCCAGGCGAGCTCAACTCCGGGTTCTCTCGGCTTCTCGTCGAGGGCAACTCGCTCGCTTGGGTGCTGCTTGCCGGCCACCCTAAGGAGTTGCTCACCTTCGGCAGCGCCGCCTTCGATAACAACCGCCTCATCGGCGGTCTCGTCGAACTCGCTGCCGGACGCGTCACGTTCAGCGCCAACGACCTCGACAGTGGCGGGGCTCGGCTCGCGGGCCTGGTGTACGGGAACAAGGTGAGCGCCACGACGAATATAGGCCCCGGTCGCGAGTCGTTCCTCGTACTCTCATCGCCCGTCCGCGTCGAGGCAGCCAACGCCGACCTCATGGTAGCCCCATAAATCCGCTCGTTTTGAGCTCGTATTGACATAGGCAGGCGAATTCGCACTGCTGCAAGTATGGGTCATTGTCCGCGCCGCAGCGGATCACGGGATCCAGCGCATCGGCCCCTACGGGTGTGTGGCGACCATCGACCGCAACCTCACCGCCAGCTACACCATGCTGCCCGCCTGGTTTTGGGACACTGAAAGCAGCATCGTCGATCAAGACGACGAAGGACGCGCCGTCATTCGCTATTGTCTCAATCCCCGCGACTGGTTCTTCGAGCCGGCCTGGAATTACTACCCGGACTGGCTCCTGCTCGCCACTATCGATACCTGCCAAGAGATTCTAGGCACCAGGCCACATGCCGCCTGGACGGGTTGCAGGGACGTGGCGCTGGCGGCCGGGCCTTGGTGGCCACTGACCGACCTAGCCGTCATGAGCGAACGTCCCACCACCCTGCGGGTCAACGCACAGGACCAGCTTCACGCCGAGGGCGAGCCTGCAGTCGTCTGGCCCGACGGCAGCCAGGTGTGGGCGCGCGATGGCAAAGCCATAACGATCCGACACACGCAGCTCGCAATGGATAACCCGCTGCCGCTTCATCCGCGGTTGGGTGACCCAGCACTGGTAAGGGGGCACATCCGTCGTTTGGTGTGCCCTCTGGGCTCTGTCGACGGCTGGCATGGGACCGATGAGCCCTTGCTAGCGACGGCAGCCGTCCGAGCTGGTCGAACGGACCTTGCCTAACTGCATTCGGCTCGAACGCTATCACCTCTTTCTGGCCGGATCGGTGAGGCAACCGCTGCATCCCGTCCGGTGGCACCTCACCCGCGCTCCGCGAGGGTTCAGCGGTTCTTGCGCTCCAACCCTGCGCGGCCATCCCGCACGGGTCTTGCCGCACCCGAGCCCGGGGCTGCGCACGCCGAAGACCGGCGACCTGACCCGCGCGCCGGGTGACGCCGCCGAGTCGACCATGTAAAACGTGGCCGCTGACGCCTTTCAGTGGGCGGCGGACCAGGACGGACGGGCCGACCTCGCGGTCGCGATGCCGGGCATCCTCCGCCGTGACGACAAATACGCCGCCAACCCGGCCAACCCAGCCAACGCGCCGGGCCGGGTGCTCTTCTCCGAACTCGCCGTCGGCACCGTCTACGACAGCGGCATCGGCGTCGGCCTGGTCCGGGGTGACATCACCGGCGCGCAGCTCGACGCGCTGCTGGAGAGCCAGTGGCAGCGAGCCGCCGACGGGTCCGTGCAATACCGGCAAATCTCGGCCTCCAGCAACGTCCGCTACACCTACGACCCGACGACGCCGGTCGGCGAGCGGGTCGCCCCGGCCAGCATCCGGATCGGCAACCGGCCGGTCAACCCGCACGCCACCTACCGGATCGCCACCCTGGCGAACAACTTCTTCGCCAAGAATGCCACGACCGGCTTCACCGCCCTGTTCGAGGCGCGTAAGCAGGACCGCAGCCTCTACAACGGCGGTGATGCGCTCTGGCGCTACCTGGACAAGCTGTGTCCGGTGAGGCCGCCGGCGCTGGGCCGGGCAACACCGGTCGCCGCAGTGTGAGTCCATATGCCATGGCCCGGCCCCGGATCCACGCGCTGCCGCGTCGACCCGCGGCCGGCCATTGTGATTCATGGCTGTCGATCCGACGCGGGTCGATGCGTTCAAGCTCTGGCGCGAGAGGGATTGCATCGACGACATCGCATGGGTCCGTTGACCGCCCGCAGCTAGGCGGCGACCGGCACCCACACCGCCGATCGGGCGGCCGAGGTGCGGGCGGCGTCCAGGACACGATCCACACCGAGACCATCGCGGGCACACGCGATGGGGATGTCCTCGCCCGCTACCCGACGCGCAAACGCGGCGAGAGACGCCGCGTGCCAGGTCAAAACGCTGCTACCTGTCTCCGGCGGAATGACTGCGATCTCCTCATCCAGGCCGCCCATGCCGAACCGCAACCGCTGGTGCGCGGTCGCGTACTGCGCACCCTGGAAGAGGTCGAGCGTATCGGACTCAACGCTGGTGAACCGCAGAGCGCCTTCGGTGCCGTACGCGAACACCCGCAGGTCGTTCGTCGCGCCCGCAGTCATCTTCGATACCTCCACACTGCCGAGCGCACCCTTATCCAGGACGCATTCCATCTTCGCGATGTCGTCCGCTGCGGTAGACGCGCACGGGTCGTGAAAGTGTGTACGGGCGGAGACTCCGGTGATAGCGCCAAATAGGAAATGCACCATGTCAATGGCGTGCGGGCCGAGGTCGAGCAGGGCGCCACGGTTAACGTTGACCGGCGGGTTTCCGACCTGGTGACGGGCCAGGTTACTAGACCGGTGGTACTCGACCCGTAGGCTGCGAATTTCGCCCAGCGCGCCAGAGCGCACCAGGCGTCTGGCCTCCCGCAGGGCCGGAATACACCTGAAATTAAAGTTGACACCAAACGTGACACGCCTGGTTTCCGCCAGCGCCACCAGAGCGGCAGACGTATCGCCGCTCCCGGTCAGCGGCTTTTCGCACAGTACACTCCGGTCGGCTGACAAGGCCCCACTACAGACTGACGCGTGCAGGTTCGAGGGAGCGCAGCAGTCCACGATGTCAATTGCGAATTCGTCCCAAAGATGCGCCCCGGGCGGCCGCGAGGGCACGGACCACTCGGTGCATGCCCGGGCGCGCGCCGCCGCGTCAGGATCGACGACCAATGCCACCTCCGGCTTTCGCGGGAGGCCGGGAAGCGTTTTGGTCATCGTCTGATACGCGAGTGCGTGAAGTGGGCCGACGACCCCATACCCGACGATCGCCACGCGTAGCGGGGCGGGCCGGACCCTCACAGCCGAACCGTGGGCACTGCCCCTGCAATCCGGTCGAACAGCGCCTGGTCGGATTGCAGCTCCTTCAATGCTCTGCACATCAGAGCAACATCCACCGTCTGAGACCGGAAGGCTGTGGCACCCAGGGCCAGTAATCTCCGCTCGAGTCGAGTACGTAGGCGACCGGTCGGCTCGGTGACCAGGGTCCCAGTAAATGTCGCGGTCACCGGGGACTTGGCCCCAACCGCCGTGAGGGCTCCTCGGCAAACGTCCACGAGACGGTCGGCCGCGCAGTCCAGGATATGCTGCGCCGTCTGGTCACCGTCCTGGTCAGCGACGAAGACGTCGCGGGCGAAGTCCGCGACGGTTTGCTTAGGGTTGTCCGACCCGTAAACGTAATAGTCCAACTCCATACCGCCGGTGCGCCGTTCCACGAGCGCCGCAAGCTGTGTCGGCTCACCGCGCCCCTCCGCCGCGGCGATGACCGCTCGCAGCGCTTGGCGCCCGATGTCGTAGGCGCCACCGTCGTCACCGAACAGGTATTCGTGGGCGCCGTGCCGGGCGACCGCCTCGAAGCCACGACGGGCAGTTACACCTGAGCCCGTCCCGGCGATAACCACCAACTGCTGCGATCTACGGTCCTCGGCGAAGAGCAGCGGAACGACGTCATTCGTGACGAAGGTGCGGCGGACCGGCCGTAGCGACTCTGGGAGGGTATTGACGAGCAGCTTGCTGAACTCCTCCAGGTAGTGCCATGTGCCGACCGCACCGACCGCGAACAGGGCCTCCTCGATTCCGGTAACTCCCCCTGTCACCGCCGCTACCTGCCGCAGCAGGGCACGCGGCGTCCCGCGAGGGGCACCAATGGTGTTGAGAGAGGGCAGCTTCGCCTCCGCCCGGACTCGCTCTCCGTCGGTCACCGCGACCCACGTGTGTGACCCGCCGCCCTCGACCAGCAGGGACATGGATCCCGACCGGTTCAGCACCAGATCCACCGATCGTCGATGGCCGGATACTTACCTAGGTCGTGGTCAGCGCGGTCATTGCTGCGTGCTAGCTGCCGGGCCGCTGTCCCGAGGGGTTCGAGAAGGTTCATCATCCACTGACACTCCTTGAGAGTGAAGAGGCAGGACGAGACCCGAGAGGCCGTGGGGCCGCCGGTCAGTTGCCCGACGATGCCGTCGTACGGCCGGGTCGTCGTGAGCTGGGGGCCGACCGCAAGGATCTGTGAAGGATCCGGACGCAGCCACGTGCCAGGGTTGTTGCGGAACGCGGGGCTCAGCAGTGACACGACGCCGTGGGGGTATCCGACTTCGCGCCACGACAAGCTGCCCAGATCGAGTCGGACTGCCGCGCCGGAGCTGGCGACAAGTTCCAGGAAGCGGACGTCGACTGGGAAGCCCTTCCCCACAAGGCCTGTACAGGACACGGTGGACGGGGGCTGCCCGATGGCGAGTGTGAACCGGGTTTCAGACCATGTCTCGGCCTGATACACAAGACCTTCGGGATGACCCGGTCCCCCGGCGGAAGTGGCTGGGGACAGCGGCAGGTGCTGGCCGGCACCCGCCACGGCGGCGTACTGAAGCGGTCCCATGATTCCCAATGAGACCAGCAGGGCCAGGAAGTGGGACAGCATGTCGAAGGTGAGGCCAGTGCCCAACGAAGGTATCCGAGGCACCTCGATGGGCGCGCGCTGGAGCAGCACGAAGCGGACCGACTCTACTTCTGCGCCAAGATGTTCCCAGATCTGATCCGCATAGTCGGCAGCGGCGGCGATGTAGGCCGGGTAGTGATCGACGCCTAGCACCAGTCCGGGAAGGTCGCACGCCCGGGCAGCTTCGGCCGCCGTGGCGGCGAACGGCTTTTCGACAATCGCCACACCAACCGGGTGCGCCGCCGCTTCGAGAACTCCGAGGTGAGCTGTGTCTGGGGTCGCGACGATCAGCAGGTCGCAGGCCTCGGGCGGCGGCTCGTAGGCACTCCGCTTCTCTTCGAACTGCTCCCACGTCCGCAGTTCCGGGGTCAGAGAAAGCGGGCGAACGTCCCGGTACAGGGCGTGAATCGATGAACCGCTCGCCCGTGCCGCACCGATCGCCGGCCGGTACACGCGGTTTCCCCAGTCGCCCAGTCCCTCAATGCAGATGCGATACCCGGACTCGGGCGCGGCCCGTGTGGCCGTGAACGTGGACTGCTGCGCGGCTCGATGGGCGAAGTACCAGAACGGGTTCATCGGCTCCTACCAATGATCAAGGTTGTTCGGGTAGCGTCTAGCTTCCCCGGAGCTTGGCTCCCAACGAGCGATGCGGAGGCAGGGGCAATGTTCGACTATGCCCAGTGCACCTTTTTCCAGGTCAATGGCTATCTCGTTGTGAATGACCTAATCCCTTCCGCCCTTATCGACAAGGTCCAAGCAGCCGCACGGTGCGAAATCGCGGAACACGTCAGGCCATACAGGCTAGTTGGCGGCTCCATCGCGCGTCTAGACCAACTCTGGGACCGGAACATCGTGTACCGCGAGGTCATCGAGCATCCTCGGCTCCTTGATGCCGTTGAGGACTTGCTGGGGCCGAACATCGAATACCTGACGCGCCGCCACAATCACCTGACCCTCAACGGGCCGAAACACCAGGTGCCCGGGCGCGGCGGTGCGGGCCTGCACCGAGACTCGCTCCAGTGGAGCCGTCCGATTGTGACCGTTCTGGTCTATCTCGACGACTCCACTGTCGATACCGGAGCGACCCGGCTCATACCGGGATCTCACCAGCTTCTTCCCTACGTCGGGCTGCCGTCCGACGGAGGCGGCGGCAACCACCTTGCGGAGCACGAGGAATATGCGGGATACGCCGATCAGGCCCTCATATGCGAGGTGCCACGCGGGGGCGTTCTGCTGTTCAACAGCCTCCTCTTTCATTCCGCGGGGGCCAATCGCGGCACCTCCGAACGCATGAGCATGACTCTCGGATACAGGTCGGTGGACGAATTGCAGCCGACGCCCGTGGGATATGCACATCTCGTCCGCGGTCAGGCCATCTACCGCGGCAATGACGTCGACACCGAACGGCTTTCTTGGCAGGGGGACATCTTTCCTACAGGAAGCGAGTCGGAGGGTCGGTGAACACTCCCCCAGACACCCTGCGTGATGTCACGGTCATCGTCCTCGCGGGCGGCAGAGCAACCCGGCTCGCTGCCCTTAGATCGCCCCTGCCGAAGGCCATGTTGCCCATTGGGGGCCAGCCATACATCGGCTACCTCGCGGCCCATTACCTCCGTTGTGGGGTGGCGTCTGTACGCGTTGCGGCAGGGCACATGGGTGAAGCCATCGCTGAGTACTTTCGCGGGGAGCCATGGCTCGGAAGCGGGGTCGTCGTGGACATCTCCGAGCCTCAGGGCACCGGCCATGACCTCGTCCGAGCCGCGCGGGCGGTGCGGACCGACTGGGTGCTCCTCGTCATGGGCGATATCGTCGCTGATTTCGATCCACTCGCCCTTGTCGCTGCCGTCAAGGCACAACCTGCTTACTGCAATCTCGTCGTCTGCGACCGCAGCCCTCAGAACGAGGGAGCCTTGGAAGTCCGCGCCGATGGCTTGCTGCTGTCCTCGGCCGAGGGGGGTCCAGATGCCATCGGTTTCCCGGGCATCGCTCGAACGCGGAAGAGCAGTACCGGCGCCGCCCTGATAGACCGCACCGCGCTCACCGCGATGGACCTCAAGCCTGGCGCATCCATGGAAAAGGACCTGTTCCCTCCGTGGATCAGCGCAGGGCGGATGCGTACCTTCGACATCGGCGACCGGTTCTTCTGGGACTTTGGCACTCCGGAGCGCTATCGGTTCATCGCCGAACGCCCAGATACGGTGCTGCGGCTGTATGGACCGGCACGCCCCGGAACTCTAGTCTCCGTCCCCGACCCCCTAGCAGCGTCAGAGGGTCTGGCCCTGAAGGACGACCGATGACCACCGGCCGGAGGTCGGCGCTCGGCACCGCTGCTCCCCGAGTTTCGCGGCTGTGCAGCGTCGAGGGCGATGACGAGATTACGGTCTCGTGGATTCACACGGAGGAATACACCCTGAGCGTCGGGTCACCCTTCACCGTGCCCCTCAGCCAGTTGCTGGCGGCCGCCCGCGACCGGTATGAGTGCTCGACCGTCTATTTTGTTGCTGACCATGCCTGCAAGTCGGTGCTGGAGACCGCACGGGAGGAAGCTCTAACATGCGGCCTCGCCACGCTGGGCACCTCCAGTCTCACAGGGCAGGAGTCGGACAAAGGCATCGAATCGGTCCAGCGGATATGGCGAGAGATGTCCTCGGCCGGCGTGCTGCGCCGCACCCTCGTGATCGGCATCGGAGGCGGCGTGACCTGCGACATCACCGGCTTCATTGCGGGCACGTATATGCGCGGTGTGCTGTACGCCCTGCTCCCCACGACCCTCATGGCGCAGGTCGATGCTGCCATTGGCGGGAAGACAGGCATCAACCTGCACGGGCAGAAGAACCTCATCGGCGCCTTTTACCATCCAATCGGCGTTGTGATCGACCCGGACGCAATCCGGTCTTTGCCCGACCGAGTGCTCGCCTCCGGTCTGGCAGAGGTGATAAAGGTGGCTGTCATCGGGAGCCCAGAGCTCTTCGAGACCGTAGCAACCGCCACCCTGGGAAACTTCAGATCCGATCCCGCGCTAGCGTGGGCGGTCGTCCGGCTCGCCATCAGGGAGAAACTACGACAACTGAGTCGCGACCCAATGGAGGTGGGAGATCTGCGTCGCCCCCTCAATTTCGGCCACTGCGTCGGTCATGCCATCGAAGCGGAGTTGGGCTATGACTGGCTGCACGGGGAATGTGTAGCGGCTGGCATGGCGGTCGCGTCGAGGTTGGGGGCGCGAACCGGCCACACCGACCCCGACCTGGTGGCGCGCGTCCTCGCTGTGCTGGAGCGGCTCAGTCTTCCCGTGCACGTTCCTGACGAGGTCACCCAAGCCGTGTGGGACCACCTTGTCCGCATCGAGCGGGTACGCAATGGATCGCTGCATATCGTTGTTCCCAAAGGGCTCGGCGCGACGACGAGTCTGCCTTCCTGGCCGGCAGGGGTAGCCTGGCAAGACGTCCGGTGAGGGGGACGGCATAGGCGGCAGATCTGCTGATCGAGGGCGGCGAACATATGACCGCGCGTGCTGGATCCCCATCGGATAGCCGACGGCAGGCGCTGCCACCCGCACAGCAAGAGCACCGCGCCTTCGGTCAACAACCAGACGGGTCAGCTTTGTCGATCAGCCGGGCCACGACATCGACCAGAGCCTGGCCGGACGGTAACGGACGACCATCAGGACGGCCTTCGGCGTACCCGGCGAGCGCCTCAGCGGCCAGCGCCCGGGCCGCCCTGCAATCGCGGTCTGCGCAGGCCAGCACGGCAAGGGTGACGTCGCAATTGGCCGCCCCAGGCAAGTCGTCGGCGGCGCGGTAGGTAGCTCGCAACGCGAGCATGTCTGAACGGACGTCGCCAGGCGCCGGGCCGCCTCGCAGCAGAGCGGCCAGCGCCCGAAGTAAGGCACGATGCTGGCGGACCAGCGAGAGCCTGTTGCCGTTGCGAACCAGCCGCATGGCACGTCCACCCAGCTTGGTGGCGAGATAGCAGAGCACGGCGATGGACGGCCAGAACGCCCGAGGCGCGACTGATGCCAGTTGCTCGAGGAGGCGTAGCGACGTCTGCTGCAGCGCCCGGTACGCACCGCCGGCCTCCTCGGGCAGGTGGCGTCCGTTGCCAGTGGCGATCAGGACCTGGACGGGACGGGCGTAGGCCTCCGCGAGATCCGACACGACCCGCACGCCGCTGTTCCGCCGGCTCGCCCGGCCGCGCGCCAGGTCGCCAAGCCGCAGAAGGCAGTGCAGCCGCGTGGCCGCGTCCTCAGCACCCGTCGCGACTTCCCGGAACATCCGGCCGGCCCGGGTTCGGTCGTCGCCCCGGGCACGGTTGTAGAGGATCTCCGCGTGTCGCAGCCGGGCGCCCGGCGCAACCTCAGGTAGCGCGGCGAACATCGCCTCGGCGGTGTCCAGGTCGCCGAGGTCGGCTATCAGCCAGGCCCAGGACTGAGCGATCAGTTCGGCCGGGTGTGCATCTCGCAGCTGCTTTCGCCAGTGCGCGAAGCGCTCCGCGTATGCTTCACCGGCGAGCGGCACCGACGGCCAGGGTGGCGGGCCGGGCGCGCCCAGCTCATGCCGCAACGCGGTGACGGCGAGCCCGTCCGGCTCCCCCTGCACCAAGTCGACGCCGTGCTCTCGTGCGTCCGTCAGGACGACGGAGCTCGCGGGCAGGCTCAGGCAGCACCAGGTGGCGGAGGTCTGTGCGGCGGCGGCCAGCAATGGGCCGTACACGTCCGGGTCGCCGCCCGAGTAGCCGGTGATGAGCAGCCGGCCAGCCGCGCTCAGGCCCTCAACGGCTGCAGTGCGCTCGGCCGTCAGCTGGGCCAGCTCCTCGATGTCCACCACGACCACGTCGGCCAACGCGCGCTGCTCCCGGTCAAGCCCACCGTGCACCTTGAGCAGGGCGGCCGGGCGGCCGGCCCGCAGCCAGGCGGCGAATTCGTCATGGCTGGACACGGTAAGCAGGGCCGGCGGGTCGGTCTGGGCGAGCGCCCGCCAGGCCGGGAGTGCGCCGCGATAGTCGTGCGGCGCGTCAACCGGCAGGTCGGCACGGCCAGAGATCAGGTCGTAAGCAAGCTCCACGCCGATGTCGAAGTTGACGGTGACGTGCGTGCCCCCGCGGAGCAGGTGCAGAGCGGAGAGCATGTGCGCTTCGTTGGGGATGCGGACCCGCAACGCGAAGATGCAGTCCAGCGCGTCCGGGCCGACGGTCCCCCACAGCCGACCGAGAACAACTTCGAGCTTGTACGCTCCGCTGCGGAACCGGTCGAGCTGGTCGTCGGTTACGAGCGAGCCGAGCACGTCCCGGGCGGCCGCGTGCATGGTCTTCAGCACGTCGTCACGCAGGCCGAACCCGCGCGGCAGGGCCGCCGGCTCGTCGCCGCTGATCCCCGCCCCGGTGAAGATCGCCGTAGTCAGCAGAATTACACCTCCCTGCGGCCGGCTGCCGCCGGCCGAAACGAGCGCCGCGACGGTCTGCCGGACGACCAACCGCGCACCGATGCGGTAGGCGATTTCACGTACCTCGCCCAGGGCCCCCGTGTTCGATGTCGCTTCGCCGTCATGAGGGGTCGGCGAGGGTTGAGCGCCAGATCGCTTCGAACTGGTCGAGCCAGTAGGTGTACCACGGCCCGTCGTCGCGGGTGAGGTGGATGTGCATGCGGGAGCGGATTGCATCGTTGCGGAAGCCGTGGAACTCGACGTTCGCATAGCCGCCGGGCGAGTGTGGGTTAACCGCGACGATGCTGAAGCCCGGGTTGAACGCGATCTCGCCATAGGCGAAGGTGCCCTTCACCGTCCACTGCGCCATGGACGCCAGCCGGGCGCGCGTTTCCCGCAGCGAGTCGGCTGCCTTTTGTATCGGGAAGTCCAGTAACGCGTCGAGCTGCTCGGAGATCGGATCGCCTGGGTCGAATTGCTTGAGCACCACGATCCGCACGGTCCCGTCATCCTTTGCCAGGGGGCCACGCCGCAGGATGTCGCAGCGCTCCTCAGTGAGGAAGTTGGACCCTACCGGCGCGAAGATCCACACATCCTTCGCGGCACGGAGATCGTCGGTGATCGGGGTGCGGTCGTAGTCGCTGCGGTCCAGGAACCGCTCCTCGCGATGGTTCGCGAGTGCGGCCCGCAGCAGCAGGAAACCGAGCCCGGCGAAGAGCAACGACCACCGTACGCTGTCCGGCAGATCCGCACCCACCAGCAGCAACGCGGCGAAGATGAACGCGACCAGCGTGGTGGCGTAGAGGTCGATGAGGCGGCGGTGCCGGAGGTCCTCGAGGATCTGCTTGAAACGGCGTCGCACCATCAACTCCGATCTCAGTTTCCAACCGACAACCCCATCCATGATGCCGCTCAATGTGTGGGGTGGCGCTCCACCGATCAGAGGAGACGGACAAGCCCCGGTATGATTGAGTCCGCCCGTCGGCCCCGGTACCGCGTGAGGTGATCACGATTAGCCTGCCGACCCGCTTTGTGCTCTTCCCGGGGCGTCATCACCTGCTTACCTGCTTCCAGGCCGACTACCTGCACCGGCTCGCTGAGGACGGCGCTGCCACGATCGTCTGGGCGGTGACCTCTGCCAATCACGAGAACACCAGACGCAATCCGGTTCCGTACCACCGACGTGAGGCCGCGATCGAGCGGTTCAGTGTGCTGAGCGGGCTGCGCTCGGTGGTGGTGCCGATCTTCGATACCGCGCCCACCGACGCCTTCGCCGAGGTAACGCTGAAGACCATCGCGGTCGCCACCGGGCTCGAACTCACCCCCGCGGACACCCTGGTCGCCTGCTCCACGCCGCAGGTCACCAAGCTCTACGAACGGCTCGGCTTCCCGATCGCCTTGGTTGAGGCCGACCCCGACGTCCGCACCATGCCCGAACGGCCGTGGGACGTCCTGCTGCGCCTGGCTGCGGGCGACGACACCTGGCGTAAGCTGACCCACCCCGCCACGATCGACGTCTTCGAGCGCTACCACCTGGTCGAGACGGTCCGGTCGGTGGTCAACGATCCCCTCGTCGGCGACGAGGGCGGCCTCACCACCACCCGCGACTACCGGACGTACGTGGAGGCTTTCGCCAGCGCCGCCGAGCGTAAATGGGCCGCCGTCCGCCGGTACGTGCAGCCCGGCCGGATTGTGGACATCGGCTGCGGTGCCGGGGCGGTCCTGGAACTGGCCGACCGAGAAGCCGGCCTGCACGAAAGCGACCTAATTGGCGTCGAGGTCGCCCGCCACCTCTATCAGGAGTGCATGCACAAAAAGGCGCAGGGTGTCTTCCGCAATGCCAACGTGTACTTCTTCCAGCGGAACGTCCTCGGCGGAGCGATCCTCAAGGACCGATCGGTGGACACCACGCTGACCTTTTCCCTGACCCACGAGATCTGGTCGTATGGGCGGCAGCGGGAGTCAGTACTGCAGTTCGCCCGCCGCATCCACGACCACACCGTGCCGGGCGGCGTCTGGATCAACAGCGACGTGTGCGGTCCGGATGACCGTTACCGTCCGGTGATCCTGCGGCTCGCCACCGACGACGGCGACAACCCGGCATCGCCACGGCGCGATCTCGCTAGTCTCAGCTCCGTCGAGGTCAGGCGGTACGTGGGGGGATTGTCGACGCGGGCGCGGCTGGATCAGTTCGCGACCGACTTCGCGTTCCCGTTCACCTACGAGGCCCTGGCCGACGGCACGGTGCAACTCGAACTGGGCTCCGCGATGGACTACCTGACCCGCAAGGACTATGCCGACAACTGGCTGTCGGAGACGAAAGAGCAGTTCTGCGGCCTCGGGTTCGCTGAGTGGACGGACTTGCTGACCGAAGCGGGCTTCAAGATCGACCCCGCCTCTACCCGGCTCCGCAACGACTGGGTAATCGAAAACCGGATTGCGCCGGTCGCTTCACTCACCGATCTCGATGACCGTCCCCTCGACTGGCCGACCACCCACATCCTCACCGTCGCCCGCCGTTTTTGGAACGGGTGAGCGGCCGCCCTGTTCTGGGTGCATGTCGCCGCGGATGACTGGCGCAGGACCGGCGAAAGCTAATCCGGCCTGGGCAGCGGAGCACGCGGGGCCGGTGGCGGGGCATCTCCTTCTAGGCGGCGTCGCCGGATCCGGCCACCCGCGCCGAATATCACATGGCCTCGATGGCTCGCATCCGGGCGTAGTGTCCAGCAGTCAACGGGTCCCACGGCTCGATGTTGGCCTTGCGTGACAAGTCGATCGCCGCCGCGGCAAGGCTCCGTTCGCCAGACCTCGCCAACGCCTCCGCCTGGTTGAGCCACCACGTCCACAGCTCACCGGGCGGTGCCTGGCCAGCATAGATACGGTGCAGCTGCAGCACTGCCTGGTAGTCCATCTCCACCGTGGCCCGATGGAGCAAGACCGTGACGTGGCCGTCCGTCAACAGTGGATCCTTCGAGCTCCGGCGGAACAGACCCACCTCGGCCTCCCATACCGGTTTGTCGCAGCCGTGCTACCGGCGGTGCGCCCCAACGCCTCGCCCAGGTGCGTTAGCACCCAAGGTGGCCCACCTTAACCGCGTGGCTCCCGCCCCGGTCAATAGCAGATTAGCTACACCACCACGTCGGCGTTCCCGTCGAGGACCAAACGCAGCGCCACCGCCTGCTGGCGCGACGGCGGCTGCTGGATCCATGGCGATGTAGGGCTACCCCTCGCTTGCAAGGCGCTTCCGGCAAAAGTCGTGGCGTTCCCTGAGGTACGTGACGTCCGCGTTGCACCTCTCTCGCAGTACGCAAGCGTTTGCCTTCGGCTGCCGTCGTGTTTCAGGCATGATGTCAGGCACGGAGAGGCGGGCGGAGGCCGGATGACCCTGTGGCGGCAGTAGAGGCATGGTTTCTGGGCGGACCGGTCGACGGGAAGACGCGGCGGCAGCGGCGTCGTTTAGCGACGACCACCGTGTCGCGGTCGATAAGCTCGGCAACGACGGGCGCGCCGCGCTGAACCTGTCGGTTCCTTAATCGGACCGGGCACCTCGATCGAGCCGACCCATGGCGGTTTGCCGCGGACAGCCGTCCATACTGGCCCACCGCGAAAGACCGAAGTGAACGCTTTTGACGAGGCCCCTCGTCCCGGACAGATGCTCTGTCACCGCTGCGGTCAACAGCCACCCATCCGCAGGCGTCAAATCAGCCCCTCGATCCGGTCAATTTCGTTTTGTAGACGCTGCATCTCTGCCTCGTTCCGGCGCTGCTGAGCGAAGCTCTTACGAGCCGCCCGGCTTGGGCGGCCACGCTCCCTGGGGTTGTCCGGCGTTCCATAAAAATCCAACTGCCGGTCATTGGCGCGTTTGAGCGCTCCAAGCTTGTCATACAGGCGGCCCAGCTTGCGAATATCGCGCTCACTCAGGGCCTTACCGCGTACTGGCAGGCTCGGCGCCTCCGCCGGCTTCTCGCTATCCGATTGATGGACAGTGGCCCGCCACTCTCGCTCTAGTCGTTGCAATACGAGCGCGTAGGGGAAGCGATCGAAATCGTCAAAAAAAATCTGCCCAGTTATGTTGCCCCGGAAATCTGACCGCGCCGGATCCACCCACTGAAGGGATGGTGAGAACTGCACCGACGGCGACTTATGGCTGACGCTAACGAGTTTCCCATCGCGAGTGATAGCCATGCCCTCCCGTATGGCCGGCTCACCCTTGCTGCTCTTGCCTATCGGCCAAGCTCGATAAACCTCAGCTCGTCCGTGTTTGGCCTTCAAGAACGGTAGCGTTCGGGGGACTTTAACGTCGACGATGACTCCGACCGTGTCCTCGGATCGCGCATTGATGAGTTTCTGGGCCAGCTCCGCGATCCGCTTCCGCGTTTCGGGGTCCTTGTTAAGTTGATCCCGCTCGAACCACAACTTCGCCTCGGAATCACGACGGGCCGATTGGGTCTCCCGGTGGCGTTGCGCGCGCTGCTCATCCTCTAATGAGAACGTCGCACCACACCGCCCATAAATGGGAATTGGAACGGCCCCCGCGTTTCCGCCCAGCCCCGGCGGGACTGCATTCACGATGACTTGGCCCTGACATTGCCAAAGCCCGTCGTTTAGCTCTCGGACATCAATGCCGTGACATTGAGGACAACGCATGCCGGGACGATACACCCGGCATCGACGCGGGCAACAGCCTGGCGGCCCTAACCCGACATCTAAACGGCCAAATTCGGCTACCGCAGTCTTGCGACACCATTGACCGTCGGCCACGATTGATCATCGGTCAGGCCAGACAGTGGCTGGTGACAAGGAGCCGGGACCTGCGGCGGAGCACGCAACCCCGGAGGGGGCTGACCCCTGCCGGCGGATGCGGTCTCAAAGTGTCGCCCACTGCTGTCTGGTAACGGCTCGTGTCGCCGAGCAGGCGTGGGGTGAGGTTCCCCCGGTAGCTCGGAGGCTTTCGATCACGCTCCGATGGAGCTGAAGGGAGTCATCCGTGGCAGCACCGAAGAAGTACCCCGATGAGCTGCGTAACCTGCCGTGCCTTTGTATCGGGAGTCTGACCCGAAGCCCGTGATCCGCCAGTTGGCGCGGCAGCCTGGGGTGCACCACGAGGCGCTGCGGAACTGGATCCGCCAGGACGAAGCCGACCGTGGCCAGCGTGACGACCGGCCCACGACCTCCGAGCTGGAGGAGTTGCGCCGGCTGCGGCGGGGCCGCCCGTGGCCAGCGTGACGACCGGCCCACGACCTCCGAGCTGGAGGAGTTGCGCCGGCTGCGGCGGGCCCGACCGTGGCCAGGGTGACGACCGGCCCGCGAGGGGCAGCAGCGCCAGCAACCACATCCATGCAAGCCCGGCGAACATGCCGACGAAGCCGGGCATCCACGCCGACATGAGCACCCAACCACCGAGGCCGCCTCACGCCAAGACAAGGCAGCCATGTGATCGCCAACGTGACGACCGAGCTCGTGAACAGGATGACCAGAAGCGCAAGAACCACGTAGGCGGTGACTCCTTCGGGTCCGCCGAAGAGGTCACCAAGCAACCAGCCCTGGCCAGGAGGTTGCTGGTGGGATTCGAGTCTCAGCCCCCGGGATCGATACCGCCAGCAACACGGCCGGCCCCAGAGCCGTACGCCGATGCGACAGACACTCTTGAGTGGCGTCAGCGGGCTCCACGACGACAGCCGGCACCGGCCAAGCGGGGAGCGCCGAAGTCTGACCTCTTCGGTCTTCTCTGGGAGGTCACGCCGGACCGTCCGCCCGCATCATCGCAGGTCAGAGGCCTCTGCCCTGCCCGGCCTCGGTGAGCACTTCGGGCGCGGTGACCACTTCGCCAACCTGCACCCAATCTGCTCCCACTTCAAGGCCAAGGCACTCAGCGGCTCCTTACCGCTCTGACCTGCGCATACTCCCCTGTCAGGGGACATAGATTGCGGCCGACTGCCGCTCAGAATGGCTGAGCAATCCGGTGTGAAGCCGGACGTCGCACCGCCGCCGACCTCCGGAAGCGCAGAACTGCAGGTGGGCCCCAGTGCCGTTCACTGCTGTTCGGTGCCGTTGGGTGCAGCTGGCTGTCGTTGCGTGCACCCGTCTTCTTCCATCCCGCTCCCCCCGGGATCCCGGTCTCCATGGGCAGGCGGTCCCCCGACCGCACCAAAGTTGTTCCGGCAGGTGGTGTGGGCCGCTCCCTTCATGGGCCGGGCCATAGGTCCGCCTCGCCTGCAGCCGGCTTCTCGCCTGTGCCTGCGCGGCCTACAGCAGCCGCGGCGTAGCGCGTCACAGCTGTTCGACGACCTGCCGTAGTTCCGGGTTGAGTGTCCAGCCGTGCGTGTCGAGCAGCCGACGCAGCTCGGCCAGCGCGGCGCGCGCCGGTGTGCCGGTGGTCAAGGTTGTGTAGCGGGCGGCGACCGCTGGCGTGCGGCTCTGACCGGCGGCGCAGTGCAGCAGCACGACATGGCCCTCCTTGCGCAACTCGAGCAGCATGCGGGCGGCCTGATCGACCACGAAGTGCGGGTGTGCGTTGGCGCCGGGCTGGTCGACGAGCCACGCCCCGACCCTGTTGGCGACGGGCACGTCGTCGAAATCGTCGCAGCCAACGCGACAGAGGGAGATCACCGCGGTGGCGCGCGCTGCAGCTGCGTCGGTGTGGAGGTTGCCGAGGATCACCCCGGGGTCGTGCGGGTGTGCCTGCATCAACGGTGCAACCACAGGCCGTGGCGCGCGGGCGCAGCCCGGCCAACCGCCCTGGCCGGCTTGGCCGCCTTGGGCGGTCAGCACGGCCAGGCGGATCAGGTCCGCCGCGCGCCGCCTCGGCCAGCCGTGAACGACGCGCTGCCAGGCCAGGGGCACCGCGGAGGAGCCCCACCGGGCGCCGAGCAGGGCCCCGGCGATCGCCGCGACGGTGTCGGTGTCGTCGCCGGCACGGATCGCTGCCGTCAGGGCGTGTTCGAGATGTTGGCAGGGGAAGCTGCCGTGGCCCGGGTTGTGGTCTGGGATGTCGGTGTGTGTGATCGCCGACCAGGCGGCCTGCAACGCGGGGACCACAAACCCGTTGGGTCGGAACTGCTCCGGCGGCTTGGACTCCGCCTCGGCCAACCAGCCCGACCATCGGTCACGGCGTTGCGCGGGCAGCAGGTCCAGACCCTCGCGTACCCCGTCGAAGGTCCCGTCGAGAACCGCCCGGCGGATCCCGGCGCACCACAGCACACACGCGTCCGCAGCCAGGGGGTCGTAATGGGTCAGCTCACTGACTGCGCGGGCGGCTTCCGCGAGCGCTTCCGGGTCGCCGAGATAGGCCAGCGCAACCGGCGCGGTCCGCATCAGGGACCCGTTACCGGCGCTGCGGCCAGTCCGCCGGTGCAGATCGGCGGCTGCGCTTCGCATCGCCGCGGCAATGCCCGGTCCGCTCACGTGCGGGACCGCGTCCAGGACCTTGCGGGTCTGGGCCCCGATGTCGCTGGCGCCCTCCCGCTTCCACCGGAGAAAGTTGCCGGCAACGCGGTCGAGGGAGTTGCTGCGGCGCAGGTCCGCCCCGGTGGCGGACACCTCCGCGATGCACATCGCCATCTGGGTGTCATCGCTGTACTCACCCGGCGCGTACGGGCCGAGTCCCCCACCGCGCATCTCCGGCTGCTCGTTCGCCGGAAGCGGCGGTCCGAACTCGTACGGCACGCCCAGCGCGTCACCGCACGCCGCACCGAGGAGAACACCGGCAGCCCGGTCGCTCTGAATCGCATACAGCGGCACAGTCGCTGTCATCAACTCCCCCACCCTCGCAACTCCCACATCCTCATGGCCGTCGCCACCGTCACAAGGCCGCTGGTCACTATGTCAGCCGGGTACGACGTTCTGTCCGCCGCTCGGGCCTCCATCAACGCGCTGAACCAGGCGACCTATGGGCGCCTGTCCGCCTTCGGGTCGAACAGGGGAACGAACCGCCGCGCCTGCGGCAAGGTCAGCGGGAGCAGGAAATGGACGAGATGTCCCACTAGCCACGAGTCGTGGACGCCCGTGCCGCGCAGCCGACCCACCGCTACCGGCGTACAGGTCCGGCATCCCTCTGCTCCCCGGCTATCGCCAGCTCGGAGCTTTGCTTGGTAGCCGAGGACGCCGGCCGCGGCTAGGTGGTCAAATCTCGTCGGAGCCCGGGCCTAACATGTACGGCGCAACCCAAAAAGTTGTAACGGGTGTTCCCCCGGCTGATCTGGGTGCCGGGCACGCCCCCACCACTCGCATACCAGGCGTCCGCCCCACCCCTTGGAGGTGATCGACATGCCACCCAGGCGTTAAGTCCCGCGCACCGTGCGCGGGCGGCCGGAAGGCGGTCGTCACATGGCCCGTACCGACGTTCACCGACCCGAGCGAGTGCAGCAGCTGGATCCGCACTTGCGTCGCTGGTTTACCGACATCCACCGACACGGCTCCGGCCCCTGCGACCTCGACGAGTACCTCGCCTCGCCCGCCTGGAACCGCACTCGCTGCTACCGGCAGCCCTCGGCTCAGGCCCCGAACCTTTGCGGCTGTCAGCTCTGCACCTTCCAGTCGCACCGTAAGCTCGCCCACCGGCAGGAGCGGGTCGCTTGGCGTTCGATCCGTCGGCAGCTGCTCGCCGAGCACCGCGGCGACGAGCCCGACCTCGACGTGCCCCCGATCCGCGGAAAGGCCTGGTAGCAGTCAGCTGCGGCAAGTACCTGACCTTCAAAAACGCCTCGGGCCATCTGACCGACATGGTCGACGAGTGGAGCCTCGTCGCCGACTCGACCGAGACGGCGCCACGAAGGCGCTGAGTGTTTGAGGTTCCGGTGGTGGAGGTCGAGCTCGGTTTCATCCTCGCCGATGGACCGCCACCGGAGCCTCGCCAACGATCGCTCAGGCTGGCGCGGCTGAGCGTGCCGAACTTGAGGCAAGGCTCAGCAGTCGTCCTGCTTCCACGTGCCGTCTTCCCGCACCCACGGCTCCTTGTTCTGGTTCAGGGCAGGCACGTCATAGGTGTAGGTCACTCGGGCCAGATCACCTGAGATCTGCGCCTGAAAGGTCTTGATTGGCATCGCCTTGCCGTACATCTGCTGGTCGGGGAAGGCGGCCCCGCGGCACTCGGAGCCGTTTGCCGACAGGATGCCCGCGTGAACCTCGGGACCGGCGCCCGTTGCTGCGCCCGACTGACGTCGTATGTACCGAATCCGCAAGTGAGACGTGCACCCGATTATTCCTCCTCCCCGAGTAGATGCTCGACGAGAAGACGGGTGAGGGCCTCTGGCTGCTCGACGTTGGCGAGGTGCGCGGCGGGCGAGAGCACCTCGAGACGTGCGTCCCTGATGCCCTCGGCGATCGCGTGGCTGTGCTCGGGTGGAGTGGACGGATCCTCATAACCCGCGATGACGAGCGTCTTGGCGCGGATCCTAGGCAGGGCGTCGGTGAGGTCCATGCGGCGGATGGCGCTGCAGCAGGATGCGTAGCCTTCCGCCGGCGTAGCGGCCACCATCGCTTGCATGTCCCGGACGACCTCCGGGTGCGACCGTACCCAGCCGGGGGTGAACCACCTCGTCACGACGCCATCGGCTACCGCTGCGGTTCCCTCTCGCCGAACCAAGTCCGCCCGTTCCGCCCAGAACTCCGGCGGTCCGAGGCGGGCGGACGTGCAGCATAGGACGAGCCGGCGGACGCGTTCGGGAGCGTGCGCTGCGAGCCACATGCCGGTCATGCCCCCCAAGGAAAGCCCGCAGAAATGAGCCGCCTGGACCTCCAGCCGGTCCAGCAACCTCAGTACGTCGGCGCCAAGGTCCGCCAGTTCGTAGGGTCCGGGCGGTACGGGCGACTCGCCGTGGCCGCGATGGTCGTAGCGCACCACGCGGAACCGGTCGCGAAGTGATACCGCCTGCGGCTCCCACATCGCGTGGGTACTGCCGAGGCTTGGGGACAGAACGACAACAGGGGCGCCTTCGGGGCCTTCCACAACGGCGTGGACATCGACCGGCCTGCGACCAGCGACGCGGTGCGTGGGGTATGAGACCTCCTGCAAGCCTTCCTCCTGTTCCTGGTCGCGCGACAGCTGGGCTGCTCGGTTCGCGTCTAGCGGTGCACTCATCAGCAGGCCTCGAGTACGACAGCGAGCCCCTGTCCGGCGCCGATGCAGAGTGCGGCGAGACCCCACCCACCGCCGCGCCGGTGAAGCTCGTGCGCCAGGCTGCCGAGAATGCGGGCGCCTGAGGCGCCGAGTGGGTGACCGATGGCGATGGCGCCGCCGTTGGGGTTCACGATCTCCGGATCAAGCTCCTTCCACTCGGCCAGGCAGGCCAGGGCCTGCGCCGCGAACGCCTCGTTGAGCTCGACCACGGACAGGTCATCCCAACCGATACCGGCTCGCTCCAGCGCGGTCCATGCAGCCTGCACCGGTCCAATGCCAAACATGTGAGGGTCGACGCCGGTGGCTGCCCGGCCGGCTATACGGGCCAGCGGCTCGCGGCCGGTGCCGCGTGCGCCGGCCTCGTCACCCAGCAGCAGGCCCGCCGCTCCGTCATTGAGCGGTGAAGAGTTGCCCGCGGTTACCGTGCCGTCGGTACGGAAGACCGGTTTGAGGCCGGCCAGCGTCTCCGCCGTGGCATCCCCGCGGATGCCCTCGTCGCTGGTCAATCCGCTTCCGTCAACGGGCACAATCTCGCCGTCGTAGATGCCGTTCTTCCACGCTGCAGCGGCGCGTGTGTGGCTGCGCAGCGCGAAGGCGTCCTGGGCCTCCCGGGAAATGCCGTAGATGTCGGCCATCAGTTCCGCGCCTTCGCCGAGGGCGATCGTCCACTCCTGGGGCATGCGCGGGTTGACCATGCGCCAGCCGAGCGTCGTGGAGTGCAGCGTTTCGTGTCCGCGCGGATAGGCCCGGGCGGGTTTGGGCAGGACCCACGGCGCGCGGCTCATGGACTCGACTCCCCCGGCCAGCGCGAGTGAGGCGTCGCCGGTCTCGATCGCGCGTGTGGCCTGGACGACGGCCTCCAGGCCTGATCCGCACAGCCGGTTGACCGTCACGCCCGGCACCGACGTCGGTAGTCCGGCGAGAAGGACCGCCATCCGGGCGACGTTGCGGTTGTCCTCACCGGCTCCGTTGGCGTTGCCGAAGACAACCTCGTCGATCGTGGCGGGGTCGAGTGCCGGGGACCGATCGACCAGCGCCCGTACGACATGGGCGGCGAGATCGTCGGGACGCACGTCCGCCAGGGCGCCGCCATAGCGGCCGACGGGCGTACGCGCGGCGTCGAGGACGAAGACATCAGCCACTTGAGGTCCTTTCCGTTCAGAACGCCCGGGACCGCCTCGTGGCGTACCGGCGCGTCTTGTCGTTGGTGGCGGCCGTGGGGACTTCTAGAGAGCGGCCCTGGCAAGCAGAGCCGTGGCTGCGCACGCGGCGACGGCGAGCACGGCGGGCCGGATACGTCCCGCGTCGAGGTGCCGGCGCAGCGGGGCCGCCAGTGCGAATCCGATAGCGACGAAGGGGAGCATGAACAGGCCGCCGATGACCGAGCGCCGCTCGAGATGACCGGCCAGCTGCAGCATGCCAAGCGAGCCGACCGCGCCGACGACGAAGAACGCCCCGAGGGTGGCGCGCAGTCGGGCGGCTCCCGCGCGCTGGTAAATGAGCGCCATGGGCGGCCCTCCAATGGCGGCTGTGGTGCCGGTGACTGCGGCGACGCCGCCCGCGAGGGACAGGGTCAGACGCGTCCGGGGCACCTCCACGGGTAGCAGGCTGATGCCCACGGCCACCAGCACCGTCATGGCGACCACGGCCTCCATGCCGCGCCCGGGGAACGCGGCGACCAGCCAGACGCCACAGATCGTGCCGGGGATGCGGCCGACCAGCGCCCAGCCAAGGCCGCGGAAGTCGATGTGCTTCCACTCCCAAGCCAGTGTCAACAGCGGCAACAGGCCGTTGATCACGAGTAGCGACGCGGGCATCAGCGACGGGTCGGCCACGGTGATGACCGGTGCCGCAACGACACCGAGGCCGAAGCCCACACAGCTCTGTACGAGGGCGCCGACACATGCGGCGATTCCGACAACGAGGAGAAGCTGGTAGCTGAACATCGGTAGTCAGAAGGAGGTACTCGGCATCCACGGCCCGTGGACCTCACGGAGCCTGTCGACGATCTCCCCCACCGTCGCATACGCGCGGACCGCGTCGATGCACGCCGGCATGATGTTCTCGCCGGCCTTTGCCGCAGCGGTGAGGTCCTCGAGCGCCGCGGCCACGGCCACGCCGTCGCGGCGGTCCCGCAACGCGGCGAGCGACCGCGCCTGGGCCTCCTCAAGCGCGGGGTCGACCCTGAAGACCTCGAGCGGCTCGGTCTGCGCCGGATAGCGGTTGACCCCCACCACGATCCGCTCGCCGCTTTCCACTTGCCGCGCGTGGGCGTAGGCCGCGTCGGAGAGCTCCCGGGCAAACCAGCCCGATTCGATGCACGCCAGCGCGCCGCCGCGCCGCTCGATGCGGTCCAGCTCGTCGAAGATGCGCCGCTCGAGGTCGTCGGTGAGCGTCTCGACGGCGTACGAGCCGGCCAGCGGGTCGAGGGTGTGCACCAGGCCGGTCTCATTCGCCACGACCTGCTGGGTGCGCAAGGCGAGGGTCGCGGCGGCCTCGGTGGGTACGCCGAGCGCCTCGTCGTAGGCGGACACGTGCAGGGTCTGTACGCCGGCCAGCGCGGCGGTGAGGGTCTCGGCCGTCGTGCGCGCCACGTTGTTCAGGGGCTGCTGCGCGGTCAACGTCGAGCCGGCGGTGAACGCGAAGATGCGTAGCTGTTGTGAGCGGGGATCGCGGGCACCGTAGGTGTCCCGCATGAGCCTTGCCCAGACTCGGCGCGCCGCGCGAAGCTTCGCCACCTCGGGCAGGAAGTCCATGGTGATGGCGAGAAATGTGAACAGCGTCGGCGCGACCTCGTCGACCGATACCCCGCGCCGAACCGCCTCGTCGAGGTACGCGCGGGCATTGGCGAAGGTGAAGGCGATCTCTTGGACGGCGTCGGCGCCCGATTCCCGAATGTGGTAGCCGGACATGGCGAGCGGCACCCAGCGTGGCACCTTGCGGGCGACGTACTCGATGGTGTCCACCGCCAAGCGCAGCGAGGGCTTCGGTGGGAAGATCTGGGTGCCGCGGGCGATGAACTCCTTGAGCACGTCGTTCTGGATGAACATGCCGAACTCGCCCGGGTCGACACCGCGCTTCTCGGCCAGCGCGATGAACATCGCCGCCCACACGTAGCCCACGGAGTTGGCGGTAGTGCGTACCTGTGAGATCGACTCGAGCGGGATGCCGTCCATGAGGGTCTCGATGTCGGCCAGTGAGTCGATGGCGACGCCCACCCGGCCGACTTCGCCGGCCGCCCGGGGGTCGTCGGAGTCCAGGCCCATCTGGGTCGGCAGGTCCAACGCCACGGAGAACCCGGTCACCCCGGCGTCCAGCAGTGTCTTGAACCGACGGTTGGAGTCGGCCGGAGTGCCAAAGCCCGCATACTGGCCCATGATCCAGGGCTTGGGCTCGGCCGATATCCCACGGGTGTAGGGGTACTCGCCGGGTCGCTCGGCCCCCGCCGGCGCGTAGTCCACCTTCAGCCGGCGCGTCACAGACTCGCCGCCTCAGTGAGGAGCCGCTCGCGAAGGACCTTCTTGGCGATCTTCCCAGTGGAACTGAGCGGGAAGCTGTCGACCCGGCGCAGCTCCTTGGGTTTCTTGTACGACGACAGCCGCTGGCGGCAGTGGTCGAGCACCTGGTCGTCGGTGACGGTGGCGTTGCTGTGCACCGTGTAGAGGGCTGTCACACGCTGGCCCCAGTCCGGGTCGTCGACGCCGAGCACCGCGACCTCGGCGACACCCGGCACCTCCGCGATGACGTCCTCCACCTCGCGGGGGTAGATGTTGTAGCCACCGGAAATGATCATGTCTCCCTTGCGGTCGACGAGGTAGAGCCTGCCGGCGGAGTCCAGCCGGCCGAGGTCGCCAGTGTGCAGCCAGCCGTCGCGGACGGCCTTGGACAGGTCGTCGCGGCCCTCGGCGTTCCAGTAGCCGCGCATCACGTGGTCGCCCCGGGTGATGACCTCGCCAACATGCCCGGCGGGCAGCCGCCGGCCGGACTCATCCACGATGGCCAGTTCCACGCCCAGGGCGGGCCGACCGGCCGAGGTGAGCAGCTCCGGGTCGTCGGCGAGGCCCCGTACGTGGTCGGCCGCGTCGAGAACCGTGACCGGGGGAATCGCCTCGACGAGGCCGTAGTACTGCACGAGGTGTGGGGTGAGGAGGTCGTAGGCCTGTCTCATCTGTTCGGGGGGCATCGGGGCGCCGGCGTAACCGAGCATTTTCAGCCTCGCCAGCCGCTGGCGGTCGATGTCGGGACGGGCTAGCAGTCGGGCGACCATGGTCGGGACCAGCGCGGTGTGCGTGGCACCCCGGTGCTCCACCGCCTCAATGAACGCGTCCGGGTCCCAGGACGGCAGGATCAGCTGCGCCGCGCCGGCCACCAGAAACGGCAGGACGAACAGCCCACTGGTGTGGGTGATCGGACCGGCGTGCACGTAGACGTCGTCGGGGCCGGGCCGTCCGCCGAGCACGTCGTAGCTCATGTTCACCAGGCTGGCGAACCAGTTGCGGTGGGTACGCAGGGCACCCTTCGGGTGGCCGGTCGTGCCGCTCGAATAGTGCAGTCCGCACAGCTCGTCGACGTCGAGCGGCCCCAGCCCCGCGGGGCTCGCGTCCGTCAGCAGCCGTTCGTACGGCGTGCCGGGGCCGTCGCCGACCACGACGAGCCGGCCGGCGAAGCCCGAGCACAGCGACTCCGCCTGCTCCGCGAAGCGGGCGTCGTAGATCAGTGCCGCTGCGCCGCAGTCGTCGGCGATCCGCGCCCAGTCGTCGGGGTGCAGCCGGTAGTTGAGTGCGACGCGCACAAGGCCGGCACTGCGGATGGCCAGGTCAGTCTCGATGTAGCTGTTCTGGTTGGACTGCAGGTCGAGCACGCGGTCGCCCGACCGCAGCCCCATAGCGCGCAGCCCGTTGGCCAGCCGGGTGACCCGGTCGCCGAGCTCGGCGAAGGTCACCGTGCCGCCGGGGCCGTCCACCGCCACCCGGTTGCCGAACCGCCGGGCAGCGCTGGCCACGAGTTGGCCGACGTCCCTCATCGTGTCCTCCTTCCTTCCGATGCCGGCTCAGACGAGAGTGGGTGCCTGGATCTCCACCGGCCGGTCAAGCGGGGCGTCGGCCGCCGAGACCACGTCGTAGCCCCAGAGCCAGCCGCGCAGCCACAGGCCGTACGGGTCGGTCTTGGCTCGTTCACGCATCTGCTCGTTGCGCCTGGTGATGGCCTCCGGGTCGCTGAGGTGGTACACGGTCGCCATCTCCCGCGAGACACGGGCGACCTCCGCGACGCGGTCCCACCGTCGCTGCTGGAACTCGCGCAGGGACTCCTCGACCGTGTCGACGGAGCCGCGGGCGAGACACCGCGACAGGACGTACGCGTCCTCGATCGCTTGGGTCGCGCCGTTGGCCAGGAAGGGCCAGATCGGGTGCGCGGCGTCCCCGAGCAGTCCGATCCGCCCCACCGACCACTGCTCCAGCAACGGGCGGGTGAAAATGCCGGTGATGAACGGGGTGTCGATGGCATTGACGATGGTGGCCAGGGGCTCGGTCGCGCCCGCGTACGAGCGCCGCAGGTCGTCGATGTCCCCGCGGGACTCCCACGCCTCCGAGCGGACCTCGCCCGACGGCACGGTTCCGACGAAGTTCATGTGGGTGCCGCCGTTGACCCAGAAGACGACGCCGCTGCGGTCGGGCCCCCACCACGCCGTGCAGCTCGGCGGGACGTCCACGCCCTCGAGGCGCTCCCGTGGGATGAGCGCCCGCCAGCAGAGGTAGCCGGAGGGTTCCGGGTCCTGCTTGCCGAACAGCTGGGCGCGCAGGGTCGAGCGGATGCCGTCCGCCCCGATCACCACGTCGGCCTCGATGACGTCACCGGCGGCCGTGGTGAGCCGCGCGACGCGGCCGTCCTGCTCCACTCCGGTGACGGTGGTGCCCAGGCGCAGCTGGGTCCGGGTGACCGCACGGCGCAGGAGGTCCAGAAGGTGGTGGCGGTGGATGTGGAAGAACGGCGCGCCGTAGGTCTTTTCACCCCACTCGCCGGCCCTGGTCTCCAGGATCAGCTCGCCGTCTTCGATGTCGTAGTAGTAGTTGCCCCGGCTGACAACGCCCCACGCCCGCAGCTCGTCCTCGAGGCCGAGGTGCCGCAGCAGGCGGGCGCCGTTGTTGGACACCTGGATGCCGGCGCCGATCTCCTTGAACTCCGGTGCCTGCTCCAGCAGGACGATGTCGTCGAAGCCCTGCCGCTCCAGGCACACGGCGGTAGCGAGTCCCCCGATTCCGCCGCCTACGATCGCAATCCGCATCCCCTGCCACGCCCTCTCGCTCGCACCGAGTGCCCCTCGGCGGTAGTTGTCCGTCTCGTCTCTGTCGGTCACGTGCCGGCCGCGGTTCAGCGCACCGGAACGGCCGTCTCCTCGGCCAGCCGGGCCCGGATCTCGGTGCTGACCGCCTCCAGCTCCGCCTGGCCGGCCGCGCGTACGGGCGCCGTGTCGTACTCGCACAGCACGCGGGCCGGGCGGCCGAGCACGATGACCCGGTCGGCCACCGTGAACGCCTCCTCGATGCTGTGCGTGACGATGACGGCGGAGGTTCCCGTCGACTCGCACAGCTCGACGAAGTCGGCCCGGAGGTTGCGGGCGGTGACTTCGTCGAGCGCCGAGAAGCTCTCGTCGAGGAAGATCAGCTCCGGCTCTACGGCGAAGGCGCGGGCCAGCGACACGCGCTGGCGCATCCCTCCGCTCAACTGGCTCGGGTACTTGTGCAGAGCGTCCTGCAGGTGGACCCGGCCGAGCCACTCCTCGGCGATCCGCTTGCGTTCGGTCTTGGGCCGGCGCAAGATCTCCAGGCCGACGGCCACGTTGCCAAGCGCGGTCCGCCACGGCAGCAGCCGGGGCGTCTGGAAGGCCATGGCGACCCGGCCTTGGAGCTGAGCGTGCTGCGCGTACGGGTCCAGCCCGAGGATGCGCACATTGCCCGAGGTCGGCCGCATCGAACCGACCAGCAGTGACAGAATTGTCGACTTGCCGGCGCCGGTCCGGCCCATCAGCGCGACCCGCTCGCCGCGGGGCAGTCGCAGACTGAACCGGTCGACCGCGCACACCGAGTCGAAGCTCACCGAAGCCTGGTCGATCTCAACCAACGTTTCCTCGGTCATCGGACGACCGCCTCCCTGCGCCACCTGAGCAGATACCGTTCGGCCAGATCGACGACCGCCGTGAGGAGGAAGTTGAACACGATCAACACCACGGTCCAGGCGAAGATCAGGTCGATCCGGAAGTTTGCCTGCGCGAGTCCCATCGAGTACCCGACGCCGGCGGTCGCGCCGATCAGCTCGGCGAACACGAGGATCCGCAGGCAGAACGCGCCGGCGCTGCGGAGGGTCATCAGCATGTAGGTGAGCGACTGTGGAATGAACAGCACCCGCAAGATCTGCAGGCGGGACGGCCGGAACTGGCCGATGCCCTCCATCAGCTCGTGGTCGATGTTGCGGATGCCCTCGAAGACGGCGACCACGAAGAACGGGACGCCGATGACGAAGACGATGAAGAAGATCCGCGCCTCGACGCTGTGCAGCCAGATGACCGAGACCAGGATCCACGACAACGCCGGGACCGCCTGCATGATGCCGAACACCGGTCGCAGCAGCTCGCCGACGGTGTTGCGGAAGGCGCCCATCAGCAGGCCGATGGCCCAGCCGGCGATCATCGCGCCCAGCAGGGCGCCGGTGAACCGCGCGACGGTGGCGATGATGTCGCCGCGCTCATCGCGCAGGACCTCCATCAGCGCCTGACCGATCGCCGGGAGGTCTGGGAAGACGTACTCCGGCATGAACAGGCTGGCTATCTGGATCCCGGCGAGCATGACCAGCAGCACGAGCGCTGTCCACAGCTGAGATCGCCGGGAGGACAGGTGCCGCCGCCAGCCGCCGGTCGCAGCGTCCGGAGGCACAGCAGGCTCAGGGATCGCGGCGCTGGGGTCGTGATTCAGTGGGGTCGGACGGGTGGTGACTCCGGTGTCGGGCAAGGTCTGCCCCTCTCGCTGGCTGCTTGGGTGGTGGTCGGCTGCGTCAGTTCGACGCGCCGTAGAACCGCGCTGGCGGCTCCTTCTCGTTGGTTCCGGTCCGGTGGATCAGCGCGAGCTGGTCCTTGAGCTGGGTGACGATCTCGCCTTCGACCGGCTTGACCACGAAGGCGTGCACCGACTGCTGCATCACGTTGGCCGCCGTGCCCGGCTTGAACCCCTGCTTGGCGGCGTACTTGTCAGCCTCGTCCGGGTGCTCGTTCAGCCACTGGGCCGCCTCCTGCAGGCGCTGGACGGCGCGCTGCTCGGCCTCCTTGTTCACGCTGTCGCGGACCGCGAGGACGAGCTGCCACCCGGTACCGAAGGTCTCGCCGGGCTTGGCGCCTGAGGAGCTGAACGCCACCTTCATCCCCGGGTTGGCCCGCACGGCCGACGTGACAGCCGGTTCCCAGCCGACCGCGAAGTCCGCGGTGCCGGCGGCCACCTGGGTCACGCCGCTCTCGGCGTTGGGCACGTTGACGACCTCGAAGTCCTTGCCCTCCTTGACCCCGAACTTGTCGGCGAGCAGGGCTTTGGTGATACGCCACCCGCCGCTGGTGGTGATGGCGGCGATGCGCTTCCCCTTGATGTCCGCGGCCGACGTGATGTCCGACTTGCCGACCAGGGCGGTGGAGTTCGGCGAGACCGTCGCGGCGATGTGGATCGGGGCGCCCTTCGCGGCCTGGCTGGCGAATACGTCCGGGCCGCCGATGGTCATGTCGGCCTTGCCCGAGAGCACATCGGTGTAGAGCTGCTGGAGGTCGGAGTAGTTGGTGACCTTCAACTGCTTGTCGCCGGTAGCAGTCTCGGCAACGCGGTCGGTCAGGACGACGCTGAAGCCGCGCGTCCAGGAGCCGATCACGTACTGCTTGCCCGCCTGATCACCAGCGTCCGAGGCCGCCCCGCATCCGCTGATCGCGAGTGCAAGTCCGGCGACGAGCAGCACGCGGGAAGGTCTTGATGTCCATCGGCTCCGACGCATGGCGCCTCCCGGAAAGTCTCCACAATGTGGAGGTTGCTTCTATAAGGTGGAGTCACTGTAAGATGCCCCACAGCGGCAGTCAATAGAGGTCCAATCACCGAGCCACATGGGGGTGGAGAGTGACCGGCGAGGGCGTAGTTCCCGGTGCCCAGGCGGTGTACCGGGCGCTTGCCGTACTGGACGCATTCAGCCAGTCACGGCCTGCAATGACGATCGCAGAGATCGCAGAGGCGACGGCGCTGACCGCTCCGACGGCGCACAGGATCGCACTCGCCCTGGTGGATCGGGGGTTCCTCACGCGCGACGAGGTCTCCCGCCGGTTCAGCGTCGGCCCGGCCGTGCTTCGGCTGGCGCAACTGACCGATATAGGCCACTCCGCGTTCGCGTATGTCGGCCCCCTTCTCGAGACCCTCAGGGTGGAAACCGGGGAGACCGTGGGACTACACGTACGGGTAGGGAGCCAGCGGGTCTGCGTCCTGGAGCTCGAGAGCCCGCACCGCGTCCGGGTGGTATCGGGAATCGGGCACACCTATCCGCTGACAGCGGCGGCGGCCAGCAAAGCGATCCTCGCCTGGCTTCGCCCGGACCAGATCGAATCAGTCCTCCGTGAACCTGCCCCCGGGCTCGATCAGGCCAAGCTCCGAGCCGACCTCCGACAGGCGCGCCACGACGGATACGCGATCAGCTTCGGCGAAACCATTCCCGGCGCACATGCCGTCGCCGCACCCCTACGGGACTCGTCGGGCGAGGCGACCGCCGCCGTCAACGTCACTGGGCCGGCCGACCGGCTGCCGGAGAGTCGACTGCGCGACATCGGTCGAGACCTGTCGCAGAAGCTGCAGCTCATCCACCAGTCGCGCCGCGTCCCCCAGCAGATGAACAACCCGGAGGACTTCGCACCATGCATGCCGTGACAGTCACCAGCGATGGCGCCCTCGGATGGACAGAGGTCCAGACCCCCAGGCCCGAGGCGAACGAGGTCCTGATCCGCGTGGCGGCATCCGCGCTGAACAGAGCGGACATCCTGCAACGCAAGGGTCTCTACCCCCCGCCCGCCGGCGCATCGCAGGTTCTCGGCCTCGAGTGCGCGGGCGAGATCGTCGAGGTCGGGGAAGGGGTCTCGGCACATCACATCGGCGAACAGGTGTGCGCCCTGCTCGACGGTGGCGGGTACGCCGAGTACGTCTGCGTCGACCGAACTCTGACTCTTCCAGTGCCCCAGGACATGTCGGTAGCGGTCGCCGCCGCGCTGCCAGAGGTCGCGGCCACGGTCTGGTCGAACCTGGTGATGGTGGGCCAGGCACAGCCGGGCACCGCCGTCCTCGTACACGGCGGAGCGAGTGGCATCGGGACCACCGCCATCCAGGCGGCTGTCGCACTCGGCTGTCGCGTCTTCGCAACCGCCGGCACTGAGGCGAAGGTGAAATTCTGTGTCGAACTGGGCGCCGAACAGGCATGGGACTACCGCGAAGAAGATCTACCCTTCCTTGTGCTCGAGGCGACCGGAGGCCGCGGGGCGGATCTGGTCCTCGACAACGTGGGCCCCAACAACCTGGACCGGAACATCGGCCTTCTCGCGCGGGGAGGGCGAATCGTCATCATCGGGTCCCAGGGCGGCAGGCAGGGCAGCTTTAACATCGGTCCTCTCATGGCGAAGCAGGCAACGGTCCATGCCACGTCCCTGCGCCAGCGCGGACGAGCAGAGAAAGGCGAGATCGTACGCGCCACCCAGGCAGCCTTCTGGCCGCTGATCGAATCCCGGAAACTCCTGCCCGTCGTCGATTCGCAGTTCCCCATGTCGGACGCGCTCGCGGCGCACAAGCATCTAGAGAGCGGAGTGCACATCGGGAAGGTCTTGTTGACGCAGCAGCCGAACAGGGCACCCGACAGCCTCGGCGGGTCTCATCCACTTTCACCAGCACGACACGCCGCTACCGTTGGTTGAGCCCGCGATCTGGCTCGTGGGTCTCACGTGCGAGCCCCATCCATCACGTGATCCGTCAAGCCCGTCTGATCGCCAATGTCGACGAGCAGCTGTTCCTAGGCCCTCAGGCTCGCGGGCTCCGCTGGCCGTGTTGAAGAGCAACAGCGGCGACGCCCTGGGCTAGGTGTACTGCCCAGGGACGTTGGTCAACCTGGTGATGGGCGGCTGCCGCCGGTTGCGGTGTGGGGCCGGTGGTGATTGTAGTGATGTAGCCAGGTAGGCAGGGCTTTGCGGCGGGCGGCTTCGGAGGAGTAGAAGCGCAATCGGGAGGCGACCGCCCGGCGCACCGGAGCCCGTAACCACCTCTGGCAACCGCAGGTAGGAACGGCGTTCGTGCATACCGTCGTCGATGACCATTCGCGGGTGGCATATGCCGAGATCTGCGATGACGAGAAAGCCGCTACCGCCATCGCCGTGCTGCGTCGCGCGGTCGCATGGTTCACCGCCAGAGGCGTCTCCGTGCAGCGGGTGCTCACTGACAACGGCGCCGCCTACAAGTCCTACGCCTGGCGCGACGCCTGCACCGAACTGGGCATCAGCCCGAAGAAGACCCGCCCCTACCGGCCCCAGACCAACGGCAAGGTCGAACGCTTCCACCGAACCCTGACCGACGGCTGGGCCCTGGGCCGCTTGCCCTGGATGCGGCCGACGTAGCGCCAGCCGCCGCCGTCGGGGATCTGGCCGAGCTTCTTGACGTCGACGTGCAGCATCGCTCCGGGCTGGTCGTGCTCGTAGCGGCGCACCAGTTCACCGGTGCGCCGATCGATGTGCGACAGCTTGTTGACCCGGCAGCGGGTCAGCACCGCGTGAACGGTCGAGGCGGGCATGCCGAGGCGGCCGGCGATCTGCACCGGGCCCAGGCGGTGTCTCCACCGCAGGTGCACGACCTTTCGGACCAGCGGCTGGGAGGTGCGGGTAGGGCTGTGGTGCGGCCGTGACGACCGGTCGGCCATTCCCTCGGGCCCGAGCTCGGCGTAGCGCACCGCCCATCGTTTCGCCGTCGGCCAGGACACGTCATAGCGTTCCGCGGCCCGGGCGACCGGCCACCCCTGGTCCACGATCAGACGCGCGAGCCGAAGACGTGCACGAGGAGTCAAAGCGGCATTAGCGTGGGACACGAAGGCCTCCTGGTTGGCGGAGCGGTTCCTAGACAGCTCCACTCCACAACCGGAGGCCTTCGTCATCACGTCTATCTACGTCGTGTCGTCACACGACCTCAACCAACGTCCCTGGGCAGTACAGCTAGGTCATCGGGTTGACCGAGCTGGCGCCGGAGACCCGGCCGACCACCGGGGCGCGGCTTGCCGATGGCCCTGGGCCTGACTCGTTCGGTCCGCCAAGGAGGTCACCGAGCAGGGAGCCCAGGTCAGAGAGTTGTCGGTGGGATAGCGGTCTCACCTCTCGGGATCCATGCCGACGCCGCGACGGCGAGGCCCAATTCATACGTCGATGTACTGCAGTCCTTCCTAATTGGAGGCGGCGCGTCCAGGACGACCGCTGCCCCGGTCAGGCGGGACAACGAAGCGTGACCACTTCGTCTCCCGCAGGACGCCCCGTCGACTCTGGCCTGCGGAAATGGAAACCCGCAGGTCGTGGTAGGTGCAGCTGAGCGCCGTTCGGTGCCTTTGGGCGCTGTTACACGCCGTTCAGCTGGCCGCGCATGAGGCCCACGGCGGCGAGGGCCCCATTACCTCCACGGCGTGAGCTGAGCGTCCGATGGCGCGGGCTGGCCGTGGGTAGCCTTCGCTGGCGTGCCGCTGGGCCGACCTCCGACGCTCAGCGCGCTCGTATCGGGATCCGGGCTGAGACCCTTCGCGGAGTTCGATCCGGAGGCAGTCGACGGCCGGTTGGGATGCCCCGGCTCTCCTCTGCGACTTGACCGTGAGCGATAGGTGAACGTAGATCACTGAACCCGCCGCTGGTGCGGCGCAGGATGCCACATGAAGCTCGGCCGCGTCGGCGCAGAACACCTGCCCGTGGCCCAGGCGGACGTAGGAGGTCCGACGCCAATGAGTCTAGCCGTTAAAGTCGCTCTTCTCGCGACGAAAGATCTTGAGAAGAACGAGCGTGCCGTGGCTATCGCCATCGCTGCACACGCCAACCAGGAAGGTAAGGCCTGGCCTTCGGTCGCCACCATCGCCAACTACGCCGGCTGTTCAGAGCGGACGTTGCAGCGATGCCTCACCAAGCTGGTTCAGCTCGGCCGCCTGGCCGTGTCCAAGGCCGCCGGGATCGCCACCCGCGTCTACCGCCTCGTCAGCGGAGACGGGCGGACGGGAACCGCCTCTGGGGTGACAAATCAGCAGGGCAGGGTGACAGATTCGGCCGGCGGGGGGTGACAGCCAGGGTGTCACCCGAAGCCTTGAAGACCAATCAACGAAAGACAGGCGGGCACCGGCTTCCGACCGGTTTGCTCGGCAGAAAAAGCAGACCCGCGCTCCGGGTTGCGCCGAGCGTGGCGGCACGGCGCCGCCGATGACCGGCGGCGGCCGCCGCTGCTCGCGTCCGGGGCACATTGGCCAACCCGCTGGCAGGTGCATACCCTGCCGCTCAGAGGCGATCGAGCGCCGGGCATGATCGCGACCATCGCTTATCTGCTGGCAAGGTGATCGGTCGTCGGCCGGACGAACGCGGTGCACCATGAGACAAGCGAAAGTTGGCCGGCGTAACCGGCGAGGCCTTTGCCCAAGCACGGTCACGTTGGTGACACGTCAACCCAGGGTGAGGCGTCCCTCTTGGTCGAACCGGATTCGGCCGCTGGTCACCGCGACGTGCAGGCCGTACCGGAGCAGCTTGTCGATCTTGTCGGTGCGCCGCCGGTAGCCGAGGCGCTCCAGCCCCGCGCGCAGCAGGCGCTCCTCGTCCATGCTTGAGACGCTCTGCAGAACGTGCACGAACGCGTTCGCGACCTCCTCGGGCGGCACCTCCTCGAACGCCCGGTCGTTGCTCGCCTGGGTGACCCGGTACGCGCGGTAGGTCTGCGGATCCGTCCCTTCGGGCCAGGCGTACCGCCCCACGGTGGGATGGCCGTACAGCCGGCGGGTGTCGACGAGTGCGAGCACGGCGAGACGCCGGTCCTCCCGGGTACGCAGGAAGCCGAACCGGGCCAGGGCCAAGCGGGCGAGCCGGTGCTGTTCGACCGGGCCCTCCGCCGCGATGATCTCGCGCAGCGCCTCCCGGACGAGCCCGCGTACCCGCTGGTCGGTGGAGAGCAGGTCGAGGTCGCTCTGGTCGCCGAGCGGCGTCGGGGCGTACGGGACGAAGGGACTGACTTCGATGGCGCCGGTCGTCGCCGGCGGCGCGCTCGCGACGGGGGCCGGCGCGGAGGCGACGGCGAGGCCCGTGACGGGTGCCGGCGACGCTCCCGTGGCGGGCTCGGTGTCCTCCGCGACGCGTGGACCCGAAAGCTCGACCAGGTGGACCTGCTCGACGTCCTCGGCAGCGCGGGGCGCCGGCAGATCGACCGTGCCGCGGGGCGCGACGGCCTCCGCTGGCGCGGGCGGCTCTGGAGCGTCGGCCTTCGCGACGGCCTCATCGACGCGGTCGAGCAGCGCGGACCGGTCGTGGATCCACGCCGGGAGCCAGAACCGCACCACCTCCGGCCAGCCCATGATGGTCCGGAGCAGGGCGGGCGCCAGGTCCCGGTCGGCCACCGTCGGGCGGGCGCTCCAGTCGGGGCCGTCCAGCATGACGGCCACCTGCCAGCGGGCCGAGCCCGGCCGGCGTACGGCGAGGTCCACCGTGAAGTCGGACAGGCCGTGTGAGGTGCGGACCTCGTGGCCGCGGTCGCGCAGCGCGGCGGCCACCTCGTCGCGGATGCGGCTGCGCCGCTCGGTCCGATCGGTGGTCAGGTCGCCCAGCCGGTCGGCGCCGGCGGCGGCCATCTCGCAGTACGCCCGCAGGTGCTGCGTGCCGACGGCCGAGGTGCGGGACAGGTCGATGTCCGACGGGTTGAAGGACGAGAACAGCACCACCTGCCGGCGGGCCCGGGTGATCGCCACGTTGAGCCGCCGCTCACCGCCGGCCTGGCTCAGCGGACCGAAGTTCAGCGGAAGCTGGCCGGTCTCCGGGTTGGTGGAGAAGGCCAGGGAGAACAGCACGACATCCCGCTCGTCGCCCTGCACGTTCTCCAGGTTCTTGACGAAGATCGGCTCGGCGACCGCGCCGGAGAGCTGCTCGCGGATGGTCGGGTCGGCGCTGTCTTCCAGCAGGTTGAGGATGAGGTCCCGCTGCTGAATGTTGAAGGTGACCACACCGATCGACTGCCCGGCGGTGGCCGGGTCGTGCAGGCGCCGGGTAATGTCGGCGAGGACGGCCCGCGCCTCGACGTCGTTGGTCCGCGAGCCGCCGCGGTCGTACCGGCCGTCGACCCGCCGCCAGGCGATGCCGGCGGAGCTGCTCATGCCGGGCGACGGGAGGCTGGAGAGCTTGTTGTCGTAGTAGTACCGGTTGGAGAAGGCGATCAGCGACTCGTCGTGGCTGCGGTAGTGCCAGGACAGCCACCGCTGCGGCAGCCCCGACTCGACGGCCTCGCTGAGGATGCTCTCCAGGTCCTCCAGCGCCGGGCCGTCGCCCTCGTCGACGTCGTCAACGGTGTGGCTGGCCTGCATGATGCTGGTCGGCGGCATCTGCCGGGAGTCGCCGACGACCACCACGGCACTGCCCCGCCCCATCGCGCCGATCGCCTCGGCGACCCGGATCTGCGACGCCTCGTCGAAGATGACCAGGTCGAAGCGCTGGCTTCCCGGGGCCAGGAAGTTCGCCGCCGAGGCGGGGCTGACCAGCACGCACGGCGTCAACGCCAGCACGGCGTCCGGATAGTGCTCGAACAGCTCCCGGAAGGACCGGCCGCCGCGCTTGCGGCGCAGTTCCGCCGCGAAGTCGGCGAAGCGGCCCCGCCGGTCGGAAGGGCTGAACGGGCGGCGGCGGACCAGCACCGAGGGCAGGCGCTCGGGCAGCGCCGACCGCAGCTCACCGGCGGCCGTCTCGAACTGGGCGATCTCGTCGTCGTGCAGTTCCCGGTCGAAGTACTGCAGCCCGCCGGTTCGTAGCCTCTCTCCGAGGGAGGCGGCGGCGACGCCACGCCGGTACGCCTCCTCGGCCAACTGTCCGTTTACCTCGGCGCGCAGCAGCTGGTCCCGGTAGTCGCCGAGGCCGGCGGAGGCGAGCACGTCGGCGTGGGTGAGGACGGTGGCCCAGCGGCGCAGCGGGAAGAGTTCCTCGATGCGCAGGTCGTGCAGCCAGGTCGCGCCGTCCCGTTGCCAGGCGTCGACCCAGTGCGAGCCGGCCGACCACAGGGTCAGCTCCGGCTCTGCGGAGCGCAGCACCCCGCGCCAGGCCCGCCACCGGGAGGCGAGCCGGTCCAGGAGTGCGGCGTCGACGTCGGAGATGCCACGCTGGAACAGCTCCCAGGCCTGCGGGTGCCGGGCGAGGAGCGTGCGGCTGGCCCGGGTCGCCTCGATCGCCTCGGCCAGCCGCTGCTGCGCGTCCGGGTTCGTGGGCTGCCACGCCGGGATCCGTAGGCCGCCGAGCGCGACCGCGTGCTGGTGCAGCGCGGCGGCCTGGGCCTGGGCGGCGACCAGGCGTCCGGTGGTCACCTCGACCCGCTCGACGTCGAGCGTCGCGCCGGCGACCAGGTGCACGGACAGCTTGTCGACGACGGCCTGCCGGCGCTTGCGCTTGCCGAGCAGCTTCTTCGCCGCCTCCTGCGCCTCGGCGTGCCAGGCGGCCAGTTCGGGGCGGGCGAACACGTCCGGCCGGAAGGTGGCGAGCTCACCAGCGAAGCCCTGGTGGAAGGCGGCCAGCTCCCCCTGGAGCCGGGCCGCGGCCTCGTCCCACCGCCGGTCGCCGGCGCGCAAGGTGGTCTCCCGGTCCGGGAGCATTCCGCGTAGGGCGAGCCAGGCGCCGGCCTGCAGCTCGGTGACGGTTTCCGGGGTCGGCAGCGTGCGCAGCAGCCCGACCAGGTGGCGGTGCGCGGCGAGGTCGGCGCGGAGGCGTTCGAGCTCGGCGGCGATTTCGGTTATGGCCGCGCCGTGCAGCCCGTCGAGGGTCCGGCAGCCGCTGAGCGCCCAGGGATGCTCGGGCCGGACCCGCGCCGAGCGGGCGGCGGCCGGGAACTCCCGCAGCGTCGTCTCCACCCGGGCGCGTACCTCGGCGGGTGCGTGCAGGTAGCTCACCGGAACCGGGGCGGCCGGGCCGTCCCCGTACGCGAGGACCTGCTCGTAGGCCGACCAGAGCGACATCCCGACGGGGTTGGCGGTGTGGACCTGCGTCGGATACTCGGCCAGCGGGGCGAGCCGCGTCCGGTAGGCCGTTTCGACGGCCGTCCAGTCGCCGTCGCTGCCCAGGTCGTACTGGTCGAGGGCGTCGCGCAGTTGCTGTCGGATGGCGTTGAGCGACTGCTTGCGCCCGTGCAGGTCCAGGGCGAACGGTCCGAGGCCGATCTGCTTGAGCCGGCGCTTCACGACCTCGAGGGCGGCCTGCTTCTCGGCGACGAACAGCACCGATCGGCCGGCGGCGACCGCGCGGGCGATCATGTTGGTGATGGTCTGCGACTTGCCGGTGCCGGGCGGCCCTTCGAGGACGAAGGACTGGCCGCGCTCGGCCATGACGATGGCCTGCATCTGGGAGCCGTCGGCGGGGATCGGCAGGTGCAGCTCTCCCTCGTCCACGGCGACGTCGGCGTGATGGTCCGGGCGGGCCGGGTCGTCGAAGGTGGCGCCGGAGGATTCCACCAGGTGCCGGACGACGGGGTTCTCCATGAACCGGGGCCAGTGGTCGCCGAGGTCCCGCCACATCTGGAAGGTGGAGAACTGCAGCAGCCGCAGGCTGGCGGTCTCGTCGATGCGGTAGTTCAGCCGGTTGTCGACCAGCCCGGTGTTGATGGCGGCCAGGGTCTTCGCGATGTCGATGCCGTGCTCGTCGAGGACCGGCTGCTCCAGCGCCGGGATCCGCACGCCGTGCTTGACGCGCAGCCACTCGATGAGGCAGTAGTTGGGGCTGGCCACCTCGGTGCCGTCGATGACCATCGCGTACGGGCGGCGGCCGCTGCCGCCCTCGATGCGCACCGGCAGGAGGAACAGCGGCGCGTACGCCTCTCCCCCGGTGGTCTTGGTGTGCACCAGGGTGCCGATGGTCAGGTAGAGGTAGTTGCTGCCGGTCTCCTGCTCCATCGTGCGCGCCTCGCGCTGCAGCGCCCGCATGGCGGTCTTGTAGCGGGCCTCGGTGACGGCGCCGTAGACCCGCCGGTCGGTGCGCAGCTCCCGGGTGAGGATCTCGGCGTCGAGGTCCTGCGCCCGGCGCGCGCCAGCCAGCTCATGCACGTGACTGATGTCGTCCTGCGGGATGACCTGCACCTGGCGGCCGTCATGGATGAGGTCATCCAGCAGGGCGAGGGCCCCGGCCGGCACGTGCAGGTCCAGGCCCCGACCGCGCTTAGGCAGGTTGAGCAGCGGGTTGCGCAGGCTCAGGTCTAGCAGGGACTTTCGCCACTGCTGGATGCGTCCCGGCGAACCGTCGGAGGGCTGCGGCACCTCGTCGCCCTCGTCGGCGAGCTGGCGCAGCTTCGCGGCGGCGACACCGGGCGGAAGGTCGAGCGACGCGCCGGCGTCGGGGGTCATCTCGGCGTCGACGGGCGTGGGAGCGACCAGTTCGTCGGCCGACGGCAGCGGCTGGATGCCGGAGCGGTGGGCGAGGTGGACGTCGACGACGCCCTGCAGCCGGTGACCCTCCCCGCGGAAGTGACCGAGCCCGACGCGTACCGCCTCGGTGAAGGTCGCCGACTGGGCGCCGGGCCCGATGCGGGTCAGCTCGACCGGCACCGCCCGGCCCGAGTCGACCATCGAGATCAGGAGGTTCGTCTCGGTGACGGCCGCCGAGCCGAGCCGCTCCTCTTCGAGCAGGAAGCCGCCGAAGGCGTGCCCCTCGCTGATGAAGATGAGCGGGTGCAGCCCCGCCGCCTCCAGGCACGCGGCGTAGGTGACGGAGAGGTCGAGGCAGTTGCCGAGCCGCCCGTCCAGCACCGCGGCGGTCGTCCGCACCTTCTGGCCGCTGTTCTCGAACGACGCCGGCAGGGTCTGGTAGGTGATCTCGAGCTGGCGCAGCGCCTCGTACACGGCGCCGGCGATCAGCGCCGCCCGCTCCGAGCCGTCCTGGTAGCCCTGCAGCGAGCCGGAGCCCGTACGCGCGAGCAGCACCTGCGCCGCCGACCGCAGCACCGCCTCGACCGCCCGGGTGTTCGGCTGCACGAAGGCCGCCAGGCTGTCGTAGAGGGCCGGGCTGTTGAACCACTCGTTGTGTGCGAGCACTCGTGACGGGGCGACCAGCGTCAATGCCTGGCCATCCGCCTCGACGGTGAGGCGGTAGTCGACCGGGAACGCCTCGTCGGTGCGGTAGAGCAGCGCTCGCTCCGGGGTGATGTCCCGGAAGTCGTCCCAGCCGGTGCTCGCCCCGGGCCGCAGCGGCGCGCCGAGGGTACGCGTCCACGGCTCGATGAGTGCACCGTCGGGGCCGAGCAGCTCCAGCGTCAGGGTCACGTCCGCCAGCGGTTCCGTGCCGCGGTTGACCAGCGTGAGGTGGCGGACCAGCGGCACCCGGTTGTGCACCAGGGCGGCGTTGATGGCCGGCTGCACGAGCAACACGACGGCGAGCTGGTCGTCGTCGGCGGTGAACTGCGCGAAGACGCTGTCGGACATGGGCGTTTCTCCAGGTGGCAAGGCCAGGAATGGTCAGCCTAGCGGTCACCCGACCGGTGGATCCGCCCCCGGCCCGTCTGCCGATCTTGGTTGTCGTACCCCTCGGGCAGGATATGCGCCATGACGACGCACCACCCGAACACCCGGAGCCTGGTCTACGGCCACGCCACCAATCACGACTGCCTGGCCTTCGTCGACGCCGACACCGCCGCAGGGGAGGCCGCGGAGATCAGGGCCCTTGCCGCCGCGCGTACCTGGGGCGAGGCCCGGCAGGTGCAGATGACCCACCTGGAGAACCCCGCCGGCCCCGAGTGCTACGAAGAGGACGACTACGCCGACGACAAGCCCTTCGACGTCACCGAGCTGGGTGCGATCGTGGACGGGTACTGGCCCAAGATGGTCACGACGCGGGCGATCGACGTGCTGCCACAGGACCTGCAGGACCGGTACGGCGAAGTCGTGCTCACGGTTCACGACGGTGAGTACCTCCAGGTGCCGCTCGACGGGGAGGCGGAACTGGTCGCGGAGCTGCGCGAGCGTGGCTACGAGTTGACCCGCGACGACGAACTGATCAACCTGCTCGACGGCGTCGGCATCGGGTGGTGACCGGCTGAGGAACGACGGGAGACGCCGGCATCGCTTGCCGGCTGGCGTCGCCTGTGGCTCACGCTCACCGGCGGCGCTTGTTCAGGCTGGGAAGGCCGCCGGACACAGTCGGAACGCTGTCGTCGGGGTGCTCCGGCCCGGCTTCTGTAGAGCCTCGGTCATCCGCCAACTGGCGAGGTCCGGAGGCGCTCAGATTGACGACGGCCGGGTCCGACCGCCAACCCAGGCCGATGACCTGCGGAAATGCTTAACTTCCTCGCATTGGGCATAATGTCGTACCCCGGCCCGGCCCCGGCCCCGGCCCCGGGCGAGGACTTGAGAGAGCGAGGAAGTCATGCGATCACCGACGGTGATCATCGACCTTTCGCCCGTCGTCCGCGACCATAATCTCAACGACTGGGGCCTAGTCGAGAAGATCGTTCGCGCCTGGCGAGAACAGCGCGACAACAACGCAACCTTCTACGGCGTCGCCGATAACAGTCTCTGGCACTGCCTCGACCAAGTGGGCAAGCGAGCATTGACCGACTGGAAAAAGCGCAAGATGGCCCGTTCGGTACCATTCGCCGACCCCCATATCATCGAGTTGGCCGAGCAGCACCCCGACGCGGTCGTCATCACCAGGGACCTCTACCGTGACCTGCGGCGTGATCACCCGTGGCTTCAGGGATCTAACAGATTCCTCAGCCCGGTCTACGCGGACGGGAAGGTCAGCTTCGAGCAACTGGCGATGGCGCCAATCGACGAGTCTGAAATGTCCATGCGTGTTGAGGCCGCTGGGCTCAAACCGCGAGGCCTAGCTTCGCCCGAGGCTCGGCGGGTCCTGGATAGCGAGTGGGCTTGCGTCAACCCTGAGTGCGTCTGGGGCGGGCTGCCCGTTATCGATAAAGACCCGTCCTACCGCGACGGTGTCGTGCGGTGTCCTGACTGCGGGGAGCCGGTCAATCGTGTCGGGGCCATGGGCCACACCCGAGAGGTCGTCGTCCTCCTTGGCACCGAGGAGATTGATCGCTTCGCCGTTGCCGAAGGGCGAACGATTGTCGTCGGGCGCGCGAGAGGTGAGGACCGATATTGCGTACGTGACGTGCTGGAAGAAGCTCAGTTTGGCCTCGTGAGCCGCGATCACCTCGCGGTATCTAACGTCAACGGCGGCCTCTTCGTCGAGGACCTCGGGTCAAAGAACGGCACCAAGTTGCATCACGACGGAACGACGACTGCACTTGAGCCGAACGTGCGGCAGAGAGTCCTTCAGGGCACCCGAATCAGTCTGGCGAAGGGTGCGCTTCAGATTCGGCGGTCTGGGCGCAACCGGGTTCGCGCTCGTTGGGACCCTGATCTTGCGACGCCGCCGTGGGCAAACCCGAACAGAGAACACGACTTAGGGTAAGGAACGCCGATGTCTCTACTCGACAGCCTCATACCCGCCGCTGCGAGGACGCTCCCTGTCATCCTGCTGCTGGACACGAGTGGCAGCATGCAGGAGGACAACAAGATCAATGTTCTCAACGATGCCGTCACAGAGATGATTGACGAACTCGCGGAAGCTGATGCTGGCCATGGCTACATCACTCTTAGCATCGTGACCTTCGGCGGCAGCAGTGCCAAGGTGATCGTCGCGCATACGCCGGCGGGCGAGGTCGAGTTCAGTTCCCTTACCGCTCGTGGAAAGACGCCGCTCGGTGATGGCTTCCGGCTCGCCCGGGCGATTATCGAGGACAAGGACGCTCTGCCTTCGCGGGCCTACCGACCCACCATCGCCCTCGTCTCGGACGGGCTCCCTACTGACAGGAACTGGGAGGAGGAACTCGGCGCGCTCCTTGCAAGCGAACGTGGGCAGAAGTGCACCAAGTTCGCGCTGGCGGTCGGAGCCGACGCAGACCGGGACATGCTGGCGCGCTTCAGCGGCAGTCAACCCCACACGGCGGACCGCGCTGGTGAGATCCGCAAGTTCCTCCAGTTCGTCACAAACACGGTCACCAACGTCACCCTGACCGCTCTCGACTCGGTGCAGGACGATGCTGACTCCGCCGCATCAATCGCGCGACTCCAGGGCGACGATGCGTTCTGACGCGACGGTTGTTACCGACGACGCCGGGGTCAACTTCACGCTCGGCCCTCTGATCGCTAAAGGCGGGCAGGGGGCGGTCTACCGGGTCGAGGGTTACCCCGAAGTGGCCATCAAGCTGCTCGAAAGGCCGGAGGACCTCGAACGGATTAGAAGCGTTCGCCGGTTACCACTCGACGGCCTTCCCGTGGCCGCACCCGTGACCCTGATCCAGGGCCGCCGCTCGGGGTACACAATGCGCCTTGCCAGCGACATGCAACCCCTGCGGGAGCCGTACCTTCCAAGCGACTTCGGCCCCCGGGAGACGACCCCGAGGTGGTACTCGGAAACAGGCGGCCTCCGGCGACGGCTGGCCATCGCGGCTAACACCGCCGATGTGATTGCGAAGCTCCACGGACTCGGCCTGACCTACGTCGACCTCAACCCCAACAACGTCATGGTCTCCGACGACCTCACCCGAGACGTGACGTGGTTGATCGACTGCGACAACCTAACGTCGATGTCCAAGCCGAAGTGGGATGTCCTCGGCTTCCGCGGATATGCCGCACCCGAACGCAAGCGCAAAGCACCCCCGTCCACGCTCGCCGACGCCTACATCCTCGGCGTGCACGTATTCCGCATGCTCGTGCTGCGGCACCCGCTTGAGGGTGTTTTGGCCGACGCACTCGACGGCAACGAGGCACGCGAACGGATGGACCGCGGCGACCTGCCCTATGTTGCAGACCGCGACGATGACTCCAATCGGCTGGCGCGCGGAACATTCGCGTGGGGCATCTTCGACCTCGTACTCAGCAAGCAAGTGCAGAAACTGTGCCGTCAAACCTTTTCCGAGGGACGCCTCGACCCAACGAAGCGCCCCGGCTCTGCACGCTGGCGCGAAGTCCTGTTCGCAGCGTTGAACAACGTCATCGACTGCCCAGCGTCTTGCGGCTGGTCGTACTTTCGGACTCTCAAGGCCTGTCCGAGTTGCGGGACCCAGACGGGTGCCGTGGCCCTACTCTCGGTCTATGGCGGCGACTTCGAGCAGCCGCTCTCCGAACGCGACACCTTCGTCGTCTCACAGAGCAGCGACACCGCGGTCCTTCCCCGGCACCTCTGGGGCAGATTCGACCAGCACGACGCCGTCGTCACCCTCCAACCGACGAGTCGAGGGCTCGAAGTAAAGCCTCAACATGACGTCACGCTTACCGACAAGTCCGGCAAGGTCACCCAGCGCCTGCGCCTCCCCGCGGCCGGACGCGTTGTGCGGCTCAAGCTGGAAGCGCCTGGCCGACCAGCGCGGATGCTGGCGCTCCGGACGATGGCTGCGTCGTGAAACTCCACGGCTTTCCCTGCAGCGGGGATCGCACAATTCGGCTCAATTCGCGAGACAGCGTCGGCGGTGCGGCTGGCCAGCGGGTTCGCTTGTCCTTCTCCGGCTCAGGAGTCCTGTTGACAGCGGACGGGACCTCATGGATGTGCGACCCGCCCGAGCGAGACGATCTGGAGTGGCTGCAGACCGTGGCGTCCGCGGGTACCTATGTCGTCGAACTCCTTCAACCGGGCACCGACGTGGTCCTTCGCGTCCTCACCTTCGACGGCGTCCAGCACTGGGCCGAGCTACGGGAAATCGGGGTCGATGACCTGATCGTCGAGACTGCTCGGAGGGTCAACCGATCGCTGAAGGGCTCCACTGACGTCATCGACTGGCTGACGGATACGATCTGCCTCGCGGGCCCCGATCCGTTGGCCGTCGTAGTAGCGACCTCCGGGACGCGCGACGACAAGAACGAAGCGTTCCGGCTCGTCGGCGCTGGGTTCGCGTTGGATGTCAAACGTCTTGACGACCGGCTCGTCGCCTCCCGATTCGCTCGCGACCAGCCACGCGCCGAACGTCGACTCCTGCTTGTGCGGGGAGAGATCCGGTTCAGGGACGTCTCGCGCACGGCGCCGCTCTCGTATGTCCAGCAGCAGGAGTTGCGCCGGCTCGCCGAAGAGAACAACGCCTACCTGGCGATCTGGGACGAGTACAACCGACTCGAGCTAAACGCAGCTGCGGCCGCCGCTCGGGATATCGGCTGGGCGCCATATGACCGCGTAGCCCGTCGGGCCGACGGCAGTTGGGAATTCGAGTTGCGTGCGCATCTGCGATCGGATGCCCTGCGTGACCGGATTGGCTCGGAGACCGTCGGGCTCGAGACCGGTGCCAGAGTCGCCTTCGACGAGACCGTGGATGCCGCAGGCTCATCCACGGCCAAAGTGATCATCGGGCTGGGCCGCGTAACCCAGCAGGGCAACATCGTCATTAGCCCATCCGCAGACAACGGCCACGTCGAGCTCCCCCAGAGCGGGCACGTGGCGGGCGCCTTCACACTCGACAAAGTCCGGATCGAACGCCGGAGTAGGGCCCGAGAGGCGATAGCCGGTGGCGCAACCGTGCCTGTGCGCCAACTGGCGACAATCCTCGGCGACAAGTCGCCCATCCCGATTGGCCGCCGTCGCCTGCACTCCCCCATGTCCACACGGGTTCGAGAGATCCTCGGCGGTCAGCCAACTCCCGCACAGCTACAAGCTATCGACATGGCAATCAACTCGCCGGACGTCGCCCTGATTCAGGGCCCTCCTGGCACGGGAAAGACCCGCGTCGTCGCCGCGATCCAAGCGAGACTCGCGGAAATCAACCGCGGCGAGTCCGCCCTAACTCATCGCGTCCTGCTCACGAGCTACCAGCATGACGCGGTCGCGAACCTCGTCCAGGCCGCGGACGACGGGACCCTACCTCCAGTCAAACTTGGCCGGCAGGACGGACGAGAGGATCAATCGCACCTTGCCGCGTGGACACACGACCTCATCCAACGGCTCGAGCGCAGACACGGCACGTCCCATGCCAGCGACCTGCTTCGGGCGCAGCGCGAGCTCGCGGACCGGACCGACTACTACCTGAAGGTCAACCCGAACGTCTCCGAGACCGTCGAACTTCTCGGCTGGCTCGAACGACATGTCGACCTTGTGGGTGCTGCGATCGCCGTCGACGCCGGCAGAGCGGCACGCCGACTCACCTACGAACTCGGCGCCGCCGGCGCACGTGTGAACCAAGAGCGGATCCTCGCCCTCGCTAGGAGACTGCGGACCACAGCTGCCGGGTACGGGGATGACGGCCCAGACAATGCTCGTGCCGCCCTCACGACGCAGTCGTTCCACGACACCCTCGACGGCGAACAACGCCGGAACCTCGAGGCCGCCGCATGCGGGGACCTCACCATCGACGACGCGATCAAGACCATGGCAGCCATCCGCGACAGCGTCATAGACCGCGTGCTGGACAGCCGCGCCCGGGCTGGCTTCGTCTCACGCTTCCCGGAAGTGGACGCGATTCTTCAGCGCGCCCAGAACGAAGCACAGCGACAGGTCGACGTGCAGGTTACCTCGATCGATCGGGTCGTTGCCGGCTTCCGGGACGTCGTCGAACGCCAACCCGCGGCCGTCCAGGACTCGATCATGGCCCACACGCGCGCGCTCGCCGCAACCTGCCAGCAGTCCGTCTCCGGCTCGATGCGCGACGTTCAATCAGTTCCCTTCGACACCGTCATCGTTGATGAGGCAGCCCGCGCGAACCCGCTCGATCTCATGATCCCGCTCGCTCTGGCCAGTGGGCGTGCGATCCTCGTCGGCGACCATCGTCAGCTGCCTCAACTGCTGGACGAGACGATCGAACCGAAGATCTCGGCCCGTCATGACTCCGTGGTGGTGAGGAATGTGCTGAGCCGGTCGTTGTTCGAGCGCCTATTCACGAAGCTGCAGGAGGCAGAACGCCGGGACGGGCAGAAGCGCGTCATCACCCTCGACCGCCAATACCGCATGCATCCGGTGCTCGGCACGTTCATAAACCAGCAGTTTTACGCCCCGTACGGAGAGCACGTCACGAACGGATTCTCCGACGAGGCACGATTTGCGCACGGACTCTCGAAGTATTCGGGCGCTGCCTGCGGCTGGCTCGACGTGCCACCGGAGTCAGGCGCCGAGGTCCGTTCAGGGAGCAGCTTCAGCCGACCCGCTGAGGCCACCGTCATCGTGAACGAACTCAAGGACGCGCTCAAGGAGAGCAACGACCTCACCTTCGGGGTCGTGACGTTCTATAAGGGGCAGGAGGCAGCAATCTGGCGGGAGATGCGCGAAGCCGGACTCGCAGGCAAGGACGACACGTTGAACTCCTCGTACCCCGCGTTGTGGTCCTCACGCGGGCTGCCCCGTGTGAGGATCGGGACCGTCGATGCGTTCCAGGGGCGCGAGTTCGATGTCGTGTTCCTCTCGACAACGCGGTCCAAGCGAACAGGGTCACGGCAGAGGCCGCAATTCGGCTTCCTCGTCCTACCGAACCGTCTTTGCGTCGCAATGAGCCGCCAGCGCAGACTTCTCATCGCTGTCGGCGACGCCGACATGTACAGCACAGACAAGGCACGCGAGGCGGTACCTGCACTCCACGCATTCTTCGATCTGACGGGGGGTGAACATGGCTTCCGTCGACGTCCGTGAACTGCCCGTCTACACCCTGTCGGAACTCTCTCGTTGGGTCCGCTCGACAAGGCACACCGTCCTCACACCCGCAGCCCGCTGGCGCGTGGTCGTTGAGCAGCTCACACCGATCTCCAGCGATATCCTGCTCGAAACGGTGCTCCAGCTTCGCATGGCGGGCGAGACGTCCAGCGAACGTATCAGCGACCTATTGCAGATCCCGGTTGACCTCGTCCAGAATCTGCAGGCTCGGATCGTCACCGACAAGCTCAAGTATTCGCCAGGCGGACAAATCCGTACGGGCAAGTCATCCGTTACCTGGATCTATCGCGATCTCGCGACGGGGGAACTTTGGCCGGAGCCGGCGACTGACGCACCACAGAAGAATATGCGTTATGAGCGAAAGTTTGTGGGAACACACGAGGCCGGAACCGCGGGCCGCCCAGTGTTGATTCACTGCTTATTGCTCGACAACGAGGCGCCCGAGCCGAGAGTGCCAACCAGTATTGAGCTTGCGCGTTTCAGCAGCGCCTCAAAGGACCCCAACCGGCGTACGGTGCTCGTGAGCGACGCGGAGCGATGCCTGGTCATGAGCCCTCTGATGCAGACGAGCTCGGGCCCCGCCGTGATGACATCGCTCGGTACGCCGCATGTCGCACTCACCCAGGCACTGAGCAGGTTCTCAGCGCAGAACCAGCAGGCGCGGCGCTGGCTCCAGAACGTCCCGGCGACGAAACGGCCAGATCGCCAGCAACGAACACCGCTCGCTGCAGCCATTGATGAGCTTCATGAAGCGCTCGCGGAGTGGCGAGCCAGCCGCTCGGACCGGGATCACCTCATCAGCCGAGCAGAGCTAGCGTTGCGCCGGGCCTGCGACCAGCGCTGGTACACCGCGCGCCGTGACTCTTTCGAGACCTCGGCCGATGAGGCGAGCAGGGACCAACTGATTGAGAAGCTGGGCCTGTCGAGAGAACGCGCGAACACCCTCATGCGTGCCGGACTCGGCAGCGTCGAGGAGGCGGTCCTCAAACTCGCCAGCGACCCAGCCTTCCTCGAGATCGACGCAGAGTGGCTCAGGGAGCTCGCGGACGTTACTGCGCGGTGGGTCGATGTGGTCCGACACGGCCTGCAGGCTTCCTTGGAGGAGCTTGCCGAAAGCGTGATCGACCTATGCGCGCAACTGCAGAACAGCCAGGAGGTGGTCGCTGGTGGCCAAACCGAGTAGGAACCGCGATGCAGGCGACAAGGCCAAACTCGACGAGGTCGAGCGCGGTATCGCCGCTGCCGAGACCCCGCCTGCTGATCTCTTAGCCGAGGCTAAGGCCGAGGAGACGTCGCCAAACGACGAGGCGATCAACGCTACGCGTCTTCGCAACGCGTGGATCTCTGCCAAGACCCACGAGGACGCATGGAAAAGGGCGCGGACCCGTGCGGAGGCCGCGCAGAGGGCAGCCGAGGAGGAACGCGCGAAGCTCGCCGATCGTGCGCAGGCATTAGCCGAGCGTGAAGAGCTCGCTGCCGTGATGGACGCCGAGCTCGCGCAGAGGGAAGCCGAAATCGAGAGGGCTCGCCTCGCCGCGCGGGAAGGCTTTGCCGACGAGCACCGCAGCGTGCTTGACAACCTCAAGAGGAGGCACGCGGAGCTTCTTGAGCAGAACTCGTCGCTTGAGGACCGGGCTAACACCGAGGCTCAGAAGATCCTCGCGGAAGCGAGAGCTCAGGCACATCAGATTCGAGAGGCGGCGCAGCAAGCCGTCCAGGATCAGGTCGATGCTCTATCGCAAGAGCGTGCGAAGCTCTACTCCCGAGAGAACGCGCTCGCCGAGCGCGAGGCCAGGCTAGAGGCCAACACACAACTGGCTGAGGCGAAGCAAGCGATGCTGGGGCATCAGTTCGAGAACCGACTGGGCATGGAGGTGGCCTCCGTAAAGGAGGAACGCGACATTGCACGGGACCGTTACGAGCTTGAACGTGCGAGACGTGAAGCGCTCGAGCGGGAGCGCGCGGAGCTTCGAACCGTCCTCGCCCGCTACGGCGGCGACCCGCGAACCGCCAACGCACGCATCGACGAACTCGCCGAGCATAGCCAGAGGCTGCTCGACGAGCTCTCTCGCCGCCCACCAGCCAGCGAGATCGACGAACTGCGCTCCCGCGCCGCCCGCGCCGAGGAAGCACAGGCGGAGGCGGAAGCGCTAAGGCGCGAACGCGACCAACTCGACCGGCAGCTGCGCTATCAGCTCATCAACGTCGGAGAGCTCGAGGTCCTGAGGGATCAGCGCGATGCGCTCGCGGCACAGAACGAGACGCTGCGTCAGTCGATTAAGCAACAGCGCACGGAGTGGGAGGAACTCCAGTCGAAGGTCGGATCCAATGACCCGTTCCCAGCGTGCTCCGCGTACGACCATGACCCGGATCTGCAGGAAAAGCGGTACCTACGCCAACCAGACACCCTCGCCGCACTTGCGGACGACCTTCGCCACCAGATGGCGCACTCGGCCGGCTTCTACTTCACGGAGACAGACGTCCGCCTGTTCCTGGCCGGTCTAGCATCGAACAGGCTCCACCTGCTGCAAGGAATCTCCGGGACCGGGAAGACAAGTCTGCCGCGCGAGTTTTTCAAGGCGCTGAGTGGCGGCGACGACGCCGTCGAAATCGTCGAAGTCCAAGCGGGTTGGCGTGACAAGGACGACCTCTTCGGGTACTACAACGCCTTTGAGAAGCGATTCGCGGAGAGCGAGTTCACCAAGGCGCTCTACCGTGCGCTCCTCCCAGCCAACGCCGACCGCCCCATGGTGATCGTCCTCGACGAGATGAACCTCGCGCATCCCGAGCAGTACTTCGGAACGATGCTCTCGGTCCTAGAGAACTCGATCGATCAGGCGGGATACCTCGACCTCCTGACCAGTCCCCTGGACAACCTGCCACGAGAGTTCTACGGCAACCGACTCCCACTGCCGACAAACGTCTGGTTCGTCGGTACAGCCAACCACGACGAGACGACCGTGGCGTTTGCAGACAAGACCTACGACCGAGCGCACGTCCAGGAGTTGCCGTCGCTCCACCAGCCTTTCAGACTCTCGAGCCGACCCGAGACGGGCCCTGTTTCCTTTGACGCTCTCATGGAGTTGTTCCACGACGCCGCAAACGCGCATGAAGACGTAGTGGCCCGGGCGAAGTCACTTCTGGACGACAGCCTCCGTCAGTCCTTCGCCACTTTCGGAGTAGGGTGGGGCAACCGTCTCGTGCGGCAACTCGACCGCTTCCTGCCCGTCGTCGTCGCTGCCGGTGGCACGCCTACCGAAGCACTCGACCACGTGGTGGCGACCAAGCTGGTGCGGAAACTGGAGGACCGCTTCGGCGTCCAGCCTGACAGCCTCGATAGCTTGGCAGATCGCATTGATGAAGCCTGGCGCAGCTTCGACAGAACGAGCCCTCCGACCAAGACGATCGAAAAGGTTCGGAAGGAAGCCGAACGGCTTCGAGGCGGGTTCGGCTCATGACAAGAGCTGTCGATCGCGTTTCTGGTGCCCTCAGCCTTGCCGCCCAGGGTTGGACAGGAAGGTGGTATGACGACGGCCACCATGTCCTCGACACTGCATCCGCGGCTGCCGGTGCCCATACCCGTGACGACATCACCTCCGCCGATCTGGACGCGCTGGCGACGCTGGAGAAGCCGCTGACGGACGCCTGCGCGTCAGGCATGTGGACCGAGTTAGCGTCGTGCCAGTTGCTCGCCAGCCACGACGACGAGACACTCCAACTGCAGCAACGTGAGCAGGTGCTGAAGCAGCACATCGAGTCGATCGCGCGCGTGTGCAGTCGGTTCATCACCCGCCTTGGCGAACGAGCGGAACTCCTGCCTGTCGCGCGCGTCAAGCGGCCCGCCCGCCGGGCGATCGATCGTTTGGTCGGGCACACCGAGGACTGGGCGGCTCGCACCTTGGCCGGACCGATCCCACGCCGAGCATTGGCTATCACACGGACCGAAGACGCCGACCTGTACGAGAACCGTATGGTCGTTGAGTTGATCCACCCGATCCTCGACGGCGACCTCCGCAGCCGGATCAACCTTCTTCGCCGCCTGAAGCAGGACCTCGCAGACCTCGAACGCGCTCGGCACGAAGGCACGCGCCTGCGGCTGGACCGCCTCTACAGGTTCTGGGGCGCCGAGGCGATCAACGCGAGTAAACCCACCGGCCAGGCGACCCAGACGTTGCGTGCGCTGGAAAAACTGCTCACTCGAGTCCAGACCCTCCGAGGCAGCGAACTCGCAACCCTCCTCCGCGGGCGGCGCACTGGGCAGCGCTCGCTCCGGCGGACCAATGTCACGGACAACGACCGGCACTACCACGCGGCGGGGATCGTGTGGCGAGAGTACGAGCGCCCAGAAACGAAACGCGAGTCGACCGACGCCCGACACGAACGGCTTGGTGCCCGGCACCGCCTCTTCGACGACTACGTCATGGGCCTCATCGCCCGATCGCTCGACAACCTCGCATGCGTTCCAACCGCCGGCCAGATATCTCTGCCCGATCAGCCCGCCTCACTCGACGGCCCTTGGGGGCCAGTGACGATTCACCGCGAGCACACGGGCGTGACCATCGTCGAGTCTGCCGGTGTGCGTACGAGGTTCGTTCCGCTGCTCGACCTTCTGTCCCCCGATGCTGATGAGTCTGAGATCCGCGAGCGCTGGCGGAGTCTGTCAAGTGCCAGCGTGGGTCCCACGGTTGTCGTCTTCCTCGCGTCATCGGAGCATGTCCGGGGCCTCGTACCCGACCTATCGCTTCCGGCACTCTCCAGCGGACCCGACGGGCAGCATGGGCGCTCGACGCTCGTCGGCGTCCCCGTCTCTCCCCTCGAGACCACCAGCCTCGAGCGAGTGGCACGCGCCGTCTCGATCGCCACGCTGGAGCCTGCCCTCGCCGCCTACCCGCCCGAGATCCGGCTACCTCACGGAAAGCTTCCGCGCCGTTTGATCGATTACCTTTGGGAATCCAAGATCGCCCAAGAGGGCCTACCGCCGCTTCTTGATCGCCCGGGCTTGGATCACATCTGCATGCGCCGGCCACTCACAACCATCGAACAGACCAGGCTGGACAGCGTTCTCTCTGTCCTGGAGCAGCAGGCCACAGCCAGGCGGGGTTGGGAACGAGATATCGCGACGGCGATCACGCAGCTTCGTGAAGCTCTTGAGACAGCGGCGGAGCAGGTGCGGGGCCTTCTGCGCTGCCCTGGCTGCGGCGTAGCAGCTGGTCCGGAGCAAGTAACTCGATCAAGCGACATCTTTTCAATCACCTGTCGAAGCTGCAACTTTAGGTGGGGGCACGAGAGGTGCGGCAGCTGCCAGTCGCGGATAGCGATTCTTGAGCCCACCCGTGACGTGCCCAATCCAGAAGTCAGTGGCATCGGGTGGGTCGAGCGCATCTTCGGACGTGACGCACTCGCGTCTCCATGCTGGGCTCGAACCGTTCCAAACCGGTACGTCTGTCCGTCATGCGGTGCCTGCCCGATCAGCGATCATTCAGAAGGTAAGGCGTGTTCCCGATGCCATGGCGCCAAAGGCACCTGAGCCCTACTTGGCTCGTATTGCGCCATGCCTGCGTAGTACGTTTGAGGCCGTCGCAGACGAGGGAGAACCCGTCCTTTAGGCCGCGGTTGCGCAGGTCGGTCAGCACGCTCATCCAGAACTTGGCGCAATCACCGCCGGCGCCGGCCCAAAGACCGAGGATTTTCTTGTCCCGTCGAAGGTGACCCCGATCGCGGCGTAGAACGGCCGGTTGGCGACCTGCCCCTCACGGACCTTGAGCACAATGGCATCGATGAGCACCGCCGCGTAGGCCTCGTCCAAGGGCCGGTGGGACTAGTCGGTCATCTCCTCGATGACCTCTGTCGGCGATCCGGGAGATCCTCTCCTTCGACACCAACGCCGCGTAGATCTCGGCGAAGTGCGCCGAGATCTCCCCGGTCGTCAACCCTTTGGCATACAGCGACAACACGACCTCGTCGACCCCGGACAACCTGCGCTGCCGCTTACGGATGATCTGCGGTTCGTACGTCCCAGCCCGATCACGGGGCACGTCGATCTCGACATGACCAGTCGCCTCGGTCAGCACCGTCTTCGAGCGGGTGCCGTTGCGGGCGTTGCCCGACGCCGCCGGCCCAATCGTGCTTCTCATAGCCCAGGTGCTCGGTCATCTCCTCGTTCAGCGCGGTCTCGAGCACCGACTTGGTCAGCTGCTTGAGCAGCCCGTCCGGGCCGGTCAGCGACAAACCCTGTTCCTTGGACAGCCGGACCAGTTCCGCGGCGGCCTGCTCCTCCGCCGACGGCTCAGGCTTCCTCTTCCGTGGGGCCACATCGTTCAGTGTCGCGGTCATCACGGCACCTTCCTCGCCCGGCACTACGCCCGGCGGGTCAGGCCGGAAACACCGTAAGATCCAGTGTCACGCTCGAAGGGTCCGGCAGCATCGCTCTACCTGTTACTTGCCTTCGTGGCTGTTGTGCCCTCTGCGGCCTTCCTGACCTGAAGGACCGGCCGGTATGGCTTGAGAGGAGCGTGTCAGCGCCCGACTGGGATCTGCCTACCGACCGGCCCGCATTCCCTCAGTCAGAAGGAGACACCACCCATGGTGGTCATCGGGATCGACGCGCACAAGCGCACCCGCACCGCGGTCATCGTCGACGTCAACGGACGGCAGCCCGCCAGGCGGACCTGCGGCTCCACCAGCAAGGACCACCTGGCGCCCTGGCGGTACATTGGTGGAGGATCGACGACTGTGAACTGAATGGCGACGAGCGTAGGCACTGGCGCACTGGTCGATGCTTCGGCTGCCCCGTCGAGCGGCAGAGGTGCCGCAGGTTGTCAGGTGCTACCTCGTGCATGTCATGGTCCCGCCTTCGGTCGGCCATAGCGTTGGGTGACCGGGGAGAAGGGACGGGAGGCCAGCGTGGGCAACGACAGAGAAGGCGCCGGGCGTTCCAGATCAGGGTCCGGGCCAACAATTGCTCCCGCCGCCTGCACCGCTGGCGTGGCCTTCGGACGCCTTGGACGGCATTGCTCAGTGAGCGGGCCCGGCCGCAGGCTGTTCTGGCCACCGCCCGGCGGCGGCCTTCCGCTCCACCTCACGCACTACCTTCGTGAGTTCCGCGCCGGCAGGAAGGCCCTCCTGGACCATCCGCTCCACCACCTGCCGCACCCGGTCGGTACGTGTCAGGTCGACGCCGAACCTCTTTTCCAGCCACGGCTTGAAACTGGGGCGCTCTGCAGAGGGCTGCGCCTGTCGCAGATGTCCGCTGACCGCAGCAAACTCGCGCGTCACCCTCGTCCAGCCAGGAAATCCGGGCTCGTCGACCCGGATCGCGTCCTCGTTGAGGTACGCGACGATGTCGGGCCGGCTCAGGCCGAAGTATGTCATCGGGCGTCGGTTTTTCCGACAGGCACGGCGTAGGTGTCGTAGTGCCTGCTCTTCCGCATGGAGGTGACTCGTCGGTATGCGGTTGTCGTCCACCTTCTCGAGGCGAGTGAAGTCGAGAAGGACGCCGATCGGCACGTCGAGGTGACGTTCGATGAAGTCCATCTCTGCGGTCGCCGGCAGGTTGCTCGTGCCATGCATCCGGATGATCGCCACACCCGCGTCCTGGAGGCGAGCCCCGTACAGTTCCTCCAGCAGGAGGCGATCGTGTTCGCCCTCGACGATCAGCAGGAGTGACATCCGGGTCAGTAGCTCGCCCCGAGTCAGTCCCATCTGGCCGGCCAAGGCCTTTCGCGCGTCAAGGTCGGCCGCAGCCAACGCAGACATGGTGGTCCCCTCCGGCGTGCGTTGGACGTGCACGAGCCGCCATTCGGGTAAGTCCAGGAAGTGTGGACTATGCGATGCCAGCACGACGTTGTCACCGCGCAGGCGAAGCCGGTCCAGCGCGACGGCGATCATGCGCTGGGCCTGCGGATGAAGGTGGCTTTCCGGTTCATCGAACACCCGCACCACCGTCTGGGGACGAAGGCTGGACAACCCGGCGCTCTGCTCGGTGAGGAATCGGCCGAATGAGCTGCCGTTCTCCGACAGCCTTTCGCGAGCGGCGGCCAACAGTTGGCCTTCCAGGACGCCCAAAAGGCGCTCCTTCGCTTCCGCCGTCCAGAAGCCCGCCTGGCTTACCAGGCTCTGCACCGACTCGCTGACCCCGACCAGTGACTCGATCACCGCGGCTTCATCGAGCTTGTCCAGCAGGTTGGCCTGCCACTCTGCCCTGGCAGCGAACCGGTCCACGGCCCGGGCTGCGGTGGCCAGCGCCTCGTCCACCCAGCGGCGCTCGCCCGCCGAGAACCGCTCCAGGGCGTCGGCGGCGCGCGTATGGCCGATGCAGATCGGCTCCTGGCCGCGGATGTCGAGGAACTCGAGGTCCGCGTGGTCCCCCGTCAGCTGAACCCGAACGTGGTCGAGCGTGACGGCCAGTTCGGCGGACGCGGCCTCCGCCGCTACCTCGTGCGCCCACCAGCGTCCGTCGGCGTCGAAGTCGCCGACAGCCGCCGGCAGGTCCGCCAGACTCTCCGCGAGCCGCTCGGCCGGATTTTCTGCAGCCTCCATCCGGGAACGTAGGTGTTCGTACACCTCCCCGCTGCGCCGGCTGCGTGGCAACCACTCAAGCTGCGCTGGCGGCTCGCTAGCGTCTGGCAACGCCAGAATGTCGAGGTACCCGTCCGGTCCAGTCGGCGGCGCTGCCAGGGCGGTGCGCAGGGGCGCGAACACGTCTGGCAGGCCGTCCGCGAGGCGCTTCACGACTTCCGGCGGGCAGAAGCCCATCAACGTGCGCGAGAATCTCCGCTCCACCCGGATAGCGATCGGATCGCCATCCTCAAGCCTGTCCGTGACCTGAAAGGCGAACGAGACAAGCCGGTACCGGATCACGGGCCGGGTGCTCTGGGACTCCAGGTACTCGCGAACCTCGACCGGCAGAGCGAGCTCGGCCAGGCCCGCCATGAAGCTGTCCCCGCCACCGACACCGATCGCCTGCCACCACGCGGCGTCCTGCCGCCCTCGTGACAGCGCTGGCAGCCGGCGCGCAAGATCGGATGGAATCGGGAGGTTCGCCGGCAGAAGCGTCGACGGCCCCCACGGCAACTCATCGGCAGACACCCTCGCCACAACCCCGAGGCCGTTCGTGGTGACAGGCGCCAGCCTCGGGTGGGCGAGAAGCAGCGTCTGGTCCGTGCCGAGCAGGATCGCCAGCGCCTCCAGGAAGTTGGTCTTACCGGCGCCGTTAGGCCCGAACAGAGCCATGCCGTCAGCCCAGTCGAGCCACTGATCACGCAGATTCTTGTAGGCGCCGACATGGATTCCCAGCAGCTCAGGAGCTAACTCAAACCTCTCCAACTCGCTCACTCTGCCTTCGCCCTCCGCCCCTGGTCGGCCGCCCGTCGGTATGCCGGGCTCGACCTGCCACCGAAGTGGCAGCTCCGGCCTGGATCAGCGACTGCATCAGCTTGGCCGAGCATGCGGTCCCGGCGCAACGGGAGATAGGCCAGGGTTGGGAACGTTACCCAGCGGCGACTACCCAGCCTATCCATCCGATTGACACGACACCGTCAGGCCAGGCCGAGGCCAGGATCGATGGTCGGATACGTGGGTCAGCATCGCGGTCGGCCGCTCCACATTGACCACGCCCACGCCTACCACTTAAGGTGTACACCATTGATGTGTTCACCTCAGATGTGGAGCCGGCATGATCATCGCTGAAACGCTGTCGGTGCGAGACGCGAGGGTGCGGCTACCAAGCATCCTCGAGCGGTTCCGAGCCGGCGACCATGTGCCCGTTGCCCTCGGTGCGCATGGCCGCGCTGAGGCCGTGCTGATGCCGGCTGACTTGTTCGCCGAGCTCACGGCCGCGATTCCAGCCGACTCGCGCGTCGCAGCGCCCGTGGACCCGCTCGTCGCGGCGGCCGCCGCGCTGCGGGTCGAGCCGCGCACCCGGCGGTGGGCACACCTGAGTCTGTGCATCCTCGACGCGGTGTACTCGATCGGCCAGCGGTACGAGCATGTCGTCGAGATCTGCAACCGGTATGCGGACCTCGCCGGTCTGAGGGACCGCTATCTCATCGTTGGTGAGTCGTCCAAAGTGAGGGGCGAACAGGATCTGTGCAGCTTCCGGGACTGGGCCGTCCAGCGCGGCGCCGATCGCCTGGCTGAGGAGGACCTGCAATGCCGGAACAGGACACACCGCAACCGGCTTGCGCCGTACAAGAGCATCGCGGTCATCGCGTATGCCGACGTGCTCTGCAGCCACGGGATCACATCGTTGCTGGATGCGGCTGAACTCCTGACCGACGACGGCCGCCTAGCGAGCGTTGAGGCCGACCTACGACGCGTGCCCGGCAACGGCATGAACGACGTCCGGCTCGACTACTTCTGGATGCTCGTCGGCGACGACCAGCGGATCAAGCCCGACACCATGGTGCGCCGATGGGTCCGTGACGCCTTGGGCCTTTCGTCGCTGCCGACAGCAGCTGACGCCCGCACACATGTTATTGCCACCGCACCCAAGATCGGCTGTACGCCGTGGGAACTCGACCACGCCATCTGGCTGCATCAGCGGCAGACCCCGCGTCCGGCCGGCCGAGGGAAGTGGAAGGGCACCGACCTTAACGGCAACGCGTAGAGCCCACTCCGGATCGCTGGGGCCTTTCGGACAGTGCCGGCATATCCGGCCTCCTGGCGAGGCTCGATCCAAGGTCCCGTGCCCCCAGCAGCGACACGCCATTTCCGCCGCTGAAGCCGTCCGACCAGCGGCCCGGGCTGAGGCCTTGGGCGCGCTCATCCGCGGATTGTCGTAGCTCACAGATAGATTCGTTACCAGTCGCCCGGGCAGAGCCGCCGCATTCCTATCCATCCCCCTGGGGGTGATTCTCGCAATGCCGTTGATGGGACTCACACTTCCGGCGGTGTCCGCCTACGACCCGCCAGCCTCCGGTGAGGGGAGCCTCGACCCGATGGGCCTGGGCGCGATCTCCGATCGGCTCGCCGAGCGGTTGGTGCCAGCGCTGCGGGCGCGGATGCGCTGGGTACGGTTTACCACCGCAATGGCGGTCGGGGCGGTCGCGACGGAGTCCTTGGCCGATGAGCAGCCCCACGACGGCGTCTCCACACCGGCCATCTGCTTCGAGTGGCTGCTCATCGAGGCGTTCGTGCGCCGGATCGAGCGAGCCCTCCCTTCCGACGTCCCTGGCAGCCAGAAGACGCGCACCGCGATCAACCGGGGCGAGCGGCTGTCCCGACAGACCTACCTCAACAGTCCGCGGGTCTTCGGCTTCTACGGCGTCTACAAGCCGTTCGCTGTTGACGCGGGTGTGCTGACAAAGGATCTGGCGCCGGCCGAGCGGTGCGTCGAGCTGGTCCGGGCGTGGGAGCACGACCACGGCCTGACCGGCTTCGCCGACGAGGCCCCCGACACCGAGGGCGGGGCGATCCGACGGCGGGTCCACGAGGAGGTGCGCGCGGCGCTGCAGAAGGGGTCCCTTACGGTCGCCACCGGCGCGCAGCTACTCGGGCGGCTCGCCACCACGCTGCGGCCCGACAAGGCCGCACCGACCGAGGCAGCGGTGCTGCGCCGGCTTCTCACCGACCCGAGGCACGAGCACCGCGCCGAACTCGCCCTCCTGCTGGCGGGCGACGACCGCATCGCCACCGAGCCACAGCTGCTCACCGCCGTGCGGAAGCACGCATCCCAAGAGCTGGGCCGGATCATCGACGCGGTGGTCAGCTACGAGAAGCTGGCGGTCCTCGTCAACGCCGCCTTCCGCCTGCTCTGCAGCGTGTCGTACTCGCTTGGCGGCCAGCCACTCACCGCCGCACACATCGCCGACGACGAGATGCTCGGCCGGTGCGCCCGCGAGATCCCCGAGCTTTTCAAGCGCGCCGCCGACCGCGTGGCCGAGGTAACCCATGACATCGACCTGGAGCAACGCCTCGGCGAATTCGTCTACCCTCGCTCACCGAAAGACCTTGCCGAGTTCGTACTTCACCATCACGAGCAGGTCCAAGCGGGCAAGCCCGGCGGGAAGCAGAGTTGGTTCGAGCCGCTGCGCGATGGCTGGGTCGTCCGCCCGCCCTACGGCAGCCCTGAACGACCGGACCTCAACAACTTCGTCCACCCTGTACGCGTTCACACTCTGCGCAATTTCATCGGGGCTACGTCATGAGCTTGCGGCTGCTGGAGCATTGGTCGGCGCCGCAGCATGCTGGCCGACCCGCGGCATGCCTGGCCACCACATTCACCTTCGACGCCGACTTCTTCGCGCAGGACTGCCTGTCCCGCTTCCTGTCGCTCTCGACAGGCACCGGCGACGGCGATCGGATCTCCACCATCGCCTCGATCCTCGAGGAGGAGGACCGACTTGCCGAGACGCAGGTGACCGTCCTCGCCGACCGCAGCACGCGCACCCAGAAGCGCAACCTGCGCTGGGATCTGCTCCCGGTCGCCGTACCAGGCGATGGTCTGTTGCATGCCAAGGCCGCGGTTCTGCTTTGGGAGCGTCATTGCCGGGTGCTGCTCGGCTCGGCCAACCTCACCGCCGCCGGCTACCGGCAGCAGGTCGAGTTCGGCCTCGCCCTGGACCTTGACGAGCACTGCCAGATACCACGGACGGTCTTCATCGAGTTGCACGACGAACTGCTAGACCTCGTCGACCTCGCTCCTGGATCGTCGGAGGTCGGTCCTAAGGCACGCGCACTGGCCACCCTGACCCTGTTTCGCGAGCGCATCGCGGCCGCCGACCTGCCCGCCTGGCCAACTGCGGGTATTCACATCGCACTCGCGCCCGGTAGACCGAAAGTCAACCCGCTCGACCGTTACGAGGCGGTTTGGCGCGGGGGGAAGCCATTGCGGGCAACCGTGCTTTCGCCGTTCTGGGACGACGTGGCGCCCGCGCCCGGCATCGACGCAGTACGCCGCCTACTCACGGGGCGGCCGACGCAGGAGCGCCACCTGACCATCCTCGCCGACATCAGCCCATTCACCGGCAAGGTGCAGGGACCGCCATCCCTGATTGATCAGGGCACACCGGTGTCCGCCTATGCGAGGCCTGACAAAGAGCGGCGGACACTGCACGCCAAGCTCGTGCTCCTGCAGAGTGACACGTGGGTCGCGGCGATGGTCGGCTCGTCGAACGTGACAAGGTACGGCCTGGGCCTACACCCAGGCGCACACCGGGAGCTCAACATGTGGATCGGCTGCGAACTGAACTCGGCCGAAGGCAAGGCTCTGCGGGCTCTCGCCGCCAAGGGCGACCCGATCGTGCCCGACGCGCAGGAGTGGGAGACGCCGGCCGACGAGGACGAGGCCACCGGGCACCAACTGCCGCACGGTTTCGTCGACTGCCTCCTGCACCTGCGACCCGAGCCAGCCGCAACCCTCACCCTCGATCCGGCAACGCTGCCCGCCAGCTGGCGGATCCTCGACCCAGCAGGCCATCGTCTCTACGACAGCGCGGCCTCGTCTACAGCCATCCAGCCTCAGGTACGGGTTCCGCTCGCGCCGGGCACGCCGCTGCCGGCCTACCTGCTGGTCCGTTGGCACGTCGACGGGCAGGAGGTTGAGTCGACCTGGACCGCGAATATCGACGACCGCGGTGCTCTGCCGCCCCCCAGCGAGCTACGGGAGATCCCCGTCCATGCCCTGCTCGCCGCGCTCGCCTCGACACGACCGTTGCCCATCGCCGTCGAGCAGGAGCTACGCAAACTCGAGCGGGTCGCAGATGTTGGCGCGGATACCGGGTTGGATCCGCTGACGCGCTACGACAAGTCGCACCTGATGCAGCGTGTCCGGCAGTCCTCACTCGCGCTGATGCGGCTGCAGGGACGGCTCGCACGGCCGGCGAGCAACCTCGATGCGGTGCGGTGGCGACTGCACGGGGCGCTCGGCCCGCTCACCCTTGCCGAGAGCGTGGTCCGTACGTCCGACGAGCAGATGGTCAACGGTGAGAAGCAGTTCATGCTCGCCGAACTCGCTCTCACCATCGCAGCCGTCGACTGGTCGGCCGTCCGCAACGTCGACGAGCGAAGTGTAATCACGCGAGAGGTGACGGCGGTGCTGGAGCAGATCCGGGAGCAGACGCAGCGCCTGCCCTCGTCGCAGGACGCCACCCTTGACCGATATGTCCGCGATGCCGTGGAGGAGGCCCTGGCGAAGTGTGGCCACTGAAACCTGGGATCAATCTCGCTACGGCTCGTCGCATATCCACACAGGACGCCGAGCGGCAGCTGCGTACTGCCGACGCCATCTTGCGCTCCTTGGCTGATCAGCCCGGCGTGGTACTCGCCGACGAGGTCGGTATGGGCAAGACCTACGTTGCCCTCGCAGTGGCGGTCTCCGTGCTGGAAGCAACCGGGCGCGCCAACCCCGTCGTCGTCCTGGTCCCAGCGGCGGTCGCCGAGAAGTGGCCCCGCGAGTGGCAGGTCTTCGCCGAGCACTGCCTCCCGCCCGGCCACGGGCTGCGCGGGTCGCGGCCGGTCAAGCGAGGCAGCGACCTGCTCAAGATGCTCGACGACCCCCCTGAGGAGCGCCAGCACCTCATCTTCGCCACGCACACAGCGCTCACCGGCAGGCTCACTGACCCGCTGATCCGGCTCGCCCTGCTTCGCCAGGCCACCCGTTACGACCGCGATCGGGACAAGCACCGCCGGGTGCTGGCCAAGCATGCCCACGCACTGCTGCGGGAACCCCGGTTCCGGGGCGCGGCCGGCGAGGCCTTGGTGGCGACGCTGCTCGAAAAACAACCGGGCCGGTGGAAGCAGGTGTGGGACCGGGGTCGACCCGAGGATCCGCTCGACGACGACCCGGTGCCTGCGGCACTGCTCGACGCCGTATCCGGGCTAAACCTCGAGGACCTACGGCAGGCGTTGGCGGCCGTTCCTGTCTACCGCACTGCCAACCTGGAAGAGCGGCTCAAGGTCGCTCGGGCACAGCTCGAGTGGGCACTTGGCGAGGTATGGAAGGGGGCCCTGCAGCGCCTGGATGTCCGGCTGCCACTGCTGATACTCGACGAGGCCCACCACGTCAAGAACAGGACCCAGCTCGGCAACCTCTTTGCCAACACTGTTGACGAGCGTGGCGCGCTGGGAAACATGTTCGAGAGGATGCTGTTCCTCACCGCCACACCGTTCCAGCTCAACCATGACGAGCTGATCCGGATCTTGCGTAGATTCCATGGCGTGCGCTGGTCGTCGCAGGCGGCGCGGGAGCGGTTCGACGACCAGGTGGAAGAAATACAGAACGGGCTCAACCGAAGTCGTGCTGCTGCACTGCGGCTGGAACGGGCCTGGTCGCGGCTCGAGGAGTCCGACGCCCCCCAGGTTGCCTCCGCCGCCACATTCGACGTTCAGGAAGGGCAATCTGAGCGCGTCCGTACGGCGATCTCAGCCGCAGCCGCAGCCCACGACGAGCTCCGATCGGCCGAGAAGCTGCTGCGTCCATGGGTCATCCGACACACCAGGGCCAGCCGGACCCAGCGTCGCGACTACCACCCCGGCCGGGCGATCCTGGACGGACATGACACCGGTTCCGGCCTGACCGTCGAAGGCGACGCAGTTCTGCCGTTCCTGCTCGCCGCCCGCGCCGAGGCCATCGCAAACCTCCATCGGGCGGGTAAAGCCAGCCCGGTGCGGGGCTATTACGCCTACGGGCTCGCCTCATCCTTCGAGGCCTACGCCGACACGAGAGCCCAGCGGATCGCCAAGCTCGACGACCTCGAGACAGCCGACGACTGCACGCCGGACACGTCCGCCACCGCCGCGAAGGACCAGCTCCGGTGGTACGTCGAGCGCATCAAGGCCGCCCTGCCGCACGACACCGTCGACGGCTGGGCGGCGCACCCGAAGGTTGCCGCGACTGTTAGCCGCGTGGTCGAACTATGGCGGCGCGGCGAGAAGGTCCTGGTCTTCTGCTTCTACCGCGAGACCGGCCGTGCGCTGCGCAATCACATTTCGCGCGCCATCCGTCGCGAGATCATCGACCGGGCCGCGCAGGCCCTCGGGAGGCCCGCCGACGACGACGTGCTAGCTGAGGTCGACGCGATCGCCGAGCGTCTGCTACGCAGCGATGTCAGCGGGTACGACGCCTTCCGGAAACGAGTCGCCAGCTACGTCAACGGACTCGACGACGAGACGGCGCAACGGGTGCAGGACGTCGCGGTCCGTTTCATGCGTACGCCCTCGTTCCTGACCCGTTATGTCGACCTCTCCCCCAGCCTGACCATCGAGGGGCTACTCGCTGGCCTGGACCGCGGCGCGCCTGGCGCCACCTTCGCAGACCAAATCAGTGCCTTCGCCGCCGCCCTTGCCCAACAGGTCGACAAGGAGCGGGACGACGTGCTGAACGCCCTCGCCAGCATCCAGACCGGTGGGATCCGCGTCAGCAGCGAACACTTCGACACCGCCGAGCACTCCCACGATCGCGAGGTGCTTCTACCCAACGTCCGCCTCGTCAACGGGGAGGCCAAGCCGGCCACCCGCGAAACGCTCATGCAGACGTTCAACACCCCATTCTTCCCCGAGGTACTCATCGCCAGCAGTGTCATGGCCGAGGGCGTCGACCTGCACCACGCTTGCCGCCATGTCATCCACCACGACCTGGACTGGAACCCCAGCACGCTGGAGCAGCGCACCGGCCGCGTCGACCGCATCGGCTCCCAGGCCGCCCGGGTCGGCCGGCCCGTCGTCGTCTACGAACCGTACGTCGGCGGCACCCACGACGAGAAGATGTTTCGGGTCGTCAAGGACCGCGAACGCTGGTTCGGCATCGTCATGGGCGAATCCCCCGACAGCTCCGAGTGGGCCACCGAACGTCAAGCCGCCCGCATCTCCCTTCCCCCAGCGCTCGCCAGCGCCCTCACCATGGACCTGGCCACCCCGGTCGGTCCATGAGCATCGCCGCCAAGCCGGGCCCAGAACTGGCCCACGTGGAGTCAGTGGGTTTTGTCCGACCCCGGCGATGGTCGCGGCGGCACTGGGCCAGGGTCGAGAAGGCGGAGTCCGCGTTACCACGGCCCGATGTCGGTTCGGCCTACGGCCGGATCAGTGCAGGGATCGGGAGGGGACCCCGTCTTCGTGGCCCCGGCGCATGCCGATGGTCAGGGACGATAGTCGTCGTGAAGCGCCACGCGGGAGAACTCGTAGCCATTCTGGGTACGCCAGTAGTGCAGCCGGCGAGCGGCCGCTGATTCTCGCTGTAACGCAACCCGCCAGCAGATCGCACCGTCGGAGCGGCGGACGTAGGGGCTGCCGGCCTCGCCGGTGCGTAGGGGGTGCGCGTCGCGCCCGGGGAGGTGCTGCGCCTGACCCGTGAGCACCTCGACCACCACGGCGACGACCTTTGCCCGGCTGATGCCCTCAAGTTGTTCCACGGAGTCGAGGAAGGCGCCGGCCAGCGTGTACTTGGCGAGCGGCTTGTCGGCCTTCTCGGCGGCCGGAATGCGCTGCGCCCACTCACAGGTGACCTCGTAACGGAACTGTTCTTCTGGATCGAGGAACAGCGGCCCCTGAACACCGGCTGTCTGGTCGACGCGGCCCTGAGCGCTCCTGAGCCGCTTGCCCAGGCGCTGCCGAGCCAGATCGGCGCCGCGGTAGCGGGTCTGGAGCTGTTCGATGGCGCGGATTGCCTGCGCAAGCTCGGCCTCCAACTCGGCAGCCCGAGCTCGTAGACCCACCAGCTCGCCGGCGAGGGCCTTCCGGGTCGCCCGCTCGGCCACAAGCTCGTTTCTCAGTAGTAGGACTTGCGCCTGCTCTGCCGCAGGTACCGCTTCGGCACGCCGGGCCATCACGGTCTGTTGCGACGGGAAGAGGCGATGGACCAAGTCCAGGGGCGTTGGCTGTCGAGGCGCGACAGTGGGCACGTTCGGTAACGGTGGCGCCACCGTCGGGGGAAGTGACGTCGGCGGCGGGGACGGCGCTACAGCCTGGGATTGCGGGTCTGGCTCGGGCAGGCGCAGCCACGGAGGCCCGCCCGGCAGCAGGCTCGGCGCTGGCCTCGGCACCTCGTCGTCGTCGACGTCATCCAACCGCAACCGCAGCGGCTCGACCGTTACCAGGCGGCAGGCGACGACTTCCCCGACACTGAACAAGCCAACCAGTGTGTCCTTCTGATTGCTTGTGACCGCCTGCCGATCGATCTCGACTGAAAGGCCGGGCAGTAGCCGCACTGTGACGCTCTCGTCGGCCACCGCCGCCACCTCGGCCAGAACGACGTCACCGGCCTGATACGCCTCCTGAATGCCGCCCTGGGCGCTGGCGGCGTCGGCGAAACGCAGCGCGGCACGCAGATCTAGCCGCCGAGAGTCTGGGTCGTAGCGGCCCGATACGGACTGCCCCCTGCCCAGCACTCTGTCCAAGGCAACGCCGGGAAGGGTCAGTTCCTCCCACACCGTCGCCACGGACATGTCGGCGAACATGACCAGCGCGCGCGACCCGATGATGCCCTGCACCCTCCCAGAGCGCTGCTGCGTTCCCGGACGAGTGCGCGGTTCGACCAGTCCGGCTGCCATGGCTGCTTGCAGCGCGTCGCTGATCAACTGGTCGGTGATGCGTTTGCGGTCGTGCGGCGAGTAGGCGAACCGCAACCTGCTGCGCCCGGGGTCGGAAACCCAGGCATGATCGACTGGGTACACCCGGCCCGCGCCGCCGTACACCTGCGTCATGGCCGGCATCACCCGTGAAAACGCCCACGAAACGTCGCTCGTGGGCATCAGCACGACCTCGGCAAGGTCACCGACCGCCTGCTTGACCTCGTCCGGATCACCGAACGGCTCGTCGTGCTCCCCCGGAATGGTCAACACCACGACCGGCCACCGCCGCCCGGGCACCAACAACCAGTGCGCGAGCTCGCTGGCCTCAGCCTCCGAAGCGATGCGCCGCACTTCCGGCGGCGCGACGCCGCCAACGCCCGACTGTCCCATCAAGCTCGACTTCCTCCCGGCAGGGATTCACTTCGGATAAGCCCGACCTCTGCGGTCGCCCCGCATCATGAGACGGCTGCGCTCGGCGGGAAGCGGTGAGTGAGACACCGCCGACCCGCATGTCACAGCACCGCAACGCCGATCAGCGTGAGACCGTCTGCTTCGCCATCCAGTGGCGCTCCCGCAATCTGCTGCAACCCTGCGCCGACGATGCCGTGGGCGTCGCGGCGCAGCCAGAGCCGTCCGACTGCGGCTTTGCCGTCGCGGCTGGCAAGGACGACGCGACCTTCGTAGAGGTCCAGTTGGCCGGAGGCAACTGGTTCGAAGACCTCCCCGGGCGCCTCCGACACCAGGAACCGGCGGGTCGCCGTGAGGGCGGGATGCACGTCGGACAGGGAGATCCGCAAGGCGCCAGCCGGGGCGTGGTCGGTCTTGCCGAGTAGGCGGCCGAGAACGTCCGCTGCGACGCCACGACGTAGTTGTTCGTGGTAGCGCTCGTTGCGAAACACTCGCAGGCATCGGTAGCAGCTGGTTTCGGGACCGCACTCGCAGTTGCGGACACGTCCCCGGGCCTTCTCGAGTACGTCGGGCAGTCGCTCGGCGATGCGCTGGACATGGCCGGCTCCGCCGGGCACGGTGTCGTACAGCATGATGACGCTTCGTCCGGCGTCGGTTTGATACATGGTGGCGTCTATGTCGTCGCGGCTGATCTCAAGGGCCAGGACGGCGCCTTCCACCAGGGCGTATGCGATCGACCGCCAGGCGCTGTCGTCGAGTCCGCCCACGGCTGTTCCGTCGAGGCTCAGTTCCAGGACGTCTGTCTGGTACTTGTGTGCCAGCGACAGGTTCTCCACACGGCCGCTGCAGTCCCGGCCGCTGAGCGGGCTTTGGTGGCTGGACAGCCCGTCGATGGTCGGGCGTCCAGACCCGCAGGTCGCGCAGATGAGGAAGCCGCGGCCGGCTGCTCCGTCGCTGATGGCGATGAGTTCGCCTCTGGCGCCGGCTCTGATGGTTATGGTGCCGCCGACGAAGTTCAGTTTGTCTTCGTACAGTTCCGCACCGGGCGAGACGACGTAGGTCGCCCCATGCCAGGCTCGCCGTGGCGCGCTGGTGGGCCGCCGGGCGCTGTTGCGGGCGGCGACGAAGCCGAAGACCGGGATGGAGTACTGGCGGGGTGCGCCGACGGGTGCTGCCCCGCAGGCCGGGCAGGCTTGGTCGAGGCGGTCGATGGAGTCGCGGTAGTGGCCGCAGCCGTCGCAGATGACGTAGTAGCGCCGTTCCAGGTCCCTTCCGGGTAGTCGGTAGACGCCGGCGGACTTCCAGGTCAGCCCACCGGCAATGACCTCGGCGCCGGGTGCGTACTCGTAGATGGCTGAGGACAGGTCGCGGGACAGTTCCAGCTGCTTGGCGTGGTGGGCGTCGGCGAACGCCAGCCGTAGCTCCACGGTGTCGACCGGGAAGCCGTACTTCGGTAGCACGTTGCGGTTGGCGAGAAGCCCGAGGAGCTCTCGGCTCGTGATGGTCTTCATGACTCGGCTGTAGCGGGCGGCCTGATCGTCGTGTCGGGCGGCGAACGCTTCCTGTCGTTTCTGCTCGTAGGTGTCGACGTCTTGCTGCAGCTCGGCCCGCACCGATTCGAGGAGGTCGAGCAGGTGCTCCACCCAGCCGGCGGGGTCGACGCCGATCGCCGCCTGCACGTCGGTGGGTAGGACCTGCCGCAGCGAGTCGGTGATGTCCGTCGGCACAGGGGTGAGGAAGTCGCGGACCCACGTGACCGGAGCTATCCCGCTGTCGTCAGGCAGGAGGAACTCGCCTGCCGTGCGCCAGATCGTGCCGTGGACGCGGAACTGGTGGCGGAAGAAGGCGGCCATGGCGACGGAGTGGGCGTGCCGCCGGTCGATCCGCACATTGCTGAGAGGTACGTACGGTGCTCGGACCTCGCCTGCGATCATGTGGTCCGGTTCCGCGAAGCGGGACAGGTCGTGTGAGCGTCGTTGGGCGTAGGTGACGACGAGAGCGGCGGCGTCCGTGCGGCGACCGGCACGGCCGGCCCGCTGGACGTAGTTCGCGGTGGTGGGCGGCATGTTGCGAAGCATCACGGCCTGCAGTTCGCCGACGTCGACGCCGAGCTCAAAGGTCGTCGAGCAGGACAGGGCGTTGATCTCGCCGCGGACGAACTGCTGTTGGATCTCCGCGGCCCGTTCGCTGGTCCACTGGGCGGTGTGTTCGAAAACGCGTAGGGGCACCGGGTCCATCGCCCGGTAGACGTTGCGGTAGTGGTCGCTGTCGGTGTCGGCCGCCGGTTGACTCCAGTGTTCCAGCGTGCCGTCGCAGGCCATCGTCGGGCAGGTACCGCGGACGTTGAACGGGGTGATCTTGCGGCAGGTCGAGCACTGCCAGAAGGCGGTGTCGCCGCCGACCGGGGTACAGGTGATCAGAGCAGGGTCGAGTTGGTAGACCTGACCGATGCCGCGTTCGGTGCTGCCGATCAGCCATTCCTTCTGCGGTCCCCTGGTCAGCAGCTGCCATACCCCGTCGAGGACCTGGAGGGGGTCAGGGTTGCGCCCGAGCCGGTTGATCAGCCGGCGCAGGTAGTCCAGGCGACGGTTGACGCCTTTGGTGGGCAGCCAGCTGAGCACCTTTCGACGGTTGTCGGCGCCGGTGCCCCTGACGTAGATGGGGCCGAGCCTGGGTGCGAATGCTTCATCGCGGGGGTCGACCCCGTCGAGTGCGGCGACCGCGCCTTGAAGCCGGATCGATCGAACGAGCTCGCCGATCAGTGCCCAGGATTCATCTGTGGTGAGGCCGAGGTCGGTCAGGGGACGGGGCGGTGTCCAAGCCGGATCGCGGGACATGTCCCATGCGAGGAGCCCGCGACCTTCGAGGGAGTTACGTTCGTCGACACCGACGACTTCGACTTGCGCCCACACGGCGACCTGTCGTTCGCGCGCCTGCCGTGATTGGCGGCGTTCGAAGAGGCCGTATCGGTCGGCAGCTCGGTTGGTGTGGTAGATGATGTCTTCCAGCCGGATCTCACCGTCGGTTTCGGCGGCAGCGAGGGCGCCCTCGTGGAGCAGTCGTCGGTGTTGCATACGGTGGTAGGAGTCTTCGAGGTAGGGCGCGAAGTATGCCGCCGATTGGCGGCTGTCGCTGAACAACAGGAGTTTGCGCCCGCCTCCTGGCAGGCCTTGCTGGATGGGGTCGGGCGCTACCGGCAACTTCTGGTAGAGGGCGGTGGCGAGGACGGCCGCCGAGGCTTCGTTTCCGCTGGAGAAGAGGCGGATGAGGCCGTCACCGCGGCCACCGCAGGCCAAGCAGGCGGTGAGTTCATCTGTACGGTGCCGGAGGAAACGAACGTGGCGCATGGAAGCATTCGGGCAGCGGGGGCAGGTGGTTGCTGGGCCAGCCTGGAAGACGCCGCACCGGCTGCACATACCGCCCAGCTCGCCGGCGGAGTTAGCCGCGCTGGTGGTCGTCTCTTCGTCTTCGTCGGTAGCCACGGTGTCGACCAGCGCCATCCATACGCGCTGTTCATCTCGGGAGCGCCGGGATCGGAAAACCTTGTGCGCGCCGACCTGCTCCAACATTCCGGCGAGGTAGACCGTGCCGCAGCGGCGGCATGTGCCGAATTCGAAGGCAGCGTCGGCGCACTGCTCACACCGCTCGTGTCTGGTGAGACTGACGTGTGGGCCGTTGGGTCCGAGACAGGTGAAGGCACCCTCGGTAGCGCGGGCGAAGAGGTGGTAACGGGCGGACAGCACAGGTGAGCCGTCGCCGTCGTGGATGCTGTTGGCCAGGGCGACCAACGCTGCAGAGGCGGGCTGGTCGCCGGTTGTGAACAGTGCCTGTGCTGCTTCCGGCAGTGGCACCGGCCCGTGGGCGAGGAGCGCCCTGAGCCGGCGGACCCGCTGCTCGCGGGCCAGGGCGTTCGCCGGGTCGTCACTGTCGTACCCGTGTTGTCGGGCGTGGTCCAGGATGGCGGCGGCGGGGTCGTCGGCGTGCAGGAGTTCGGCGTAGGCCGGCGCGGGCAGAGGTCCCCACTCCGGTCCGGCGGGGAGTTCGACTCGGTCGGCGGTGACGACGTCCTGCCGGCTCTCGTCAGCCGGGTCATACACGAATCGGGCCGGGAACAGGGATGTGGCGAACTCGGCCACCGCTGTCATGTCGCCACCGACGGTTGCGCTGGTGGCGATGCATTGGATAGGCCGCTCGGTGCTGACGCGGTCGACCAGACGGCGTAGCAACATCGCGAGTTCCGCGCCCCGCGCCCCGTCGTATACGTGTGCCTCGTCGACGACGACGAACTGCCAGTGCCCGGCGTGCTCGCCCTCGAACAGGTCCATGTCGAGGGGGCGCAGCAGCAGGTACTCGAGCATGGCGTAGTTGGTCAGCAGGAAATGTGGCGGCCGGCGCTGCATCTCTTCGCGGCTGAGCAGCTCGTTGGGCAGGGGGCGCTCGTCGGGGTTTTGGCGCTCGAACACTTCGGCGGCCTCGCGGCGGGTCTGCCGGGTCTCCCCCGTGTACCGGCCGAAGGTGATGTCCGGGGCCTCGGCCAGTAGACGGCGTAGCCGTTTCATCTGGTCGTTGGCGAGGGCGTTCATCGGATAGAGCAGCAGTGCCCTGACGCCGGGTCCGAGTGTTCCGGCCGAGCGTTCGGCCATGATGCGGTTGAGGATCGGCAGGAGGAAGCTTTCGGTCTTGCCGGAGCCGGTGCCAGTGGCGACGACGAGGTTGCGGCCGGCGGCGGCCTTGCGGATCGCCCGCTCCTGATGGCGGTACAACGGTCGATCGAGGTCGAAGCCGCCGCCGAGCGTGGCGATGCCGGGGTCCAGGACGCCGACATCGATGAGCTCGCGTGGGGTGGATGCGGTGACGTATGGCGGTGTCGCCTCGAGCAGAGGACCCTTGGTGATTTCCTGGTTGATCGCGTCGCTGATCGCGCGCTCCAGGGCAGCCGCCAGCCGAGGGTCCTTGGGTTCCACCAGCGTGCGCAGGTAGCGCTGGTAAGTAGCAACGATGGCGTCGCTGGTGGCGATGGGGTCGAGGATCATCGGGCGGCTCCGGATCCGATCAGGGTGAACTCGGCAAGCAGAAGATCGATGGTGACGAGGCGGGGTGCGCTGCGAGCGAGGGTCGCGTGATGCGGCAGGGTGCGCGGCAGCAGCCGCTCACAGCCGTCGTGTCCCCGGGCAGCCAGGCGGGCGACGAAAGCCAGGACGAGCGACAGCGCGGGCAGTGCACACCAGCCTGTGGTTGGCTTTCGCGCTTGGACCGCGTCCGTTACGCGCTGCCCGCTGACGGCGTGGATCTGTTGGCGCGAAACGAGGAGTAGCTCCTTGGCGGCGCTGGAGACTCTGCCGAGGCCCGGCTGTATCCGCACATCGAACAGTTGCCGGGCTGCCGTCAAACGCTCGTCGGCGTCGAGCAGACCGCCCGGCACGACGCGCATCGCCTTCCACAACCGGTCACGTACCTCAATCGGAAGCTCGGCCAGGCGTAGAGCCGACTCATCGAATCGACCAACCGTCCGGTAGGGGTCGATGCCACCGGCGAGCAGATGCAGCGCCACCTCGCCGCAGACTGCCGATACCTGCTCGCGTAGCTCCTCATTCCCGTCTTGCTCGCCGAGACGATGGGCCGTGGCGAGCATGCCGGCCAGAGGGCTGATCCCCCACAGCTTGGTCTCGTCCCGCTCTCCGACGTACGCGTTGGGGGGTGCGGCGATTAGGCCGGAGTGTACGAGTGGGGCGACCAGCCGGTCGGCCGAGGTCCTGGTCTTCGTCAGCGCGATGAGAGTTTGCGTGGGATAGCGCCGCAGGATGGCGGAGATGCCGCGGACGTCCCGGGTTACCCTGCCGCGCAGGCCGTCCGCCCGGTGGTACAGGTCGATCAGCAGCGGTGCGATGTCCGGGTGCTCGGGCAGGTCGCCGGTGCCCGCCAGGTAACCCGACACGGCGTCGTCGGCGGTGTCCTCTCCGCTGGGTTTCCACTCGCGGTCGGCGATGTCGAAGGCGTTGTCGGCCGCGGGCCAGTCGGGCCACTCTGCCGGCACCCACGGGTCCTCGATGCGCAGCAGCACCACCAGAGGCCCGGCGGTGGTGACCTCCTCAGGAAGCGCATCGCTGACCAGGTCCTGGTTGAAGGTCACGACGTGCGGGGGTTGCCACGGCGCGTATACCCGGTAGAGACCGGCGACCAGTCCCTCTGCATGCACGCCGTCGACGAGGATCAACCGGTCTTTGTCGAGGTGGACGGAGCTGGCGAGGCGCCTCGGGGTGCAGCGTGCCACCGGGAAGTCCTGGCCGCCGACGCGGACATCGAGCTGGGCGATGCCGTGGACGCCGACGGTGTCGGCGATGGCGGGGAGGGCGAACCGTGCCAGGGCCTGCCCGTACGTGGCACCGGAGACGACGGTTTGCAGCTCGCGACCGGCGGCCTTGACGACGAGTTGGGCGTCTGCCACCTCGGGAAGCCGAACCAGGAGCTCCCCCTCGCCGATCGTCTCGCTGTCCAGACGCAGCGGCTGCAGGGACCAGGCACCGCGGCCGTTGCCGCCGAGCCGCTGGACCGCCATGTGCGCTGGTGTCACCCGCACGGTGGCTGATCCGGCACTGCTGTCGATCTGCATCTCAGCGGTGACGTCCTTCGGGCCCAACTGCACCATCGCTGGGGTGACGGTCAGGCCATGCAGGCTGGCGCTGGCCCGCACGGTCGCCGGTTCCAGACCGTCGGCGCGGATCTCCCGCCAAGAGGGGTTGGAGCGGGCGTTCAGGCCCTCGACCAGTTCGAGGGTGCGGGACAGGCCGCGGCCGAGGGGACCGCGGACGGTTACCTCGTACGTGCCGACGAGGGGTCGGGGTAGCCGATGCCAGGGGTCGATGGTGGTGTCGCGGATGACGGTGACGACTTCGGTGGTCAGCTGATCGGATCCGGGTCTGCGGATGCGGATGGACCACTCGGTCGTGACACCCGGGTCGGTGGGCAGGGTCAGCTTCGGCGCGGCCGTGACGACCGGGCCGCCGGTGAGGCTGCACACGCCGGGCAGTGGCGGGTCGAGGTGCAGCTGAGCGCGTCGGGCGCCCTTGACTCGTCGTGGCGTGCCATTGCCGAGGCGCAGCTCGGCCACATGGCGCAGGTCGACACGGCGGAGGATCCAGCCGAGCCAGCCGTAGGGGGCGGGGACTTCGCCGAGGTCGTGCAGGTCGCCGGTGACGTGGAGCTCGAGCAGTGCGCCGGCGTCGGTCTCGTGGGGGTATAGCAGCCAGGCTGGTTCCGGCGGCAGGCTGGCAGTGGCCGGTACGCGTCGACCGTCGTCGGTGAACACCAGCAGCGGATCCCGCGGGTCGACCACCTCGATCTCGTGTTCCTGGTCGTAAGCGGCGAGTTCGACGGTGAGTTGTCGCGCGGGACGTGCGATGGGCAGTGCCGTCGCGGGTACGGTCTCCCGCACGCCCGGCCACATCGACCGGCTGACCACGGTCTGCGCCTCACCGTCAATGCGCACCTGCCACACCACGTGGCCGTCCGCTGCGTCGGGCACCGAGGGCAGCCACAGCAGGAGTCCGCGTCCGAAGGGCTCAAGTTCCAGATGGGGGCGCGCTTGCGTGATCCGGGTCCCCGAATGGACGCGGTCCGTCGCACCGGTCCAGTCGAGCTGGCCCGACTCGGCAAGGTGCTGCGCCTTGGCGATCAGATGGGGAGGTAGTCCGAGGCCGTCGGCGTGGAACACCGGCTGGCGGAGTCGCTCCAGCAAGTCGATGCAGCGGTCGATGAGGTCCTCGGCGTAGTCGCCGCCGTACTGGATGAAGCGCTGCACGGGCTTGTCGAGCGCGAACAGGCGGCTCTCGCGGCGGGGGGTCAGTGCCCAGGCCAGGAAGTGCTCCGCGGACATGCCCGGATCGCGGGCCAGCCGCTGCAGCAGGAGGTTCAGCAGGTCGCCGATGCAGTACGCGGGGACGCCGGCGTGCATGAGGATCTCACCGACGTTGACCTGCGGAAGCCCCGGGAATCGGGCCAGCTTGAAGCGGTCGAGGTTGGCGCGGAACAGCTCCCCCCACAGGCTCTGGTCGATCCTGCCCGGCGCCAGCTGGTGTACGGCGCTCCAGTAGTTGCCGTGTTCGTAGCCGACGGCGCCGATGCCGGCGAGGCCGGTGACCAGGCACGCTGGGTAACGGTGAGCGAGCAGCCGGCGGCGGTGGTACGGGGCGGCGTCTCCGCAGACCCGGCCGAGTGCGCGGACGACCTCTTTGACCTCCTCTTCCAAGGCGCCGAGTTCGGAGACGAGCGACACGGCGGACAGGGCAGGCGCCCAGGCGAGTTCCCGGTCGCGGAGGAACTCAGATGTTTGTGACACGTTCTTCCCCTCTAGAACGCGGCCGCAGCCGTAGAGCGACTATGCAAGTGAGTCGTGGTCGGCACAAGACGAGCAACAGGTCACAGCCTGTGCGCTGCCCGATCGGCCCACCAAGTGCCACCAAGATCGTTCGTGCCGTCGCCCCGGTCGGGGGAACGACAAGTCGTTGTCGCTGTGCAATGGGTTGCCTGCAGCGGCTAAGCAGAGTTGGTGGTGTTATTCGCGAAGGTCACGGCATGGAGCTGCGGTAGGAGGCGGGTGACGTCCCGGTGCCAGCCCTCAAGTTCCGACACAGTAGGCGCCAGCTCGTACACGTGGTGGTGCATGGCGCGGGAGAGGCCGTGCCATGCCGTCCTCGCGAGGAGCGCCGTCGAGGCATCGACGAAGGCCGGTAGGGCGAGCAGTTGATGCCGCATCGGGCATCCGGAGACGCTGGGTGCGACCCGGTCCCAGTAGATGCGCAATCCCTGTTCAAGCGCCAGGCGGGTGAGGCAGGCGCAACCGCGCTGCCAGCAGCGGCGCATACTGCGGCTGGGACGGTGCAGCAGGGTGGAGGCTTCGTCGAGAAGCTGCTCGGGGGTCATGGGCGGCGCAGCCTCCTCACCAGGTGCCGTGCTTCCTCGATCAGGACCGCGAGGTTGCTGGTGGCACCGCCGTGGGAGCCGTTGTTCGCCGCCTTGACCACACGAGCGGCGGTGGGACCGAGCTTGCTCAACTCGGCAGGCAGGTCACCGACGCGCTTGCGGTCGTCCAGCAGAGCGAGGGCCAGCGTGGGGCGCAGTCCCTCGGCCTCGCTGATGGCGGCTTCCGTGTCGGCGATCGGCGTGCCGGCGCGGAAGCCACGGATCCGGATCCGCTCGTGGCAGGCGTACTCGAGGGCATCGCGGATGAGGTTGCAGACGATGGTGGCCTGCACGGTGCCTGCCATGTTCTCGTCGTGGATGATGGCCAGGGCGTCGGTGAGGTAGCGCTGCCCGGGATCACCGTCTCGATCACCGGTGACGGTCACCTGGGAGCGGGCGAGGCGGCTGACGGCGAGGATCCGGGCGTCGAGCTGCAGATGCCGGACGGCGGCGGGGAGCCGGTCGTCGTGGGTGAAGACGATGACCTGCCGGTGCTTCGCGACCTGGGCGAGGACCTGAGCAAGGCCGTAGACCTTGGCCGGGTCCATGGACTGCACCGGGTCGTCGATGACGAGGAACCGGAATGGGCTCTCGGGCATGGTGGCGCGCGGAAGAAACAGCGCCAGGGCGAGGGAGTGCAGTTCGCCCTGACTCATGACGCTGAGGGCCGCTCCGGGTACGCCGTCGACCTCCACGTCGAGGTCGACCCGGCGGGTGGTGCCTGTGCCGGCCAGCTTGATCGCGCCAAGTTGGACGTTGCTGTCCTGCCGCAGGGTGTTCCAGATGGTGGTTGCCTCCGCCGCGACAGGCGCCAGCTTGTCGGCGCGGATCTCCTTTCCGAACTCCAGCAGCTTGGCGATCGCGGTCTTAAGGGCTACGAACATGGTGGCGGCGTGCCGGCTGGCGTGTTCGGTGTCGATCCAGGTGCGGAGTTGGTCGGCGACCGGCTGCCACGCCTGCCGACGACGCGCCAGGGCGTCCCGGGCGGCGGTTTGCACCGGAGTGAGGGCGGTGACGAGGGCGTCGAAGGCGCCGATTGCGGTTTCGGCGATCGTGGTGGAGTCCGCGGTGCCGAGCAGGTCGTCCCAGCTCTGCCAGGCCGTCCGGGCGTCGCCGGTGTGGACCTGCTCCGAGGAGAGGTCGAGGTTCAGGGCGGCAGGCAGGGCGGGCACCTGCTGGCGCAGGGCGCGTCGGGCCTCGCGTTCGGTCCGGTGGGCGGCGTCGAGCTGCTCGGCGCGTCGCGTCAGCCGCTGTAGCTGCGTCTGCGCCTGGGCGGCCCATTCCTCGTCCAGGGTGCGACCCCCGCACACAGGGCAAGGCTGATCGGGGTGGTTGGCGCGGTGGCGCAGCGCGTCGCGGAGCAGCCCGGCCAGTGCCCTGGCCTCCTCGGCCGGGGTGCCGGCCAGCGCGTCGATCTGGCGCAGCGCGGTGCGGAGCCGGTCGACTGCCGTGCTGAGTTCGGTGTGGCTGGGCAGGTGCAGGACGTCGAGCTGGCGCAGCGGCACGACGGTCACGTCCTCGGTCGCTTCGCCGCTGGTGATCAGGGTTTCGAGCTGGTCGAGATCGGCGAGCCGGCCGGCGAGGGCGTGCTCGGCGAGGCGGGCGCGGGGGTCCGGGTGCTCCGCCAGCGCCGCGTTGAGGGCCGGAAGGCTTTCGGCGGCCCGCTTGCGCTGCTGGTCCATCTCCCGGCGGGCGGTCTTGAGCATCGTTTCGATCTCGACGAGGCGGCCGAGTCCGAGGATTCGCTGCAGGGAGTCGTACATCTCGCTGTCCTTGCCACCGAGGAGGCCGCCGAGTTCCGAGTAGGAGAGGAAGGGGCGGTGGAGCTCCAGGGACTTGGTCCAGCCGAGGTCGGCGACGCTCTGGCGGCGCTGGCCGGTGGCCTGTAGGAATGTGGTGTACTCGGCGAGGTTCGCGTCGTTGGCCCAGTGGCAGTCGACCGTGGCGCCGTCGCGGTGGCCTTCTACGCCCAAGCGGACGCGGATACGCGGGTCGGTGCTGGCGTGCAGGTTGCGCCAGCCCTTCTGCCAGACCGCGGTACGGCCGGCCCAGCGCTTGTTGTTGCCGGTAAGGGCGAACTCCGCGGCTTCGGCGAAGCTGGACTTGCCGGAGCCGTTGCGGCCGGTGACGATCGTCAGCCCCGGCCCGGGGATGAGGTTGAGGGTGGCGGTGGGGCCGATGCCGCGAAAGCCGGTCACCTCGACGCTGGCGAGATAGGTGCCGATCGGCTCGGACGCCGCCTCCTCTGCGGCGGGTGGTTCGGGCCGCCGCGGGGCGGTTCCGCCGAGTACGGCAGCGAGGTCCTCGCCGCCGAGCAGGGCGGCGATGATGAGGTCCTCGGCGGTCTCGGGCAGGTTGGCGTGCTCGAGGTGGTCGAGGATGAGCTGGTCAACGGTGCCGGTCTGGTCGCCTGTCACGTCGTTCCTCCTCACGGGGGGATGAGGGACGGGTGGCCGCGCCTCCAGCGGGTGGCTGGTGGCGCGACGCACGGCGTCTCGGGGGTGGCGCGGGGCCCGTTACTGGCCGCGGATCTTGTGACCGCTCTCGGCGTCGGGGGTAGAGGATGGCGTCGGCGACCCGGCCGGCGGAGTCCTTGGCGCCGCCGCCGAAGTTCAGGACATCGGCGGCGTTGGCGCTGAGCCGAGGGCGGCGCCCTTCTCGCTCTCGGCCTTCTTCAATGCCGTGGTGGCCGGCTTCGCCCCAGCGGTCGTCGGCTGAGCTGCGCCAGCCGGTTCGGCCACCTCATTGCCACCAAGAGTGACCGCACCGATGCACCCGATCGCGCATCAGACCGGCCAGTCCGCCGACGATCCACGGCCACTTGCGCTTCTTTGCCAGCGCCGGCATCGGCGCCTGCGGACGCGCCGGACTGAGCGGGCGGGCGGCGGATTTCTGCGGATGCGTCATGGGAGCTCCGTGTCGGAAGTCGAGGCCGGGCTCGACCAGGAAACCGCCGCAAACGCCCGGCACGCACCTCGGTATTTGATAAGGCGGGTTATCAAGCGTCGCCAATTGACATCTGAAGCCACACGACTACGGTGGAGCTCCTCGATTAGGAGGGGGTGAAGAGCATGATGTCTGAGCTCATGTCGTCGGGCGAAATCGCCCAGTTGGCGCACGTCGAGCGCCCGGTGGTGACGACGTGGCGGCGCCGGTACCCCGACTTCCCCGCCCCGGTGCCCGGCGCCAGCGTTCAGTTGCTCTTCCCCGCCGACGCGGTCCTCACCTGGCTGCTGGACCGCAAGCTGGGCAACGCTGACCCGGAGACCTTGCGTGCCGAGCGCGCTTTGCACACCCTCACCGCGTACGCCCGTCAGCACGGCGGCCGCCGCCTGGTGCTCTCCTTGGGCGCCGCTCTCTGCCTGCGCGAGATGTCCGGCCAGGTCCTGCCGGCCGATCCGGTGAAGGTGGCCCGCCGGTTCGACCCGGAGGACGAATTCCTCCTCTCAGACCTGCAGGAAGCGCCCGCCCTGGCCGATCTTCCGGGAATGGTCGAGCAGCTGATCGAGGGTGCCTATGAGGCCGGCAGGGCATACCGGTTCCTGCTGGCCAGCGCCGCCCGCCTCGGCTGGCCGGAGATGGGTGCCGACGCACTTACCCCGCACCTGGTCACCCTGATCCGCCTGGCCGCCGACCTGCCGGGCCGGTTACGCGCCGGCAGCCGGATCACGGTCGGTGACCCGTATGCAGGCTCGGGCGACCTTCTCGCCGCACTGTTGACCGATCAGGAGCCGGAAGCGCTGAGTTTCAACGCCGTGCAGTCGGACGCGGCGCTGGCCCGCCTGATCCGCCGCCGGCTGCTACTGGCCGGTGTCCCCGAGTTCAACACCGAGGTGGTTCCGGACGAGCTGAATGACGAGTTCGCCGACGTCGATGTGGTCGTGACCCGCCTGCCCTACCAGCCGACCGAGCAGCGAGACCCGGCCGAGGACCTCAGCAAGATCAGCGACATCGCCGACCGGCTCGGCCCCGGCTGCACCGCCGTCGTGGTCGGCCCCGCCGCAAGCCTGGTCGACGACCTGCGCGACACCGACGCGATCACCAAGCGGTCCGACCTGCTCACCAGTGGTCTCGTCGAGGCTGTGGTACGACTGCCCGGCGGCATCTTTCCGGCTCGCCCCGGCCACTCCGCTGCCCTGTGGCTGCTCACCCGCGACCCGGTTCCGGCCACCCAGGGCCGCCTGCTACTCGCCGACGTCAGTGGCGCCGCGCTCGATCAGCGCGTCGCGGAAGCCGCGGCCGAGGACATCCTGCTGTGGCGGGCCGAGGGCTACCGGCGCGACGGCCACGACCCGCGGACCGGGTGGGTGGTCCCGCTCGACGCCCTCGATTTGCGCCGCGGTGCGGCGCTGCGGCCGCCAGGCCCGGCCTGGGTCACCATGCGCGCCCGGCTGGCCGCCGATCGCCCTGCGCTGATCGGCGAGATCGAGGGCCGTCTCACCGAGGCGGTGCACGAGGCCATCCGGTACGCGAAGGAACATGGCCCCCTGAGCACCGGGGTGGCACAACGCGACGGAAGCCGCCCGAAGGAGCTCTCCCTCGGCGGGCTGCACAGCGCTCGCCGGGTCCGCCCCCTTCCTGGGCACCGTCTGTCACCTGAGCATGCCGGCCCGCGGGGTCATCACCGAGTCATTGGCGCTGCGGAGGTCGTCGCGCAGTCGTCCACACGCTGGATGGACCGACTCACGCTCGCCGCTGAGTACCCGCACGTCGGCCTCACCGAACCGAGCGACCTCGTAGTCACCACGGTCCCCCATTTCGGTGTCGTTCTCGACGAGGACGGCTTTTCGGTGATCGAGTTCCCGGCTCGCGGCCTGCGCGTCTCCCCCGGCGACGCCCTCACCCCGCGAGTGCTGAAGGCGCTGCTCGACACCGCACCCAACACCACCCGCAGCCCTGGTGCGGTTCGCGGTCCACGGTTGCGGGACGTGACGATCCCCGATCTAAGCCGGGACGAGGCGGCCCGCCTGGACGAGGTGCTGCGCCGCCTCGACGAACGCGAGCGTCTACTGCGACGGCAGGCCGGCCTCCTCGCCGAACTGCGCGAACTCGCCGTCACCGGCTTCGCCGACGGCACCCTCACCACTCTGTACGGTACGAACTCCTGAACGAGAGAACGGAACACACTGTGCCCCCACGCAAACGTGCCAACGGACAGGGCGAGCTGCCCGGGATGTCCAGCACCAAGCAGATCCAGGACATCCTGTGGAAGGCCGCCGACAAGCTGCGCGGCTCCATGGACGCCGCGCAGTACAAGGAGTTCGTCCTCGGCCTGGTCTTCCTCAAGTACGTCTCCGACGCGTTCGCCGAGCGTCGCGACCAGATCGCCGACAGCCTCTCCGACATCCCGGAGAACCGCCGCGCCGAGTTCCTCGACGAGCGCGACGAGTACACCAGCGCCAACGTCTTCTGGGTTCCGGAGAACGCCCGCTGGGACTACCTGGTGGAGAACGCGCCTAGCGGCGTGGGCGAGCTGCTCGACAATGCCATGGACGCGATCATGCAGGAGAACCGGGCGCTGACCGGTGTCCTCCCGAAGATCTTCAACCGGGACAACGTCGACCAGAAGCGGTTGAAGGAACTCGTCGATCTGATCAGCGACGCCCGCTTCACCGGCCACGGCGACCGTAAGGCACAGGATGTCCTCGGCGAGGTGTACGAGTACTTCCTGGAGCGCTTCGCCCGCGCCGAGGGCAAGCGGGCAGGCGAGTTCTACACCCCGTCCAGCGTGGTGCGGGTTCTGGTCGAGGTACTGGAGCCATACGAGGGCCGGGTCTACGACCCGTGCTGCGGGTCCGGCGGCATGTTCGTGCAGTCCAAGAAGTTCGTCGAGGCCCGCGCCGGCCGTGACCACACGCACGACATCGCCGTCTACGGGCAGGAAGCCAACGAGCGCACCTGGCGGCTGGCGAAGATGAACCTTGCCATCCACGGCATGGACCCGGTCGGCATCGGCGACCGCTGGGCCGACACGTTCGCCGACGACAAGCACCCGGACCGGCGGGCCGACTTCATCATGGCGAACCCGCCGTTCAACATGAGCGACTGGGCCCGCCGCGAGGGCGATCCGCGCTGGCGCTACGGTGTGCCGCCGCAGAGCAACGCCAACTACGCCTGGCTCCAGCACATCCTCTACAAGCTAGGCGACCGCGGCAGTGCGGGCGTCGTCCTCGCCAATGGCTCGATGTCCTCCAAGCAGTCCGGCGAAGGCGACATCCGCCGTTCGATGGTTGAGGCGGACCTGGTGGCCTGCATGGTCGCTCTCCCGCCGAACCTGTTCCGCACCACCGCGATCCCCGCCTGCCTGTGGTTCCTGACCAAGGACAAGACCCCGCAAGGCGCGAAGGCGCTGACCGACCGGCGCGGCGAGGTCCTCTTCATCGACGCCCGTGCCCTCGGCACCATGGTCGACCGCACTGAGCGCGTCCTCACCGACGACGACATCGCGAAGATCGCCGACACCTACCACGCCTGGCGCGGCACCAAGTCCGCCAAGACCAAGGGCCAGACGTACGAGAATCTGCCCGGCTTCTGCTACTCCGCCAAGCTCGACGAGGTAGCCGCCCACGACCACGTCCTCACCCCTGGCCGATACGTCGGCGCTGCGGAAGCCGAAGAGGACCCGGACGCCGAGCCGCTCGCCGACCGCATCGAGCGCCTCACTAAGGAGCTGTACGCCCACTTTGACGAAGCTGCCCGACTTGACGCCATCGTCCGCGAACAGATCGGGAGAGTCGGTGGCTGACGTAGTGGGCCTAGGTGATGTCGCTGAGATCATCACCGGATTTCCGTTCAAGTCCGCGCTATTCACGGAAAACCTTGACGATATTCGACTCCTCCGAGGCGACAACATCGGGCAAGGTCGTTTACGGTGGGCAGGCGTTAAGCGCTGGCCAAATGGTGACGTGCAAGACTTGGCCGCCTATCGGGTACGGCAGGGCGACGTTGTCCTCGCGATGGACCGGCCCTGGATTGAAGCAGGCTTGAAGTTTGCAGAAGTCCGCCGGGAGGACGTTCCGAGCTTACTGGTCCAACGGGTGGCATTGCTTCGCGCCAAGCAACCCCTAACTCAGCGGTTCCTGGCGTACTTGGTGGGCAGCCCCGCCTTCACCAACCACGTTCTGGCCGTGCAGACCGGGACTGCGGTTCCTCACATCAGTGGACGCCAGATTGCTAGCTTCACCTTCTCTTTACCTTCAACGCGACGGCAAGAGGCAGTTGCCGCTGTGCTGGGGGCTCTGGATGACAAGATTGCGGTCAACGACCGCATCGCTGAGACTGTGCACAAGTTGGCCGCTGCCGAATACGCTCGTGTGGCACAACTAGCCGAACGAGCGTGCACTCTCGGTGACGTGATCGAGTTGACTTATGGGAAGGCCCTCCCAGCGGCGCAACGCCGCTCTGGGCCGGTAGCCGTCTACGGTAGCGGCGGAATCTCGGGTTGGCACGACGAGCCTCTGGTACGGGGCCCAGGCATCATCGTTGGCCGTAAGGGCACTGTCGGCTCGGTCTACTGGTCCCACCGCGACTTCTTCCCGATCGACACCACTTATTACATTAGGGTAACTGACGACCAACTCACGACCGAGTATGTCTACTTCCTGCTGACTCGTCTGGGCTTGAGCGAGATGAACTCCGACTCAGCTGTCCCTGGTTTAAACCGGTCAAGGGCCCTGGCCATCCCAGTGCATCTGCCTAACGGGGAGGTCATCGCTGAGTTCACTGAACGCATTCGACCCCTGTTCGCAATGCGGGAGCAGACGGCCAGGGAGAACCAAACGCTCGCCAAGCTGCGAGACACGCTGCTTCCGGAACTGATGTCGGGGCGGTTGCGGGTCAAGGACGCAGAGAAGGTTGTCGGAGAAGCGGTCTAGGTAAGCAAAGGTTCACGGGGAGGGGTTGTGATGGGTGCGGGCGGGTGGATGAACGAGGCGGACTGGGAGGCGCTCGCGCTGGATGAGCTCGGTGAGCTCGGGTGGGAGCCGGGTGCCGGGAAGGACTTCGCGCCGGGGTCGGGGCAGCGGCAGGCTTGGGCCGACCTGGTGCTCGTCGAGGACCTGCGGGCCGCGATCGAGCGGCACAACCCCGACCTTCCGCCCACGGCGGTCGCCGACGCGGTCCGGGCTGCCACCGACGTGGCCTCCCGGGAGGCGTTCGCTGAGAACCGGGCGGCGCACGAGCGGCTGGTTCACGGAATCCGTTCGATCACGTACACCGACGCATTCGGCGCCGAGCACAACCCCACCGTGCGCCTGGCCGACCTGGACGACCCCGGCCGCAACGTCTACCGGGCGATCAACCAGGTCACGATCGTCGACGGCGACTTCCGGCGCCGGTTCGACATCGTGCTGTACCTCAACGGTCTGCCGGTCGCGATCGTCGAACTGAAGAACGCCGCCGACGAGAACGCCACCCTGACGGGCGCGCACGCCCAACTCCAGGCGTACCTCGCGGAGTTCCCCCTCGCCTTCCGGCACTCCGTCCTGTGTTTGATCTCCGACGGGGTCACCGCGAAGTACGGCACCCCGTTCACCCCCTACGAGCACTTCGCGCCGTGGAACGTCGACGACGAGGGGGAACGCGTCGACACCACCTCGCCGGCCTACGACGGCCCGGAAGCGCTCATCGTCGCCCTCTATGGGCTGTTCAACCAGCGGCGCTTCCTGGAGCTCACCGGCGGCTTCGTCAACTTCACGTCGAAGGCGAAGCGGATCGCGAAAGCGCACCAACACTTCGCGGTCGTCCGGGCCGTCGAGTGCATCGTGCGGGCATCGCAGAGCGACGGGAAGGCGGGCGTCGTCTGGCACACCCAGGGCTCCGGCAAGTCCGAGGAGATGGTGTGCACGGCGGCGTTGACCGCCCGCCACCCTGCCCTGAAGAACCCGACCATCGTGGTGCTCACCGACCGCAACGACCTGGACGACCAACTCTTCGACACGTTCCTCGACAGCCAGACGCTGCTGGGCCAGGAGCCGGAGCAGGCCGACACCCGCGCCGAGCTGCGGGACAAGCTGTCGAACCGGAACGCCGGCGGCATCATCTTCACCACCTTGCAGAAGTTCGGGCGTACGAAGGAGGAGCGCGACGCCGGGAGGCCGCATCCGCTCCTCTCCGACCGGCGCAACATCCTGGTGATCGTCGACGAGGCGCACCGCAGTCACTACGACAGCCTGGACGGCTACGCCCGGCACCTGCGTGACGCTCTGCCGCACGCCACGTTCATCGCCTTCACCGGCACGCCGATCGCCACCGCCGAGGTGAACACCCGCGCCGTCTTCGGCGACTACATCGACGTGTACGACCTCAAGCGTGCCGTTGACGACGAGGCGACCGTGCGGGTCTACCACGAGCCGCGGATCATTCCGGTGTCGCTGCCGCCGGACATCGACCCGGAGAGCATCGACGAGCAGGTGGAGCAGCTCACCGCCAGCCTGGACGACGCGGAGCGGCGTAAGGCCGAGGCGTACGCGGCCACCATGAACACCGTCTACGGCGCCCCCGACCGGGTCGAGACCCTCGCGAAGGACCTCGTCGAGCACTGGGAGAAGCGGCGGGAGCTGATGCGGCCGCAGCTCGGCGGGCCGGGCAAGGCGATGCTGGTCTGCGCGACCCGGGAGATCTGCGTCCGCGTCTTCGACGCTCTCAAGGAGCTACGGCCCGACTGGGCGGACCCCGCCGTCGACAAGGGCAAGATGAAGATCGTCTTCCATGGGGTGCCCAGCGACAAGGAGGTGCTGCGCCCGCACCACCTGCGCCCGTCGCAGCAGAAGACCATCCAGGCCCGCGCCAAGGACCCGGACGACGAGCTGGAGCTGCTGATCGTGCACTCGATGCTGCTCACCGGCTACGACGCGCCCCCGATCCACACCATCTACATGGACCGGCCGATGAAGGGCGCCAACCTGATGCAGGCGCTCGCCCGGGTCAACCGCCGGTTCCGGGAGAAGCAGGACGGATTGCTGGTCGGCTACGCCCCGCTGACCGAGAACCTGCGCAAGGCGCTCACCGAGTACACCCCCAGCGACCAGGAGGACCAGACCCTCGGCCGCGAGATCGAGCGGGCGATCAGTGAGGTGCACAACGAGATCTCCGTCCTCGAGGCCATGCTCACCCCGGTCAACTGGCGGGAGATCCTGGACGACGAGAAGGACCCGACCCGCTGGCGCCGGGCGGTCAAGAAGGCCGCCAACTTCCTGCGCGACCCGCGAACCCCCGGCAACGACGTCGAACCCGGCACGAAGCCGCTGCACCGGCGTTTCCGTGACTCGGCGGGCCGGCTGGAACGGTTCTACACCCTCTGCGCGACCAGCCGCGACTTCGCCGAACGCGCCGGCGACATCCAGCGGATGCGCCGCGACATCCACTACTTCCGCGACGTCCGGGTCTGGATCGTCAAGGAGGAGGCCGCCGACCGGGAAGCCAGGGGCCTGCCCAACACGGCCGAGGTGGAACGCTACCTGTCCCAGCTCGCCGCCGAGGTGGTCGACGCCGCCGACATCACCGACATCTACGAGGAGGCGGGCCTCGGCAAGCTCGACATCACCGAACTCAACGGGGTGGCGTTGCAGCGCCTGCAGGACTCGGAGACCCCGCACCTGGCCGCCGCGGCGCTGCGCCGGCTGATCGAGCGAAAGATGCGCGAGGTCACCAAGCACAACGTGGTCCGTCAGGAACGCTTCTCCGCCCAACTCGAAGACCTGATGAACCGCTACATGCGTCAGCAGCTGACCAGCGCGCAGCTGATCGTCGAGCTGGTCGAGCTGGCCAAGCAGGTGTCCGCCGACGCCCGGCGCGGCCAGCAGTTCGACCCTCCGCTCAACCACGCCGAACTGGCCTTCTATGATGCCGTCGCCCAGAACGGGGCGGCTACGGAGCTCATGGGCGTCGGCACTCTCGCAGAGATCGCACGAGAGCTGGTGAAGTCGATCCAGTCGTCGATCACGGTGGACTGGTTTTCTCGCGAGCCGGTACGCGCCAAGCTCCGCAGTCACATCCGCCGGCTGCTGGCCCGCTACGACTACCCGCCGGACCACGAGCGCGCTGCGGTCGACCTGGTCATCCGTCAGATGGAGACCTTCGCCAACGAGTGGTCACCCGGAGCGGCGACGAAGTAGCGACACCGGCTCGGACGTAAGGAGGCTGTGGGCCGGCGGCTGGGAATCCTTTCGCCGACCCATGGCCTCCTGCTTGCGGCAGGTCGGCGCTCTCCCATGCCTTGAACAGCGGAGGACTGCGGTTGACCTGACAGGGCCGTGCGAAGCCGGAGACCGGCGGTAGCACGTGGTTACGAGGGGCCCCTCCACTGCGGGACGACGTGGCGATCTCGGGCGACGTAACGACGCCGGCGCGGGCATCAAGCAGCTCTGCATCTCCCTACCTCGGGATCGCCGCTGTTCGTGCCGACTATGGAACCGCCCAGATGTCGCCGTGCCATCCATTTGTTGGTAACCCGGCTTATCAGCGCTGCAAAGCCTAAGTGCTGGACTCCAGGTAGTGCTCCTGTTGTGATTTATGGGCGTCGACGAAGCACCGATCCGGCAAGTCGACCAGCGATTCCCTTCTTTCACAGGAGCTTCAGCATGCGCAAGATCGCTACCCTCGCCCTGCTCGCCACCGGCCTCATCGCGCTCGGCTGCGGCGCCGGCACCACCGACGACGCCACCAGCAAGGCCGACGCCGGGGGCGCCAAGGGTGACGACAAGCCGAAGACCGCGAAGATCGGCCAGCCGGCCCGGGACGGCAAGTTCGAATTCACGGTCGAGTCGTCCAAGTGCGGCGTCGCCAAGATCGGCACCGACATGCTCGGCGCCAAGGCGCAGGGCCAGTTCTGCCTGGTCACGGTCAACGTCAAGAACATCGGCAAGGAGTCGCAGATGTTCGACGGCAGCAGCCAGAAGGCGTACGCCGCCAACGGCACCGAGTACTCCGCCGACGGCGGGGCCGCCATCTACGCCAACAAGAACGCCGAGACGTTCCTCAACGACGTCAACCCCGGCAACCAGGTCACCGGCGTGGTCGTCTTCGACATCCCCAAGAACGTCAAGCTCGCCAAGCTCGAGCTGCACGACTCGCCGTTCTCCGGCGGCGTGACGGTCTCCCTCGCCTGACTTACGACTCGATCGTGGGCGGGCGCCACCTCCCGCCCACCCTTCCCCCGCCACTGAAGCCGACCTGCAGAGGAAACCGCCATGACGGACCCGACCAGCCCGATGCCGCCTGACCAGTCCACCCAGCCGGCCGGCGTACCGCCGCAGGCGGCCCCGTTCCCGCCCGGCGCCGCCGTGCCCCCGCCTGCTGCCCAGTTCCAGGACGGCACGCTCGCCGGGCCGCCCGTGCCGAGCGCGCCGGGCCGGCGCTCCAACGCTCGCGCCTGGATCGTCGGCGGCATCGCCCTGGTCGTTGTCCTCTGCTGCGGGGGCACGCTGATCGGTGTGTTCAACGGAGCCGACAACCCGGACCCGAAGTCCGCGGCCGCGTCGGCCAGCCCGAGCAGCGCCGCGCCCACCACCGCTGCGCCCACGACGGCCGCCCCGACGACCGCCGCGCCCACCTCGGCCGCTCCTGCCACGACGGAACCGGCACCCACCACCGCGCCGCCCTCGCCGAAGCCGAAGGTGATCAAGGGTCGCGGTGACGACGTGGTGCGGATCCGTGAGCTGTCCGAGCTGTCCGTCGTCAAGTTCACCTGCAAGTGCACCAGCAACACGGTGCTGAAGAGCGACGGAGACGGCCTGCTGGTCAACGAGATCGGCTCGTACAGCGGCAAGCACTGGATCAACCTCGAAGACGACTCGCTCACCACCCAGTTCGAGATCGAGGCGTCCGGGTCCTGGACGCTGACGATCGGCACCGTCGACCAGCTGGCCACCAAGGCGCCGACGGGGAAGGCCGCGGGCAAAGGCGACGACGTGGTGGTGCTCGGCGGCGACGCTGCCGCCGTCAAGATCACCCATCGGCGGGGCGACTCCAACTTCGTCGTCCACGCCTACTCGCTGGAGACCGGCGAAGGCGGCCTGCTGGTGAACGAGATCGGCGCCTACTCCGGTGTCCGCCCGCTGTCGGCGCCCGCGCTCGTCCAGGTCACCGCTGACGGCTACTGGACCATCACGCCCGCCTGATTCGTCTAGGACATCAGCCTCACAGCACCGCCGAGGCTTACCGGCCGCCGCCGGAACACCAGACCCACCCACCCTTCGCCGGCTATAGACGTCAGGAGGCGTCGTGCGTCCCGATGAGTTCCACCGCGCCCTGGACCTACTCCCCGCTCCCCTGCACGACCGCGCCCACGCTCTGCGCACCTACGTCAAGCCGCGGCCCTGCGAAGCCTGCCAGGCCGTCGGCGACGCGGTCCGGCTGGCGCTGACCGCCGCCCACTACGACGAGTTCGGCTCGGCGGTGCAGCTGCTCGACACCGCCGAGCAGCTCGCCGCGCGGCACCAGCTCGCCTGCCGCGCCAACCTGTTCGCCGAGCTGGGGCCCGAGCCGGCCGGCGCCATCGGAGCCGCACATGACCCGAGCCGCGGCCAGGTCCGCCGCTGGGCGGGCACACCCGCGCCGCTCATCGCCGCGACCGACGCCAGCTGGAAGGGCCGCGCCGGCGGCATCGGGTACGTCGTCAGCGACGGCCGCTATGGCCTGCGCAGCCGGCGTCCTGGTCGCGTCGACCCGACCGGCTGCTCGCGGGTGCTGGTCAGCGAACTGCGGGCGGTCGAGTTCCTGCTCACCGCCTACGACACGCCGCCGGCCAGGGTGACGGTGCTCGTGGACAGCCTGCCGGCGCTGAACTACCTGCACCGCTGGCAGGCCGGCGAGTCCGGTGCGATGCCCGCCGGCTACGACCTGCGGCCCCGGCACAACGGGATGAAGCCCACCCTGGTCCGGCTCGCCGACCTGGTCGGCGCTCGCCCGGATCTGACGTTCGCGCACGTCAAGGCACACGCCCACCACGCCCTGAACGAGGCCGCCGACAGTTTGGCGCACATGGCGCGCCGCCGGGTCGACGAGTCGTTCGACGTGCACGCCCGGGCGCACGCCCTGGTTGAGGCGTTTCTGCGCGAATGGCACGTTGCGCTCGCCGCCTGACCAGCGATCCACAAGTAGAGAGTCACCGAGCGTTGCCGTACCGCCACCGGGGTCGAGCCGTTGCCTCGGCGCGGCACGAACTTCCCCACCCGCCTCAGTGGAGGTCGCCTGATGAACCACACGGAACCCCTGGTCGAGCTGATCTTCGACCGGCTCGCCGCCGACCGCGTACCCGATGACACCGCCGAGGTGGTCCTCGCCGCACTGAGCGGCGAGGCCGACCTTGCCGCGGCCCTCGCCGGCACGCCGACCGCGTTGGAGCCGCAGCGCACCGGCATGGACGAGCCGCGTGAGCGGATCTGGCTCTCGTCGGTCACCGTCGCCGGGTTCCGCGGCGTCGGCCCGGAGCGCACCCTCGCCATCGAGCCCGGCCCCGGGCTGACCGTGGTGGTCGGGCGCAACGGCTCCGGCAAGTCCAGCTTCGCCGAGGCGGTGGAACTTGCCCTGACCGGGGACAGCGCGCGCTGGGCGGACCGCAACAGCGTGTGGCGTACCGGGTGGCGCAACCTGCACGCCGGCGACCCGTGCCGGATCGCCGTCGAGCTGCGGGTCGACGGGGTGGCCACGCCCACCCGGGTGGTCCGTTCCTGGCCGTCGGAGGCGGAGCTGGGCGACGCCGAGGTGGCGGTTACCAGCGCACACGGCACGCACCGGGACCTCGCCGAGCTGGGGTTGGCCCGGCCGCTGGAGCTGTACCGGCCGTTCCTCACCGCCGCCGAGCTGGGCCGGCTCACCGCCGGCACACAGAGCCAGCTCTTCGACGCCATCTCCGCGATCCTCGGCCTGGAGGCGATCACCGACGCCGACCGCCGCCTGATGGCCGCCGCACGCCCCGTCGACACCACCATCAGGGAGGTACGCGGACAGCGCGCCACCCTGACCGACACCCTCGCCGGGATCGACGACGACCGGGCCCGGCGGGCCGCCGCGCTGCTGCGCACCCGGGGCCCGGCCGACCTGGCGGCGCTGACCGCGATCCTCGACGAGCCGGACGAGCCGACCGACGACGAGTCGGTGCTGCTCTGCCGGCGGCTGGCGGCGATGCAGCTGCCCGACGCCGACGAGGTGACCCGCCTCGCCGGGCAGCTGCGGGAGGCCGCCGCGCAGGCGCGCCGGCACGACGGCGGCCGGTCGCGGGCGTCGCTGCGCAGCGCCGAGCTGCTCCGGCTGGCCGTCGAGCACCACGACGACCAGGGCGACGGGCGGTGCCCGGTCTGCGCGACGGGCCGCCTCGACGGCGACTGGCGGACCCGGGCCGCGGCGTCCCTGGCGGAGCTGCGCGACCGTACCCTCGCCGCCCAGGCTGCCGCTTCCCGCCTGACCGCGCTGCTGCAGCGTGTGCACTACCTGATCGACGACCTGGACGTGCCCACCGGCGCCGCCGACGGGGTGCCGGTCGGCGACCTGCAGGCTGCGGTGGCGGCGCTGCGGCTGACACCGGGCGGGCCGGAGGAGCTGGCCGACCACCTGACCGCCCGGTACCCGGCGGTCCTCGCGGCGGCGCAGGCCGCGCAGGCGTACGCGAAGAGTCTGCTCCGCCAGCGCGACACCGGCTGGCAGGCGGTGGCCGGCGAGCTGCGGGACTGGATCGCGTCGGCCGAGACTCTGCCGCAGCGGGAACGCGCCCTGGCCCGGGTGAAGGCGGCGCGGGCGTGGCTGAAGGCGACCGGGGCGCAGCTGCGCAACCAGCGGGTGGCGCCGTTCGCCGAGCACTCGCAGCGGATCTGGGCGCAGCTGCGGCAGGAGAGCAACGTCGAGCTGGGCGCGATGACCCTGGCGGGCGTGAACACCCGGCGGCGGGTGGTGATCCCGGTCAGCGTGGACGGCGCCGACAACGGCACCGCGCTCGGGGTGATGAGCCAGGGCGAGATGCACGCCCTCGGGTTGGCGACGTTCCTGCCGCGCGGCTGCGCGCCGGAGAGCCCGTTCCGGTTCATCGTCGTCGACGACCCGGTGCAGAGCATGGACCCGGCCAAGGTGGACGGGCTGGCCCGGGTGCTCGCCGAACTGGCCGAGCAGCGCCAGGTGGTGGTCTTCACCCACGACACCCGGCTGCCCGACGCCCTCGCCCGTCTCGACCTCGGCCGGTCCCGCATCGTCGAGGTGACCCGCGCGGAGCGGTCGGTGGTGACCCTGCGGCCCGGCTCCGACCCGGTGACCCGTTACCTCGACGACGCGTACGCGCTGGCCCGCACCGAGGAGGTCGCCTCCGAGGTGCGCGGGCCGGTGGTGGCGGAGCTGTGCCGCTCGGCGATCGAGGCGGCCTGCCACCGGGTCGTGTGGCGGCGGCGGGTGGCGCGTGGTGTGCCGCACGACGACATCGAGCAGGCCGTCGTGGCCGCGTCCCGGCGGCTCACCAGCATCGTCGCGCTGGCGCTGTTCGACGACGTCAACCGGGGCGGTGACGTGCTCGGGTACCTGAGTCGCCGGTACGGGTCGCGGGCGGTGGGCGCGTACAAGGCGTGCAAGGAGGGCGTGCATGGGGCGTACCTGTTCGACCTGCCCGAACTGGTCTCCGACGTCCGGCACCTGGCGGCGGTGTTGCAACCGCCCCCGGCTGCCGTGCCCGCGCCCCGCGACGGCGCCGAGGTGCGGTCGTGAACGCGCCGACGCCCCGGGCCTGCCTGGCGGCGGCCGACCAGATGCTGCGCGGCGCCGGCCCCCTCGGCACCGCCGCGGTCACCGCCGGGTGGTGGCCGCGCGCGTGCGCCTGCCTGATCCGGCTCGCCCTCGAAGGCGGCATCGACGCCTACTGGCGGCGGACCCGCCCGGTCGTGGCCGCCTGCCGGCAGGGCCGGGCGAAGCAGCTGATGCTGCGCGGCCGGTTCGGGCCCGGCCCCGCCATCGCCCGGCGGGTCGCCTTCACCTGGGCGGCCCTGTCGGCCGCCACCCACCACCACTGCTACGAGCTCGCGCCCACCGCCGCCGAGCTGCGTCGCCTGCACACCGAGGTGAGCGTCCTGCTCACCCACCTCGACGGAAGAACGGAACCGCACCGATGACCTACCCGCAGCCCGGCCTCGACCCCACCCGCCCGCAGCCGCCGCTGCCCGCCGTCCTGGGCCCCTATCCCCCGGTGTCCGCGCCCACCGGCGCGTACGCGCCGGTCCCGGCATTGCCCTACCAGGGCGGCGGCTACCCGACGGGCGGGCAGCGGCTCACGGTCCAGCCCATCCTGACGTCGGGCATGGCGACGGCGTCGCTGGTGCTCGGGATCCTCGGCGTGCTCGGCGGCTGGTGCCTCTTCGGGCTGCCCTGCGTCCTCGCGGTCATCCTCGGCCACCTGGCCCTGCGGGAAACCCGCGACGGCATGCGGTCGGGGCACGGCATGGCGGTCGCCGGCCTCGTCCTGGGCTATGTCTTCGTCGGCCCGATGATCCTCTTCACCGTCATGGTCTTCTTCGGCAGCGTCCTGAGCGCCGCCACCCCGACGCCCTGAACAACAGGTGTGACACGCGGCCACCACCGCGGCCCGGAAACAGGCGCCCACGAGGCCGCCGGAAAGGCAGGAATGCATGTCCCAGAAGAATCCCCTTCGCGCCGTGCCCGACCGGCCCCTCGAACTGTCCCGGCGGGACGACGGCTTCGTCGTCACGGCCCGCTGGCACAGCGACACCGCAACGGACGAAATCAACGGACCGGACGAGGTCGTCATCCGCATCTCCGACGAGGCAGCGCCCGAGGTACGTCAGCACGGCATCACGTCGGCGGTCCTGCATCGTATGGGCCGGCAGGTCGACGACATGGTGGCGGAGTTCCACGACATGCCCAGCGTCGGCGCCTACCAGGTGATGGTGGTCCGCTACATCGAAAGCCGGCTCGCCGAGCTGGCACAGGCCCGCGGTGCGACCGCGGACGGGTTCGAGGCCGACCTGCTCGCGGTCTACGAGGACCTCGCCAGCCGCCGACACGCCGACCCGGTCGGCGCCCTCGCCACCGCAACCGGCCGGACCCGCGCAGTCCTCAGCCGCCTGCTCGACGTCGCTCGTCAGCACAACGACCAGGAGGGACCCTCGCGTGAGCGCCTCGCATAAAACCTCGGTGACACCTTCGAAGCCGGGCCGCGTGTGGTCGGAGGTCTTCCGCCGCAGCCGCATCTCACCCCACGTGTTCGTCGTCGCCGAAGCCGCGGCGGGCCAGGTCGACCAGGTGGTGGCCGGCCTCGGCCTGCCGCGGGCAACCTCGAACAGCCTGTTCGACAACGCCCACTGGGCGACCCCGCTGCTCGACGGCGCCGTGGCGCGGCTGCTCACCTACGGCCTGCCTGCCCTGCCCAGCGGCACCCGGGTGTACGGGCATCGGCCGCTGCGACTGCTCTGTTACCTCATGGACCTCCGGCCACCCGCCCGCGCGCTGACCGGCGAACGGAACGTGCCGGACATCGACCAGTTGCTTGCCGACCTCGACTGGCAGCGGCAGGCCGAACCCCAGGCGCTGCTCGCCCAGGCGCGTACGGCGATGGCCAACGACGCGCAGGAGGTGCTGACGGCGGTCCGGGTCTTCTTCGGAGAAGAAGCGACTGGCGTGACCGCCGTCGAGATGCCGGGATAGCTGCGTGGCCATCCCCGCCATCGGCCGGCAAGAGCGCCGGCGGGAGGGTCGGCCGCCGGCGACTGCTCCTGCCTCAACTCTGCGTGCTACGAGCCGCGGCGCCGCCCGCCACCGGCCCCCACCGGTTCGATCACCTCCGAAAACTCCTCGGGAAGTTGGGCCATGGCGTTCTCGAACTCGTCTCGGGTTACGGCCTCACGCAGGGTGGTGAGCACCGCGCGGACCCCGGCACCTGAGATCGCACGGTCGACCTCCGGGCGATCCCCCACCCGCCGCACAAACTCGTCGAGCCCGTACGAGCTGGCCATCTCCCCTCCGAGCGGTCTGCTCAGGTGTTCGGCAAGTCGATCCGGTAGCTGATAGGCGAGGTCCTCAGCCTGGCCGGCGCTGATCCGGTCCGCCAACGTCTCCAACGTCACGCCGGTCAGTGCCGCCGCCTGATCGGTCGACACCTTAGCCCGCGTGGCCACTGCATTTACGAAATCCTCGTATTCCACCTGATTCCCCTCTCCGGCCAGATCCCCCGCCGCACGACTGGAACGCATCACATCGCTTCGTTGAGCGAACTGGTACCTCGACAGCCTGCTGGGACAGGGGGTGATGCGGCCTCATCCCCATCGGGCGAATCACCGAAGCGCCCAGCGGCGACATCCCCGACATTCCGATGGAACGGGACGAGCAGGCGAGGTGGTGGCGAGGCTGCGCCAGCGCGGCTACGAGGTCATCCGCGGCTGCAGACCGGGCCTGCCGGGAGGGTCCGCGCGAGACCTGCCGGGCGGTGAACGCGAGTAGCAGGACCAGCGTCTGACCGGCGCCGGTCCAGCTCACGTCGCCGGCGAGCGTCTTGACCAGGGAGATCATCGCGAGGACGTACGTCAGGTCGAAGAAGAGCTCCAGGAACGCCGGGCGGCCGGGGTCCCGTGGGTGGGAGCCGCCGTGTTGGCGCCGCCTTCGGTCACCATCGACGTCCCCCGGAACCCCGCACCGTCCTCGCCTCAAGACAGGCTACGGGCACCGGCCAGGCGGCAGCTCGCCATCGGCGTCATGCTCCGCTCGCGGGCGATCTTTCGGTCGTGACGGCCCCGTGAACGATGGCTGCCGCCGTCGGCGCCGCGCGGCGGCCGTCGGGAAGGCCGAAGGCATTTCCGGTTCCCCTGCGTGCGCCATTCCTCACCACGACGCCGAAGTGGAGATGCCGATCCGCTCAGCACCGGCCGCCAGGATGACCGGCGCTGAAGGGGCCGCAATCGGGGCGAGCGTGCGACCCCCTCCGCCTGGTCGGACCGGCAACCAGGTGAACGCGGGTGTGCTGCGGGCGGTCCGGACGATCACCGACATGGCGCAGCTCGAAGCGTGCGGAGTGTGTGTCGCGTCCGTTTCTGGTCGGTGGGCGCCCAAGTCGGATCATGAGGTCGGTGTGCCGCCGTGGTGCTCGATCAACTTTCCGAGCAACGCGACAAGGGTCTGCCGTTGGGTGGCTGACAGCGGGGCGAGCAGTTCGTCCTGCACGGTGTCGAGGACGTGGTCCAACCGTTGGAGCCGCTGCGTGCCCGCCCTGGTGATCGTGACGGTGTTGCGCCGGCGGTCCGCCGGGTCGGCACTGCGCGCGACGAAGCCCTGCCCCTCCAGCTCGGTCACGGCCGCGACGACGTCACTGCGGTCCATGCGGCTGCGCCGCCCCAGCTCGGCCTGGCTCGCGGGACCGAACTCCTCCAGCGCGGCGAGCACGCGGTAGTGGTAGCCCCGCGCGTCGGCGGCGGTGAATCCCTCGGCGACGAACCGCCGGGCGTGCACGGCGGTTTGGGAGATCAACCAGGTCGCCTTTGTCGCGAGCCGGCTCGGTGTCGGTTCCACGGGTGACCATGCTAACAGAACCGTTGGCGTGACCAACGGTTCTGTCATATTGTTGGTCGCGCCAACGAATGGAGATTCGAGATGTCACACATGACCGACCGCATCGAGGTCGCCGAACTGGTCGCCAGGCTCGCGTGGGCGCTGGACGAGCGGCGCTTCGACGACCTGCGGAGCGTCTACGCACCGGACGCCGAAACCCACAGCCCGCGTGGCACCCTGCGCGGTATCGAGGACATCGTCGACGTCGTGCGGCGGACCAGCCCGGAGGAGGTGTTGACCCAGCACTTCAACACCGACGTCGTGGTCGATCTCGACGGCGACCGCGCCGAGGTCGGGGCTCATCAGCTCGTGTACTTCTTCCACGAGGGCGAGGTGCCGCACCGGATGGCCGGCCTCCGGACCCGGTACACCGCCGTACGCACGCCGACCGGCTGGCGCCTCGCGCAGGCGCAGATCTCCCCGCTCTGGCAGCGCGCCTCGTAATCGCTGCGAACTCAGCGCCGGCCGCCGGCAGCGGCGACGTGAACTGTGGCCGAGTAACGCCGGCCGAGGCCGTCGAAAGTTTCACCTTGTCGCCCAGGACCCGGTCCGGGCTCGTCCATCGCAGAAGCGGTGCACCCCGGGCCGGCCCGGACCGGGATGACCAGCGGACATTCGACAACGACTGCAGCCCGATGCAGCTTCGCGGTCAACCCACCCGGGCGGCGACCACCCGGTAGGTCCCGGCCGCCAGCCGCCAGCGCAACGGCGACCAGGGCGATCCCTTCCTCTTTCACGGGGAGGGGGTGGCGGGTCGGTAAGTGATCCACGCTGCCGACCGCCCACGCTTCCCTGCCGGTCAGCACTGCCCAGACTCGGCGAGCCGCAGCAGCGCGATGGCCTTCGTCGCGGCGGTGCACGCGTCCGACATGTCGGTCTGATGGCTGCTTCGGCCGCCGCCTGCCTGCCTGGTGGTGATCCCGGTCACCTCCGCCATGTGGCCATTGGCAGTCGCGCAGGGCGGGCGGCAGGGTCATGGGTCGGCGTCGTCGCGCCAGCCACATCCCAGCAGGTCAGGAGCGTTCGTTGCCCGCCCACCGGCGTCCTCGCCCACCCCGTTCGGCCGCGCTGCCCGTCGCGACCGGAGCCCTCGCCGCCCTGCTGGTCGGCGGAGCGGGTCTCGGCTTCGCGCTGATCGGAGACGCCGAGGCTGACCCCGGCAGCACAGCGCCGGCGCCGGCCGCCGGCGCGCCGGACCTCCGGCCGGCACCGGCCACCCCCACGCCGGATCCCCCGGCGACGCCCAGTGCCGCCGCCGTCTCCGGTCCGTCTCCCACCGGCATTCCACCGACTGATCAGGTGGCCCGGACCGAGTCGGTGCGGCAGCCGACCGCCGCCCCGGCGACTCCAGGCCCGGCGACCGGCGCACCGAGGCCGACGGCCACGAGCCCCGCCACCAGGCCACCGACCACGAAGCCGACGGTGCCGACGACGCCCGGATCGACCCCCTCGTTGCCCCCGACCGCCGCCCCGCCCAGCCCGTCCGGCACCCCAAGCCCGTCCGGTACCCCGAGCCCGTCCGGCACTCCCACCCCGTCCCCGTCCACACCTGGTCCGACCCCGTCGAGCGGCACGCCGGGGCCGAGCAGCCCGGCGCCCAGCGGCTCCGCGTCCACCGATCCGGCGTCGCCGCCGGCAAGCCCCACAGGTACGACGACGCCGGTCACCTCCTGACGGTCGCCGCCGTTGACCGAGGCGGTCCGGCCCTGCATTCACGGCGTCCGGCGGGCATCAGGCGCCGAACCCCACGGGGCGGTCGGGGGCGAGAGGCCACTCGGCCCCACGACGGAGGCGCCAGACATGGCGGGCTGCGTTGCCGCGCCCGGGGTCAGGATCGGCAGGGGAAGCAGCTCTTCGCGCAGGTCACTCCGGTGCTGTACGCGTCGTTGAGGTGGGTGTAGCAGGCGGCGTAGAGAGAGTGCGTCCGGTCGGGGCGAAGGTGACCGGCTACGCCACCATGGCCGAGCGCTGGCGGGCGGTGCTCACGACGCCACTGGTCGCCGGCGCGGTGCCGGGGAGGACGTTCCGCTACTCCAGCGTGGGGCTGATGATCGTCGGCATGCTCGTCGAGAAGCTGACCGGGCAGCCCCTCGACGGGGCCCTACGATCTGGCCTGACCCTTCCATTGGGGCTGCGGCACACCGGGTTCAACCCGACCACCTGGCTCGGCGCCGCGGACCGGGCCAAGCTTCTGGTCGCCACCGACGCCCGGTCCTCCCGTGGACTGCTGCGGGGCGTCGTGCACGACGACGTCGCCAACCGCCTGGGCGGTGTCGCGGGGCACGCCGGGATCTTCAGCACCGCCGAGGAGGTCGCAGTCATCGGGCAGATGCTGCTCGACGGCGGGACGTACCGCGGACGGCGGATCCTCGCCCCGAGCACCGTCGACCGCAGGCTGCGCAACGCCAACGCAGGCCTGCCCGCAGTCGATCCGGAACGCCCTGGGCGCACCTCCGATCACGGCCTAGGGGTGGCGCTGAACCAGCCGTGGTTCATGGGCCGGCTCGCCGCCCCCACCACGTTCGGGCACACGGGATTCACCGGCACCTCGCTGCTGGTCGACGCACGCCGGCGCACAGTCCTGGTGCTGCTCACCAACCGGGCCCACCCGAACTGGAGCTGGGCGAACCCCGATCCGGTCCGCGTCGCCGTGGCAAACACTCTCGCCTGATGCCCGGAAACTGTCACCGCCTCGTCATCACACCCGCGACGCCGTTTCCAAGGCCGTGGATGGCCCGGGTCCCGGGTGGGGAGCGCAGGCGGCGACGCGTTGCTGCGTGGCGCGGACGTACGAGGGGTTCACGGCGTACCGCATCTCCACGTCGTGGTCGGACGCCGCACTTGTGCGGCGATGGACCGGCGCACGCCGACTTCCGGTGGCATGACAGGCAGACGATCCACGAGCCGCTCGGTGCCTTCCGCGACGGCGCGGACGGTGACGATGCCGCTCGGGCGCTGTGGGCGCCGTTCGCGCTGCTGTACCTGCGGTGGGAGGCGGAATATCCCGACGAGTGGGGCGCGCCGGAGTCGTGGACATGGTCCTGCTGGGGAGCCAAGGAGGATGTTCTTCGCCGGCTCGATCGAGGCCGTCTGCCGGAGGACATCAGAGGCCCGAATCCCTCACCATCTGCTTGACCAGAAGCGGATACGGGCACGGCGTGACACCTCAGGGCCCGCGCCTCTCGACCCGGGTCCACCCGATCCAGCCACGCTCGGCAACGAGCTCCCGTAGCCGCGCGACGACGGGGTGCGCGGCGTCGGCGAACGAGTCCATCAGACGCACGAACGCCGCGTCGGGCGTGAACTCGTCCTGCTGGTCCAGCTCCCCGTTGGCCGCCGCCTGCTCGAACAGCTCGCTCATCAGGTCGGCCGTCTCGCGCAGCAGCTCCTCGTCCTCCCAGTCGTCCGCGATCCGACCGATGAGCTGGTAGAGCCGGACGACCTTCGGGTTGGCCAGCTGGGCCACCTTCTCGACCATGAGCGCGGGTATCACCTCCGGCCACCGCGCCGCCATGAGGATCCACGCGTCGCGTTCCGCCTCGATGAGGGCCCCCGCCGCTCCGATGGCGCGTAGTCGGTCGAGGTAGTCGAGCACCTCCGCAGGCACGGCCAGGGAGTCGCCGCCCCCGAGCCGGGCGATGCGCCGCCGGTGCTCCTGCAGCGCGCGGATCTGCGTCCGCAACCGCCGGTCGATCTCGGTGGTCGCGGCGGCGAACGTCTCTGGGTCGGCGTCGAGGAGCTCGCTGACCCGGGCCAGCGGGACTCCCGCCTCGGCGAGAGTCCGGATCCGGATGAGTCGCACGACCGCGGCCGCGTCGTAGCTCCGGTAGCCGGAGGCGTCGCGCTCCGGCTCCCGAAGCAGCCCGATCTGGTGGTAGTGCCGCACCGCGCGGATGGTCACCCCGGCGTAGGAGGCCAGCTGGCCGATCGTCAGCATGACCTCAGCCTGCATGGCCAGGGCCCGTCGTCAACTGATCTTCCGGCGGTAGATGGTCATGGCGACGCCATAGGCGACGACGAGGAGGCCGGCACACCAGGCGAGGGCGATCCAGATGTCGCCGCCGACGTGCTGCTGGGCGAACAGGTCGCGAAGCGTGTTGACGATGGATGTCACCGGCTGGTTCTCGGCGAAGGCGCGCACCGGGCCGGGCATGCTCTGCGTGGGTACGAAGGCCGAGCTGACGAACGGCAGGAAGACGAGCGGGTACGAGAACGCGCTCGCGCCGTCCACGGACTTCGCGGTCAGGCCCGGGATCACAGCGAGCCAGGTCAGGGCCAGCGTGAACAGCAGCACGATGCCAGCGACCGCGAGCCAGGCCAGCGCGCCGGCCCCCGAGCGGAAGCCCATGAGGAGGGCGACCAGCACCACCACCACGACCGAGATGAGGTTGGCGACCAGGGAGGTCAGCACGTGCGCCCACAGCACGGACGAGCGTGCGACCGGCATGGACTGGAACCGCTCGAAGATGCCGCTCTTCATGTCCAGGAACAGCCGGTACGCGGTGTAGGAGATGCCCGAGGCGATCGTGATGAGCAGGATGCCGGGCAGCAGGTAGTTCACGTACTTGTCCGACCCGGTCTGGATCGCGCCGCCGAACACGTAGACGAACAGCAGCATGAAGGCGATCGGCATGATCGCGGTCGTGATGATGGTGTCCGGGCTGCGGCTGATGTGACGCAAGGACCGCCCCAGCAGGACGAGGGTGTCGCCGAAGAAGTGCCTGTTCATGGGGTTTCCTTGGTGGCTCGTGCGGTCGAGGTGGGGGCTCCTGCGGTGCTGTCGTCGCCGACGATGGCGAGGAAGACCTCCTCGAGGGTCGGCTGCTTCTCGACGTACTCGACCTTGGCGGGCGGGAGCAGCCGCTTGAGCTCGGGGAGGGTGCCGTTGGCGATGATGCGCCCCTGGCGCAGGATGGCGATCCGGTCGGCGAGCTGTTCGGCCTCGTCGAGGTACTGCGTGGTGAGCAGCACCGTCGTGCCCTGCCGGGCGAGTTCCCGGACGGCCTGCCACACCTCGAGACGCGCCTGTGGGTCGAGCCCGGTCGTCGGCTCGTCGAGGAAGATCACTGGTGGGTTCCCGATGAGGCTCATCGCGATGTCGAGGCGGCGGCGCATGCCGCCCGAGTACGTCGACACCTTCCGGGTGGCCGCGTCGGTCAGTGCGAAGCGGGCCAGCAGGTCGTCCGCGATCCGGCCCGGGTCCCGCAGGTGCCGCAACCGGGCGACCAGCACCAGGTTCTCCCGCCCGCTGAGGATCTCGTCGACGGCCGCGAACTGCCCCGTCAGGCTGATCGACTCCCGCACTCTCGCCGCCTGCGTGACGACGTCGAAGCCGTTGACGCGGCCCGTCCCCGCGTCCGGCTTGAGCAGCGTGGACAGGATCCGCACGACCGTCGTCTTGCCCGCCCCGTTGGAGCCGAGCAGGGCGAAGATGCTGCCCCGCGCCACGTCGAAGTCCACGCCGCGCAGGACGTGCAGCTCTTTGTATGACTTCTCCAGGCCCTGGACCTGGATCACAGGCCCGCGGACCTGCTCGCTTGTCATCTGGAGATTCATGGACATGGCGCCAGCATGCGGGGTTGACGCTGCGTCAAGGTCAAGCCCCATGGCAGGACGTCTGCTCAGATTCCGGGGGTGGCGTCAAGGCTCATCCACCGCTCGCTCATTCGGGGTGGCAGTACCTTCGGCACGGAGCGCCCCGGATACGCGGCCCGTAGCGACCGGTCGGCGGCCGCTGGGGACGTCCAGTCATGGTTGGTTGATCGCGCCGGGCGGGCCTCGCACGAGGTGCTCCCAGGGGGCGCGAACGTCAGTAGGCGGGCCCTAAACTTGCGGCTCGTGACGACATCCCTCACTCCGGTCGAGGTGGCCTTCGCGCTGTTGCGGGAGGGCCGTATGGGCGACGCCGAGAACCTGATGACGCGCGAGCTGCAGGCGGCCGCGGACAGACACGGTCACGGCAGCCCGCAATGGGCCTCGGCCCAGTGCGACCTCGGCAACGTGCTGCTCAACGCCGATCAACTCGACCGCGCGGTCGAGTGCTACCGCCGCGCCGTCTCCGCGACGCCACGCGATCACGAGTCCCGCAAGGACCAGTTGACCTACCGACTCAATCTGGGCATGGCACTGCGCATGGCCGGACGACTCGACGAGGCCGAGGCCGAGTTGCGCCAGGGCGTTCAGGAGCGGCTCGCCTTCTACGGTCGCGAGCATGCCGGGTACGCGTTCGGTCTCGAACCGCTGGCGGACCTGCTGCGGCAGCGTGGCGACGTGGCAGGTGCCCGGCAGGTCATCGAGGAGGCGGTGGCTAACCTGTGGCGCAACGGGCACGAGCGGGTGGCCTCCGCGCTGGCGCTGCGAGCAGCGATTGTGCACGCCGGCGGCACCCGCGAACCGCTCTTCGTGGGCCTGCAGCAACTGCCGGACGAGGTCGTCGAGGAGGTCGGGCAAGTCGTCACCCAGATGCTGGACCACGACCCGGCATCCAAGCCCCTGCTCACCGCCCTGGTCGCCGCCTTGGAGGAGCGGCTCGGCATTGACCACCAGGCGACGCTCAACGCTTTGTCCACGCTGGCCAACCTCGGCCGCGACCTCGGCGACCAGGCGGGTCGGATAGATGCGATCGAGCGCGTGCTCGCTTCCTACGACCGCCAGGGCCGGCAGGAGGAGGCGCTGATGGCAGCGCTCGGCTTGGCGATGGCTCAGGACGAGACCGGCGATGCCGAGACGGCGCTGCGCACGTACGCGTCGGCGTATGCGAGGGCGGAGCGCATCGGTCGTCCGGAGCTGCGAAGTCAGGTGCTGCGCAACTGGGGTCTCGCGCTGAAGGAGGCCGGCCACGTAGGCCTCGCGGAGCAACGGCTGACCGAGGCAGTCAACCAGGCGCGCCGCGGCACCGACCGTGAACCGGTCGGGCGGGCCTGCATTGCCCTCGGTCTGTTCCTCCAGCATGAGGCGCGGCTGCCGGAGGCCCGCACGGTCCTGGAGGAGGGCCTGGCCGTCATGGACCCCGTACACCCGGACGCGATCATCGGCCGCAGCCACCTCGGCGCGGTCCTGGATGGCCGCACCTGCGGGTGTGGCGACATGGCGGGCACGATCGCCGACGCGTTCCGCGAGTTCGTCATCACCAGGCTCCCCGCGGACCTGCTCGACCGCCTCGACGTGGCGATCGTGGACGGCGACTTCAAGATCGAAGTCGGGCTGCGGCGAGAACCGACCCAGGGCGAGCTCGATCGGCTCAACGAGGTCTTCCAAACCGCTCACGCCGAATTCCGCCACCGGATCAGCGAGCCCCGCTACGCCGGCTGACCGCCCGACCGCCGTTCCAGTACCCGGCTATCGGCACGCCACCTCGCCGGGATCACACGCACTGTTCTCGGCATGGCCGGGTGCGCCCCACCTGCCGAGCAGCCAATGCCCGACCAGGGGCTATGACAGGGCCGCGCTAGCCCCGTTCAACGAGTCTGGCGAGGTTAGCCAGGGCCGTGCGCGTGCCCGTCTCGTTGTCCTCCGCCGGGATCGCGTCGGGAATGCCGTCATGCACGACGACGACTTCGGTGCCGCCGTCTGCATCGGTGAGCGTCGTGGTCATGGTCATCGCGCCGCGCAGCGCGGGATCGTCGGTCTCGAACTCGACCACCTCGACCACCTGCTGGTCGGGCACGATCTTGACGAAGTGGCCGTGGTAGCTGTCGGTGTGTGCCGTCGACTTGCCGGTATTGTCTGGCGCCTCGTAGGTGAGCGAGACGCGCAACGAACCGCCCTCGCGCGCGTCGAACTCGTGCACGTGGCCGCTCATGCCGGTGGGCACCCGCCACTTGGCGACCGCGGCCGGGTCGAGCAGTGCCCGATAGACAGCTGAGCGCGGTGCCTTGACGAGTTGGGACACCTGGGTCGAGTACATAAAGGTGAATCTAGTGCCCGGCGCTCGGGATCGACCTGCACTCACATCGGCTGAAGTCGTGCCTCCGCGATGCACGATCAGCGGCATGAGTAGCCCTGTGTCAGGCGGCGGAGGCGAGGACGGCCTGCAGAGCTCAGTTGCGGGTGGGGTCGTAAGCGACGCCGTCTTGCCAGAAGCTCGCTCGCCTCGGCGAGGTCGATGTTATGGACGAGGGTGACACCGGCTGTGAACCACGTGCGGGGCGGGCGACGAGGCCGGCCCGAGCATGCGGTCCACAGCCGGCGAGCGTCAGAGCTGCCGAAGGATGGCCACCTTGTCGTACGCGACGGCGACGACGTCCGGCTTCCCGTCACCGGTGACGTCACCGATGGCCACGGAGTCCGCCTGGGGCCCGACCCCGTCGACCCTGTTCGCCGTGTACCCGCCAAGCTTCCCGGTCGACCGCTGCAGATAGACGCTCACCGCGAGCCAATTGTGGTGCGCGACGACCAGGTCCTTGCGGCCGTCACCGGTCAGATCGCCGACGGTGAGGCCAGCCGCACTGTCGTAAGCGGAATATCTGGTCGGCGTCGTGGCGAGCCCACCGGCGCCCTGCGCGAAGACCTGGACGGCGGCGTCCGGAGTGTTGCCGTCAACGCTGGTGACCAGGTCGGCCCGGCCATCGCCAGTCACGTCACCGACCGCCGCGCCGAGGGCGATGCGGCGAGAGCCACTATCGTCCGCGGGCGTCCGGTAGGTCGTCGCCGGCCCGAAGGAACCATCCGCGCGGCGCAGCCGCACCCACGTGCCGTGGCCGTAGAACTGCGCGATGTCGATGCGGGCATCTCCGTTCAGGTCGGCGGCGAACACCTGATCCACGGGTACGCCCGCGATGAGCGGCCCGGTGATCGTCCGATATGCCTGGAAGGCATGCACCGCAGTCTGCCTGTAGATCCTGACCTCGCCCTGCCGCGCGCCGACGACAAGATCCGGCCGCCCGTCCCCGGTCATATCCGCGATCGCCACGTCCTCGGCACCCCCGGAGACCAGCAGCGGCGCGGCGAGGCGCCCGCCCCGCTGAAACAGCACATCGACGCCGGCGGACGACGACATTGCCACGTCCGTGCGGCCGTCGCCGTCGATGTCGGCGACCGCGAGTTGCACGTCGCTGTTGTAACCGCCGTGCGCCTTGATCCTGGTGGGAGCGCCGTAAGTGTGGTCGGCTCGCTGGGCGAAGACCAGCACAGAACTCGTCTGCGTGCCGTCGACGGCATCGATGCCGACCACGATGTCGCGTCGCCCGTCACCGGTGACGTCGGCGACAGCGACGGCGTTGGTCGCGGTCGACCCCGTGGCGAGGTACTTAGCGGCCGCGAATGTCCCTCCACTCGCCGCCTCAGCGGGCATCGGCACCGCCGCCCCGGCCGCTATGGCCAGCGTCGTGGCGATACCGACTCTTACACCTCTGTCCATTATGCCCCCGTCATGTCGTGGCCCTCGATCGATGGCCGTTCACGCGCCACGTGCCCTGATCACCGGCGTTGCAAACCCCTGCCACGCCAACCTCTGGACAGGCTTGCCCGCCCGTAGGTTGGCGTGAATTCCCGGGCACGTCCGGCTCGACCCTGGCTGCTGCCGCCTCCATGACTGCCGGTCGAGCGCCTTGCGTTCGCAGCGCGACCGAACAAACGCTCAACCATGCAGCTCAGCGTCCCCGAGGCTCTACAGAGACGGGCACAATCAGGCCCCGTCCGCGCCCGCAGCGGGCGGGGCCGCCGCAATGCCAGGACCTACGCATTACGAGTCGGTCCCGCAGCGCTGGTCCAGCGTTCGGTCCTCGTGCTCTACGTGGTGTCCCAGTCCGTGATCGTCCGCTCATGTCTGCGGGTTTGGCTGCTTACTTGGCTGCTCGTCGGGCTTGCTGCTGAGTTTTTCGCGGTCCTAGCGGGACCGGGTTGCTCGTGTGATGGATCGCCGGACCGAGCCGGCGATGAAGGCGACTGCGGCGGTGGGGAGGCCAACGCCGATCCCGATCAGGAGCGCCGACGAGTCGCCAGCAGCGAGGGCCACCCCAAAACCAACAGCGACCAGTCCGCCAGCAACGGCGACGACCTGGGCGATGAGACCGAGACGGCGGGCCAGGCCGAGCAGGTTCACGTTCATGCTTGCTGTCCGGCAGGCGGTGGCGGCGACCAGCGCGGCCAGCGCTGTGAGTCCGAGCGCTGCAACTGCTCCGAGGCTTCCTGGCACGGCTGGCAGCGCGATCCGCTGTCCTCGTGCTGCTGACGCGATTGACAACAGGAAGGCACCTGCCGCGCCGAGCAGGAGCAGGCCGCTGAGAACCGCCAGAAGGATGTACATGCGTCTGAGGGCGGCAACGGCGCCGGGCGGGAGAATGGGTCCTGCCGGGTTGTAGCTCATGCCCTGGTGTGTGCTGCTCATCAGTACTTCATCCGCCAGTCCGTGCCATCACCGTCTCTGAGGCTGCCGTCTTCGAGGTCGGTCGTGGTGGATCGGGGCCACGAGCCTCCCGGGTATGGCTCATGGCCTGCAAGCTTCTGTCGCATGCCGCTGAGTGCGTCGACGGTGAGGCCCACGTAGGTCAGGAACGCGACGACGAGGGTGCCGACGAGCCCGATGACCTTGGCGGTGGAAACTCCCGCTCCGGCCGCGGCTGGTGGGGCGCCGACCACGGTCGCGGCTGCTCCGACCTCAACGATGAGTTCGGCGACGAAGGCAGCCAGGGCCACGGCCAGGCCGGCCCACATGGCGACGATACCCCACCCGATTTTCGTCAGGTTCGTGTCGAGGACGTCGGTCAGCTGTTTGATGCCTTCGATGGCGGCTTTCTGGGTCGGCAGTGTCTCGGCGTAAGCGTCGGCGGCCGCGCCCTCCCACTTGTTGTCGAGCTTCATCTGGTCCGGGGTGAGGCGGGTGGCGAGGCCACTGACCGGGCCGCCAACGCGAGTCGTCCAGTCTTCCGCCGCGGAGAGCACCCCTGGTGGCCAGCCAGGGTTGGCCACCACCTTGGTCAGCTCAAGGAAGAGCCGCCGGGTCAGGTCGCGTAGCCGTTCCAGTCGCGGCCGCAGGTCGTCGGCCAGGAACGCAGGCAGTACGACTGCCGCGCGGTTGCAGTTGTCGAACAAGCGCTGCATGTTCTTCTCGACCTGGCCGATGTAGCGCTCGACGCGATCGACCATGTCCTGGAACTCCTGGGGGCCGATCGGGCTGGCCCCTGCAGGCAGTGGGAGTGTCATCCTGTCGCCTCGGTCTCAGTAGATGTTGCGCAGGCGGTGGACGTTGTCGATCTCGTCCTGCTCGTACGCATCGGCGGCAAGTCTCAGCGCGCCCCCCACCTTTTCGAAGTTCGCGCTGCCCTGCTCAAGCAAGGTGACGATCGCCTGCTGGAAGTCCTCGTACACGGCATCGAGGCCGAGCAGGTGCCCCAAGCCTGTGAAGTGGAAGGGCCCAAGTCCCAACCCGGCGGCGTTGCTCGCAGCGGACCTGAGCGCGTCAGCCATCTCAAACCATGTGCCAGAGTCGGCACGTAGCGCCTCGATAGAGGCGACTAGCTGATCCCCCGTGGGTGTGGTCATGCGTTCTCTCCCGTCATGGCCGCGCTCAGCGAATCAGGCCGAGCTTTCGAAGCAGCACCTCCGGCTGCTCGGTCAACCTGCGAAGTTCAGCCGCCGCCGGCGAGCTGCCAGCCGGCTCCCTCGGCAGCGGCGCGCTCCGATGCTGCGCATCCCGCAGCGCGTCCCGGATCGCCAGCGCGATGCGTCCGTGCTCTGCGGCAGCCAGCCAGGCACGGTCGAAGTCGACCGAAAGAAGGGCGCCCTCGTTCGTCATGCGAACCCGGACGGTGCCATTCGGGTTCGTTCCGAGCACTTCCCCGGCCGATCCCGACGCAGATGCCTCACGCCTCGTCAGCTGAGAATCGAAGACGTCGAGCAGAGCCATCAGATCTCTTAGGTTGCTCGCGGACCCCGCCGAGCTTGGGTCTCCCGGTATCCACCGCCCCGAAGCCTCCTGCGAAAACCCAACACCGGCCCCCTCGCTGGTGCCTCCACCGCTGGCCAGCTCAGCCACATCGGCATTGACCTGGCCTCGAGTTACCTGATCAGCGAGCGCGCGCTCGACCGCAGAGGCAACAGCCCGCCCTAGTCCGCCTGGTCCCACCATCGATCGCCAATCCGGCGACAAGTTGACAGCGGTAACCACGCCGTCGGGGTCCAGGGCCACCTCAACCACGAGGCTGTCCTCGGTCGCGGGCCCTTCCTGGAAGCGGCTCGCCAGTTCACTCAGCTCGCCGGCCAGGACAGCCGCGTCAGCGTGGAGGGCCCTCACAGCGTCCAGGTCGAACTCGCCACCGAATCGCATACCTCTCCCCGCGTGATCCATCGACACCGCACCGTATCTGGTCCGGCAGCCACAGCGGGACCCGGGAGCACGCTCAGCCAGCTCCGAAGGTGTCGTCTTGCCGACCACACGCCCGGCCATCGCTCATCGCCAGCTCTCCCCATGCTCACGACGAACCCCGTCGGGGAGAGCCTGGTCGGGTTGTCATTCTGTGTCAGCGGGCATCATCCTGGCACCTCAGGTGCGGGCCGCCCAGCCACTCCTTCCCGTCCGGCAGTGTCGGGCAGCGGCTTAATTGCTGACTCGCTGCTGACCCGCCTACCGGTTTGCGTGATTGACCGTCATCCTCGCGGGCCAAGGGCAGTCAGTGAGTTGAACAGGAGGCTCGTCTGCGTGTCCCTCACCCCCGACACGCCGCGAATCCGCTCCAGAGCGAGATCGAACTCTGACAGCGAGGCGGCCCGCAACTGCACGACCAGGTCCCACATACCGATCGTCGAATGAAGGAACTCAACCTCGGGAAAGCCCCGGATCGCGCGCACGACGTCTTGGCCGCCGTTCGGTTCGATCGAAACCATCCACGCCACGGATGGCGTCACGGTCGACGTCGTTGCTCAGCTGGATCGTGAACGCCTCGATCACCCCCGAGTCGCGCAACCGCTCGATGCGCGCGGCCACCGTGGACCGGTTGACACCCAACTCACGCGCGAGCGCCGCCACCGGAGACCGGCTGTCGACCCGAAGAGCGGCGATGAGCCTGTGGTCCAAGTCATCGAGCATGCAGACCGCCCAACTACGTCATACACAATGCCGCGCGACCAAGCACAATGCGCGCTCACTGCCGATTGCCCCACCACATCGCCGGTACACACGCTCAGACTGTCCGTTTCCCAGCCAGCCTGAAGTGAGCACCCATGCACGTCCCGACCCCCCGAAGGCCAGTACTCACTCACTTCGCCGCCCGCGCCGGTGATCACAACAACCGCGCGATGCAGGGATCAGGGATGATCGCCACCGAACTCGCGACCCGCCTGAACATCGACCCCTTCGTCGTCGGAACACCCGAGCCCGCACTCTGCACGAACTGGGACGCCGAGCTCGCAGCCGCGGAACCCGCACTTCAGGCGATGGCCCAACAGTACGAGCGGATCTTCCGCGACGGCGGACTGCCGATCACCGCGCTGAGCCGATGCGCCGTCGCACTGGCCACCCTGCCGATCGTCGCCAGGCACCGCCCCGACGCAGTCGTCGTCTGGTTCGACGCGCACGCCGACCTCAACACACCACAGAACACGACGACGGGCTACCTGGGCGGCCTGGCCTTGAGCGGGCCACTGGGAATGTGGAACTCCGGTCTCGGCGACGGCCTCAAGCCGGAAAACGTCATCCTCTGCGGGGCCCGCGACATCGATCCACCCGAGCAGTCGCTCATCGACCACGACGTGATCACACTCGTCGAGGCCGGTCCCAACCTCCCGGCAAGACTGCAGGCCGCGATCGGCGGCCGCCCGGTGTACGTACACATCGACTGCGACGTTCTGCAACCCGGCATCGTGCCGACCGACTACCTCGTGCCCGGCGGCCTCACGCTGAACGACCTCAGCGCGATCGCCGACATGTTCGCCCTGCACGAACTCGTCGGCATCGAGATCGGCGAGTTCGAGGCCGGACAGGACGCGACGGGCGCCCTCGTCCAACCCGGGCCCCTGCTCGACGCTCTTCGACCGCTGCTCGACACAAGCTGGTGTTCCCCACGGCTGGCATGAGCGGCCGGCGCGGTCGGTCGCTGCTGCTCGCGGGCTTGGCCGCCCTACAAGCCAGAGTGACGCCGCACGTCCGTCAGGGAACGGCCCGGTCGCCGGCATGAGTGTCCGGTGGCTGCCCCCACGGGGTGGCGTCTCCGCACACCGCCGCCAAGAGGGTTTCGAGCAGCTCGCGGGTGTGCGGCTCGTCAAGAACCTCACCAATCCACGCAGCGGAGTCGGCGCGCTTCGGGGAGCGAGCATTTGGCGTCAGCCAGTCGGTGGCGGCGACCTCGATGATGTGCCCGAGTTGCGCGATGAGCATCGAGAAGTGGCCGGGCCGATTCACCATCGCGGGTCCAGCGGCCTCCCGGTAGGCGTCAATCAGGGCGCGGGCTCGGCCCGGATCGACGCGGGCGAACTCGAAGAGCACACACCCGAGCTCCTGACTCGGATCAGCCGGCCCGCTGTTCTCCCAGTCGATGACGCACACTCCACCGTCCGCGGTCGGCAGGACGTTGTCGGCCCACAGGTCGCGGTGGCAGGTCCGCAGCGTCTGGGGCGGCTCGATCCAGGACTCCAATGCGACCAGCTCATCACGCAGATCGGCCAACTGGCCGGCAAACGGCGCCCGCGCTTCCACAAGCTGCTGAACCAGTTGGTCCCAGCGATCGGCGCCGACCGGTTCGCGATACCACGGGTCCAGCGGGCCGGGCTCAGTGACCGGTACGCGGTGAATGGCAGCCACCACCGCGCCCACCAGTCCTGGGTTGAGACAGGGGTCGGGGGCCTTCACGTCGACCCACTCGTACACCCTGACCTGCCTGCCTCCCACGGTGGCGAAGACGCCTCCCTCCGTGGTGCGCCGCACCTGAGGCGTCGGCACGCCGGCGGAGTAGGCCGCTTCCTGGAACACTGTCGCCAACCGCACCTCGTCCTCACCGGACTGGTGAAACGGCACCTTCACCGCCCACCTGCCGTCTGCCGTCTCCAGCCGCCACACGACGCCTTGCCTGCCCCGCGCGACCGGCCCGTCCGACAGCCTCGCGGCCCCGCCAAGAGCAAAGCGTCGCGCGAGGTCCACGGCATCCACCAGGCCACTCCAGCACATCTCCAGCAGCAGGACCAGTACCGATCTCGACAGTCGAGGGCATCACCGCCCCCACCAGCGCAAGTCACGGACGCTGATGCCTTCGGGTCCGCCGAAGTGGTCACCGAGCAGGAAAGCCTGGTCAGAGTGTTCCCGGTGGGATTCAAGTCCCAGCTTTCAGGATCCATGCCGACGCCAGCACGGCACCGCCCAGAGCCACACATCGATGCGACGACACCCTGGCGGCTGACGTCGGCGGGATCCAGACGACAACCGGCACCAGCCAAGCGGGGAGCAGCGAAACTTGACCCCTTCGGTGTTCACTGGGAGGTCACACCAGGCCGCTCGCCCGCATCACCGCAAGTCAAAGCCCTCGTCCCTGTCCCGCGTCGGAGAGCACTTCGACCGCGGTGAGCACTTCGCCAGCCTGCACCCAATCTGCTCCCCACATGCAAGGCCCCGGCCACCTAGCAGCTGCTTACGACCCTGACCCGCGCATACTCCCTGCCAGGCAACATAGAGCACCGTCGACTGGTGCGAAAAATAGCTGAGCACTCCGTGTGAAGCAGGACGCCGCACGAACTCTGACCTGCGTGAACGAGAACACGCAGGTCGCAGTGGGTGCAGTTGGGTGCCGTTCAGCACCGTTGGGTGCCGTTCAGCGCCGTTCACTGCACCTACTTGCTCCCGACCTGCTCCCCAATCTCAGGCCGCGAGACCGGCGGCACTTGGTCGGCTGGCACCGTCGTTCGTCGCGCACGACCCGGGCCCGTATCGGCGCCGGACACGGGATGTCGAGCCCTCCCCTACGGCGCGGACGCGCCTCAGCTCACCGCATGCCGAAGCTCCCACCTCGCTCCCCCAGCATCGGCCAACCGGCTCACCGAGGCCACCGTCACCGTTTCCTGGCCAGTCAAGACTGCGGCCCGTCCGGTGCCCCGGCCGGGCAAAGAACCCACGTCACCACCCGCCCGCCCCGCCGGAGGAACAAGGGGCGGCTATCGGCCCGCCCCGAGCGACAGATGTGCACGTTGGGGATGACCCCGTGAAGCTGCGGATGAGCGGGATGTTTGCTCGGTCCGGACGGGATGCGAGGCTGAAGGCGTGGCTTCCCGACCGACGTACACGTGGACAACCCCCGGCTGCCCGGCGGCTTGGTACGCACCTTGGACGCGTCGGTGTATCTGAAGACCAGCGAAAGCGCGGTGGAGTGTCACGGGACTGGGCTCACCCTGCGGCAGGTCGATGACATCCTCGCCCAGGTGGAGAACGCCGCCGGGTTTCTCGACTCGTACGCCCCGGACGGCCGCCAGTCCCTGAGCCGGCGTGACGCCCGCCCGCCGGTGACGCCCGTATGAGCTTGGTGTCGGCGTTCGTACCGATCTGGATCCTTACCGCGGTCGGCTACGCGGCCTGTCGTTGGGGGCTGCTGGGCGAGGCGGTGGCGTCGGTGCTCGGCCGGTTCGTGTTCCATCTTGCGATGCCGTCCGCCCTGTTCCTAGCCCTGTCCCGAATGCCGCTCTCCGGGTTCGCCGGCCGCTCACTGCTCGCCTTTGCCGTGAGCACGGCCGCGGTCATCGGGTTCGGGTGGGTCAGCGCGAGCTGGCTGTTCGGTCGCGAGCCCGGCGAACGGCCGATCTGGGGCATGGCCGCCGGGTACGTGAACTCGGCGAACCTCGGCATCCCGATCGCAACGCAGGTTCTCGGCAACGTGTCGTTCCTGGCGGCGGTGGTGCTGCTGCAGGTGCTGGTGGTGACGCCCGTGATCCTGGTCGCCCTGGACCGGCACAGCGACCCGGCCGGGCGGGTACGGGTCCGCCGTATCGCCTCCCTGCCGGTACGCAACCCTGTGATCCTGGCGTCGCTGCTCGGTGTCGCGTGCTCGGCTGCCGGCCTGCATCTGCCGTCGGCGGCCGGCGCGTCGCTCACCCTGCTGTCCGGCGCCGCGGTTCCGGCCGCCCTGGTCGCGCTCGGCGCGTCGCTGCACCGCACGGCGCCGTCGCGGGCAGAGCCGCCCGAGCCGGCCGAGCTGGCCGTGATCACCGCGCTCAAACTCGTCGCACAGCCGGTCATCGCGTACGCGGCCGGGCTGGCCTTGCACCTGTCCGCGCCGCAGTTGCTCGCCGTGGTGGTGTGCGCGGGCCTGCCCACAGCGCAGAACACGTTCATCTTCGGCCAGGAGTACGGCGTCGGCGAGGCGGTGGCCAACCGGACGGTGGTGGTGACCACGACGCTGTCGCTGGCCACCCTGGCCGCGGCGGCGGCGCTGCTCGGGTAGGTCCGCCAGCTGACTCGTCCAGCAATCATGGTGAACCACGCCGACCACGGCGCTGGCGAACAGGTCTGCAGCCACGATCATCGCCTGATGATGCGGCAGGCGATCTCGATGCCGTACTGGCCGTGAGAGCGCGCCCGCCGGCAGCGGGGCGGTGTGCTGTGTTGGGTCGGCACGGACGGTCCAAGACGTTCGGCCGATCGTGGACGGCCGCGGTGTAGGCCCGCCGGGGCTGGCACCGTTGGTGTTGAGGCCACCGGTGCGCTCCGTGGATATCGGGCGCTAAGTCCCGGGTTCAGGCGGTGCCGTGTTGCACCGGATAGTGGATGACGACCGCACCGCCGGTGGCGTAGTTGGCGACATCGGCGGTCACTTGCCGGCCCTGTGGCGACGCCCTCGCCGCGGTCATTGCCGCGGCGTCGGCGAACTCGGCTTCGAAGACCGCGAAGTACGGCGTCTCTCCCTGCGTCGCTGCCACGTCGAAGCTGTAGCGCCACGCCAGCAGGCCGGGCAGGCGGGTGACCAGCGGAAGGTGGTTGGTTACGTAGTAGTCGCGGAAGTGGTCAGGATCGGTGGGCGTGGGATACAGGACCAACAGCTTGTGAGTCGAGCCGTTCGAGTCGGGGCACGGGAGGCCACCAGAATCAGCGAGTCGTTCGGTTCCCTGGTTCACGGGTGTTTCCTTCCAGCCAGCCGGTGATGAGTGGGACGGTGTCACTGAGGGTGTCGACGCGGTGGTGTGCGCCGGCGAGCTCGTCGTCAAGGTGGGTGGTGCGTACCGCGACCACTGTCATGCCGGCGGTTCGGGCTGCTTGGACGCCGGCAGGAGCGTCCTCGATCACCAGGCAGTCGGGCGCCGTCACGTCGAGGAGTTGAGCCGCGCGTAGGTAGCCCTCCGGATCCGGTTTGCCGCGGCGGACCTGGCTGCTGTCGACCAGGACCGGAGGGTCGGGTAGCCCGCCTGCGCGCAGGCGTTGCAGGACGGTGGGCGTTCGGCCTGAGGTCACGACGCCCCACCGCCGGTTCTGCAACAGGCGCAACACTGCGGCGGCGTCGGGGTACACCGGAAAGCCGTCGCCTTCGTTCGCCATGAATTCCCGGATCAGCGAGTATTCGGCGGCGGCGTCGAGTTGTGGCGCTACGGCCTGGATGGTGTCGACGGGCCGGCGGCCGTGGGTGTGCGACCAGACCAGGTCCGGGTCGAGGTTGCGGTGGTCGGCCCATCGGCTCCAGATCCGGCGGTACGCGGGGTACGAGTCGACGAGCACGCCGTCGACGTCGAACAACACCGCCTTGTCGTTCGCGCCCGCACCGATGTCGTGGAGGTGATGGAGCCCTTCGTGCGCGACCTGCCGCACCATCCACCGGACGGTGCGGCGTTCCCCAGGGAGCCGGACAGCTGTCCGGCTCCACTGCGGTTCGCTGATCTCGCTCGTGAGGGCGGCGAACCGGTCGGCATTACGTTCGAGATCCGACCACACCCCGGACGCGGGCCGCCGGCGCACGACGTCGACTGGCAGGTGCTGCAGGCGCCGCCGGTACCGCCCGGGATGGCCGCGGATCAGCCCGAGGGCCGCAGATGGGGTCAGGTCGCCGTATCGCAGAGCGCACGATTCGCAGAAGTGGTCCTCTTCCGGCAGGGGTGGAAGGGCCATCACGCCGCGAGGGCTGGGCAGCAGGCCGACCGCAGTCGCAGCCTGCTCGGCCAGGTCCCTGGTTGTCCCGGGTAGCGGTAAACGTCTCACGAAGCCATCCCCGTCGCTTCGGAAATCGAATCAACGCAGTGGACGCTACTGTATCGAAGATCGAAGCATCAAGAAAGGGCGCAGGCGATGACGGCACCCAGGCCCGGCCGACCGGTACGCGGATCGAGCACCGGGCGACCCCTCATGGCCGCCCTCGATCTGTTCGGCCGCCGCTGGAACCTGCGCATCATCTGGGAGCTGCAGTACGGGCCGGTTGGGTTCCGCGCGTTGCAGCAGCGCTGCGACAACATGTCCTCCAGCGTCCTGAGGCAACGGCTGACCGAACTCCTTGACGCCCGCCTCGTCGCCCAGCAGCCGGACACGGCCTACACGCTCACCGACCTGGGCCACGGCGTCTACCAGGCACTGCGCCCGCTCGCCCGCTGGTCCGACGCGTGGGCCTCAGCCCTGGGCGAGGACGGCGAACAACCGACCGATTCGACATCGACGGGCTCATCAATCCAAGGCTGAACGATGGCGGCGAGCTGCGCCGTCATGGGCCACACGTCAACGACCCACCCGTCGGACGTCACCTCGACATGCGCACGCAGCGGTTCGATGACCTCCGATGGCAGATCCCACGAGTGTTCGAGGAAATCGACCACACCGAACTTCTCCACCAAGTTGACCACAACCACGGCGAGACTCTAGCCAAGACGCCCTGCCGCACCGTTCCATGATCGGCAGGACAGGCTCTAGACGGGCTGAGCCGCAGCGGGAAGCGGAAGCCGCGCGGCGATTCGGAACCCGCCTTCAGGTAGGGGTCCGGCGGAAAGCTCGCCGCCGACCACCGCGACTCGCTCTTGGAGGCCGATCAGGCCGTGTCCGGTCGAGAGGTTTACCGCCGCCTCCGGTCGGACGCCGGAAGCAGCCGCGTCCGTTATCTCCACCAGCAGTTGTTCGTCCCATCTCAGCCGCACTACTGCGGAGGCTCCCGGGCCGGCATGCCGCGCCGTGTTCGTCAATGCCTCCTGAACCGCGCGATACGCCGCGAGCCCCACGCTCGGGTCGACCGGACCGGGGGTTCCCTCCATCACCAAGTCCACCGCGAGACCCGCGCGGCGCATGGACAACAGCAACTCGTCGAGGTTGTCGAGCCCTGGAGGACCTGAAGCGACCGTCTCAGTGTGGGAGGCCTTCGTGTCGGTTGCGATGACCGAAAGCATCCGCCGTAGCTCCTCAACCGCCTGGCGGCCCTGCTGTTCCACGTCGATGAGCGCGCTGGCTGCTCGGTCCGGCTCGTCACGCATTGCAAGCCTCGCCACGGCAGCCTGCATGATCATCAAGGTCACCGAATGCGCGACGATGTCGTGCAGCTCGCGGGATATCCGGGCCCTTTCCTCGGTGACTGCCTCCTCGGCGGCCGTGACCCGCCGGCGCTCCGACGCGGCCAGGCGTCGGCGGCTCCGCCCGGCCCACCGTCCGAGCGCCCACACCCCGCCGACGAACAGGCTGTAGACGATAACGAGACCGAAGAACACACTCTGCCGCCGGCCGGGATCGGACTGACCCTCCAGCAGTGCCTCGTTCGCCGCGATCACCAGAAATGGCGCCAGCCCGGGCGCGATCAGCCACGCACGGGCGAGTTCGGCGTAGGCACCCGCGGTGTAGAGCCCGACGAGGATGCCGAGCACGGGCTGGTAGCCGTCCACCAGCACAGCGCCGATCATGGAGTGCAGCCACACCGCAGCGAACACGCGCGATGGCGCCCGGCGTCGCCACAGCAGAGCGAGCGGACCAAGAGCGGCATATCCGATGAGGAACACGGTGGAGGAATCCGGGCCCGCGTGGCGGGTGAGATCCGTGCCCGCCGTGGAGAAGAGCGCCAGGTCCAGCATCCAGACGGCCAGCGCGAGCAACGCGTCGCGGAACGCCGGCAGGGGTCGCCGGGTGTGGGCAGCCGGCACTGCAGCCGCAGTGGTCATTGCGGGCCGTGCGGTTCGCAGAAGCAGAAGAGAACGCACAGACCGCGGGTGAGTCCGGCGTGCGAGTCGAAGACGTGCTCGGGGTTGCGCGGGCGCCGCTGGATTCGTTCCAGTTCGCTGGCGCGCGTCAGGAGGTCGGCGTCGACGCATTCGATGCCGTCGCGAATGAGTCGCTGGCTGCGCAGTGCCTCCCATAGGTCACCACGGGTCTCGCCGAGCGCAACGGCCAGCGTCGCTGCATCGGCGCGGCCGACCTGCGCCACGTATCGAGAGCTACGTTCAAGTTTCGCGACAGCGGCGAGCGGCTGGCCGTCACCGACCCGGAAGGTGCTCCACTTCCAGACCGGCCGGGCCTCAATGGCAATGTGCGGGCTGAGATCGGTCGGGAAGATCAGGACCTCCGCGTCCAGGTCAGCTTCAAGCAGTCGCGCGGGTGGGTTGGGCACGAGGATGGCGTCAGCATCGACCAGTATGCCGGTGGCGACGTGGCCGGCGACGCGATCGGGAAGGCTGCGGTCCTGGACGGAGACTCTGATGTCGGCGCGGATTGCCGTCTCTGTACACATGCCTGGCCTCCATGAGCTGATGGCACGAACAGGTTGTCAGCGAGAGTGGAGCGACCGACATCATCATAGAAGCGGATCGAAGGCTCGAGTGAACGATTTACGGCTGGTCAGTGATGTCGTTCTGCGCGACCAGTGACGCGAACGGGCCGCCGCGCGACAGAAGCTCCGTAGGGCTGCCCTGTTCGACGAGGCGGCCGTGGTCGAGCACGAAAACCTTGTCTGCATCGATCACTGTGCTCAACCGATGCGCGATGACGATACGTGTGCACGTCAGTCCGTTCAGATTCTGCGCGACGCGCCGCTCCGTGTGCACGTCCAGATGGCTCGTGGCCTCGTCGAGCAACAGAACTGCCGGCCTGCGTGCCACCGCCCTGGCGATGGCAAGTCGCTGGCATTGGCCTCCGGAAAGGCCGCTGGCGCCACTCACCAGAAACGTGTCGTACCCCATCGGGAGTGCCGTGACGTCATCATGGACGACGGCGATCCGCGCGGCCTCGACGACAGCCTCCATCGACAGATCCGGATCGCCGAGGGCAATGTTGTAACGGATCGATGCGCTGAAGAGGGAAGCATCCTGCGCCACCACGCCAAACTGGCGCCGGAGGTTGGCCGCATCCAGGGCGGCGAGCGGTACTTCGTCGAACAGCACCTCCCCGTAGCTGGCCGGATACAGTCCGAGCAGTAGCTTGCCGAGCGTGCTCTTGCCTGAACCGGAGGGCCCGACGATCGCCACCTTCTGCCCGGGCGCGATCGTCAGCGAGACATCGGCCAACACCAGCGGATCCTCGGGGTGATACCGGAAGCCGACACCTCGGAGCTCGACGCGCCCGCTGATCCGGTGCCTCCGTACCGGCGTCGCGGGACAAGGCTCGGGCCGGACGTCGAGCACATCGGCGATCCGTGCCAGGTGCGCCAGAGCGGCCTGCAGCCGTTGGGCGGTCATCACAAGCGAGGTCAGCGGTGCCAGCACCATCGTGGCAAGCATGTTGAGTCCCAACATCTCGCCAACGGTTGAGGTGCCACTGACGACTCGCCAGGCACCGAGCCACAGCAGCAGCAACGTGCCGCACAGATACAGCGACGACTGGGCCGCTTCGAACACGCCCGCGTACCGCATCCGCCGCTGCACCGCGTCGAGCGCGGTGTCGAACAGGATCGACCAGTGTGCAACGACGTACTGCTCGACGCCTGTGGCCTTGACCGTGTGTATGCCGTTGAGTCCCTCGCTCAGCGCGCTCTGGGCCTTGCTCTGGCTGAGCAGATGCTCGTGCGCCAGAGTGCGGGTTCGCGGACCGGCGGCGAAGAACAGCGCGAGGTGGACCAGGGTCAACACCGCCGTGAACGACGCAGTCATCAGGTCGTTGATTGCCAGGACAACGAAGTAGATGGCGAGGAACGCTGCCTCAAGGAGAGCTCTCATGCCGTGGCCAATGACGAGCTCGCGGATCATGGCTGTGCCAGCGGCGCGATCGACGAGGTCCGCACTCGTCCGTTGGGTGAAGAACTCCAGCGGAAGCGCGAATAGGTGGTGGACAAGGCCGCGGCACAAATGTCCGTCGACTCTCCGCTGGACCACGGAGAGCAGAGTGGCGCGGAGCCACCCCGATCCGAGATGCGCCGCGGCCACGCCGAGCATCCCGAACCCGAGCAGCGACACGACCCCCACCTCGCTGCCGCGAACCAGGTCATCCACCACCACGGCCATGGATCGAGGCACAGCGAGCGCCACCAACTGCAGGACGGCGGTAGCCACCAGGATGGCGATCAGGTAGCCCCGGGCTGCCGTCAGGCTGGAGCGCACATACGGCCACCATGGCGGTGGGACGCGGGTCCGAGTGCGACCGGCCACCTTACCGGGCGCGAAGGTGAGGAAGATACCCAGGCTATCCGCCGCGAACCTCTGCGGTGTCGGCTGTCGCCGGCCCACAGTCGGGTCGACCACGTACACCGCCCGGCGCGTGAAACGCTCGATCACGACGAAGTGATGAGGCCGCACAACTGCGATCATGGGTATGGCCAGGTCGGCGGCAGCGGCGGGCGCGCAGGCGAAGGCACGGGTCCGGAGCCCCAACTGGCGTGCCGCTGTCACGATGTCGCGGGCGGTCGAGCCACCCCGTCGCACCCGGCACAGACTGCGACACTCCTGGAGTGAGGCCGCAGCCCCAAACGCGCCGAGCACCATCGCCAGGCACGCGGCGGCGCAGTCATTGTTCGCGGCTTGCAGGACGACCGGTACCCGACCCCGCCGTCGATGTCCAAACCACGGCCGCCGAAGGCCCGTGCGGAAGGTCGGCCCTTTCATCGCCTGCCTCCGCTACGCCCGTCGACGGCGGAGCGCGGCGGGTCGAGGGTCAACACCGGCGTAACAGCGGTCGGCTCCGCGAGGCGCAGGAGGACATGTCCAATTCCGGCAATCCCGGTCATTAACTCGGGCGACTCGACCCCCGCAGGATTGCCACAGTGCCATCCGGTGTGCCGTGCGGCCTCAAGCAACCGGACAACCCTGCGTTCGAGTTCCGGCCGCAGCCCGTGCCCGGCGGCCCCATCGGCAGCGAGCAGCAGCTCAAGGCCGGCGACAAAGCCATGGCAAGGGGTGTGATCGCCGTCGGCCTCCGTCCGCAGCGTTGCAGCTACCGCGGCCCCCACCTCCCGGCGCAATGCGGAATCCCGGTACCCGGCCGGTGTCGCCAGGCGGGCAAGCCCGATGCCGACAGCACCGTGACACCATGCCGTCATCGACCGGTGACAAACCGGGCCACCAGTTGCCCCGGAACGACCGCGGAGGTCCAGCCAGTTGCCCAGGTCCGGGCGGTAAAGGCTCCGTTCGTACTCCAACCCCGCCTGCGCGGCGCGCGCGAACCGCTCCTGCCCAGTCGCGGTGGCCAGCCGGAACAACGACAGCGCGATGCCCGCGACGCCATGCGACATCCCGGCCAACGGCGAGTCCCCAGCGGTCGCGGAGACCCAGCCGATGCCGTGGGCCATCGGTCGGCACGTGGCGAGGAGATGCTCGCCGCAGCGCGCGGCCGCCGCGAGCACGGATGGCACAGGACGTAGCGTATGCAGGGCAAGCAGCGCCGACGCCGCGCCGGCCGCACCGCCTAGGACGTCGAGGTGGTCGTCGGCCGGAAGGAGTTCTGGCAGCCGCGTGGCCAAACGCTCCGCCGCATCGATCGTCACGTGATCGGACCAGAGGGCACCCGCCACCGTCAGCGCATAGATCACACCGCCCCATCCGACGAAGCCCCCCACCGCACCAGTCACTCGGCCGTGTTTGGACACCCGGATCGCCGTGTCGAACACCTTGCGCGCCGCGCGCCGGTAGCGATCGTCGCCCGTGCACTCGCCGAGTTCCGCGAGAAAGAGCGCGACCCCGCAACTGCCGTCGTAGAGGTCAAGGCCGAGGGGGCCGGCCTCCCATCCGTGTCCGGGAATGGCCCGGATCCCGTGCCAGATCGTCCCGGGACCGTTGTCCTCGGCAAGCTCGAGAAGCCGGTCTCCGATCTCACCGGCGCAGCCCACCAGGTTGGCTGGATCGAGCGCCGCGCGTGCCGGCGCACCGGATGTTGACGAGGCCAGGACAGGGGCCAACGGCCGTGGAGCGAGTGCACTTGTCACTGCACTGAGCTGCCGCGCCAGGTCGGAATCGTCCAGCCCTTCAAGACGGCGCCGGGCCCGCTCCAACCCCGCTGTGGCAAAGAAGTCCTTCACGATCGAACCGGCGCTGGTCCAGAGATCCTTCGATCCTGGACGGGTGGTGAAACGCGGGACGTCGCCGCGCTCGACGTCGTCGCGTTCGGCGGCAACGACGGCAGCGAGATGCGGCTGCTCATCCAGCTTGTCCCACAGCCGATTGAGATGCGCCTCCTGGGCCACCCAGTCGGCGAGCAAATCAGGATGGGTCGACTCGTCGATCAGCCGCGCGTACGTGTGGGTCGGGCGCAGGATCACACGCACCTCATCCCGGGCGAACGCGGCGAGCGGCCCATCCTCGGCCAGCAGCTCGTCCTTCCCGGCCGCCAGCGCCCGGTAGGCCAGCGCCAGACCGGTCCGGAGGGCTTCAACATGTCGGCGGGGGTCGGCGAGGCCGTCGTGTACGCGGGGACGGTGGTGCGTGTCGGCGACGGTGGCCGGCCGGCGCACCACCCGCGCCTGGTCGGTGCCGGCGTCCTGCCACGTCGGCGCCAAGCCGGACAGGCGCTCGCCAGGAGTTGCCGTCATACCGCTTAGATCATCGCCGTCCCCCGGCAACGGAAGCAGTCCGGTCGTCAGTACCGACCCCGGCATCGGTCGCCGGTACAGTGGACTCGCCGACCGTGCGGCATCCGGCGCGTGGAACAGGGCTTCAAGATCGACGAGCACAGGATGCGGACCGGCCGCGATCAGATTCTCGTGATGGAAGTCCGCTCCGTCCAGCACGTACAGCAGGGCAAGCTGGGCGCCGAGTCGCCGGTAGAACCTGTCGGCCTCGTCCCCATCGGCACAGGGCTCCGAACAAACGAACTCGGCCCAGCCGTACTCGCCGCAGTCCAACACCCGCAGGACGCGCATGTCCAGGTCCCGCTCCCGACGTGTCAGCCAGCGGAGGAGTTGCTGGAAGTGGGCATCGACAGCAAGCGACCGTGGCTTGTAGACCAGCCGGAGCCCGGAAGCGAACGTGGTAATGACGACGGCCCGCGCGCCACGATGCAAGTCGCCGCGACTGAAGTCGAGGCGGACGACCGGGCCGGGTTCGGCGCCGGAGGCGAACGACGTACGAAGCCGTGGCCAGTCGGCGGCCAGTCGGACCAGGAATGTTGCTGCCGCGTCCACCCAGTCGTCGATCCGCTCCACTGCCCGCCTGGCAAGGACGGGATAGCGACCGAGCAGGCTGAGGGCGACGTAGGGATCCCGCAAGCGGTGGCAGAAGTCGGCGAATCGTGCGGCCGGGGTGTCGCCGACGAGGTGGCCGCCCATACGGCTGACGTGCAGCTCCAACACCATCGTCCGCGCGAGAAGGCTGAGGAGCACCGGTTGAAGGCCCGCCATGCACAATTCGACGATGTCGATATTTCCGGATTGCCACCCACCGTCCGAGATCTGTTCGACCTTGCGCCTCAGCCGGGCAGACGCCCGTCGTACGAGCGGTTCGACGACGAACAGGATCGGCGCCATCGGATGGGCGAGCAGGGTGCCCACCGGTGGAACCGACGTGGCGCACGGATAGGCGGTGCACAGTGTGGTGACCCATGACGGACGCCGCGCCATGCGCGCCGCCAGCGCCGCAGTGGTCTCCCCGAGCAGCCCTAGCAGCTCATCGGCAGTGAGCAGATCGCTCGCCAGCCGGCGCAGGAAGGCGTTGTCGTCGGCGAGAGTGTCCGTCGCCCGCCATTGGGCAAGACGGCGGCGGGCGATGGCCGCCTGCTGCGGTGTGAGGGTGGTCGCGCGCGGACCGCGAGGCCTACGCGAGAGAGGCTGGCCCTCGTACCAAGCAAGATCGTTGACAAGCGAACGGCCGGACATGCCGCACTCCTTTCTTGGTTGTCGGTGCCATGGGCCGGCTGGCCCATGGCACCGATGCCCTGCTCAGAGGCAGCGCCAGCCGAGGGTGTTGTTGGTGGAGTACGTGGTCTTGCTGCACATCGCTCCGCCCGCCACGGACGCGAGGTCAGCATCAGACAGCTCGATAACGCCGGACGGATGGTCGGGGACCTCCGCCAGTTCGGCGGCGCTGAGCGTGGCCCGGTAGGCGGGGTCCGTCCAGGCGCGGATCACGTCGGGAGTGTTCATCTCAGTTCTCCTTCGTGGTGAACGAAAATGGTCGGTGGGCCGCCGGCCGGTCGGCCCACCGACGAGGATCGGCGGTCCGCGGCACCGGCACATCGTGCGCAAGCCGTCTCGTGCGACTACCGCTTCCGGTGGAGGTGGTCGATGCCGTCCGCCGATGGGTGGATCGCGGAATACTCCGCCGCGGAGGAAAATCCGTTCGAGTCCACTTACGGTTCCGGCCGGAAGGGCGAGACATGACATCAGAAGGGACCACGGGCCCTCCAGCGTTTTCCGGCGACGCGAGTGACGGTCGGTTGCGGGTCCTGGTGGCCGACGACGAGCAGATCGTGCGGGATGGGCTGACGATGGTGCTCGACGCCGAGTCCGATCTCGAGGTCGTCGGCGGGGCGCGTACCGGGCTCGAGGTGGTGCGAATGGCCGCCGAGCTACGCCCCGACGTGGTGGTGATGGACGTCCGAATGCCGATGATGGATGGCGTGGAGGCAACCCGGGCGATCGTGGCCGACGGCTTCGGCGGCGCCGACGACCACACGGTCCGAGTCCTGGTGCTGACCAGCTATCACGAGGATGCGGCCGTGTACGGCGCGCTCCGCGCCGGCGCATCCGGGTTCCTGTTGAAGGCTGCGGCGACCGCGGACCTGGCGGCGGCCGTGCGGGCTGTGGGTGCCGGCACCGCCTGGCTGGACCCGGTAGTGGCGCAGGGCCTGATCAAGGAGTTCGCCGCCCGCGCGGACCCGGCGGTGCCGACCTCTGAGGACCTGCGACGGCTGACGAACCGCGAACGTGAAGTGCTCGTCCTGCTCGCGCACGGGCTGAGCACCGAGGAGATCTCGGATCACCTTGTCGTCAGCGTCGCCACGACCAAGACACACATCGGGCGCATCCTCATGAAACTGGGCCTGCGCGACCGCACGCAGGCCGTAGCTGCGGCGTACCGGAGCGGTGTGGTACAGCCCGGTGACGCACCACCGTCGCGGGCAAAGCGCACCTAGCCCGCGACGGCGGTCCTCCTTCCGTCGAGCCAAACGGCCGCGGCTACGGCTTCCGGCGTACGCCCGAAACCACGTTCCCGCCGGATGTGCCACCCGTCCCCCGGTTCGAGCATGGGTGTCGCACGAAACCGTGCAGCTCAGCAGTCAGATCGGGAGGACTCTTGCGATGCATGAACAGCGACTAGCCGCCCTCTTAACCACCCGGACGCGCCGGCGCGCCGGGCTTTCCGCTGCGGCCTTGCTGTTGGTGGCAGGGCTGCTGCTGCCGGCTGCCGCGGTGGCGGCATCGGACGCCCCACCAGCTGATGCGGGAGGCAAGCCGGTGCCCACCGGCACTAGCGATCCGTCCGTGGCCACGGGCTCCGCCCGCAGGATCATGGCGGCCCAGACGCCGCTACTGGCGGCCGCTACCCGGATCAAAGCGCTCGCCGGCGACGAAGGCAGCGGCCTCTCGGGAATCAGTCTCGATGTGGAACGCCGTCGGGTGCACGTCTGGTGGAAGGGCTCCCCGCCCACTCGCGTGACGAACGAGATCGCGCGGCAACGCCGGACCGGAGTGGCGATCGACGTACGGCCCGGCCGCTACAGCGAGCGCGAGTTGCGGGACGCCGCCCGAACGGTTCTCGCCCACCGTGCCGCGTACCCCGGGCTGCTCCGGATCGGCCCTCGCTATGACGGAACAGGCCTGGAAGCCGTGGTCGACAGAAACGGTACGCGGATCGCGGCGGGACCCCCACTCGCATTCCCGGTGCCCACCCGCGTGGTGGTGGGGCCTGCAGCTAAGCAGATGGGCCGAGTCGACGACACCGCGCCCTTTTGGGCGGGCGGCGTCGCCCGGCCAGTCGGGTCCAGCAACAGGTGCAGCACCGGCTTCGCTGTGATCCGCTACTTCTTGTGGTGGGAATCGATGCGGGGTTTGCTGACCGCCGAACACTGCTCGTTCGGTGGCAACGTCGGCTTCACCACCGGCGTCGGCACTTTCATCGGCACCGCCGGACCGCCGCCCACGGCCCAGAGCGCGCCCCACTCAGACTCGCTGATCATCACTACGAGCTCGACGGGTGCGGCTGCCCGGACTTTCGACGGTGGGGTAGGCGTTGGCGAGTTCTCCAAGCCTGTTGTGGGCCGCGCTGACAACTTTCCCGGGCAGTTCGTCTGCACCTCGGGAGCGGCCACCGGCGCCCACTGCGACATCAGACTCACCGCTATCAATCAGGTCGTGATCCTGGAGCCCAGCTTCACGATCGCCGAGGGCGTGGCACTGGGCACCCAGATATCGGGAGGCCCTGCGGTTGGCGCGGGCGACAGCGGGGGACCGGTGTTCACCCTCGCTGCGGACCCCGCCAAGGTGCTTGCGGCAGGAATGATCGTCGGCGGCCTTGGCCCGGTCTCCTGTGGCAACCCGCAGCAGAGCGGATGCCTCAATCAGGTCGCCTACGTTGATATGGGCTACCTGCTCGTCGCCCACCAGGTGAGCCTGCTGACCAGCTGAACCTGAGGAATCGACTCCGCTTACCGAATGGGTGGGCCGGCCGCGCAGGCGCCGGCCCACTCACATGCGGCGGGGCGCGCGGGGAGTACTTGAGGGCTCGGCAGCGGCTGCTGCCTTCGTCCCTGTCCGGTGTCGGTGAGCCCTTCCGCTGCGGTGACCACTTCGCCAGCCTGCACCCAACCTGCTCCCACTTGCAAGGCTGGACCATCCAGCGGCTCCTTACCGCCGTGACCTGCGCACACTCCCCTGCCAGGCGACATAGATTACTGCCGACTGCTGCGCAAAACGGCTGAGCACTCCGTGTGAAGCAGGATGCTGGACCACCTCTGACCTGCGGAAACGCAAGACCGCAGGTCGGGGCGTATGCCGTTCGGTGCCGTTGAGTGCAGTTGGACGCCGTTCAGTGCACCCGACTGCTCCCAACGTGCTCCCTCACTGGGACCCACAGGGTCAGCCTGGGACAGTCTGCCTGACGCAGGACCCGCCGCCCGACGGCACGGAGCGAACGATCGGACGTTGGGTACGGACGGTCACGAACGCCCGCGGACGCCGCGCGTTGTCAGCGGCTACCTAACGGTCAGATAAGGCTGGCCGCCAATGTTCGCCCGGCTGGCCGTGTGGGACAGCGTAGTGGGAACGTCGCGTGGCAGGATTCGCTGGATCGCCGAGCGGTACCCCCGGAAGGATCAGCGATTTGAGCGCGACGGCCTCCGCCGTGGACACCCGGATCTACCGCCAGCCGTCCGGACTGGCCGATGGCAACCTGGCCCTCGCCACGTCGGCGCCGGATCGGGTCGACGAACAGACCTTCTTCGCCGGTTTTGTGCGTACGCCCCGGGTGGTCGCCGGGGGCCTGCTGGCTCTGGCCGACATCGCGGGCGCGGACTTCCGGCCGGTCCGCACCGGCACGGCGGGGCGTGACCCGGTGGTCACTGGCGACGGCGAGCGGCTGCGGTTCGAGGCGCTGTCGACGTGCGGTGGTTTGTACGGTCGGCTGGACCTGACCGCCGCCGAGCTCGACGATGCGACGGTGGGCCGCGGCACCACCAACGTGGACATCAACCCTGCGTTGTACGAGTCGCTGACCCGGGTCGGCGGCGAGGACCCGTTGCGCCTGTCGGTGGGCGAGGACGAACTCGCCGTGTCGACGCTCGATGGAAAGGTCGTCGAGAAGCGGGTGCCGCTGCCGGCGCGCTGGTTGCGCGGGCTGGCCGAGGCGGCGGCGCACGCGCTGCCGATGGATCCGCGGCTGGAGATCCGCGCCGGGCGTGCGGTCGCGCTGCTGGCCGAGATGTCGGCGCGCACCGGCCGGCAGGCGCGCTGGCTGGTGCCGGCCGGGTCCGGGTGGCGGTCCACCACTCGGCCGGTCTCCGGCGCCGTCTGCGTGGCCGACGGCTTCCGGCTGTCGGTGCTGCGGCCGCTCCTTCCCCTGGCGCGGACGGTGACCCTCTACGCACCGCCGGTCAGTGGCGCGCCCGCCGAGGTGAGTGGCTGGGTGCTGGACTTCGGCACGGCCCGGTTCACGCTGCTGCTGTCGACCGCCGTCAGCCAGGGCTTCGCGGGCGACGGTCAGTTGCTGGCCGACCTCGGGTCCGGGTCCGCCGTCGCTGACGCCGACGCACTGGATGCCCTGCTGGCCGTCGACCCGGTCATCGATCGCGCGTCGGTCGCCGCGCGTACCGGGTGGGACGCCGGACGGGCCACGTCCGCCCTCGCCGCGCTGGCCACCGCGGGCCAGGTCGGGTACGACGTCGCCGAGGCGTCGTCGTTCCACCGCCCGCTGCCGTACCGGGCCGATCTGGTTGCCGCGCTGCACCCTCGGCTTGCCGCAGCCCGGATCCTGACGACGACGGGCGGGGTGGTGGTGAGCGCAGCGGGCATCGAAGTGACCTCCGGCGAGTCCACGTATCTCGTCCATCGGCGCGGTGAGGAGTACGCCTGCACCTGCGCCTGGTGGGTCGAGCACCAGGGCCGGCGGGGGCCGTGCAAGCACGTCGTGGCGGCGATGATCTTCGGGCAGACGGGACAGCAGCGTGGGTGACCTCTGGCGCGACGTGTGCGCACGGATCGACGACGCGGACTTCGACGCGCTCGCCGACCTGCTTGCCGGTCTGGACGCCGACGGACGGGCAGCGCTGCTGCCGTCGCTGGAGGCGCACACCCCGACCCGCGCCGTGCCGGAGCCGGTCGTCCCGCCACCGCCAGAGCCCGAGCCCGAGCCCGAACTGCCCACCTCCGGCACCTTCGTCGTCGGGTTCCTCGTATCCGCGAACGACGGCCCGCCGCCCCGCGACCTCGAGGGCATCCGGGCGTACGTTGCCCGCCAGCGGTTGCGCCAGCGCGAGCGCCGGTGGACAAGCAACAAGCGGCAGCTCGAGTGGCAGGCAGCCCAGTTGGCCACCCGGCTGACCGAGCGCCGCCACGCGGCTCTGGCGATGGCCGTCGTGGCGTGCACACCGACGGCGACAGACGCGGTCAGACGCCTGCACCGTCCGTGGCGGGTCGGCCCGTCGCTGCGGGTGGTGCCCGAGATGGTGCCCGGTCTGCTGCGCGTGCGCGGCGCGACCTGGGGGGCTGCCCTGGCCCGCGGCATGGCGCGGCGCGCCGGATCCCGCAGTCGGTTCACCCCGTGGCCGTTCACCGAGGCGCTCATGCGGGCCGTGGGCGCCGAGCCGCCGGACACCCCCGGCGCCGTCGCACGGTACGTGGAGATGTGGCGCCCTTCGCTCGCCGCCTTTCTGGCCGCTGACCCGTGGCTCGACCACGTACTGCCGTACCTCTTCGACGACGACCGGGTCGCCACCGCGTTCGTCACCAGCGTGGCCCGCCGTGACTGGCCGCCGGCGCTGATGGAGTTGACGGCCAGCGGGCGGATCGACCGCGATGTGCTCATCCGGGGGTGCCTACGCCGCCTGCGCGCAGGCGGGCGTAAAAGACTGCTGCAGCCGTACCTCGACATGCTCAAGCAGCTGTCGCCGGGCATCGACGAGCTGGCCAGGCACCGACAGGAGCTGACCGGCCTGCTGACGGCAGAGATGTCGACGGTTGCCGACTTCGCGTACACCTCCCTGCAGGCGCTGCATCGGGCGTCCGAGCTGGATCAGGTCACGCTGGCGGAGATCACCCACAGCATGCTGTCCCGCCAGGAGAAGAAGCTGGTCCGGGCACACCTTGCCTGGCTGCGTAGGCTTCCGCTGGAGGACCTGCTGGACGGGTTGGTCGTCGGGCTGCACCATCCGGTGCCCGACCTCGCCGAACGCACCGTCGACCTGGTCCAGGCGCGGCTGTCAACCCTGTCGGAAGCAGCGCGCGAGCGGTTGCGGGCCGAGGTGCCCGCGCTGGATGGTCTCGTCGCGCAACGACTCGCCGCGCTGCTCGGCGCCGCGCCCCCCGCCCCCGCGCCCGCCCCTACCCTCGTCGCGGAGACGCCGGCCGAGATGCCGCCGCCGCTGGATCTCGGCGCGTTGGCCGGGGAGCTGGCGATCGTGCTGCGCCGGGGCGACGACGACCCGATCCGGCACGAGCTGGTGCTCGACGGGCTGGTGCGGGCGGCACGCGGCGACCGGGCCGAGGCCGCTCGAGTGCTGGAGCCGCTGATTCCGCAATGGCCCGGGCTCTGGCCGGCCCTGGTCGCCGCCGCCATCGAGCGGGACGCGCCGTCCGACCGGGGGTGGTACCACACGTCGTACCGCCCGGAACCGCATCCGATGACGGTCTTCGTGGAACGCCGGGTCGCCGAACTCACCGCGCTGCTGGTCAGTGCCCCGCCGGTGGCGCTGCTGGCCACGCCGGACACTGTCGCCGGACACGTCGACCCGGCCCGGGTTCTCCGCCTCCTGCAGGAGGCGGAACGCGACGGCTGGCAGCCCGGCGAGGCCGACCTGACGCAGGCCATCCTGCGCCTGCCGCGCGAGGTGGACGTTGCCGTCCAGACGGCCACCACCCGCCTGGTCTCGCCGGCGGGGCGCCGGTTCGCCGACTGGCTGGCCACCGGACCCGAACCGAAGACGTGGGTCGAGGAGACCGGCGGTCGGCGGATCGCCATGCTGGACCCGGCGGGCCTGCCGGCCGAGCTCGCGGATCCGCGCGGCGCCTCCGCACGGGCCAGGCCCCCCTCGCTGGTCGGCACCCTGGCCCTGTGGCCGATGATCGCGCCGTCCCACCGTGAGGCGATCGCCGCGCACCTTCAGCCCCACGTCGCCGCCAGGGTGGATCAGGGCAACGCCGGCACGGGTTTCCTCACCGGTTTGGCAGCGGCCGACGGCCCGGCCGGTCCGGCCATGTCCTTGACGATGGCGTACGCGCTCGCCAATCACCGGCAGACCGTGCGGCTGGCGGCCGCCGACGCGCTCATCACCCTCGCCGCGCGCCCGGACTGGGACAGCACCGGCGTCGGCGCGGAGGTCGGCACCCTCGCCGCCACGAACCGGATCGTGCTGCAGCGGGTCGTCCAGCCCCTGGCCGAGGCGCTCAGGGCCGGTGCCCGCGATGCGGTCTGGCAGGTGACGTCGGCGGCGCTGCGGATCCTCCTGCCCGCCGGACCGCGCGGGGGTCTGCCCGATCTCGTCGACCTCGCCGCCAGCGCCGTTCCCGACGGCGGCCACTCGGCGGACCTGCCGGGCCTGACCGCGCTGGCCGCCAAGCCCGGCCGCAGCCGCCTCGCCGTGACCGCCCGTCGGCTCGCTGCGCTCATGACGACCTGACCTCTTGGGGATCGCCGAAGAGGTCACCGAGCAGGAAGCCCTGCTCAGAGGGTTGCCGACGGGATTCAGATCTCAGCCTGCGGGATCCATACCGACGCCACCAGGACGGCGCGCAGTGCCGTACATCGATGCGATGTGGTCATAGCGACTAGGGTCGGCAGGCTCCAGGTTGATAGCGTGCACCAGTCAGGCGGGACCAGCGAACCCTGACCACTTCGGTCTTCTCTGGGAGGTCACGCCGCACCGCTCGACCGCATCACCGCAGCTCATAGCCTCGCCCCTGCCCGGGGTGTCGGTTGAGCACTTCGGGCGCGGTGACCACTTCGCCAACCTGCACCCAATTTGCTCCCACTTGCAAGGCCAGGCATCCAGCGGCTCCTTACCGCTGTGACTTGCGCATACTCCCCTGCCAGTCGACATATATTGCTGTCGGCTGCTGCGCAAAACCACTGAGCACTCCGTGTGAAGCAGGACGCCACACTGACTCTGACCTGCGGAAACGAGAAGCCGCAGCCAGGGGTGGGTGCAGTTGCACACCGTTGGGTGCTGCTCGACGCAGTTGAAGACCGTTCGGTGCACCCTGTTGCTCCCAAGCTGCTCCCCCGCTCCCGAGCTTGCGACCGGGCTGCTGTGGCCAGGCTGAGAAGGACTGTCCTGCGGGTCGTTCGTTGACGGTTCGTGGCGACTGGCCCGAGTGGCCTTGGTCGACGTTGACGCCCGGCCAGCGGCAGTTAGGCTCTGGCGCTCCCGACCTGCTCCCACGGCTCGGCTGTCCACCGGGCGCCCGTACGGATGCCGCGCCTTATCCGCGGCAAATCAGGATGCGGTACCTGGCCCTACAGTGGGATGACATGGGGATGTACGCGTCGGCCCGCGGCTGGCTGCAGATCGATTTCAAACAGCGAAGCGCTGCTGAAGAGATCGTCCGGCGGCACCACCACGATCTTTACTCCGGCGGCTGGGCCTTCCCGGCAGCGCCGTTCAACTGGACGCTGTACCTCTTCTACGGCGGGGACATCCGCGAAGCAGAGCTGCCCTGGCTCCGCGAACAGATCACCGAGATGGCCTCGATGCCGCCGGTTGACGATGACGGTGATCGCCCTGCCGGCTTGTTCCTGGTCACCGACGAACACGGCGGGGCCGCCATGTGGCAGGTCCGTGATGGGTCCATGGACGAACGGCCAGCGACGTCCCTGTCGTGGCTCGGTGAGTAGTCCACGTCGGCAAGAAACCCGTCCGCAGGGTGCACTGACATCGGCTATGTGCGTATGCCGGCCGAGCCAGCGCTTCGTGACGCCGCTAGCGCGCGGATCGCGGCTGGATCCGGAAACGTGACCTTGGCAAATCCGCACGGCGGCGGTGGCAACAGCCGCGACGGTGACATTCGGGTCGTGGATCAGGCCGGTCAGGCGGCCGGTTTGCTGGTGGGCGACCGGTGGCCTCCGTGGGACGCGACCAACGCGTCTGCCACGATTTGAGCGTCAGCTTCTGCGACGTCCGCTGGATACTCCGGTAGCAGGTCGTCCCAGACAACCAGCCACGACCCCCACAATTGGGCCTGTCCTTCGGGCCGAGCGAAGAACCAGACGTGCAGGTGGGCGCCACCATCTCCGATGCGGTAGACGTGGGCCCGCGAGATGTGCGGCAGTGCCTGCATGTGGCGGACGATGCGAGTGCTCAATAGCCCCAGTTCAGCGGCCAGTTCGTCAGGTAGATCCGCCATGTCGTAGTGAGCGCGCGGATACAGCATGAGCACCAGCGGGACGCCCACTCCCGGAATCCGGACCAGTCGCCAGTGATCGTTGAACCAGATCCCTTCGTCCCGGTCGCGGCAGGCGTTGCAGTCCGACGGATCCTCGCCGTGCCGCGCGGGCTCCGGGAGCACCGGCGGGCGCAACGGCGCTACGCGAAGTCCGTCCGGCTCGAACGGACTGATCTCCCACCCCGTCATGCGTGCCAACGGAAGCCGGCGCTCGCTGTCCGCGAGGGCGACTGCGTGGTCATAGAACTCGTCCGGTCGCAAGGCCATGCGGCGAAGACTAGTACGACAAGACTCCAAGTGATCGCTAGCCCCGTTGTAGCTGCCGGACACCGCCCGATGGTCTCGTACTCGATGGTCCCGGAGCATCCGCTCGTCGGTCACGAGCGGGCGGCGCAGCCCGCCAGGCGACGGTCACCAGACGTAGCGCCCGGTCGGCGGCATGAGCGAACGTCAGCGATGATGGCGCGACGCTCAGATGGGGAAACGATGACGACACGACCGACTCTGTTCCTGACCGTAGGACTGCCAGGCACCGGGAAGACCACAGAAGCACGGCGCATAGAAGCCGAGGAGAAGGCTCTTCGCCTCACGAAGGACGAGCGGGTAAAGGCCCTTTACGGTCTCGCGAACCCGCCGTGTCGGCGGTTGCGCGGCTCAGTCGACACGCGGGGGACACATGACGGTTTTCGGCTGCCTGATCTGTGACACCGCCCTGACGGTTCCGGTATCAAGGGTGGCGCTGCCCGTCCACGCAAACCAGCAGTACGGCAACGGGCCAGGACCGCTCGCCCCCGCACTCGAGCCGGCCACGTTCGCGGTAATCCGCTGCCCTCCGGATCACCATGGCGCCGATGGGCCGACCTTGAACCCGGTGAAGCCGAGGCGCTCGGCTGGTACGCGCCCAGGTTCAGCATCTCCGCCGGCCCGGCCGGTCAAGTGTTGCTCGCCCCCGGCGATGTCCGCGGGGCCGCCATCGACCCAGCGCTGGTCGACGACTCCGCATGCTGCGGCCTCGACGGCGGCGAACCCAACATGGTCTGCCTCACCTGCGGCACGCCCGTGGCCACCCGGATCGACGACTGCGGCCTGCGGCAGGCCACCTGGCTGAACCCGCTGGCCACCCACATACTCGAGGACGACCCCGGCCCGTACCCAGTCCTCGACTGGGCGGACCTGATCGACCAGCGGCCCGGCATTCCACCATCTCAACCAGGCGGCGACTGGCACCCGATATGGAAGGCCGCCGCTGCCTCGGCACTGGCACACATGCTGGCCGCCTCGGACGGCGATCCTGTGGCGATCCCCGATCACCAGGTCGCCGAGGTCTTCCGACCAACTCTCGACCGCCTCGTCGGCGCGGGCAGTACGGGGCAGGAACGCACCCTGGTCCTAGCCGGGCCCGGCGAGTTGGCGGTGCTGGCCAACGCGCTCGATCATCCAGTAAGGCAAGTCCTGGCTCGCTACTGACCCGGGCGGTGCATTCGCCTGGTCCGTCTGCACCGCGCTCGGTCCGCATTGTCGGCTCGGACGGGTACAGACGTACATGTCATCAGGCCCTTGGCGTCCGCACATCGGCATGAGCGCGCTCATCGCGGCTATGAGAGCGCGCCGGATCATGGGCGATCGGCATGACGTACCGTCTGGTGATGGCCTACGCGGGCTCCCGGAGCATGAATGTCGGAACCTGGTTGCTGCCCGAGGACGAAGACGCGTTCGACCTGGCGTTGCGCGACACGTTCCCTGGCGCCGCGTGGCAATGCTCGCAACCGGGACCGCTGGGACTTCACCCAGTCCACCTGCACGGCTCGCTGGCAAACGCGATGGCCTGCGGCGGCCGGGGAACTCAGGCGTTCCTGCACCTTCCGATCGGCGCAAGCCTGCCATCAACCGTCACGCTTGCCGACGGCGTCCCACTGCCGGACGGGCCGCCGGTCGCTGCCATTGTTCAACTCCTGCGCTCGACGCGTCGGCATGACCTCGGCGGTACGTACTGCCATCACGACGCCGGGTATCAGCACCCGGAAGGCGGTGCATACTTTGACGCCGGCAGGCTGGCCGTTCGCTGGTTCGAGGACGAAGTCGGTTCCGACGGCCACCAGGTCCTCATGCGGCAAACAAGGGTGGTCCGGTCGGTGCTGATAGCCACCACTCGTCCGGCTCGCATCAAAGATCAGAATGGCAGACGGCTGACCGGCTACCGCGTCGGTCCGGCCGCTCAGGCGATGGCCGAAGCGACGGGCACCCTTCTCGGCCGCAGTGGATCGCAGCGGTTCCAGCTCGGCTGAACTTGCCGCGCTCTCGACGTCAGGCAACGCACTCAACTCGGCAGTTCAGGATGCCCGACCGTCGCGAAGCGCCGACCACCCGCAGTGAGGGGCGACGGGCGGCTGACGCGCGCGGCCGGCGGCATGAGCGGACGTCCAGGGGACGGCGATAGACTTGTCCTGCCCGTTCACCGATCATGAACCTCATGGAGGACCATCAGGCGCCGCAGTCGGCCGAGGGCGAGGGCGAGGCGAAGGTCATCACGCTCTGCGGCTCGACCAGGTTTGAGGCTGAGTTCGCGGAGGTCAACCAGCGGCTCACGATGGAAGGTTGCGTCGTGATCAGCCTCGGAATGTTCAGCCTCCCCGATCTGCCGGACTACGACTGGACAGTCGACAGCTCGGACCTGAAGGGGCGGCTTGGCGGCGTTCACCGCCAAAAGATTCGCATGGCTGACGAGGTGTACATCGTGGATCCGGGCGGCTACTTAGGTGAGTCAACCCGACGCGAGATTGCCTACGCGGAGTCGCTCGGCAAGCCGGTTCGGTATCTGAGTCGCGAGCGCTTGGCGCGAACGGGAGACGGCCCCCAAGAGTGAGTCCGACCGGTCGGTCCGCTCACCGGCAGCTCAGAATGCCCGATCGTCGCGAAGCGCCGTTGTTCACGAGCGTAGACACCCGAGCCGGATACCTGCGACTTCGCTGCGGCCTCGGCCTCCGGGTGCACGAGATCGCATGTCGTCGGTTGTCACACGGAGGGGTCCCAGGCTGCGAGCTGATCGAAGATACGACGGTCGCCTTCGAACTTCAGCGAATCCAGCGGTATGCGGCCGTAGAAGAACAGGACCAGGTCACTGGCCGTGCCCTGGGCGGAGGCGTCGGCCGTGTCGGGGTCTTCGCCGGCAGCGGGCGTGAAGCGGGCGACCTGTGCGCCGTCGCGGGAAAGCCGAAGGCGCCAGGAGCGGCCCTCGGTGGCGTGGTAATCGACGATGGCGGGTTCGTGTGGCCAGGCGACCGTCGTCGCGCAGAGGGTGAACTGGCAGTCGTCGAAACCGTCGAGGGCGACCTCGTCCGATAGCGGCTGCGGGGTACCCACCGTGAGCTGGACGTCGTAGGTGTACACCGCGATCTCGGGAACCTGGCGCCGCGCCCAGGCACCAGAGGTTTGCGGTGACGGCGAGTCATCCCACCACGTCCAACAACCGCGGTCCGGGCCGGCCTCACGCAGCACGCTCGTCAGCTGCTCGACGGACTCGGTCCACCAGGCCAGGAGAGCCTCGCGTTCCCGAGGCGCACCCATGCCGTCGTCCCAAGCCGACTTCTCCGGGGGCGCGTCCGCGGGCCCTGCGGCGACGATGGCGGCCGATCTGCGGCGGGCCATGCCCACGTGTTGCACGAGATCGAACAGCGTCCGCTCGGGATGGGTCGGCACCAGCGCGTCGAGGGTGGGTGCGGCGGCGACCGCGGCGCGGAAGGCGGTCGACCGTTCGTTGATCAGCCGCAGATGATCAGCGAACGTGAGAATTTTGTGCACCCCGGCGTTCTATCACTGTGCTCCGACGACCGGACAGCGAATTTCGCAGCCGACGCGGCACCGATACGTGCCCTTGGATGACCCGCGGACGGGACTCACCTCGCGTCCTGGGATATCGGCTACCGCGCCTCATCGCCGAGACGCAGAACGCACTCTCTTCGGCACGTGCGTGCACGGGGATCGAGCCGACGCCAGCGCCGGACATCTACGGAGAGCGACGGGAGTTCCTGCCTTCCGGCGCGCCCGCTCGGCGGCAAAAGAGTATGTCCGCCGGATGCCGTGTCCACGCGTCAGGGAGGCGCTCATCGAGTAACCGAGAAGCTGTATCACGACACTGGAGGATCTTGGACCGTTGGACCGCCCAGCCGTTTGAGGGTCTGCTTGGCCTGCTTGAAATACTCACCAACCGCCTGGTCGAAGGCACCCGCGGGCAGAGACCAAGCGCTGTCCTGCGGCTCGCCGAGTCGGCCCAACGCCGGAGGGATCGCGTCCATCCAGCCGAACAGGCCGCGTCGTCTCATCCGCTGTCGGTACAGCGCCCGACCGGTCTCAGTAAGCCAGTAGCGGTCGGCTTCGGCATCGGCCCCGATTAGGCCCACAGCCAGAAGGCGGGGCACTGCACGGGCGAACTCGGCTTCGGTCAGGACGACATGATTGATGGTGTCGGCCGTCATGATGATCTCGCTCAGCCTGTCACCATCGTCCGGACCGGTGCCTCTGATCGACGAAAAGACCCAGGCATCCGACCATGTCCACGTGGCCATGCTGCCAGCGTAGGGAGAAAGCCGTCGCCGTCGATGGCGGACCACGCGGTCAGCGGCAGATTAGTGCACGATCCCAGGTGACGTTGACCCGACTACGCTCCGGCAGAGGTGTCCGAGCCATACGCGGCGTCATACATAGTTCCCGCGTTTCCACCGGCGCCTTCGCCCCGGATCGTGCCCTTGCTGGAACGCCGACGTTGGTCTTGCATCTCGGCCATAGCTCGCCGCGCGTTCCGCATGACGGGGTCACGCGTCCACGATGCGCGGGCCACCCGGCGGTGCCGCACAACAACGACGGCTGACGTAACGACAAGCAGCAGCACTACGCCGCTCAGGACGATCCAGAGCCAGGAGGTCGTCATGGTCCACTCCAATCGGCCGCTGCCCGGGTTGCCTTAGCATGACCATCAGGCGCAATCGATCTGCAACCGCGGGTGCACGTTGGGATCGTCCAAGACGGCTGCATCGCCGGCGATCGGAAACACAGACATCGTCACGTCTGGACGCCAGCGTCCGGCACCGACGTCACCATCGGTGACGAGGGCTTCGCGGCATGTCCGTGCGCGTCCGCTAAACTCTTTCGGTCCTCGCCCAAGGTGCGGTGGCTCCGGATGACCGCGCCCTTGATGCATCAGGAGAGGGTGGCAGCCCGTTCGAGCCGGGCCGAGTCCGGGGACGCCTCGCCGTTCGCGGGGCGTCCCAAGCCCTATTCCAAGCGGACAGCGGCATGAGCGAGCATTCGTCCAGGGCTGGCCAGGCCCCGCCGGGCAATCTAGGCTCCGGGCGCACGGACGCAACCACGAGGGATCCGCGTTGGGGATACGCAATCGACAGGCGGGGCTGGGAGACGGGGCGGCGATGAGCGGTGAACAACGAATCGAACACGCCCGGGTGCTCTACGAACGAGCCGTCTTCGGCGGCGACGCCGACGCGCTGGGGATCGCCGAGCGGGAACTGGACGGAGTCGAGGCAGATCTCGCCCTGGCCCGTGGCCGGATCCTTCATGCGCGGTTCCTTGAGGACGGTAACGAAGATCCACACGAGCTAGCGCTATTCGAGCGTGCGGCGCAGCTGTATCAACTGCTCGGGGACGTGCGCGGCGAGGCCGAGGCGCTGTTCTGGGTCGGCACCTTCCACCAGGTGGTGAGGGGTGACAATGACGGCGCGGTTCCGCCTCTTGCGCGGTCGTACGAGCTGGCGACGCATGCCGGCGACAAACTGACGCTGTCGTATGCGGTTCGGCACCTCGGCTTTGCGGACATGGCCGCCGGAGCCGGTAGTAGGGCGCGTGAGCAGTTGGAGGAATCTGTACGGCTTCGCCGGGAGATCGGGTTCTCAGCCGGCGTCGCCGCGGGCTTGCTCGCGCTGGCCTACCTGGCCGCCGGAGAGGGGCGACGCGACGACGCGCTGGCGCTGGTCGAGGAGGCGGGTGCGGTCGCGGAGGCCTGCGAGGCACAGGGTGTTCTCCGGTGGGTGGAGGAGGCACGGACGCAGCTGTAGGCGTCCGCCGATCGTTTTGTGCCCCGGACAACGCGCGCTCATCGGCAAATCCGGTCGCTCGTAGCGACCGCTCCGCGGCAGATCAGGATGCTGGCGCGGCACGATTCGAGACACGAATCCGCACGACCGTCTCACGGTCCTTCGTGAGTAACAGAGTCTCTCGGGTCGGTTGTTGCCACGACGGCGTCGACCTCGAACTCCACCAACCACTCTGGATCGATGAAACGCGATACTTCCACGAAGGTGCACGCCGGTCGTACCTGAGAGAACCGTTCGCCATGTGCGCGCGCCGCCTCTCGCCAACGGGCGATGTCAACAAGCATGACCCTGGTTCTGATGACGTCTGCCAGCGTTGCACCGGCATCGCGCAGCGCTTGCTCGGCGATGTCCAGGCAACGCACGGATTGCGCGTACACATCTCCCGGACCGGCTGTGGCACCATCGTCCGCGATCGGCGCGGTGCCGGCCACGGATACGTACGGCCCTATCCGCACGGCTCGTGAGAAGCCGATCTCCGGTTCCAGCGGTGATCCTGAAGTCACCAAGCGGCGAAAAGAAGTCACGGTACAAGAGCATCGCAGAGCAGGGAAGGCGCTGGGCACCCGCCCGGCGGCTTCATCGCCCGTCGGCTCCACTGGCGCTGCCACCCCGACTCGCTCATCCGCGTAACGCACTCAACTCGGCTACTTGTTTCATTGACCTGCGACCGTGGCCCGGCCAGGCTTCGGTCGAGGTGCCCGGGCTGTCAGTCTGCCGAAGCGGCGTACGGAGCGTGGTGACCGCCGGTGCCGTGCTTACCGCTGGAGTGCCGCGATGACCTCGACGAGGACATCGGGCGCCTCCCAGTTGAGCAGGTGTCCGGCATCGGGCACGGTCACCAGCCGTGCTCCGGGCACGCCGGCGGCGAGCCGGTGTGAGTGGCTCGGGGGCGTCGAGCGGTCCGCCGAGCCCACCACGACGACGGTCGGTACGGTGATCTCGCTCAGCCGGGGGTAACGGTCCTCTCGGCTGAAGGCCCGCACGATCGGAATGAGCGGCTGGTGGCTCTGACGGACGAAGACGTCCCGGAACACGGAGATCATGGCCGGCGACGGCCGGGTGCCGCACTGCGCGGCTCCGAACAGCACACCACCGGCACGAGTGCGGGCGAGCCGCTGCAGAAGACCGGCTTCCAGCAGCGGAATCTGCAGCCGATTCTGCGGTGCCCGGTCGAGGATGCGGCCCGCCCAGGTAGCGAACAGCACCAGGCCGCACAGGCGCCGGGCCAGCTCGGGGTGGTCGAGCACGGCACGGATCGCGATGAATCCGCCCATGGAGTGGCCGACCAGCACGCCGTCACGCACGTCGAAGTGCTCCAGAATGGCGGCGTAGTCCGCCGCCATGGGTTGCGAGCCGGTACCGGCGGAACCGAGTGTCGAGCGCTCGTGGCCGCGCTGGTCGAAGGCGATGACGCGGTGGCCGCGAGCGACCAGGGTGTCCCACACCACGTTCCACTCCAGCAGCGAGGCCCCGTATCCGTGGGCGAGCACCACTGGCGGGCCGTCCCCGGTCGCGATCGCGCGCAGCACCGTTCCGTCGGGACGTGGGACGAGCACCTCCTCGCCCTGCGGCTCCCGGGCGAGCCGGTCGTACGGCAAGGGGTCCGGGTTGCGTTCGATCCTGGCGACCGCCGCCCGTGCCGCCCCGATGGTCGCGGCACCGAGCAGCGCGATGGCCGCGCCGCCGACGATCCAGGCGCGGTGCATGCTCAACACCCCCCGAACCGGAGCGGCAGGCTCTCGGGTCCATGGATGGCGGTAGGCGGACGCCAGGTCACGGGGCCGGCTATCGACGGCGGCGCCAGTTGGCTGCTGAGCGCGATCAGTGACTCGGCCATCTCGACGCGGGCGGTCGGTGCGCCGATGCAGTAGTGCGGTCCACCGCCGAAGGTCAGGTGCGGCACCTGCCGGTGGATCGTGATGTCGAAACGGTCGCCGTCGTCGAGGGCGCGCGGGTCCCGGCTGGCGGCGTGCGTGCCGAGCAGCAGGAGGGTGCCCGCTGGGACGTGGACACCGTGCAGGTCGAGGTCCTCGACCGGGAACCGGAAGATCGTCGGTACCGCCGGCGCCCACCGCATGACCTCCTCCACGGCCTGTGGCGCGAGCTCCGGGCGCTTCGCGAGCAGCCGCCACTGGTCGGGGTGCTCGCTGAACGTCGCCAGCGCCTGACCGAGCTGGTTGCGGGTCGTGTCGTGCGCGGCGAACACGAGGGTCAGGGCGAGGTTGCGCAGTTCTTCAGTGCTCAGCCGGTCCCCGCTCTCCTCGGCGGCGATGAGCGCCGACAGGAGGTCGTCCCGCGGCTCGGCGCGGCGCTGCTCGATCAGCGAGTCGACGTACGCACGCAGCCCCACGACGGCCTCCTCCACCCGCGTACGCAGCTGCGGCAGGGTGAAGCTGTAGACCAGTCCGACATCGGTTGACCAGCGGCGGAACAACTCGTAATCGGTCGGTGGGACGCCGAGCAGCGCGCACATCACCCGCACCGGCATCGGGTCGGCGAAATCCGCCATGAACTCGCACTCGCCCCGCTCGGCGATCGTCGCGGTCAGACTCGTCGCGGTGTCATGCATGAACGGCCGCAGGCCCTCGATCATCCGTGGCGAGAACGCCTTGCTGACCAGTCGCCGCAGGCGTAGATGGTCGGCGCCGCGCTGGTGCAGGATCATGGGCACGAACCAGTCGTACAGCGGTCCGTCGGAAATGCCCATCAGCTCCAGGTAGCGCTCGCCGCTCTGCGCCAGCCGCGGGTCGCGGAGCAGTTGGTGCATCTCGGCGTGGCGCAGCACGATGAGTCCCATCGGCGTCATGGCACACCAGTTCGCCTCGCGTGCGGCGGCGACCGCGGGAGAGTCGAACCGAAAGTCCGGCGCGGTGATGTCGAGGAACGGAAGGTCCACGGCGGGGATCGTCGTCATCGTCACTCCTGACCGAATGATCTAGGTGCATGAATCGATGCCGGTGGTCACGGTAGCCGCACGGCCCCCTGCGCGACACCCTTTGTAATCAACGTCCCACGATGTGTCACCGTCGCCATGTCGCGTGTCGCGTCAGCCCCGGCAGAACCGACACGTGCGTGTGGAGCGGCAGGGATCAACAGCCCAGGACACACCACCTGGCCGACTTCGGCCACCCCCACGTACCGCTGGCCCATTGGCTCCGCCGGCACGTCCTGTACCGGATCTCTCCCGGCTAGCAGCAGGAGGGCAATGTCCTGAGCAACGCACTCAATTCGGCAGATCCGGTCGTGCCGTCGGACCCGCCCGACTCGCGGCAGACGCGTGCACTCGATCTTGGTGGCGTTCGGCGCATGTCTTTCTAATAACGGGCGCTGGCCATCGGTCCGGCCATCAGTAATGAGCGAGTATCTGGGCGACAGGATGACCGAGAAGCGCGGCCACGTCGGCGAGTTCCTCGGCGTCGAGTTCGTATTTGGCGCGAGTCGGGTTCATGGCGCTCACCTCGAACCGGGCGAACCCGACCGGCCAGTCGTAGCGTAGCGAATCCAGGGAAACGACCGCGCCGCAGCAGGGCACCGAGACGTCCATGCTGTCGAAGCTTTCGCCGTTCTCCTCGATCAGGTCGTTGAGCCACTCCACGTCGAGGTCCCCGTTGCAGTTCGAGCAAGAGATTCGGGTGGTGTTCTCGCCGGCATCGATCAGGGTGACCCGATCGTAGAACTCATACTCGACCTCCTCGACGTCGTCCTCGGGGCCGGAGAAGAGCCGAGCTACGTAGGCTGTTGCTGCGGCGGCGCCCTCGGGCGTGGGCTGCCACTCCCGGTCGGTCGGGATCAAACGGATGTACCCATCGCTCACGGTACCCAGCATGCCCGATCCGCGTCACGCTTGATCAACCAGGTGGCGGACCTACTGGTTCCTGGCAATTGCATGCGCCGGGCCGCTCTGGTGGCTCTACGGACCGTGACGTGATGCCAGCGCGACTCGCGGCAGTTCCGTACGTTGTCCGAATGTCACCGGACATGCAATCGGGGCCGTCCGACTCCTATGCTTCGACTGCGAAGCTTGGTCGAGTTCGAATGCCCGCTGGTCGCCGCAGATGCAGATGGCCACGTGTCACACCGCTCCGGCCAGGCTGCACGCGCCCTGGCCGAACGAGTTCGTCGAATGCTTTACGCGGGCGACGCGAGAGGATGACCGTATGCCCATGCCCCGTGTCGTTGCCGTCAGTCGCGACGAGACCCACCGGTTCAGCAAGGTGCCGGCCGAGTCGATCACCCTCGTGACCGGGCTCGGTGTACTCGGCGACGCCCACGCCGGGACCTTGGTCCAGCATCGATCGCGCGTCCGTCGCGACCCGAACCAGCCCAACCTGCGCCAGGTGCACCTCATCCACGCCGAGGTCTTCGACGACGCCCTGGCCATGGGCTATGAGTTGGGGCCGGGCGATCTCGGAGAGAACGTCCTCACCGCCGACCTCGACCTGCTCGGGTTGCCGACCGGGACTCTGCTCGATCTCGGCGGTCCCGTCGTGCGACTGACCGGCCTGCGCAACCCCTGTGCCCAGATCAACGCCTTTCGGCCCGGGCTGCTCAAGGTCGTGCTGTCCCGCGCGGACGGGACGCCGACCGACGAGCCGGCCCCGTCGACCGCCTCGCCGGAGTGCGCCACCGCGCCGGTCATTCGCAAGGCCGGAGTGATGGCGGTCGTGGAACGCGGCGGCGAGGTCGTGCCAGGCCAGCCGATCACGGTGGCCCTTCCCGACACACCCCACGTGCCCCTCGCCCCCGTCTAGGGAGACGATCAGCGGCAGAAGCGGATACCTTCGCTGACTTCAGATCTTGCGTTCGGCTCCTGCGCTGCCACGCCGCCGACCGGCAGGACTCAGCCTCGAAACCGAGGATCCGGTAGGACGCCTCGAAGATCGCAGGCCGATGCGGTTCACAGTGGGTCTCCGCCAACATGCCGGTCAACTCCACTCCGGAACTCCTGGTCGCTCGGATCAGTACCTTCCACGCTTTGGTATACACATGCGACGCTTCGTGGAAGGGAGCCGCCGTGGGTTACGAGACCAGGTTCACCGGCCAGGTGACGATCACTCCTCCGCTGAACCAGCACGAGATCGACTACCTGCTGGCGTTCGCCGAAACCAGGCACGAACCCCGGTCCACCGGCCCCTACGCCCTCGGCTATGGCGACGAGATCGAGGACGCCAGGGATCCAGACCCCAGCAAGCCCGGGTACTGGTGCAAGTGGGCGCCGACCGCCGACGGCACCGCGATCGCCTGGAACCAGCACGAGAAGTTCTACAATGCCGAATTCTGGATGGGGTACCTGGTACACACGTTCCTGAAGCAGGACGCCACCGTCGCGCGCGAGCGGGTCGACCCGGTGCCCGGCCGAGTGTATCCGCCCGCGCTGGACAGGTTCACCTTCGACCACGTCGTCGACGGCGTCATCGAGGCCGAGGGCGAGTGGCCCGACGACCGCTGGCGTATCGAGGTGCGCGCCAACGCCGTCTACGTGGTCCGGCTGCTGAGCGAACCGGACCACGCCGAGTACCCCCGCACCCACCGCGACGACTGGACCGACGAGCAGCGGGCCGACTTCGCCGCGCGGACCCGGCACAATTTCGTGTACCTGGTGCGGGACGGGCGGTTGCACGAGGTGGGCCCGGCGGACGGAACGTCGTTCGACCCGATCCCGGCCGACGTGGACTGAGCGCGGGCCCGGGGTGTCCGCGTGGGCAGGGCAGGGTTGCGTCGGCTGGTCAACGATGAACAGCTCGCCATGGTGCGGGTTCCGCAAGACCGCCGCCCGTTGCTCGGTGAGGACCGCACTCGGATGACTCCCAGCCCGCACCGGTCCGCGGCAGATCCGGATGTTTCGTTCCGACTCATCGCGAAGTTCGCGGACAATCGCCAGGCCTACCGTCCTCTGCCAACCTTGCTCGGTCTGCAGCCGCTGGCACTGCCAGCTGGTGCGATGACGTGGTCGCTGGGCTGGTCGATGTCGGGTTCCACGCCCGGGCTACCTATGGCTTGTCGACCCATTGGACGTTAGTGGGCCGACGGCCGGTGCGCAGAAATTCGTAGCCCGCCTGGCGGGCCTGTCCTTCGGTGATTTCGAAGGGGTCCGCGCCCTCGGCGGTGAACCACGGGTCGGAGTACGCGTATTCGGCGTCACCGGCTGTCAGGCCGAGTGGGGCGCCAGGCGGTACCGGTCCCCAACCGAGCATCATCTCGTCTTCGTCCTCCCATACCAGCCCGGATTGGCCCCCAGCAAGGGTGATGTGCAAGGACCGGACGCCGTCCTCGCTGATCAGCGATAGGCCGCTGGACGGTACCCGGTCAAGGATGGCGTCGAGGTCGGCGGCGCCGGCCACCGTGGTGCAGGTGTCACCGACCCACGCTTGCACAGATGCGTTCACCGGCTGATCGCGAGCCGTGGGGTTGCGCAGCCATTCGGGCAGTACGGTGAGCTGGTTACCGGCCAGACTCCATCCTGCCGTCATCGGCGGCCATGATCAGTTGTGGGTTTCGCCGTGGCAGCCGAGCGGCCGGCCAAGAACGCCGCCAAGAAGCCGCTGCTGGTCACCGCGATCAGGACCTGCCCCACCACGCCCGCAACGGAGTCGACCGCGAACGCGAGCAGGCCAAGCGCGACAGCGGCAGCTGCGACCACGGCCGCATGGGTGCCACGGGATCCCCCAACGGCAACGTCGGTCACGCTCACCTCCTCCGAAGAGCGCCGGCCATACCAAGACCGAGCATCGCCGCGGTTTTTTCCGGCACCGAAGGAAGCATCCTCATCTCGACAGATCCGCGCACTCGGCGACCGGCACGCCGTGACATTGCGTAAGGCGCGGATCGCGGCACGTTCGGGCGTTGATGTTTCTTGGGTCGTGCGGGTTGACGCGACGCTACAACTGTTCGCCGCCAGGCTGTTGCGTTGGTGTGTCGTCTCGGTGTTGGTGGGGGGCCAGAGCGGCGATCACCCGTTCCAGGTGCTCGGTGAGCGCCTCCCGTTCGTCGGCGGTGAACGCGGCGGCCAGGCGCCGCTCGACGGCGAGAACGGCGGGGTCTGCCCGGCGCACCAGGTCGGTGCCCTTGGCTGTCAGTTGGGCCACCCGTATGCGCTGGTGTAGCGGCGACGCCACTCGTTCGATCAGCCCTTTGCCCTCGAGGTTGGCGAGCACGGTCGCCATCGTCTGCGGGGTCACCAGGCAGGCGCGGGCGAGCTGCGCGGCGGACGCTTCCGAGGCCTGCTGCAGGACGAGCAGTACCGCATACTGCGGGACGGTCAGGTGAAACTCCTGCAGCACGCGCGTCTTTTCGGCGATCAGCGCCTGTTCGGCGCGCTTGATGACGAGGCCGAGCCGTTCCATCTCAGTAGCGGGTGCCGACAGCCGTTGGCGCGGAGTCGAGTTCGGCGAGGTCATCTGCGGTCAGCGTGACGCCGGCGGCGCCGATGTTGTCCACGAGATGTTCGAGCCGACGCGTACCCGGGATCGGAATGACGTGCGGGCCCTGCTCAAGGGTCCAGGCGATCGCGACCTGTGCGGGAGTCACTCCGTGGCGGGTGGCGACGGCGCGCACCGCATCGACGATGCGGGCATTGGACGAGCGCGCTTCGCTGGTGAAGCGCGGGTTATTGGCCCGCAGGTCGGTGTCCTCGAACTGGGTCGTGGCGTCGATCGCGCCGGTCAGGAAGCCCCGGCCGAGCGGCGCGAACGGCACGAACGCGGCGCCGTTGGCGGCACACCAGCCGACCACGTCGCCAGCGTCCAACGCGCCACCGCCGGCGACAGCAACCGCGGATACGCCCCCGCCCGGCTGCCCGAGCGCGTCGCGGGTCCAGAGAGACAGCTCGGACTGTACGGCGGTCACCGGGTGCACCGCGGCCGCGGCGGCGGCCTGCTGGGCGGTGACCTCCGACAGACCGAGGTAACGGACCTTGCCAGCGCGCACGATGTCCGCCATTGCGGCCCAGGACTCGGTCAACGGCACGGCGTCGTCGATGCGGTGCAAGTACCACAGGTCGATGTAATCGATGCCGAGGCGCTTCAGCGACGCGTCAACGGCGGCGCGCAGGTGGGCGGGCGACCCGTCGCGATGCATGCCTTTGGCGCGGATGTTGTCGACCACAAGCCCGGCCTTGGTCGCCAGGAACACCGTGTCGCGCAGACCGGACAACGCCTCGCCGACAAGGATTTCGTTGTGGCCGTCGCCGTAGACATCGGCAGTGTCGATGAAGGTGACACCGGCGTCGACGGCGGCCCGCACCACGTCTCGTGATGCGGCATCGTCGCGCGTGCTCTCGGCATATGCCCAGCTCATGCCCATGCAGCCCAGACCGATCGCACCCACCCGGTGTCCGGTGGCACCCACCTCGCGCATCCGCATGCCGAGACCCTCCCAATAGCAGTACTCTGTCATTCGGCAGCCTACTACCAAGGACGGCTATGGCACTGGCACTGATCCTCATCGACCTCCAGGAGTGGGTCGTCGAGCGGTACGCACCCGACGGCGGCATGGCGGCGGCACGCGCAGCTGAGCAGGCGCGACGCGCGTTCCGGGACCCTGGAAACCTTGTTGTCCACGTGCGGCACCTGGCCCTCGACGGCTCGGACGGCGGACCGGACTCGTCGACGACGCACTTCGTCGACGCGGTGACGGTCGAGGACGGCGAGCCGGTCGTCAACAAGTACGACCGCAGCGCGTTCGCGGGCACCCCGCTGGACGGCATGCTGCGCGACCACGCGGTCCGCGATGTCGTGCTGGCCGGACTGGTGACCGAGGGCGGTATCGCGAGTACCGCCATCGACGCCCTGCGGCTGGGATACAAGGTCTCCGTACTCCTGCCGGCAATCGCCGGAAACACGCCGCAGGGACACCGCGACACCCTCGACGACCTACGCGACCGAGGCGTGACGCTACTGGAGAGGAATCAGGCATCCGCTCATCGGCATGTCCGGACACTCCGAGGGCTGCTGGGTGCTCACGCTTCGCAGCGCGCGGATCGCGGCAGATCAGGATGCCTGACGCGCGTGACCACCCGCGCCTGCCGTCTTGCCGGCGCACTCAGATGCCGTTTGCTGCGGCGTAGAGCAGGTACCACAGCGTCGCACTCAGGGCACCGCTTGAGATGGCTGCGGTAAGCAGCATCGGCCACACGCGCCAGAGGCGGTGCGCCGTCGCCAGCCAGGCCAGGACGACGATCGGAAGGACAATCTTGATGAGTTCCGCGATCACAACGCCTCGGAAGAACTCTGCCTGATGCGGGTCGGGCACGGTCAGCAGCTGCCATGGCGGTGCCAGCATCACGGCCTGCCAGCCTTCGCCGGAGAGAAGGCCGCATACCGCACCCGCGGCCAGCGCCGAGGTCGAGGCTTTGCCCACTCGCACGATGTGGCCGAGCCTTCCGAGTATCGTTCCCGCGACGAGGGACCCGGTCAGCCATAGCGCCGTCATGATGGCAACCGAGCGCAGCCCCAGCAGGTCGGCCGGCGTGCCGTCCTCCAGGGTGCCCCCACTCCATCGGCGGCTGACCATCAGCACAAGCAGGTAATAGAGCAGCGTCGCAAACACCAACAGCGCGGTGGCACCGCCAACCGCTCGTTTCCCCGTGGCAGCCGAACGACCGGCCAGGAACGCCGCCAAGCCCCAAGCGAAACCGCTGCTGGTCAGCGCGATCAGGACCTGCCCGACAACGCCCGCGACGGAGTCGGCCGCAAACGCGAGCAGGCCAAGCGCGACAGCGGCAGTCGCGACCATCGCCACATGGGTACGACGGAATCCCTCAACAGCAACGTCCGTCACGCCCGCCTCCTACGAAGGGGCGCCGACCATACCAAGATCGGCCACTGCCGCGGTTCCTTCCGGGTGCGGGAGGGAAAGCTACCTCATCTCCCGACGAGCGGGCGCGGACCGGGCGCACGGTCTGCGGCAAATGAGTGCGCGGCCAGGTGACTACTGCATGTGCGCCGTGACCCTCTGGTGTGTCGCCCGTGACCCGAGACGGCTGCGATCTGGAGCGCCGGTCTGGCGCACCCTCATCGGCTCTTGAGGGGTGGGGCTGGGTTGATAGCGTCAGCGGCTGTGGGCAGCGTTGATGACCTCCAACTCGCGTTCGACACCGCGGACCTGGCGGCGGAACTCGCGCTCGCTCAGTTCCAGTCTGGCGTCTCGGCAACGCTGAAGGCCGACGGCACACCGGTCACCGAAGCCGATCGGGCAGTCGAGCGCTTGCTGCGGGAGACGTTGTCGGAGGCACGCCCCGAAGATGCGTTCCTCGGCGAGGAACTTGGTCAGCTCGGTGAGTCCGATCGGGTCTGGATCCTCGACCCGATCGATGGCACCGGGTTCTTCAGTCGGGGTGATCCGAACTGGCGAATCCACATTGCTCTGGAGATTCGAGGGATCACGCAGGTCGCACTCGTCACCTCTCCTGCGCTGCGGCGCTGTTGGTGGGCGACCCGAGGTGGCGGTGCCTTCGAGTCATCCTGGCCGCGCGAGGAGAGCAAGACGCGCCGCCTCAAGGTCAGTACGACGTCGACGCTCGCTGATGCCGTGCTCGATGCTCTGGACGACGAGTCCAGAGATCGTCTCCCGCCGAGCGCGGCTCGCGCAACGGCGAGCCCCCTACCGCTGATCGAGCTCGTTCGTGGTGAGATCGATGCCTTCTTGGCCGAGCGTTACCACAAGTGGGATCACGCGCCGTGGGTTCTCCTGGTCGAGGAGGCTGGCGGCCGCTTCACCGATCGAACCGGTGGACGTGCGAGCGATCAGGGCGGCGGCCTGTACTCGAACGCCATCCTGCACAGTCAGCTGCTGGCTTCGCTGCACTACCCGGCGCGTCCCGGACCATCGGACCAAAACTCGAACACGCTCGCAACCTCGTCGCCATGCTCGTAGGTCGCCGCGTCAAGGCGGTCGGCGAGTCGCTCTGGCGGCACGAGAGTCATCTTCGCAGCACCGCTTAACCGCAACGCCCTCAATTCGGCATGTCCGGACGGCATGCGGCACGGGTGACGGGGAGTCGGTGCCCCGGCGACGCCGTGCCCGTTGCGAGGCACCCGGATCGCAGCCGCGCCCACGCCGATCGCTAGCCTCTCGCGGTGATCCGCAAACTCGCTGCCGTCTCCTTCCTGCTACTCGTCTCCGCATGTGGGCCCACCGAGCCGCCCGCCACCGCTCCGGTCACCCCGACCGCTCCCGCGGACCAGTACGCCGCCAGCGCCTGCGCACAGGTCGTCCGGGTGATCGAGGAGCAGGACCTCCGCTTCACCTCGAACTCGGGGATCGTCATGCGTGCCGTCAAGGCAACCGATCCCGGCGTCCGGGAGGCGGGTCAGCGACTGGCGCTGGTCACGAAGGAGGCCGGGGACCTGTTCGTGAGAAATGATCCAGGCGTCGACCTCGGGCCGACCAACGCGCGGATGGCCGACGCGCAGCGCGGCCTGCTCTCGGCATGCACCGACCTGTTCGGCGCCCGGCCGTGGCCATTCACGGAGAAGCCGTCAACGGCAACCAGCAACTGACGGTCGGTGCTCGCCCTCGCGATCCTCGGCCTACCAGCTCGCGGTCCAGCTGTACCAGGGACCGCCGAGGTGCTTGAAGGCCGGGGACTCGAAGTCGGGGGTCTCCAGGTCCGGCGTCGGACCGTCGGGCAGGTAGGCGAACCCCGCGTCGTCGATCATGTATCCGTTCGCTTCGTAGAACACGACTCCGCCCGGCACGGGGTAAGCCGCTTCGATGCGGTAGGCGCCAATCCTCGACGGCACCGGAACGCTGGACCACTCGACGCCCACCGGGCTTGTGGTCGGCACGGTGGCAACCACCCGCTCGAACGCGCTACGGCTCATCGCCCAGCGTGCCTGCAACGGAACGCCCGCGACGACCAGCGCGAGCGCGAGCACGACGACCGCCGGCGCCGGCAGGAACCACCAGGACCACTGTCGACGCTGTATCCCCATCACCATCAGGACAATCCAGGCCACCGCGGCCAGACCGAGCACGTGAACCAGGCCGAGCACCAGAAGGAAGACGAAACCGGGAACGCTGAAGGCCCAGAGCAGGCATGCGGCGGCTATCGACGCCACGACATTCAGAACCAACCACGGCACGCGCGGGTTCGAGGGCTTGACGGGCCGAACCCCGCCGCGTCCCGTGGCTACCATCGGACCACCCTGTCCAGCACCCGTCGATCATGGTGCGCCGCGACTCGTCGAGCAATCCCCTGGCGCTGGTCAAGGCACTCTAGGTTAGAGCGCTGCTCCCTCTCCGCCCCGGTGACCACTTGTGGTGCACCAGGCGCGAGCAAACGAGCTGCTCGGCCCTGTCGCGGCGGTACAGGCCCATGTCCAGGGCGGCCAGGACCAGCGGGGTGCGCTTGTCGAAGCAAGGCGTTCATCCGCCCTGACCTGCGAGTACGGATGGACGCAGACCGAGGAGGATGCCGCTGAACGTCGTTAGGTGCAGGTCAACGCGGTTCGAAGCGCCCGCACGAGCTGGTGATGTTGGCTTAACTCGGCTGGCTGCTGGCACCTACAAATCGCGGGTACGGGCGGCCGCCCTCCAAAGTGAGCCGTGCCCCGTCCTCGGCCGTGCTGATCTCCACGCAGGTCTCCCGGGTGTCGAGAAGCCAGCCGGCCGGGCGGCAGCTGCGCCCACCGTCTGGCTCCGGCCAGCCGTTGCTCACCAGGTGGTTCCACATCCGTCGGGTCACCTGTTCGGCCGACTCGCCCGGTTGGCCGACGAGTGCGTAGGAGACGGCGCAACGACCGGTGCCGCACTCCGAGTCGTCGCCTGCGCCTCGAACGGCGAGCCCGCCGGGCAGCGGGCCGAGGTCCCGCGCCGACGGCACGAACCCGTCGTCGTTGAAGTCCCAGGCGGCTGCGGGGATGCAGGCCAAGGCGACGAACAGGGCAAGGCCGACCGCCATCCGGTACGGCCAGCGCCGGCCCGCCCGGTCGTCGTCGCCGCTGTCGGCGAGCTTGCGGCGCTGCGTCTCCCCCGCGACGAGCAGCGTCACGGCGACCCCGAGGAACAGCAGCAGGCGCGCCTCCACCGCCGCCCGGGGCACAACGGCGGCGAGGGAAATCGAGGCGACCGCGACCAGGGTGAGCGCCACCAACACGACGCCGGTGAGCCACGGCAGCCGGGCGACGGTCAACCACGCGAGAAACGCCAGCATGGTGACGACGGACGCGACGAGCATGGGTTAATGATCTATCGGTGGCGGCTCGGCGGGCGACCCCGTCGAGCCAACCAGGTGATGTCGCGGATGGCCTACTCGCGCAACGGTGCGCCGGCGTCCCGCTGCGGACAACGGGTTGCCGACGGGTCACCTCCAGCGGCCCGGCGGCTTGCCGTTGACGGTTAGCGTGGCGGCATGGGGACGCTGTTGGTCGCACTGCCGGCGGCGTCCACCGGTGCTGCCATCGCCATCACCGCGACTGTTCGCCTCCAGCGACGTCGGACCGCCGATGCGGGACGGCGGGCGATTCGGCAGCTGGGCCTAGCCGCGGAGCGTCAACGCAGGCGCAAGCCGTCAACAGATGATGCGCCTCTCGCGATACCAACCGGCATGCGCGAAGCGCCCTTGATCAGCTCGGCGGCGGGTTCTAGATGCCCGGTCGAACGACGGGGTGAAACCGACACGGTGGTCGCACCGATCGAAGCTCCGTCGAGCTCTGTGGCGGCGGTGACCGAATCAGGCCGCCCTTCCCTTCTGCCGCCGGTCGTCCGGGCGTCCGCCCCCACCGGTCGGCGGGTTGGCCCCTGGCCCGCCGATGATTCTGAGATGCTGCGGCGGTCCACCTGTCGACACCACCGACTCGAAGGGACCCTGCGATGGCAAAGGTCATCTCCACGCTGTTCATCTCGGCCGACGGCGTGGCCGAGATCGACCCGGACTGGCACTTCCCGTACTTCGACGAGAACATGGGCCGCGCCGTCGGCGAGGACTACGACGCCGCCGACGTGATGCTCATCGGCCGGGAGACCTACGACAGCTTCGCCGGGGCCTGGCCCGACCGCGAGGCCGCCGGCGGCGAGGACGCGGTTTTCGCCAAGCAGCTCGGAGACATGCGCAAGGTGGTCGTCTCGCGCCAGCAACTGGAGTTCAGCTGGCGCAACTCGGAGCTGATCAACGGCGATCTGCTCGACGCGGTCACCGCGCTCAAGGCCGATGCCGGCAGCAGAGGCATCCTCATCCCAGGGTCGATCTCCGTGGTGCAGCAACTGCTCGCCGCCGGGCTGGTCGACGAACTGCGCCTGCTGGTGCATCCGGTGGCGGCACGCAAGGGACGCAGGCTGTTCGACGACGGCGACGCGCCGTACCACTTCCGCGTGAGCGCGACGGAGACCTTCCCGACGGGCGTGATTCGCGTGATCTACGCGCCGACCGCGGCACCCGCGAAGGTCGGTTACGCCGACGTCACGGACCAGGTGCCAGCAGGCAGCTAGGCCGTGTTTCAGAAGTGGTCGCTCGTTCGAGTCAGTCGGTGCGGCGCCTGGAGTCGAGCCATTCAGCGTCGTTCCACATCACTGGGGTTGCGCCGACAGGCTCGAAGCGGATGCGCGGGTCATTGCTCTGCACCAGGCACATCAGGCGGCGGCCGAAGAGGGCGGCGCTGCGTGACTGGTCAGCCATGATGTCGAGCACGACCTGAGCCGCACGGGGGCAGCAGGCGGCGAAGCCGTCGTACCCCGTCAACACGAGCGCCAGGCCGGTGGTGTCCGGCGCCCAGCCGTAGTCCTGGCTGACGACGTCTCGCATGCAGTCGTTGAGGGCGTCGAGGTTGTGCCCGTAGTAGTCGGGGAAGCTCAGCGCTGCCGCGATCTCGCGATGGAGGTCGCGCTCGGTGGCCCAGTGCGAGGCGTCGATGCGGGTGACCTGGTAGCCGTGCGCGCTCAACCAGGCGGTGGTCTCGTCCAGAATCGCTGGGCGCCAGAACAACGTCACCGAGGTGTTGATCAGCAGACGGAAGGCGAGATCCTGGCTGAGCTCAGTCGCGGGGTCGAAGGCCGCCATGATTCGCGAGGGTACCTGGCCTCGACCACGCGGACCGTGGCCGCCAGGCTTATGGAACACGGCCTAGTGCCGTGACCACAAACGTTGCCAGAGTCACGGCATGGCCAGGCGGCCATCCCGGCATGGCTCAATGCCGCTGGTCCCCGCTTAGAATCGGCGAGGCGAACGTTTCTGGCCCTCGCGTTAGCACCGCTGAATCGGTGGGAGCGGGCCGTTGCCCGACCGAGGGGGCTCATTGGCGGGGACACGGACATCGCTGCGGCGGTGGACCGGTGTGCCCAGGCAGGTTCGGGTCGTGGTGTTCGCCGCCGTTTGTGTCTTTGCGTACGGCGGCTTTGTTCACCTGGGCGACCTGCTCGGGGTCCGGCCGGGTGGTCCAAGCCCGTCCACGCCGATGTGGCTGGTGTGGTACTTCACCTCGCTGACCGTGTTCGACCCGCTCGCGGCGTTGTTGCTGGCGCTGCGCCGGCTTGAAGGGCTGTTGCTCGGCTGCGTCGTGCTCGCCAGCGACGCGGTGGCGAACGGGTATGCCAACTACGTGCTGGATACCGCGCCGGGGATCACGCCCGGCCGGATCGGGCAAGCGTTCATCACGGTGCTCGCGGTCGCTTTTGTCGCGTCGGCGCCCAGGGCCGCGCCCTGGCTGCATCGGCCGGGACGTTTCCGGCCAGTGCGGTGACCACGGAATGTCGACGGGGTCAGGCTGCGTGGATGGCGGGTTGGCTCCAGCGTCGTTGTCGTTCGCTGCGGATGCGGGCGGTCGTCACCCACGCTGTACCAGCCGTGGACCTGTCAGACTCCGTGCAGCTTGTTGTAGTTCGCGGGCAGCCGGTGCGGGTGCCCAGCCGGTGCCCACCCGTGCCGGCCTTGGGCAGATCACCAGGGGACCGAACTCGTCGAACGCGAAGACCCGTCGTGGGAACTGGTTGACGCCCTCCGGGTTCGGCGTGACGCCGAGGGTGTTCGGGCCATGGGCCAAGGGCGGCTGCTTGGTCATCGTTCCCTTCCGGGCATGGTCCCGATGAGTTTCCGCCACGGCAGTCGTCCATCTCTGTGCACCAACCCCAGTCGCGTACGTTCGGCGCGACGCTCCACTGGCGGAGGTTCCTGATGTATCCGACGGTCCACTCGTTCCGCACTTCCGGCGGCGTCAACGCGACGGCGGGGGCGTGATGACCACGGTCGAGGCGGACGGCGTCACCCTCGGCGTCGAGCACTTCGGCGACGCGGCGGCGCCGCTCGTTCTGCTCGCGGGCGGCACGACCATGCTCTCCTGGCCCGACGCACTCTGCCAGGCGCTCGCGCGCGGCGGGCGCCACGTGGTGCGGTACGACCTGCGCGATTCCGGAGCGTCGACCACCGTCGACCCCGAGGCTCCGGCGTACACGCTGCGCGATCTTGCAGCCGACGCCGCGGCGCTCACCCGCGAACTCGACGACCGGCCGGCGCACCTGGCGGGCATCGGCGTCGGCGGAATGGTCGCCCAGGTCGCCGCCCTCGACCACCCGGACGCGTTCTCGGCGCTCACCCTCGTCGGAACGCGGCCCGTCGCTCCGGGTCCGGTCGACGACGACCTGCCTGACCATGACGCGGCGACGATGGGCCGGCTGTTCTCGCGTGCCATGCCCGACTGGTCCGACCGCGCCGCGGTGGCCGGGTTCGCCGCCGAAGGCGCGGAGATCCTCGGTGACGACCCCGTCGCCGCGCGCGCGACCGCCGCGCGCAGATGGGACCGCACGCCGGGCACGAAGACCGCGGTGCAGATGGCCAATCATCTGGGCACGGTGTTCGCCAAGCTCGACTGCACGCCGCGCTGGCGCGAGCGACTGTCCGAGCTCGCGATCCCGACGCTGGTGGTGCACGGTCGCCGCGACCCGTTCTTCCCTGTCGGCAACGGCGAAGCGCTCGCGCGCGAGATCCCTGGTGCGCGGCTGCTCGTGCTCGAACGGGCCGCGACGGCGATCCCCGACGCGACCGCCGGTGAGGTCGCCGCGGCGATGCTCGCGCTCCAGGCGTAACCGGCCACCACGTTGGTCGGTGACACGCCGCTGGTCGGCGGAGTCCTCCGAGCGCGGTATGCGCCGGTGCGAGCCGGCACACCCAACCCGGGGCCGAGCCAGTCCTGCCCGCGGCCCGACGGCGACTACTTCGCGACCGATGGCGGAGATGATGCCGAGGTAGCCCCAGGCTCTGATAAGCATGTGCCGGTCGATGGTGGTGCTGCCGTGGAGGTGCTGTAGGGGCTGTCGGCGGGTTTGAGGCCGTAGGCGTCACGGCGGTCGGCGATCGGGGCGTCGAGGATCACGTTGAGGGCGGTGCCGTGTCCGGGCAGCCGGGCGGTCAGCGCCGTGCCGAGGGCTCGGGCGTACCAGCCGCCGTCACGCGGTTCGGGTCCGTGGTAGGTGTGCAGCCAGGAGGTCTCGCCGTCGAGGACGGCGGCAGCGCCGTCGACCACGACGTATCGGTCCTGGTCGGTGGGGCGGTCACCGCGCAGGGTGGCCGCCAAGCAGGCTCTTGCCACCGATCTGGTCGAGTCGGTTCAGTAGTCGTTGCCGGACGGGACCGCAGCAGTGGTGGGGTGGTCGCCACGTTCGCGGGCGGCGAAGTCGTCGAGGATGGTCTCGGTGGCCGTCGCGCCGAACCGGGTCGCTCCGGCTTCGTGCAGGGTGAGCAGGGTGTCGAGGCTGCGGACACCGCCAGCGGCTTTGACCTCGATGTGCGGCGAGACCGCGGCGCGCATCAGCTGGATGTCGGCCAGGGTGGCGCCGCCGGGGGCGAAGCCGGTGCTGGTCTTGACGAAGTGCGCCCCGGCTTGTTCGGCGATGCGGCAGCCGGTGACCTTCTGTTCGTCGGTCAGGTACGCGTTCTCCAGGATCACCTTGACCACCCGGCCCTGTGCGGCGGCGATCACGGCGGCGATGTCGTCGTACACGTAAGAGGTCTCGCCGCTGCGCAGACGGCCGATGTGCAGCACCATGTCGACCTCGTCGGCGCCCGCGTCGACCAGTTCGCGGGTCTCGGTGGCCTTGATCGTGGTACGGGTATCGCCGTGCGGGAAACCGGCCACGGTACCGACGAGGACGCCGGTGCCGGACAGTGCGGCCCTGGCGAGTCCGACGTCGGAGGGCCGTACGCAGACCGAGGCGACCTGGCGGCATGCGGCGATCTCGCAGCCGCGCCGGATGTCGTCGGCGGTGAGCTCGGGGCGCAACAGCGAATGGTCGATCATCTTGGCGATGTTCATTGGCGTTCTCCGGTCCGGGGTGGCTGCACGTCGAAGGTGACGTGCAGGTCGTAGCGGTCGCCGACGTAGCGACTGACGGTGTACTCCAGCGGTGCCGAGCGCTGGTCGACGATGAGCCGGGTCTCGACCAGCAGCGGCTCATCCGCTGGCACGTGCAGCAGCTCGCCGTCGGAGCCGGCCCGCTGGGCGGTCAGCGTCGAGGAGCCGAGCGTGGGGTGCAGCCCCCTCTCGCGCAGGGCGCGGTGCAGCGAGCTGGTTTCCAAGTCGAGGTCGAGCAGGGTGCTCAGGTGAGGCGGGAAGCAGGCGTACTCGATAGCCAGGGGCACGTCATCGGCGAGCCGCACCCGCACGATCGAGGTCACCCGGGGTGCTGCCGCGGTCAGCTGCAACGCCCCCGCCTCCGCGGGGGACGCTGCCCGGACCTCAGCCTCCACCAGCCGCGATGCCGGAACACGCCCCCAACTGCGCACCTGATCCTGAAAACTCATCAAGGTCCCGGCGGCCCGCGGTTGGGGCCGCTGCCGCACGAACGTGCCGCGGCCCTGGATCCGCTCGATGAGCCCGTCGGACTCGAGAGCGTTGAGCGCCGCCCGGATGGTCATCCGGGCGACCCCGAACTCCTCGGCGAGCACCGACTCAGCCGGGACCACGTCACCGGGCTGCGCCTGGGCGAGACGCGTCCTCAGTTCCCGTTCGATCCGCACGTACAGCGGCACCTTGGCCACGACTCCTCCAGGTCGTCTAGACAACCTAGAAGTTGGCACGATCCAAGGTTCCCGTCAAGCCGCTGTGCGGTACAGCACCGACGACCCGTCGTGGCGGGGAGCAGCCCTCAAGCCGAATCAGCGCAGCCACACAAACCCTCCGCCCTTGCCGGCCGTCGGCATGCCGGCTAAATCCCGTCCACCACGCCGACTCAGCGGCCAGATGCCGGCTCACCAGATCAGCAACTAGAGGTAGGCCCCGGCCATCCCAGCCAGCCAGCGGGTTGTTCGCCCTTCATGACCGGGCAGGGCGGCGGCGGTGCGGCTACGCCCTCTGCCGCCGAGCCTGCGCGACGGCTGCATTCCGGTGGCAGCGCTGAGCGGTTCACCCAAGAGGCGGTGGCGGCAGCGCGTTGAACACATGCGCGGCGGCAACCGCGTCGAGCAGCAGCAGCGCCCCCATCCCGCTGCTGACCCGGGCAGTGACGCGGCGGCCACGGCGAGCGCCACCGCCAGCACGTACCCATAGGGCGGGGCCTCGCACGCGCCGGTCACGTCGGCCAGCAGGTCCGCCGTGGTCAGAAGGTTTCTTCCCACCCACGTCAGCGTGGTGTGCCGCAGCCACCACCGTGCTCAGAACGGCAGGCCGCACGAGGCCGGCCCGGCACGCCGCGCCGGCGTCCTACTGCTCGCTCGCGGAGCCGGCCGCCTCCCGCAGCGCGGCGACCGCCGTGCGCACCGCCGGGGTGTGCTCGACCGCGTCGTGCACCACCACGCGTATCGACCGGATCGGCGTCGGGCGGACCACTCTGACGCGGGTCACGCCGTCGGGCAGGTGGGCCGCGCCGAGCGCGGGGAGCACCGTGAGACCGATGCCGGCTGCCACGAAGGCGAGCGCCGTCGGATAGTCGTGCGCCTCGACCCGGAAGGCCGGGCTGAATCCGGCGGCGGTGCAGGCCTCAATGAGGTTGGCGCGGCACCAGCCGCGGGCGAAGTCGTTGTCGACCCAGCGCTCGTCGGCGAGGTCGGCCAGGTCCACCTCCTCCTGCCCGGCGAGACGGTGCCCGGCGGGCAGGACCGCCACGTAGGGGTCGTCGAGGAGGTGGTGGGCGGTGAAACCCGAACCGGGGTCGAAGCCGTTGCCCGCCACGACCACCTGGACATCGGCGCGTTCCTCCCGGCTGTCCGGGATGTGTTCGCGCAGCTCCAGGTCGAGCCGGACTCCGGGGAGCTCGGTGAGGATGCGCCGCACCACCAGCGGCATCCACGCGGCGCCCACTGACGCGAAGTACGCGATGGACAGTGCGCCGGTGCGGCCGGCGCGCAGGTCGGCGATCAGCGACTCGGCCGCTCCGAGCCGGGCGAGCACCCGGTCCGCTTCGGCGGCGAGGGCATGCCCGGCGGCCGTGGGCCGCAGGCCGCGTCCCGCTCGGGCGAGGAGGGTCAGGCCCGTCTCGCGCTGGAGCGCGGTGAGGTGCTGGCTGATCGCGGAGGGGGTGTAGCCCAGGTTGGCGGCGGCCGCCTGGACGGACCCGGACGCCACGACGGAGCGGAAGACACGGAGGCGGTGGACGTCGAGCACGCCACAACAGTAAGCCCCACTGAAGAGTTGTGAAGAAAGAGTCGCTGGTGCTGAACATTCGGGCGCACGAAGATCGCTCCATGAGGCGTGCACAGCTCACCGCTACCCCGAGTCGGCCGGCCATCACCGAGGGCGACCGCGCCAGCGCAGCGTACCCCCGATCCTGGCCGACCGTCGGTGCCGCCGCGACCACCGTGTTCCTGTGGGCGTCCGCGTTCGTCGGCATCCGTTTCGCCGGGCACGACTACTCCCCCGGCGCCATGGCGTTGGGCCGCATGGCAGCGGCGTCCATCGCGCTGAGCGCGTTCGTGGCATTCACCGCCAGCGTCCGACGCCGCAGCACACGACCGCAGCACGCTCTGCCCGGGCCGGACGCCGCGGCTCTCCGCCGGGCTGCCCTGCCCCGTGGCGGAACTCTGGGGCTGATCGCGGTCTGGGGCGTGGCCTGGTTCGGCGGATACAACGTGGCGCTCAACGCCGCCGAGCGGCTGGTCGACGCCGGGACGGCGGCACTGCTGGTCGCGGTCGCGCCGATCCTCGTCGCGGTCGCGGCGGTCCTCGTTCTGAACGAGCGGCTCACCGGCCGGCTCGGCGTCGGGGTGGCGATCGCCTTCGCAGGCGTCGCTCTGATAGCGGCCAGCGGCTTCACCGGGCACGCGGACAAGGTCGGCGTGGCGCTGGCGCTGCTCTCCGCCCTGCTGTACGCCTTCGGCGTACTGCTCCAGAAGCGCCTACTGGCGCGGGTGGACGCCGTGACGATGACCTGGCTCGGCGCACTGGCCGGGACCGCGGCCCTGCTGCCATTCGCCCCCACGCTCCTCGGAGAGCTCGCCACGGCACCGCCGCCGGCCACCCTGGGCATGCTGTACCTGGGCGTGTTCCCGACCGCCATCGGCTTCCTTACCTGGGGCTACGTCCTGTCCCGCTGGACCGCGGGTCGCACCACCGCGGCAACCTACCTGGCGCCGCCGGTGACCGTCCTGCTGTCGTGGACGCTGCTGGGCGAGGTGCCGGCGCCGCTCGCCCTGCTGGGCGGCTCGCTCTGCCTGACCGGCGTGGTCCTCGCGACGCGCCGCTGACGCCCATCCTGACGCGCCGTTCGATCCAGAGACCCGGTGACCCGCGAGGTCGATCCCGCGCTCCCAACGCCTTGACACCGAGAGGTGCCGTTAGCGATACAGGCTCGAAAACAGCGCGCCTGATCATGAGGGAAGGGTTACATGCCGACGGTGCCGTCGATGCGTTCGCGGAGGAGGTCGGCGTGTCCGTTGTGGCGGGCGTACTCCTCGATCATGTGGACGAGGACCCAGCGCAGCGAGACGGTGCCGCGCCAGCTGTCGTGACCCTCGACGTCGAGACTGTCGGCGTTGGCGATGAAGGCGTCGGCGAATGTGACCTCGTCGTGCCAGGCTCGGCGGGCTGCGGCCACGACGGCCGGATCGGGTACGGCGTCGTCGAAATCGCCGTCGGGGTGCGTTGTGGACGAGAACCGTGGGGGTGCGTGTTGCCCGGCCAGGACCTGGCGGAACCAGCGGCGTTCCACGTCGGCGAGGTGCCGGATCAAGCCCAGGAGCGACAGCGTCGATGGTGGCACTGCTCGGCGAGCCAGGTCCTCCTCGACGTTTGAGCACTTCATCTTCAGCGTATTGCGCTGGGCTCGAAGCATGTCGTGCAGCAGCTGCCGTTCGCTGCCGTTGGCGGGTGTGCTGAACCGGCGGTCATCGGCGGTGGGGAACAGCCGGGCTCTCCTCTCGGTGGCGTCCGGCTGCGCGGTGACCGGTGCGTCGGCGGCGTAGAGGGGGAATCGCTTCGTCAGGGCGGTGATTCGGTTGCGTGGGCCGTACGCCGCGACGGCGACGTAGTGGATCTCGTCCGCGGGTGTTGCGGCGAGCGCGGCCACGTAGTCGTCGTACGTGCGGGCCCGCCGGGCGACCTCGTCGAAGGCCACGGTGATCAGGTCGCCGTCGGCGCGCACCGTTCGATACAGGTCGCGGAGCTGGTCGGCGGTGGCGCTCAGGATGGGCACCGGATGGGGGTTCAGCCCGGCGTGGGGCTCGCCGGAGCCGTCCTTGACGTCGGCCGCAGGTGGATGGGGCAGTCGGCCGCCGAGACTCAACGCGAGCACCGCTGCGGCGTTGGCCGCCGATGCGGCTGGCAGGTCGGCACGGATGACGATCACGAGTTTGGTTGCCAGGGTCATGTGGGGGTGCTCCAGGGCGATCGGATGTTGGTGGTCGCGGTGGTGGTCAGTGGTGGCCACTCCGCATGCGTTGGCGGGCGTGGGAGCGGGCGGCGTGGGCCGGGGTCGAGCCGGTGGCGCGGGCGGCGCGCAGGATGTCGGTAAGGGTGTCGGCGATGCCGCGGACCCGGACGGTAGCCTGGGCCGAGGTCTCGTCGTGTAGTTCGACGGCGGTGGCGTGGATGATGCCGCCGGCGCTCACGATGATGTCCGGGGCCCAGAGGATGCCACGCTGGTGCAGCAGATCAGCGGTGGCCGGGGCGTCGAGTTGGTTGTTGGCCGGTCCGGCGATCGCGGCGCAGCGCAGCGTCGGCACCGTGTGCGGGGTGAGCAGGCCACCGAGGGCGGCGGGGACGAGCACGTCCACGTCGGCGGTCAGGCAGTCCTGCGGGCTGGCCCAGGCGGCGCCAGCGGCGCCGGCGAGCGCACGTCGGCTGTCGTCGACGTCGCTTGCCACCAGCGTCGCGCCGGCGTCGGCGAGCATCCGCAGCACGTGGCCGCCGACGCGGCCAAGGCCGAGCACGGCGAAGCTGCGCGTGGACAGGTCGGACGACCCGAACCGCTCGGCGCAGAGTGCGTGCAGTGCGGCGAGGACGCCGGCGGCGGTGTGTTCGGAGGAGTCGCCGCTGCCACCGGCGCCAACCGGTCGGCAGAACGCGTACGGTGTCCGTTCGGCGATCGTGACCATGTCGTCCGGGCCGGTGCCCACGTCCGGGCCGGTCGCGTAGGTGCCGTTCAGACCGGCGATGACGTCGCCCACGTCGTGCAGCACCGCCCGGCGGGAGGCACCGTCCAGTGTCATGCCGAGGGGCAGGGCGACGACGGTCTTGCCGCCGCCGTTGGGCAGCCCGGCCAGCGCGCACTTGTCCGACATCGCGGCCGAGAGCCGCAGCGCGTCGTCCAGGCCGTCGCGCCAGTGTCGGTAGTGCGTGAGCCGGCATCCTCCGATGGCCTGTCCGAGCGCGGTGGAGTGCACCGCGACGATGATCGGCAGGCCGGATCGTGCGCCCCGCCTGACGACGACGTGTTCGTGCATGGACTCGGTGTCGATGTCGGTCGCGACCATGGTGGCTTCCCCTCGCCTGCTCGTCAGATCGGGACCGACGGTAGGCACATGACCGGCACCGACCGGCTCTGACCGAACGTCGTTCGGGGAAGATGACAAGATCTCGGTCGTGGACGAACTTGATACGGCAATCATCCAGCATCTGCAGACACATGCACGGCAGACCAACCGCGAACTGGCCCGCGCCGTCAACATCGCGCCGTCGACCTGCCTCGAGCGCGTCCGTGCGCTGAGGGAGAGAGGCGTGATCACCGGATACCACGCCGAGATCAGCCTCACCGCCCTCAACCGCGGCGTTCAGGCACTACTGCACGTGCAGGTCCGGCCCCTGAGCCGCACCGTCATCGACGGCTTCAAGAAGTACGCGATGGGGCTGCCCGAGGTGCTGTCGGTGTTCGTCGTGGCAGGCGGCGACGACTTCCTCGTCCATGTCGCCGTGCCCAGCGTGGACAGCCTGCACGCCTTCCTCATGGACAAGTTCAGCGGACGCCGCGAGATCGTCGGCTTCCGCAGCTCAGTGATCTATCAACACGCCCGCAAACAGGTCATCGAACCACTCGATCTGTGAGCGAAAGCGCGGTTCCGCCTGGCCCGCAGGCTGCAACCCGGCGCTGGGCAGGCGTTCGAGGGGCGCAACGCAGCGTCGTCACCGTGGATAGCCGTAGCCGTCACTCGTATCCCATGGCGGGGATGACCTTGTTGAGTGCTTCTTCGATGAACGCGCGGGTTTCGCCGTCGAACTGGTTGTTGCGGTTCGCCAGCCGGTGCGACTGAAACGTCGACGAGGTGGTGAAGTCGTCGACGCCGAGCCGTTCGAACAGGGCCTTGCGCTGCCCGGGCCAGTCGGCCGCGAGATCTTCGGCTTTCACCTCGATGTATCGCCTGCCCGTCAGGTCGACCGTGTTCTTCCACGCGAGCCATCGATGGTAGACCGGCGTGAGGTAGGCCAGCGCCCCGTCGACGGTGGGCGGCGCCCACGGCTGGGACAGGTGGGATGCGAGCACGGAGACCGGGTGACGCTTGATGTGCACGATCGTCGCTTCGGGGACCAGTTCCCAGAGGAACTCCATGCACAGCAGGTTGAACGGTGTCTTCTCGCACCAGGTCGGCTTGCCCGCGTCGGCGGCCGCTCCCCCGAACATGGTGTCGACCAGGTTCCGCAGGATGCCGAGCAGCTCGCCCCGGTCGCTGAAATACCTGGGGACCACCCGCCGGCGGCTCGACGGCGCGAACGGCCCGGCAGGCCGATCGGCGTTTCCGAAGCCTTCCGCGGGCGCGGGTTCGTCGTACGTGTACGCAATCAACTGCGGCCAGAGCTGCTGCACCGCCTCCCGGTAGCGCCGCTCGCCCACGAGCTCGGGAACGGTCTTGCCGCGATCATCGCGCCGCCCTGGCACCCGTACGGTGAGGAAGTCACTGAGCCGGTGCAGGGCGTCCTCACCGACGGTGGGGTCGTATCGATCGGTGAGCGCGTCGGTCAGGTCCCGCAGGCCACCCGGGTCGATGAGGAACTTGGTCTCCATGGGAATCCGATGGATCAGCGGATGCTCACCGATGATGTCGGCGATCCGTGACGTTCCCGAACGACCCGTACCCGCGACGAAGATCGGTGAGGGGGAAGACATGACGCGAAGTCAAACCCTCAGCCCGGCACCTGCGCAATCCATTTGCCCCCTTCACCCCCTGCCACGGGCCGGACCCGCACCCGGGAACGAGATCTGACTGTGGCGGGCGAGCTCGGCCCTCTCACCCCGTCCGCTTCGAAGGAGGAATTCCGGTATAACGAGCGTGCTGGTCCGCCGACCGACATCGCTCCCCCGGAGTGCCCATGACGACGCAGATGAGTGACCGTCTCGACGGCGTACTCCACGCTGGCCAGGTCGGCGGTCTGCACGCCGTCGTGGCGGTTCGCGGTGGTCAAACCGTGCTGGAGTACTACGGCGCCGGCGAGGACTTCGCCTGGGGCGATTCGCTGGGCGTCATCGAGTTCGGGCCGGAGACGCTGCACGACATCCGGTCCGTCACCAAGAGCGTGACCGTGCTGCTGTACGGCATTGCGCTCGGCGAAGGACTGGTCCCGCCGCCGGCGGAGCCGCTCCTGCGGCTGTTCCCGCAGTATTCCGACCTGGCGGTCGACCCCCAACGTGCCCGGCTCACCGTCGAGCACGCGCTGACAATGTCGTTGGGCCTGGAATGGCGCGAGGATCTTCCGTACAACAGCCCGGCCAACGCCGAGATCGCGATGGAACTGGCGCCGGACCGGTACCGGTACATCCTGGAGCGGCCGATCGTCGAGCCGCCCGGCACCCGATGGACCTACTGCGGCGGTGCCACGGCGCTGCTCGGCCGACTGATCGCCGACGGCACCGGGCAGTCGCTGCCGCAGTACGCGCAGGCCGTGCTGTTCGCGCCGCTGGGCATCGGCAGTTTCGAGTGGATGACCGGCGCGGACGGGGTGGCCTCCGCCGCGTCCGGGCTGCGACTCGCGCCCCGCGACCTGGCCAGGCTCGGCGAGTTGGTGCTGGCCGAGGGAACCTGGGACGGTCATCGGATCGTCCCCATCGACTGGATCCGTGCGATGCTCCAACCACGCCTGCAGACCACCTGGGGCGCGCAGTACGGCTACCAGTGGTACATCGAATCCATCGAGGGCCATCGGCTGGTGGCCGGCATGGGCAACGGCGGCCAGCGCCTGTTCGTCCTGCCCGACCTGGACCTCACCGTGGCTGTCACCGCCGGCAACTACGACGACCCCGACCAGTGGCGGACCCCGCTGACGGTGCTGGAACGGGTCATCCTTCCCGCAATGGCTTGACGGCGCCGCGCCCGCTGGTAAGCCCGTCGGCAGGGCACACAACTGGGCCTGCCGTCACCTCGCGCATGCGGTTGGGGCAGCTTCTACCTTCGCCGCAAGGCACCTGGGCGCAGGCCCCTCCGTGGCTGGCAGGGGCGCGTTCCGTGTGATCTTGATTCTGCTCGGCGCGGCAGGGGCCGGGCCGGGAGGTTGACCCTCTCCCAGAGGGAGGGTTGAGGCTGTGGGAGGCGTCGGTGACGGGGTTGATGCCGATCGGGGTGTTCGCGCGGGCGACCCGGTTGTCCGTCCGGGTGCTGCGTAACTATGACCGGCTGCGTCTGCTCGTCCCGGCGCGGGTCGATCCGGATACCGGCTACCGCCGGTACAGCGTCGACCAGTTCGCCCGAGCGGGGCTGATCCGGCGGCTGCGAGAGTTGGAGGTGCCGTTGCCCGAGATCGCCGAGATCCTGTCGGCCGACACCCCGGAGCAGGCAGGCGACGTCATCGAGCGGCACCGGGAACGCGTGACCGCGCAAGCAGCCCGGCTTGACGAGATCGCCGTACGGTTGGGGGCCGTGCTTGTCGAGCCGGGCTGGCTGCACGTGTACGAACGGTGGCGCGACGCCCAGCCCACCGCCCGCACACTGGTGCGCGCCCCACTGAGCAAGCTGGCCGAGGCGCTGGCGCCCGGGTTCGCGCGACTGTTCGCCGGCCTTGCCGAGCAGGGGATCACCCCGACCGGTCCGGCCGGGGCCCGCTACCTCGGCGACGAACTCGACGCGGCGGAGCTGAAGGTGGAGTTGTTCGTACCGGTGGAGCGCCCGCCCCGGCCGACCGCCGCGATCGCACCCGGGCAGCTGCCGGGCTGTCTGCTCGCCGCGACCGTCCACGAGGGCGGGTACGACGACATCGAGGCCGCCCACCGATCGCTGGGGCGGTGGATCACCGAGCAGGCGCGGGTGCTGGCGGGCCCGGCCGAGGAGCACTACCTTGTCCCGCCCACGCCCGGCGCGCCCGCAGCCGCGCTCCGCACAGAGATAGCCTGGCCGGTCCGACCCCCGTCCGGCCCCTCCGGGCCAGCCGACGAGGAGAGCAAGTGATCATCGAGAACGTGGCGTTCCCCGCCGGTCGGCACTGCGAGACCACCACGCTCGGGGCCCTGCTGCACCACGAGGGCATCGACCTGTCCGAGCCCATGCTCTTCGGGCTCGGCGAAGGTCTGGGCTTCGTCTACTGGGACGCCAAGAGCATGGACTTCCCGTTCCTCGGCGGCCGCACCAAGCCGGCCACGATCACCCGGACCGTGGCCGACCGGCTGGGCCTGACGCTGCACATCCAGGAGACCGCCTCGCCCCGCCGGGCCTGGCAGAACGTCGCCGCCGCCCTCGACGCCGGACGCCCGGTCGGCCTGCAGCTGGACTCGTACCACCTCGACTACTTCACCACGAGGGTCCGCTTCGGAGGCCACTTCGTCGCGATGTACGGCTACGACGACACCCAGGCCTACCTGATCGACACCGCCCAGCAGGGCGGCGCCGTGACGACCACGCTGGCGAGCTTGGAGCGGGCCCGCAACGAACGCGGGCCGATGACCGCTCGTAACCTCTCCTACACCGTCGCCGACCCCACCGGCCGGCTCGACCTGCGCGGGGCCATCCGGGCTGCCATCCGCAGCAACGCCCACGCATTCCTCACCCCGGCCATCGCCAACCTCGGCTACCGCGGCATCGGCAAGGCGGCCCGGCAGGTGCCGCGCTGGCTCGACCGCTCCAGCGACCCGTCCCGTGACCTCCCGCTGGCCGCGACGCTGATGGAACGGGGCGGAACCGGCGGCGCCCTGTTCCGCACCATGTACCGCGACTTCCTCGCCGAATGCGCCACGATCGTCGACGACGACAACCTCCGCCTCGGTCATCAGCTGTACGTCGAGATCGCCCCGCTATGGACCGAGGTCGCCCACCACATCACGGCCGCCGGAGAAGCCGGCGAGCCGGACCATCTGACCCGCGCCTCGGCAATCCTCACCGACCTCGCCGAACGGGAACGCCACGCCATGCATATCCTGGCCGGCATCCGCGTCGGCTGACCACCGCGACGATCGCCGCTCCTGGCAGCCGTCTGAACACGCTTACATCGGCAGAGTCGGGCGGTAGCGGCTGTTGGACGCGCGGTCGGCGGAACAATGCGCCTGCATGATCAGGAAATCCCCGATCAGGGCGAGTTCGAGGGCTTGGCTTTCTGCGGGTAGATGGTTTCGTGGCGGGCCAGCATGGCGACGAACTCGGCGATCTTCCGCTCGCGGGTCTCCGCCCGTTTGACGGCATTGACGCGGTAGATGAGGGCGAACCGGTTGGTCTTGGTGAGCACGTCGAACATGGCCTGGGCGGCGGGATCGGCGGCGATGACGGCGAGTAGGTCGGCCGGCACCTCGGCCTCCGACGGCGGGGCGTAGGCGGCCGTCCAGCGCCCGTCCGCCTTCGCGGCTTCCACCGCGGCGCGGCCAGGGGGCAGCATTCGCCCCTGCGCTTCCAGCCGGGCCACGTGGGCGACATTGCGTTGTGACCAGGCACTGCGGGGCCTGCGGGGGGTGAACCGGATCCAGGAGGTTTCCTCATCCCGTTTACGGGCCTGCCCGTCGATCCAGCCGAAACAGAGAGCCTCGTCGACCGCCTGCTGCCAGGTCAGCGTCGTGACTGTGCCGCCCTTCTTGGTCAGGGCGAGCCAGACCCCGGGCGACGTGGCGTGGTTGGCCGACAACCACGCCCGCAGCGCGTCGGCGTCCGCGACGATCAACTCATCCAGTTCGGCGCTCCCCATGACCGCAGGTTACTGCGCCGCCGCCGTTGCCTCTTCTTGCGCCAGACCGCCTCGCCGGGCCATCTGCACAGCGGCCGCGAGGTATGGCGCTGGAAGCGAGTGCAGGAGAGGTAGCAATGCGTCACCCTGCGTCACCGCGGTGACCAACCCAGCCCACTCGGAGTAGCTACAGAAGTCGGATGCCGGCACTCCCCCGATCTGCTGATGGGCGTACGGCACGATGAACGTTCCGCTCGCCGGCTCGTCCTCTGCTTAGATCGTTATGACGATCGAGGAAGGGAACGGTACGCCGTGACGCCGGAGCTTCGGGAGCAGGAAGAACGCCTCCAGTTCGACCGCTTTGACCATGACGACGCCTGGGCCCTGGGGACCCTCCTGGTCGGGCTTGCCAGAGAGCGCGGCCACGCTGTCACCATCGACATCCGCCTCGGCGACCACCAACTCTTCCACTACGCACTGCGCGGCACCTCCGCCGACAACGACGACTGGATCGAACGCAAGATCCGCGTCGTCCGCCGGTTCGGACACAGCTCCTACCTCGTGGGCCAGACCTACCGCGACCGCGGCACCACCTTCGAGGAAAAATCCCACCTCGACGCGGCCCTGTACGCCGCGCACGGCGGCTGCTTCCCGATCATCCTCAGGGGCACCGGACCGGTCGGCACCGTCACCGTCTCAGGACTGCCCCAACTCGACGACCACCGCCTCGTCGTCGAGGCCCTCGAACTCTTCCTGGATTCCAAGGCCTCCGACAAGGGGCCCGTCTCGTGAACGGCTCCTTCTCAACCTTCGGCTGTCTCACTCTCGCTGGTGCCGGAGGGCGACGTCAGCCGAGCAGGATGCGGCGTCGTAGGAGTGGGAAGCCGACAGGCCTGGGCATCTGACGCTTCACCACCTGGTCATGGCTGCCCCCTCCGATCGCGCCGGACCACCGCTGCTGACACGCGACGTCACGGATGCCGGGCGGCTATGACCCGAACTTCTTCCATTGCCCTTCGGAGACCACCTCGACCGAGCCGCCGACGACCTTGATGGCCGTCTGTTCGTCGATGGCGTAGGCCGGGACACCGATTTCGGCGGCCCACCGCTCTGCGGCCGCCAGGGTGTTTGTTGGGAAAGCGTCCAGGTGCGGGAAGATCGAGAAGTCGACGACTCCCAGCGTGCGGTCGTCCGGCGCGGACGGCCACTCGACGAAGTACGTTCCGATCCGGGGCGTCATCACCATGCTTCCGGCACTCACTCCCACCCAGACCGTGTCGGGCAGCGATGGCAGCAGATCAGCCAGCCCGGACTCCCGCATCCAGTGGCACAGGTAGGTCGCGTCGCCGCCGTCGACCAGGAGCACGTCGGCCTCCCGGACCCAGGGGACCCATCGCTCCGCGCCGATGGTGGGCAGCGCGGTGAGTTCGAGGACACCGAGCGACGCCCAACCCAGGCCGGACAGATACTGAAACGCGGGCTCGGCGGCTACAAAGCCCCGCACCGATTTCGGACCGCACATCGGGTGACCCCATTGTGCTGTCGGGACGCAGAGGGCGTGGCACTCGGCGATCGGCTTGCCGAGGAGCTGCACGAGCGCCGAGTGGATGCTTGGGTTCGTGACGCCGCCGGACGTGAGCAAGAGCTTCAAGGTGCCTCCAAATTCGCGCGCGGAAAGTGGATGTGTGCCTTAAAAGACTCGGGACGGTGCTGGAACTCATCGGCGGCGAAGCAACGCCTTCAGAGGTCCCTCAGGTCGCCGGGGTGCGATTGCCCACTACTCCTCCACCCGGTCCTACCCGCACAGCAGTACACCCGACCGACGCACGCAGGATCCGGATGTCGCGGCGACCGCGCATCGGCCAGATCCGCGCACACTCAGCGGCAGTTGAGCGCATCCGGTCGTGGCCCGCGTAAACGCTTCGCTGGAATTAGTGAGCGCCCCCAGGTGTTCGCTCTCCTTGATGCCCTATGCGCATGCCATGCAGAAGCGGGCGAACGGCCGCGCGGCGAGCCGTTCATCGCCGATCGGCTGCCCGCATCGTTCGCAGACGCCGTAGGTCTCCGCGTCCACCCGACGCAGCGCGTCGTCAACGTCGGCGATCCGCTCCCGCGCCCCGGCCAGCAGCGCGGTCAACTGGGCGCGTTCGAAGCCGATGGTGGCGCCCTCCGGGTCGTGCTCGTCGTCGGCATTCGAATCCCGCGATGCCAGAAACAGCGCCTCCAGATCCTGGGCCAGCGTCGCTGCCTCAGCCACCGCCCTCGCTCGCAGCCGCAGCAGTTCATCCCGGACCATATGTGCAGCCTAACGGCCTCCAGCCGGCACAGACAGGCCATGGAGGGGACGCGCACGGGTGGCGGCAAATGAGGATGCTGCTAACCCGCCTGTCATCTGACGAGACAGTCATCTCCGACCTCTCCCCTAGAACAGCGGTAGGGTCGTTCAGGGTGGATGGAACACCCGCTCGATGCCTGAAGCCCAGATCGAGCGGGTGTTCCTGTCGGCTGTCTACCGGCCGGGGTGGATCGGCTCGACCATCGCCCTAATCATGTCCGCCCGATGCTCCGAGTCGGAGGATAGAAGGACGATGACAGCTCCGGCCACAACTGCGCCGACGACGGCAACGCGAGTCAACGGCGACAGGCTCGACTGAACGGCTTCGATCTCCACGACAGCGTTTTCCAAGCGCACGGTCTACCCTCGACGACAATCCGTCTGGCGAGCATCGATGGGAACGGGCAGCCCTTTGACCACCGCACGCGCCCATCGGCCGTACGCCGACCGAGCGGCGTGACGTCGCGCAGGGCCCGACTCGCGCGGCTGGAACGGGCCAGGTGGGTCGCCGGGGCCTCGCGCGGGCGGGCAGCCGGTATCGAACTGAATCGTCACGAGGGCGAAGGGATCGTCATGGCAGGGACCCGGCAGATCCTGTTCATCCAGGGCGGCGGCGCGGGCACGCACGACGAATGGGACGACAAGCTGTGCGACAGCCTGAGGCAGGGGCTCGGGGACGGGTACCAGGTCCGCTACCCGCGCATGCCGGACGAGGACGACCCGAGCTACGCCAGGTGGAGCGCGGCTATCCGGCGTGAGATGGCCGCCCTGGACGGCGGAGCGGTCGTCGTCGGCCATTCGGTGGGCGCCACGATCCTCGTCAACACGCTCGCCGAGCGGCCGCCGGAGCAGGAGATCAGGGCGATCGTGCTGGTCGCCGCTCCCTTCGTCGGTGCCGGAGGCTGGCCCGGCGACGAGTTCGAGCTACCGCACGACCTCGGCGCAAGGCTGCCACAAGGCGTGCCGGTGCAGGTGTTTCATGGGCTGCAGGACGAGACTGCCCCACCGTCGCACGCTGACCTGTACGCCCGCGCCATCCCGCAGGCACAGCTGCACCTACTGCCCGGGCGCGATCACCAGCTGAACAATGACCTGAGCGAGGTCGCGAAGACGATCAGTTCTGACGACCTCAGATCCGCCACCCTGGAATAGCTTCGGCTGGCTCAGCCGTCCTGGATAAGGTCGTCCGCATGGCTGACGCTGTCGTGATTCCCGGCGGTAGGTTCGGACCGGGTGCTCCCCTGCTGATGTACGCCGGCGATGTGACGGAGCAGCGGGGCGCAACGGTGCATCGATACTCGTGGTCCGAGGAGTTCCCGAAGCCCGATCAGCCGGAAATCGAGAGCTGGGTTGGCCGTGAGGTGACTCCGCTGATCGACGCCGTCGGCGGTCGCCCACTTCTGATCGCCAAGTCGCTCGGCACGAACGCGGCAGCGATTGCGGCCGAAAGATCCCTGCCCGCCGTGTGGCTCACACCCTTGCTCACCCTGCCGTGGGTGACTGAGGCGTTGGGCCGTGCGACCGCGCCGTTCCTGCTCGTGGGTGGCACCGCCGACAAGGTGTGGGACGGTGACACCGCTCGCAGGCTGTCACCCCATCTGCTGGAGGTGGAGGGCGCGGATCACGGTATGTACGTACCCGGCCCGCTTACCGAGTCGATCGCAGTGCTCAGCCGAGTCGTGGTCGCCGTAGAGGAGTTCCTCGACGCGATCGGCTGGCCGAAGTAGGCCCTAGCCCCGCCGGCTGCTACCGGGTTCTGGACATTCCTCGCCACGCGTACACCGGTCGCGGCCTGAGTAGTGCAAGTTCATTGGGGCCCACCACCTGCGGCGATCACCGTCCGCCCCTCTATTAGGGAGGGCCGGGGTTTGGGGCGGAGCCCCGATCGGTTTGTGGCTAGAGCGCTTCGCTCGCTGGTGTTCCCGCCGGCGCTATGCGCGATACTTCTCGTCATGATCCGCCATGGCCTTGTGGAGTTCAGGCAGATCTCACACCCGTCCGAGATCAGTGCCAGCCAGACACGCGAGCTAGTTGAGTGCTGGATCACGGTGGCGAACACGGGCGGTGCGGTGGGTTTCGCGTTCCCGCCCGTCGGATTGGAACAGGTCGCTCCCGTGGCCGAGCGCCTGATCGCCGACCTGGACCCTCAGCGCAGCAGGCTCCTGTTGGCGGTGGTCGACGGGGCGCTGGCGGGTTGGCTGAACCTATCCCGTCACGTGGATCCGCTCGTGGCTCACTGGGGCACCGTCAACCGGGTCCAAACACACCCCGGTTACCGACGTCGCGGGATCGGCGCAGCGATGATGCATCGGGTTCGGCAGATCGGCCGTGACGAGATGGGGCTTGAACAGCTGCGCCTTTGCGCGCGAGGCGGCGTCGGCCTGGAGGACTTCTACGGTCGGCTCGGCTGGAAGGAAATCGGCCGGTGGCCCGGGGCGCTGCGGTTTGGCGCGGGCGACGGCCCGGCCGATGCCGGCCGGAGGTCGCCAGCAGGCCGGGGCCGGCCGGCGCGGCCCGCTTGCGGGCCGCCTTGATCCTTTAGAGGTCAATTCGGCAACGCGACGCGGACCAATCACGCTGCGTCACGCGGCGTCCGTTGTCCCACGGGACATGCTTGACAATCGCGTCCCACCAGATGCTTGACATGATCACATCGGCGCGGGTCCGGCTACATGGTGACCGCATCGAGGGACTGAAGGCGATCCGCTCCCCGCTCATTCGAGTTCTGTCACGTGGAGGCGTGTCGGCTCGGCTTTGGTCAGGGCCTTCCACCGTGCCAGTTCCTCTTCGTGAGAGCTCGCACTGGTCGCCTGGGCGATGGCGCCGGCGACATTCGAGGCGAAGGTGCCGCCACGTGTCAGGAGAGTCAGGGGCCAGGCAGGCGTGCTGGGCTCGCCTCGGTCAAAGGCGTACCAGTCCCAGGGGGCGTCGAAGCGCCATGCACGCTCGTGCTGGTCGACGAGCTCGTCACCGGCATGAAGGAACGAGTAGGGGCGGAATACGAGGTCGACCCGGATCGGGATGTCGTCGTCGGGGTCGATCTCGTACCCCTGTTCATCGAGCCTCGGATCCTGCGACTGGCCCTCGGGTAGGACTACGACGTAGGTGCGTGGCCGCGGGAGCCGTCCGGTCTCCAGCGGGGGGTCGAAGTGCTGGACCTCGGTGATGTGGACCAGGGCCGGCGGTATCCCGACCAGGCACTGGTCGCCCGGCTGAAGGCCATCGGGCGCCGGGTCCGTCCGGAAGAGCTCTTGCCCCCAGTCGTGACTCCCGGGGCGACGCGGGAGGGCCACATCCCCGTTCCACCTGATCCATTCGCACTCCGAGTCGGCCTTCCACCACGGCCACCGCACGAAGACGTCACTTCCTGACGTGCCTGTCACCAGCGCTGGGGTGTACGGGCAAGAGAGCCTCAGAACGTCGCCAGTGCGAAAGATTGCCTCCACAGGCCCTTCCTCCCCGGATGCGGCGCGCGGTCGCTCCCCAAAGTCGAACTGCCGACTCTAGGCTCAACGTCAAACATGTGCTGGGACGGATCGCCCACTCGCGTCCCACCACATACTTGACGGACGGGCGGTGCTCAACTGTTGAGGCCGGTACCCTGCGCCGATGCCCGTCCCCCACAGCCTCCGCGAGCGATTCCGTGATCCGGCCTTCTGGCAGACGTTCTTCTTCGACGCGGAGGGTGCCACCCGAGTCCCGGATGCCACCGTTGAGCTTTCCGTAGGTGACGGTTGTCATCTGGTGCTTGAAGTGCAGGGCCGGTATGACTCCTACGAGCTCGGTATCCGCACCCCGCTGTCGGACGGAGTTCGCAGCATCGGCTGGGACGACATGGCTCACTGGCACCCGTTCGCGCTCCGGTGGTGGGAACTCGACCTGATCTGCCGCGCGGTAGCTGCCCTCGACCCACTGATGCCGCACCCTGGTCCCACGCTGGTCCTGCTCTCGCGCTTCGTCAGCGTCCAGGACGACGATGACATCGAGCAGGTCACCTCGACCATGCACACGGCGTTCGAGTCACTGCGCCCGGCCGGTTGGGTCGGTTACTGGCCGAACGTCACCGACTGGCTGGCACGCCGCGACTTCCGCGGACGCGGCCTCTCGTGGACCCGCGACCAGTCCGGCAACCTCTACGCCGTCCAAGACGAAGACAGCGACTACCCCTTCTACAGCATGCGCGGCGAGCCCGCCGGCGACCCAGCGGGCTTCCCGTACGAGGAATGGCGGAACCTTCTCGTAGCAGCTGGCTGCACACTCGGCGTCTAGGTCGAAGGTCAAGCATGTCGTGGAACGCGAGCGCAAGCACGTGTTGGGACTAGACAATCGCCGACGCCTCTGTGTCCGATCGGGCACGGCAATGCCTGTCTTGTGCCATACCGGTCTGTGATCCGGGGCGGGTATCACGATCGTCTCGAACCACAGCGTCACGAGGTCCTTGGGCGGCCCGGAGCCCGGGCCGATCCGAGGTTGAGGTACTCAGCGCCTGGTCTCGTACCTGGTCAGTACCACGCCCTGAGGGAACGTCCGGGTCTCCACCAGGGTCAGGTTCACCCAGTTGTCCAGGGCCGCAAAGAACGGCGTGCCGCCACCTACCAGGACCGGATGGGTGACGATCGCGTACTCGTCGATCAGCCCGTCCCGCATGGCCGCTGCGGCGAGTGTGGCACCGGCGATATCCATGGAGCCGCCGTCCTCGGCCTTGAGCCGGGTGATCTCGGTGACCGCGTCGCCGGTGACCAGGCGGGTGTTCCAGTCGACCGTTCTGGTCGTCGAGGAGAACACCACCTTCGGCATGTCCCGCCAGCGGCGGGCAAACTCCATCTCCGCCGGTGTGGCACCCGGCTGCTGGTCGGCGGTCGGCCAGTGGGAGCTCATCGTCTCCCACAGTTTGCGCCCGTACAGCGCCGTGCCTGTCGCCGCCACCCGGTCGGACCACCACTGGAACAGCTCGTCGCTCGGCACACTCCAGCCGAGGTCGCCGCCGGGCGCGGCGATGTAGCCGTCCAGGCTCAGGTTCATGCCGTAGCTCAGTTTTCGCATGGTGTCAGCCTCCCGTGAGTCGGTACTCGGCGTACAGACCAGCACGGCGCGGAAGAATCATCGGTCAGGCCACACCGAGGGCCACATCGCATGGTGGCAGGAGCGAATGGACCAGGCCTTCGCGACGAGCTTCAAGGAGTTGGGCACGTTTACGCCCTGCTTTGCCGGTGCCGTCTCGCTCAACGACTTGGAATACGACTGGCCAGCTGGCTTCGCGCGATTCGAAATTCAAGCTCGCAGCCCTGGCCGCATCTGGTTGTCATCCGGCGAGGCGGCGCAGGTGTCGATGCTGCTCGGTCCGTCAGGTCTTCAGCCGCTATTGAGACATGGTCTGGGCAGACCCTGCCGCCCGCTCCGCGGCAGAAGCGGACGTTCACTCGCTAGGTGAGTCACCGCTACCGCTGCTCCGCGCCTTGGCGACGCCGACTACGGTCAGCACTAGCCCGATGAGGCCGAGACCTCCGTAGCCCAACCAGACCAGCCCTGATGTCCTACTGCCGGAATCGAAGGCTACGCGCAGTAAGAACCCGAAACCGAAGAGGCTCAACGTGGGTAGACCTGCCGCGAGCCACCGGTTGGGCGGTGGTTTCTCCGTCCAGACTTTCCGCCAGGGGATTCGCACAGCTCTCATCTTCGCTGTCGTAGCCGCGCTTGTCTTCTTGCTCCCCAGCGTCCTGACGTAGCCACGACGCCCTCAAAGCGGCAGATCCGGTAAACGACAGAGATCGAGAACGGTTCGGGAGGCGAACACGCTGTAGTCCGTCCGCGGGGCTCGTCGCCGCGGTCCAGCAAGGTCTCGGGGCATCTTGGTCATCAGCAGGACAGGGACGTGGCAAATATCCTTCACCCGTTGGGGTAGGTGACAACCGGCTCCGCTTCCGGATCGGAATACGCCCAATGGGCGCCCGGCTGAGCCTGACGGGTGAGGAGCGCAACTGACGGCTCCGACAGCGGCCGGTAGGGCAACTCATGAAGCAAGCGGCTTGCTTCTTCGACGGGGAACCAGCGGGCCTCCTGAATCAGACCATCTGGGTCGCGGACGTGCAGGGTCGGATCCACCACGTCGACGGTGAAGTTCCACACCCGGCTGACGGTGACTGCTCCGGTCACCGCCGCCGTGCCATGAAGAACGAGGTCCGCGGTTGCGACCACCAGACCTGTCTCCTCGGCCAACTCTCGGCAGGCGCCCTCAAACGGCGTCTCGTGGTCCTCGATCCGCCCGCTCGGGATGTTCCAGTAGGGGCCGCCCCACCGTGGGTACTCCTCGTACACGAGAACGACTTTGTCGTCGTGATGTGCGAGAACACCGGCGTACCGGGACCGACTCATGCTTGGCACGGGGGCCATTCAACCTCACCTCAGCACCGCGCACGGGCACGGGCACGGGCACGTCACAGCTTTCACTATCTGCGGCAGATGTGCCCACCGGCTCAAGCAGACGCTGGATGGCATCCCTGATCCTCTGGCTCCGCGAACCCGCCAGGCGATCACCTGTCACGCACGGCCAAGGCCGGCTCGCGCACCATGAACACGTCCACCGGATCCTCGGTCTCGAGTGTGAATCCGTGCCGCTCGTACAGGTGCCGGGCCGGACTGCCCTGCAGTACGTTCAGCCGAACCAGGATGCCATCGCGGTCGCACTGCTCCAGCAGCCCGCGCAGCAGGGCCGTACCGAAGCCGTTGCCCTGCAGGTGCGGGGCCAGGTAAAAGTGCTCCAGCCAGTGGGCGTCCTCGGCCGGCCGCAGCGACACACAGCCGGCGAATGCGCCGCCCACCTCGATAATCCAGGTGTGCGCCGGCACGAACCCGTCCCGCAGTCGCTGCCGCACCCGCTGCTCGTCGTACCGCCCGAGCCGCTCCAGATCCGCCCGCAGCACCACAGTCCGCAACTCGGCCACCGCCTCGACGTCCGCCACCGAAGCCGGCCGAATCTCCCAGTCCGCCATGATCGCCAGACTACCGAGCCAAGCTTCTCCGCCCGCCGCACCGGGCTGACCCCACGCGGAGTCTCGGCCCACCTGACGCGGCTCGTGACCGCTGGCCTCGTCACTCGGCAGCGGGCCGGGCGTCTGGTTTTCTACGTGCGTAGCCCGCGAGGCGACGCGCTCCTCCGCGACTGATCCGGCTGATACACGAGCGACGTGGCCCAGGCGATTCTCGTTCCACCCGACGTCCGCAAGTCGGTCAGATGCCCACGACGCAGCCACCCAGGACTCTCACCGCCATGGTCGGGTATCCGCTCATCGGCATGACAGGACGTTTCGTCAGCGGCCAACCTGCCGCCTCTAGGTCTCTGGACCTGTCGCACCTCTGCGTGTCCATACCTGATGGCACCACTGCTGGTCACAACGCGAGGGCGGCCAGCTCGGTGCGGCTGGTGATGCCGAGCTTCGGGTACGCCTTGTACAGGTGGTACGCGACCGTCTTCGGGCTGAGGAACAGCTGCGCGGCGATGTCCCGGTTGGACAGCCCCGTGCCGGCGAGCCGGGCGATCTGCAGCTCCTGCGGGGTGAGGTCGGCGGCGGCCGACGCGGCGGGTTGCGGGGCGCGCAGGCCGGTGGCCTCCAGCTCACCGCGCGCCCGGGCCGCCCACGGCGCCGCGCCCAACTGGTCGAACGTGTCCAGGGCGTGGTGCAGGCGGCCGCGGGCGTCGGCCTTGCGCCGGGCGCGGCGCAGCCACTCGCCGTACAGCAGTTCGGTGCGGGCCTGTTCGAAGGGGCGTCCGCCGGCCTTCAGCGCGAGCAGGTAGTCCTGCTCGTCGCCGGAGAGCAGCGCCCGGCACCGGTACGCCAGCGACGTCGCCCACGGCTGGTCGACCCGCTGCGCCCAGGCCGAGAAGCGGGTGTACGCCTGCTCGGCCTGCTCGGGCACGCCGGCCCGGACGGCCGCCTCGACCAGGTCGGGCACGCTGCGGTACGCGCAGACCTGGTGGGCGTAGGGGTTCTCCTGGAGGGCGGCGAGTCGGGTCACGGCGGACTCGGCGCGGCCCTGGCCGAGGTCGAGCAGGCCCAACGCCCAGAGCGTCCAGGCCCGGCCGCCCGCTTCGGCGCCCGCCGCGGCGCCGTCCAGCGCCGAGGCCACGAGTTCCTGGCAGCGTGCCTCGTCGCCGGCCACCGCGGCCAGCACGGCCTGCACGGCGAGCAGTTGGCTGACCCAGAGCGGCTGGTTGCCGTCGCGGGCGACCCGGACCGCCTCGTCGAGGCTGACCGCGGCGTCGCGGTGCCGGCCGTGGAAGAACTCCGCCTCGGCGAGGAAGAACAGCAGCGTGGGCAGCAGCCCGAGGACGCCGTCGGCCCGGCAGCGGGCGACCAGGCCGGAGGCCAGCTCGTAGGTCTCGGCGTCCTGCCCGGCGACGAAGCCGAGCCCGCAGAGCTGCACGCGGTCGCGGGGTTCGACGCCCACCTGGGCGGCTACCGCGGCCAGCGGCAGCGGCCGGCCGCGGACGGCGGCGACCTGGTAGCGCGCCACCGGATGGTCGAGGGTCGCGAGCTGGTCGAGGCAGGCGCCCAGGTACGGCTCGCCGAGGTACCAGGCCGGGTGGAACACCGCCACCAGCAACGCGTCCCGCTGTCCGGGGTCGAGCTGCGCGCCCTGGCTCATGAGGTCGTACGCGGTCTGGTGGCCGCCCTGCCAGAACCAGGCGTGCCCTTCGACCCAGGCGACGCGGGCGTGGAAGGCCGGCTCGTTCACCAGGCCGGCGGCCCGCTCGGCGAGCCGGACCGCGTTGTCGAGGTGCCCGGACTGGAGGCCGCTCTCGGCGGCCGACAGCAGCCGGCGTGCCTGGGCGGCGGCGTCCCCGCTCAGTTCGGCGGCGCGCTCGAACGCGGCCAGCGCCGCCCCGTAGCCGCTGCGCGCGCGGGCCTGCTCGGCGGTGCGTTCCAGGGTGGCGGCGACCTGCTCGTCCGGGCCGGTGGTGGCCGCGGCGAGGTGCCAGGCCCGCCGGTCGGCGGTGTCGGGCGTGGTGAGCACGTCCGCGAGGGCGCGGTGCGCGGCGAGACGTTCCGGGTACGTGGCGGCGGCGTGCACGGCGGCGCGGACCAGCGGGTGGCGGAACCGCAGCCGCCGGCCGGTGACCTCGACGAGCCGGGCCTCCTCCGCCGGCCGCAGGTCCGCCGGGTTGCCGCCGAGGGGGGCGGCGGCGCGCAGCAGGACGTCCAGGTCGCCGGTGTCCTCGACGGCGGCGACGAGCAGCAGCGTCCGGGCGCCGGCGGGCAGCCGGTCGACCTGGCCGTGGAACGCCGCCTGCAACCGGTCGGTGAGCGGTAGCGGGCCGCCGGCGTCGCCGGCCCGGACGACGCCGGGCAGCTCGATCAGCGCGAGCGGGTTGCCCTGCGCCTCGCCGAGCACCCGCATCCGCACCTCGGGGGCGAGCTGCGGGTCGAGCAGCTGGACGGCGTCGGCCGGCGCGAGCGCGCCGACGGTGAGTTCGGGCAGGCCGGGGGCGGGAAAGACCCCGTCCCGGGCCGCGAAGATCATCACGACGCCCTCGGCGTGCAGCCGGCGCGCGGCGAACAGCAGCGCCTCGGCGGAGACGCTGTCCAGCCAGTGCGCGTCGTCGACGAGGCAGAGCAGCGGACCGTCGTCGGCCAGGTCCGCCAGGAGCGACAGCACCGCGAGCCCCACCAGCAGCCGGTCGGCCGGGGCGCCGCCGCCGAGCCCGAACGCGGAGGCGAGCACCTGCCGCTGCGGCGCGGGCAGCCGGTCGAGGCGGTCGAGCGCCGGCCGGACGAGCTGGCTCAGCCCGGCGAACGGCAGCTCGGCTTCGAACTCGGCGGCGCTGGCGCGCAGCACGCGCAGCGGCCGGCCGGTGGGCGACGTCAGCTCGGCGGCCCAGTCCAGCAGCGCGGTCTTGCCGATGCCCGGCCCGCCCCGCAGCACCAGCGCGGCGCTCTCCCCCGCCCGGGCTCGCGCCACCAGCGCCGCGATCCGCTCCTGCTCTGCTGCGCGGCCGTGCAACATTCCTTGGACCCTACACAGGTACGCGGTACCTAAGCGCTACCGATTCCCGGCCGCCGGATCGTCCCTAGCGTCGTGGCCATGGAACTCATCGAGAAGTACCTCACCGCCTGGAACACCACCGACGCCGCCGCCCGCCGGGCCCTCATCGACGAGGTGTGGGCGGCCGACGGGACGTACACCGACCCGCTGGCCTCCGTCGCGGGCCGCGACCAGATCGACGCGCTGATCGCCAGCGTGCAGCAGCAGTTCGCCGGGCTGCAGTTCAGCCTGGCCGGCCCGGTCGACGCGCACCACGACCTGGCCCGGTTCACCTGGACCCTGGGCCCGGCCGGCGCCGAGCCGATCGTCGTCGGCTTCGATGTCGCGGTCATCGCCGACGGCCGGATCGCCACCGTGCACGGCTTTTTGGACCGGGTGCCGGCATGACCGTCCTGAGCGCGCGGCCGGTGCGGGTCACCGCACCGGCCGCGCGGCCCGGCGCTTTCCTGCCGGTGCTGCTGATCTCCACGTTCATGACCGCGATCGACGCGTTCATCGTCAACGTGGCTCTGCCGGCGATGCAGCGCGACCTGGACGCCGGCCCGGCCGCGCTGGAGTGGGTGGTCGCCGGCTACGTGCTCGCGGTGGCCGCCGGCCTGATCACCGGCGGCCGGCTGGGCGACCGCTACGGTCGCCGCCAGGTCTTCGGGCTCGGCGTGGCGCTGTTCACCGCGGCCTCGGTGCTGTGCGGGCTGGCGCCAACCGTGGGTGTCCTCATCGGCGCCCGGGTGCTGCAGGGGCTCGCGGCGGCGCTGCTCATGCCGCAGGTGCTGGCCATCGTGCGCACCAGCGTCGCGCCGGCCGAGCAGCCGAAGGCGATCGCCCGGTACGGCCTGACCATGGGCCTGGGCGCCGTCTTCGGCCAGTTGATCGGCGGCCTGCTGATCAGGGCGGACCTGTTCGGCCTGGACTGGCGGCTGTGTTTCCTCATCAACCTGCCGATCGGGGTGGCCGCGCTGGCGCTGCTGCGCCGGGTGCCGGAGTCCCGCCACCCGGCGACCCGGCTCGACCTGGCCGGCGTGGTCCTGGTGAGCGCCGCGCTGGTGGCGCTGGTGCTGCCGCTGGTGGAGGGGCGTGAGCAGGGCTGGCCGCTGTGGACCTGGTTGAGTCTGGCCGGCGCGGCGCTGCTGTTCGCGCTGTTCGCGGCGACCCAGCGGCGCAGCGCGCAACCCCTGGTGGACCTCACGCTGTTCCGGGAGCGGGCGTTCTCGGTGGGGCTGGTGGCGACCCAGGTGTTCTGGATGGGGCAGGCGTCGTTCTTCCTCGTCCTGGCGCTCTACCTCCAGGTCGAGCGGGGCCTGTCGGCGCTTCAGTCGGGCGTCGTCTTCATCGCCATCGGCGCCGGCTACCTGGCCACCTCGACCTACGCGCACCGGATCGCGGCCCGGCTCGGCCGGCAGGTGGTCAGCGTCGGCGCGTTGGTGATGGCGGTGGGCCTGTACGGCATGTGGCAGGCGGCCGGGCACGGCACCGGCTGGCTCGTGCCGGGGCTGGCCGTGGACGGCATCGGTATGGGCATCGCGCTCGCCCCGCTCACCACCACGGTCCTCTCGCGGATCAACCCGCGGCACACCGGCGCCGCCGCCGGGGTGCTGGCCACGGTGAACCAGACCGGCAACGCGGTCGGGGTGGCCCTGATCGGCATCGTGTTCTACCGGGCCGCGGATCTGACCGGCGGGTTCCGGGCCGGGCTGGTCGCGCTCATCGTGCTGGAACTGGCGCTGGCCGCCGTCATCCAGCTGCTGCCGAGGCGATGACGCCGTACGCACCGGCCGCCGTCTCATGGGCCGGCGGCCGGTGGGCCGCTCCCCCACGGCGGTCTCCCGGCGGGGCGTTCCCTCGGTCAGGCGGACACCGGGCCGCGGGTGGGGGCGTCGCGGATGGCGAGTGCGGCCTGGACGAGCGCGGCGTGGGTGAGCGTCTGGGGATAGTTGCCGAGGTGGGCGCGCGTCGCGGGGTCCATCTCCTCGGCGTAGAGGCCGAGAGGGCTGGCGAGGTCGAGCAGGGTCTGGAACAGCTCGACGGCCTCGCGGCGGCGCCCGGTGCGGGCCAGCGCCTGCACGAGCCAGAACGAGCAGGGCAGGAACGCGCCTTCACCGCCGGGGAAGCCGTCCCGGCCCGGCGGGTAGCGGTAGAGCAGCGGACCGCCGGCGGAGAGCCGGTCCCGGATGGCGTCGATGGTGCCCCGCACCCGGGGCGAGTCGGCGCTGTCCAGGTCGAGCAGCGGCAGGACGAGCAGGGCCGCATCGAGGTCCTGGGTGCCGTACCCGCGGACGTAGCAGCCCGCCTCGGGGTCGAAGCCGCGCGTCCGGACCTCGGCGGCGATCGCGTCCCGTGCCTCCTGCCAGCGCCGGCGCTGGCGGTCGGGCAGCGGATGGGTGTCGGCGATGCGGAGGGCGCGGTCCAGTGCGAGCCAGCCCATGAGCTTGGAATGGACGTGCTGGGTGGGCTCGCGGACCTCCCAGATGCCGGCGTCGGGCTCCTGCCAGCGACGGGCGACCACGTCGGCGAAGCCGCGCACCGCCCGCCACGTCTCGCTGTAGAGGCGCTGTCCGGCCTGCGCGAACGCCCAGGCCGCGTCGACCACCCAGCCGTAGCCGTCGAGCTGGTGCTGGCCCGCGGCCCCGTTGCCGACCCGTACGGGGACGCTGGCGAGGTAGCCGGGCCAGCCGGGCAGGTCCCGTTCCGCCGGCACGTGGCGGCCGTGCAGGGTGAGCAGTGCGGGCAGGCGTGGTCGCTGCAGCCGGCTGGCGTGCAGCAGCCAGGCGAGGAAGCCGTGGGCCTCCTCGGGTTTGCCGACACTGAGGAAGGCACTGACGCCGATGCTGGCGTCCCGGGGCCAGACGTAGCGGTAGTCCCAGTTCCGTACGCCGCCGGGGTCCTCGGGCAACGACGTCGTGGGCGCCGCGACCGGAGCCTGCGAGGGCGAGTAGGTCAGCAGCCGGATGGTCAGCAGGCTGCGGACGACGGCCTCGCGGAAGGGCAGCGACCCGTCGATCTCGGTGGTCCAGTCCCGCCACCGGTTCTCGTCCTCGACGAGCAGGTCCCAGGCCGCCGCCGGCTCGACGTGGATCAGCGGTTCGCGGTGAGCGACGGCCAGCACGAGGGTGACCGGGCTACCGGGCCGGACCGTGATCGGGGTGGACCGTCCGGTCTCGACGGCGAGCGCGGGCGCGCTCGACAGGGAGACCGCGACCGACCCCCACGAACAGACCAGGGCCTGGCGCCGGTGGTGGATCCGCGGCCGGCGGTGCAGGGCGCCGAGGCGGGGGTCGAACTGCACGACGGCCTCGACCGCCTCCTGCTCGGCCGACAGCCGCCGCACCAGCAGAGTCGTCGGCAGCAGCCGCCCTTTGACCTCGGTCACCATGCCCTCGGTGAGGGTGAGGCGGCCGTCGCCCACCGCCCAGGTCGTCTCCAGGGTGGCGGTGTGCTGCCGGTAGCGTCGGTCGACGACCGTCGCCGGCCGTGCCGGTCCGACCCGGAACGTTCCCGCTTCCGGGCCACCGACCAGCCGGCCGAACAGCGGCTCGCCGTCGAAGCGTGGCACGCAGAGCCAGTCGATCCCGCCGTCACCGGCCACGAGGGCGGCGGTGCGGGTGTCGCCCAGCAGCCCGTAGTCGCTGATCGGTGCCGGGCGTCGGGCGGGAGCCAGGTCGGTTCCATTAGTCATGAAGACCGCTCCGTCACGAGTCGGCGACCATCAGTCGGCCTGGACGAGCAGTCCGAGGACGATCCCGTAGATGACGTGGATGACGACCGCGACCGCGGGAGTCTGCACGCCGTAGTTGACAGCGAGCACGCCGGGCGGCTCCAGCACGGCCGTGCTGGTGAGGCCGGCCCGCTGCGAGGCCATGCGGGGGTGGACACCCGGTAGCAGCGGCAGGAGCACCGTCAGGGCGATGCCGACGTGCAGCAGCCCGAGCAGCGCACCGATCCACCAGGTGGCCCGGTGCAGCAGGGCGAACGTGGCCGCGTAGCCGAGGGCGAAGCCCTGACCCGCGCCGAGGTGCATGAAGAATCCGACGACCCGGGCCCGGTCGGGATCCTCGGTGACCAGGGTCCCGAGCACCAGGGGAAGGTCGAGGCGGGTGAGGCCGGCCAGTTGGGCGGTGATCAACGCCGCGGTGAGCGCCGCGGTGGCGACCAGTCCGAACAGACCCCATCCGGCCCAGTCCATGTCAGCGATGGCTGACGTCGTGCGTGTTCGCTGTCGGCCCGGCAAGCCCTCCGGCACGGGCGGATGTTCTCGCTGTCATGGGTCCATCCTCAAACGGAAAACAGAAGGCCCTACGGCTCTGGTCAGGGCGCGCCTGGCACCAGCAGGGCCACCGTGGCCGCTCCGGCTTCACCATAAATCAACCGGCCGGGCACATTTGCCTGCTTGTCGAGGTACGTGCAGGGCAGTGACACGGCCACCTGATCGATCCGCTGTCCGGGCCGCAAAACGGGTCGCGGGAAAGCTGAGGTGGGCCGTAGCATCGACGGGCCGGGGCGGCTCCCAGGTGCGCTTCCTTCTCCTTTCTTCGACTGAATGCAGCGTGCCGACTCTCCGCCCCGGCATCTGTCTGCCGCAGCGGCGCCGACCACCGGCGCACCAGGTCGAAGGAGGACGCCGCTGATGGACGCGCTCGCCACGATCCTGCTGCGCCGGGCCGGCGCGGTGGCGCTGCCGTCGCCGGCAGCCGCACGACCCGCCGACGGCGACGCCTGGGTGGCCAGCCTCGAGGCCGACCTGGCCGCCACGGGCTGGCTGCTCGACGCGGCGATCCGGCGGCGGTTCGCCCTGCTCGACCCGGTGACCCGGATGCGCTGGGCCGACTTCGTCTGCGCGGTCACCGCCGAACTGGTCGGCGCCGACCGGGAACACGTGCCGCTGTTCCGTAGCTTCCCGGACACTCCGGCCGACCCGGACCGGCTCTACGTCGAGCGGCTCATCGTGCACCTGCTGCAGACCGACGCGGCACCGTGCGTCCTGTGCGGAGCGGAGGGCCGGGTCCACGCGCTGGACCCCTGCGGGCACCTGGTGTGCGCGGACTGCTTCGACGCCGACGCGTACACCGCCTGCCCGATCTGCGGGCGACGGCTGACGGCCGGCAACTCCTACCTGCCGCTCGTGGCCGAGGCGGCGCCGCCGACGTCGGCCACGGCACCGCCGGTGCGGCTGCGCCGGCTCACCCTTGACCACTCCCCCACCGGCACCGCCGTCCGGCTGCGGGACGAGCTGGTGGGGCGGCCCACGGCGCTCGGCGAGGGCGACCTGGCCGACCTGCGGACACTCGTCGCCGCGACCGCGCCGGACCGCCTCGACTGGCTGCCGGCGGTGGTGCCCGCCCGGGAGACCCTGGCAGTGGTGGTCGCGGAGGCGCTGCACCGCACGGCACTCACCGCCGCCCACGAGCGGGTGCTCGCCGAGGCCGCCACCCGCTGGGACACCGCCACCGACGTCGCCCGCGCGCTGTGGGCGTACTCGGGCGGAGATCCCGGCCTCGTGTTGCCGCGGCGACGCCGCGACAACGCGCCCTCGGAGGCGTACCGGCCGGTCGACGAGCCGGCGGTGACCGTCGGCACGCCGCGGGTACGCGCGCTGCCCCGGCCGCTGCGCCGCACGGTGCTCGCCTTCCTCGGGTCCCTCGACCTGCCCACCGCGGCCGAGGACCTGGCACGCCACCCCACCGTCTGGAAGCGGCTCGCCGAGCGACTGCACCCCTACGAGTGGGTCACCGCGTACCCGGACGCGGCGGTCGCGTTCGCGGCGCTGCGCGGCACCCGCGCACCGGCGGGAGGCGCGCTGGGCACCGCGATGGTCGCCGCCGGTGAGCGCGCCCCGGAGCGGCTGATCCTGTCCCGGCACACCGACGGCACCGTGTCGCTACGGGTTCGCACGTTCGCCGCACTGGTCGAGCAGGCGGTGGCCGAGGGGGACGCCGCCGGCGCCGCCGCCCTGCTCGTCCAGCGGCCCGGCGACCTGTGGCGGCGGCTCGACCACCTGCTGCGCCTGGCCGGCGACGACCCGGACGCGCAGCGCGTCGTGCTGGCCGCCGCGCGGCAGGTCGCGCCCCGGGTGTCGCCGACCGTCCTCGCCGACGCGGCCGCCGCGCTGACCGGCCGCGACGCCACGGTCGCGGTCGTGGAGGCCGTGGAGGTGGCCGCCGACGCGTCGATGGCGGAGGCCGCGCAGGCCGTCGGGGCCCGGCACGTCGGCACGGTCGGGGCAGCCCTGGGGCGCGCGCTGGGGCTGCGGACACGGCGGCCGGCCGGCCCCGTGCCGGCTCGGGGCGCGGAGCCGGGCACGCCGCGACGCACCTTCTTCCCCAGGGGGGACGTGGTGCGGGCGTGGAGCGCGCCGGAGCAGCGCCGCCCGCTACCTGCCGAGGCGATAGCCGAGATCCGCGCGGGCGTCGACGCCGAACTGGTCGAGCGCGCCGGCGGGTTGGACCGGTTCGACGTGGCCGTGCTGGACGCCGCGCTGGGCCGGGTGCCCGCCCCGCGACGCGACCGCGCGGGCTCCGCGCAGCTGACCGGTTGGCCGCGGGGCAGCGTCCGCCACCTGCCCGACCTGGACGTGCTGCGGCTCTTCCTGCACTGGACGGACGGCGAGAAGTTCCGGGTCGACCTGGACCTGTCCTGCGCGTTCTACGACCGGGAGTGGACGCCGCGCGGCCACTGTGACTACACGCGCCTGCGGTTCAAGGGACGCGCCGCCATCCACTCCGGTGACCTGACGTCCGCACCGCCGCCGCTCGGCGCCACCGAGTTCCTCGACCTCGACCGGGCCGCGCTGCTGTCGGCACGGGTCGAGTGGGCCGTACCCGTGGTGTTCAGCTACAACGACGTGCCGTTCGAGGCGCTGGACGCCGCGTTCGCCGGCTTCTCCCTGCCCGAGCGGGGTGGCCGACAGTTCGACCCGGCCCGGGTCGTGCAGCGATTCCACCTGCGCGGCGACGCACGGTCGCTCGCGCCGCTGGTGGTCAACGTGCGTACCGGCCAGGTGATGTGGATCGACGCGAGCCTGTCCACCGCCGGGTACGGTCACAACGTGGGCGGGTACGGTGCCCGGCTCGGCCGGCTCGCCGCCGACCTGTGGGAACACTTTCACGCCGGCATCCGGCCGACCCTGCTGGACCTCGCCGCCTGGCACGCCTCGGCACGGGCCGACCGGATCGTCGTCGCGCACGCGGACGGCACCACCACGCAGGTACCGGCCGGCCGCGGCGCCGAGACCGTGGCCGCGGTCCGTGCGGCAGCCGCCAACGATATGGGGGACGGCGCCTCGCCGCAGCCCCGGGCCGGGAAGGCGTTCGTCGCGACGGTGGACCAGGACCGGCTGACCGTGCTCTTCGACGGCGAGGTGGCCGACGGCTCGGCCGCCCTACTGCTCGACGGACCGGCTGGGCCGCCGTGGACGCCGGTCTCCGCAGCGGACCTGGCGGCCGAACTGGTGCCCCGGTAGCCGCCGCACCGGCATGGGCCCGGACCCGTACCGTGGGGCGGTGGCTACATTCGCGCGAATGCCGATCACCTCCCGGGCGGTGCGGCTGCTCATGCCGGTGGCCGCGCTGCTGTTCCTGGGTCTCGCCCTGCTGATCCGTGTCGTCGACGACGGGGCGCTGCGGCAGTACTCCGGCACCGCGCTGTACGCGTCGATGGTCTGGGCCGGGGTGCTCTTTCTGTGGCCCCGGATGGCGCCGGTGCCCGCCGGGACGCTCGCCACCGTGTTCTGCTGGTTGGTGGAGTGCGCGCAGCTCACCGGGGTGCCGGCCGAACTCTCGGCGCGGAGCCTGGCGGCGAGGCTGGCGCTGGGTGTGCAGTTCGACCCCGTCGACCTGGCCTGGTACCCGGCCGGCGTGGCGCCTCTGGTCGTGCTGCACCACCTCGTGCGCGCCCGACGCCGCACGGCGTCACCGGCGGCATGCCCGGTTGACGCCCACCCGTAGCACGCGGCCAGCTTCGCCGCGCTATGCGGGGCGCTTCGCCGCCAGGCCTGTGCACCGCTGCGCGGTGGCGAGCTTGTCGAGGATGCGCCGCTTGCCGACCCCGGTGGCCGGCACCGGCTGGCCACTGCCGGAGACCGTCGCCGGGACGAACTGGCTGTCCACCACCGTCCGGCCGCGCACGACCAGTTTCAGCACGCCGGAGTCGGTGCTGTGCGACGTGGCGTACCAGAGGAAGTTGCCCAGCCCGTAGTGCACGTAGGTGCGGCCCAGCCAGCCGTCGGCCAGCAGCGTGTGCGCGTGCGCGCCGACCACGATGTCGGCGCCGGCCTCGGACAGCCGCCGGGCGAACGTCTTCATCTCCCCGGTCGGGCACGAGTTGCCCTCGACGCCCCAGTGCATGAAGACGATCACCAGATCGGCCCGCTCCCGCGCCGACCGCACCGCGGCGGTGGCCCGGACGGGATCGAACGCCATCGCCACGCCCGATCGGCTGTCCGTCGCCCGCCACGACCCGGCCAGGTCGTGCACCTGGGACATGCCGAGCACGGCGATCCGCAGCCCTCGGACCGTGGTGAACCAGGGCGCGTACGCCGCGTCGGCGTCGCGGCCCGCGCCGAACACGGGGAACCGGGCCTCCCTCGCCGCGTCGTGGGTGTCGGCGAGCCCCTGCCGGCCGTAGTCGAGGATGTGGTTGTTGGCGATCGACGCCGCGTCGACCCCGGCCGCGCGCAGCGCCGCGAAGGCGGTCTTCGGCGCCCGGAAGTGGTAGGTCTTCGGTTCGGGGGTGCCCCGGTCGGTCACCGCCGTCTCCAGGTTGACCAGCGTGACGTCGGCGTCGCGCAGCGCCGACGCGATCGGCCCGAAGGCCGTCTCCGGGTCGTCGAGCAGACGCAGAGTGCGGCCGGTGAAGTGGACGTCACCGGCGAACGCCAGCCGCACCTCGGCCGAAGCGCTCGGCACGGCTGTGCCGCTGGCCGACGGCGTCGGACCCGACGTGGCCCCGCGCCAGACCGGCGCCGGGTCGGCCGTTCCGGCAGCGCAGCCGGCCAGCCCGAGGCAGACCGCGAGGGCCGTCAGCGCCGCCAGCGAGGCACGCGCCGTCCTGCCGATCACCCGGCCGAGGGTACGCGCAACGGCCGACGCCCGGTGACCCGTCGGCCGATGGTCACGCATGATGCAACGATGGCCTTATGCCGCGCGGCGGCTGGCCCGGATCGCGCGGCGCCGCGCCGACCTCACCGTGCTGAACCCGACCGCGATGGCGCCTTCCTGGCCTGCTAGTTCTGGCTGGTCGACGCCCTGCACAACATCGGCCGGGTTACGGACGCAGCACTAGAATGCGCGTCCGTGACGAACGAGACGCAGCAGACCCGCCGCGTCCGCGACCTCGGCGTCGTCGTCGGGCCGCTGCCGACCGGACCGCACAACGCCATCACCGACGTCGCCGGCGTGCTGGTCGGGCACACCACCGTCGACGACGGCGCCGACCTGCACACCGGCGTCACCGCAGTGGTGCCGGCCCGCCTCGGCCCGCCGCGGTGGGCCCTCCCCGCGGCGGTCTGGACCGGCAACGGGTACGGCAAACTGGTCGGCTCGACCCAGGTGGACGAGCTCGGTGTCCTGGAATCCCCGATCGTCCTGACCGCCACGCTGTCGGTGTTCCGGGCCGCGGACGCCGTGGTGACCCACCTGATGCGACGCCGGCCGGACGGCCTGTCGTTCAACCCGCTCGTGGGCGAGACCAACGACGGTCACCTCTCGGACATCCGTCGGCGCCCCGTCACCGAGCGGCACGTGCTCGACGCCATCGACCGGGCGTCCGACCAGCCGCCGGCGGAGGGCTGCGTCGGGGCCGGCACCGGCACCACGGCGCTGGGCTACAAAGCGGGCATCGGCACCTCGTCCCGGGTGGTACGGGCGGCGGACGCCCCGGCGACCGTCGGCGCCCTGGTGCAGGCCAACTTCGGCGGTGTGCTGACGGTGCTGGGTGTCCCGCTGCCGATCGACGAGCTCGTGCCGCAGGCCGACCGCACGGAGCCGCCCGGCAACTCGTGCATGATCGTGGTGGCCACCGACGCCTCGCTGGACGCCCGGCAGCTCGGGCGGCTGGCCCGCCGGGCCGTGTTCGCCATGGGCCGGGTCGGCGCCGCGTACGCCAACGGCAGCGGCGACTACGCGATCGCGTTCAGCACGGCGGAGCCGGGCCGACCGACCATTCCCGACGCTCACCTCGATCCGGTCTTCGCCGCCGTCCTGGACTCGGTCGAGGAGGCGCTGCTCAACTCGCTCTTCGCCGCCACGACCACCCGCGGCGTGGGCGGTCGCGTCAGTCACGCCGTACCGCACGAGGCGGCCGTGCGGCGGTTGGCCACCGCCGGCCGCCTGCCCGGAAGCGGTGCGCACGGCTCCCCCGACCCCCACCATCCACCCGGCTTCCCCACCGCCCCACTGAGCCACCGGCGCGGTGACCTGCCCGCATCAGCTCAGCTCAGCCGCCTTGCGCAGCAGCACTGAGCGTTCGCGCTGGTTGGGACACAGCCGGGCCGCCAGCTCCAGTTCGGCGCGCGCCTCCGGTCGCCGGCCGAGCCGGGCCAGCAGTTCACCGCGAACGGTCGGCACCAGATGCGAACCGGCAAGCCGGTCCGAGGCGATCAGCTCGCCCACGATGGCCAGGGCCTGGGCCGGACCCGAGGCCATGGCCACGGCGACGGCCCGGTTGAGCTCGACCACCGGCGAGGGCGCGACGCGGCCGAGCGCCTCGTAGAGCACCACGATCCGGTCCCAGTCGGTCGCCTCGACCGAGGGCGCCGACGCGTGGGCGGCGGCGATCGCGGCCTGCAGGCCGTAGGGGCCGAGGCCGCGGGTCGACGCCCTGGCCAACGCGGCCGACCCGCGGCGGATCGCCGCGACGTCCCACCGCCGCCGGTCCTGGTCCTCGAGCAGGATCGGCGAACCGTCCGGGGCGGTCCGGGCCGGGAAGCGCGCGGCCGTCAGCTCGAACAGGGCGAGCAAGCCGTGCACCTCGGGCTCGTCCGGCTGCAGCGCGGCCAGCGTGCGGGCCAGCCGGATCGCCTCGTACGCGACCTCGGGGCGCAGCAGCCGGTCGCCCGACGTGGCCGTCGACCCCTCAGTGAAGATCACGTAGAGGACGCTGAGCACGGCGCTCAGCCGCTCCCGGCGCTCGCCGGCCGCCGGCAGCTCGAACGGCACCCGGGCCGCCGCGATCGTCTTCTTGCCCCGGGTGATGCGGGCCTGCACGGTCGGCACCGGGACGAGGAACGCGCGAGCGATCTCCGCGCTGGACAGGCCACCGACCACGCGCAGGGTCAGCGCCACCCGGACCTCGGGAGAGAGCACCGGGTGGCAGCTGATGAACATCAGCGCGAGCACGTCATCGTCGATCCGGTCGGGATCGACCTCCTGGTCGACCGCCGGGCCGACCGTCAGGTCGGCCGCCAGCAGGGCGTACCGGTCGTGGAGGGTGGTCCGGCGGCGGATCGCGTCGACGGCCCGCCGCCGGGCCGCGGCCATCAGCCAGCCGGCCGGATTGGCCGGGGAGGCGAGCGGCCACGACACCAGCGCCTCGGCCACCGCCTCCTGGGCCGCGTCCTCGGCCAGCCCGAAATCGCCGGTGAACCGGGTCAGCGCGGCGACGATCCGCGCCGACTCGATCCGCCAGACGGCCTCCACGCCGGCCGTGTCCATCAGGTCCGGCCGTCGCTCTCACGCCTGGCCAGGTCCGTGGCCGTCACTTGTCGACCTGCGGGACCTCGTCGCTCCCGGGCACCCGCCGGACCTCGATCTTGGATCCGCGGGCCGCCGGGACCCGCTTGGCCCACTCGACCGCCTCCTGCTTCGAGGCGACGTCGAGCAGGAAGAAGCCGCCGAACAGTTCCTTGGTCTCGCCGTACGGCCCGTCCGTGACCACCGGGGCCTCGCCGCTGAAGTCGACCACGACGCCCTGGCCCGGATCGTCCAGCCCCTCGGCCGCGAGGAGAACACCGGCCTTCACCGTCTCGTCGATGAACTGGCGGGTTGCGGCCATCATCTCGTCGATGTCGGCCATCATGGCCGCGTTCGACTCGTCGGTGCCCCGCATGATGAGTAGGTACTTCGGCATCGCGTTCTCCTCGTTCGGCGGCGCCGCCTCTCGGCCCTCGCACCCTAACGTCGAACGAGCGGCCCGCGGATCGACACGACACCGGAGAAATCTCGCCGCGACCGGGCGCGGGAACGGGGTGCGTTTGCCTGGGTACGCATCGGGCATTCGCGCTGCGGACTGCGGGGACGCATCGATCGACAGCCAGGGGGCGTACCGGGCATGCGGGGCAGCATCGCGGTGAAGCCGGCGGTGACCGGCGGCGAGTCGGCGGGGCTGGCCGACGTGGTCTGGGAGAACGCGCGCCGGAAACCGGACACCGTGCAGTTTCTGCGACCGGACCCGGACATCCGGTCATGGCCCGCACCGCCCGGACATGCGGGCGCGGTGACCTGCCGACAGTTCCGCGACGACGTGCTGGCGTTGGCGCGCGGGCTCGTCGCGGCAGGGGTCGAGCCCGGCGCCCGGGTGGCCCTGATGAGCCGGACCCGCTACGAGTGGACCCTTGTCGACTACGCGGCGTGGACGGTCGGCGCGGTGACCGTTCCGGTGTACGACACCTCCAGCGCCGAACAACTGGCCTGGATCCTGGCCGACTCCGGCGCGGTGGCCTGCGTGGTGGAGACATCCGCGCACGCCGAGATGCTGTCCGGCCTGCGGGACCGGCTGCCCGGGCTGGGGCAGGTGTGGCAGATCGGCGCCGGCGACCTGGTGCAGGTGGCGGCCCGCGGCCGGGCCGTCGACGACGAGCAGGTCGAGGCCCGCCGTGGCGCGGTGTCGGGCGCGGACATGGCGACGATCGTCTACACCAGCGGAACGACGGGCCGGCCGAAGGGCTGCGTGCTGACACACCGCAACATCGGCCTTGACGTCGGCAACGCGGTCGCCGCCCTGCCGGAGTTGTTCCACGAGCGGGCGTCGACAGTACTCTTCCTGCCGTTGGCGCACGCCTTCGCCCGGATGATCCAGGTGGGCATGGTGCGGACCCGGGCGACGATGGTGCACAGCGCCAGCATGAGCGGCGTCATGGATCAGCTTCGCCGGTACCGGCCCACGTTCGTCCTCGCGGTGCCACGCGTGTTCGAGAGGATGTACAACCGGGCGCAGCAGAAGGCCATCGAGAAGCACCAGGGTCGCCTCTTCGCCGTCGCCGACCGGGTGGCCGTGCGGTACAGCCGGGCCCTCGACCGCCCGTCCGGCCCCGGACGGATGCTCCGGCTGGCGCGGCGAGTCTTCGACCTGCTGGTCTATCGGAAGCTGCGGGCGGCGCTCGGCGGACGATGCCGCGTCGCGATCGTCGGCGGCGCCCCGCTCGGCGAGCGGCTCGGGCACTTCTTCCGCGGGGCCGGCCTGACTCCGCTGGAAGGCTACGGGTTGACCGAGACCTCCCCGGCGCTGGCGGCGAACCGGCCGTCGGCCATGCGGATCGGCACGGTCGGCAGGCCACTACCGGGCGTCGAGTTGGCGATCGCCGACGACGGGGAGATCCTCGCCCGCGGCGACGTCGTGTTCCAGGGCTACTGGCACAACCCGTCCGCCACCGACGCGGCGTTCACCGCCGACGGCTGGTTCCGCACCGGCGACCTCGGCAGCCTCGACGAGGACGGTTATCTGCGCATCACCGGACGCACCAAGGAGATCCTCGTGACCGCGGCCGGCAAGCACATCGTGCCGGCGCCGATGGAGGATCGGATACGCGCGCATCCGCTGGTCAGCAACTGCATGCTCGTCGGCGACGCCAAGCCGTACGCCGCCGCGCTGATCACCATCGACCCGCAGGCCTGGCAGCGGTGGCGGGCCGCGCACGGCCATCCGCACGCCTCGGTGGCGGAACTGCGCGACGACCCCGCCCTGCGCGGCGAGATCCAGGCCGTGGTGGACCGGGCGAACAGCTCGGTCTCCAAGGCGGAGGCGATCAAGACCTTCCGCATCCTGCCTGACGACTTCACCGAGGCCAACGGCGAGCTGACTCCCACCCTGAAGATCAAACGGGAGGTGGTGGAGCAGCACTGCGCCGCCGAGATCGAAGCCCTCTACGCCGGCCACTAGGGCCGCGGGTTGACTCTTGATCGCTGCCGAGCCTGCTGGTTGGCTGACCGGCATGACCGGCCTCGGACCCGTCGCCTGGCCGCCTGCGCCGATCCGGACCGGGCGGCTCGTGCTCCGTGAGTCCGAGGCCCGGGACCGTGCGGCGTTCGTCGAGCTGCTGGCGTCGCCGGAGGTGCACACCTACCTCGGCGGCCCCCGCCAGCGTGACGAGCTTGTGCGCGAGCTGCCCGAGGCGCCCGCGCGGTGGCCGGGCAGTCTCGTCGTCGACCTCGACGGGGCGATGATCGGCCGGATCCTGCTCCGCAGAGCAACGGAGCACCGTCGCCCGACCGCCGTGGGCAAGGTCGACCTCGGTTACCTGTTCCTGCCGCGGGCGTGGGGATTCGGGTACGCCGCCGAGGCGTGCGCGGCGGCACTCGACTGGTTCGACGGCGTCCTCCCCGGCGAGCCGGTGGTGCTCACCACCCAGACCGCCAACGTCAGCTCGATGCCCTCGCGGCGAAGCTGGGGTTCACCGAGGTGGAGCGGTTCCGGGCCTGGGACGCCGAGCAGTGGCTGGGCCTGCGGTCCCCGGTCACGCGGCCTGGGTGAACTCGGTCAACGTCGTGCGGTTGACCGGCACGCGAGGCTACCGACTCCGCCGGCAACCGCAACGCGAAGGAACCACTTTCGTCGTTTCAGGACGGAAGTTTGGTTGGAACGGATGAAAGCTATAGACACATCGCCATGTCTTTTGTAGCGTCAGCCAGGTCAATGGCGTTTCGCCGCGGTTAACCGCCAGGTCGCCGCCGACCGATCGCCACCTGTCCCCTATCCCAGTCCGCCGGCCCGTTCCCGAGCACGCCCGCCCAGTGGCGCCTGCGTGGTGACGGGCGACTCCGCCATGCCCGCAACAGGTCCACCAAGGAGTAGCTGACCCCCTCGACCTGCCCCCGACCGGTCCCGAGCACAAGGAGAGGCAGATGAAGAGACGACTCGCGCTCGCCGTAGCGGGTCTGACGACCACGGCACTCGTCGCCACCCCCACCGTCGCGACGGCCGCGCCCGACGTGGCCGCTCCCCCTCCGGACAGCGACTTCCAGAAGGTCACCCTCAACGACACCCCGGGCGAGCCGATGGACCTCGCGGTGCTGCCCGACAACCGGGTGCTGCACGTGACCCGTGCCGGTGAGGTCTGGTTGCACGACCCCACCACCGGCCGCAACACGGTCGCCGCCACCCTGGACGTATACCGGCACGACGAGGAGGGCCTGCAGAACGTCGCCATCGACCCGAACTTCGGCAGGGCCGGCAACAACTGGGTCTACCTGTACTACTCCCCGCCCCTGGACACCCCGGTCGACGACCCGTCGACGCCGGACGCCAACGAGGGCGACGCACCGGCCTGGGGCACGGCCGCGGACTTCGCGAAGTTCAAGGGTGCCCTGCGGCTCTCCCGGTTCCGGCTGGTCAAGGACAAGCTGGACCTCTCCACCGAGCAGCAGATCCTCGACGTACCGGTCGACCGGGGCATCTGCTGCCACGTCGGCGGCGACATCGGCTTCGACGCCGCGGGCAACCTGTACCTGTCCACGGGTGACGACACCAACCCGTTCGAGTCCGGCGGCTACGCGCCGCTGGACGAGCGTCCGGGCCGCAATCCGGCGTACGACGCGCAGCGCACCGCGGCCAACACGAACGACCTGCGCGGCAAGATCCTGCGCATCACGGTCGGCGCGAACGGCGGGTACCGCATCCCGGAGGGCAACCTGTTCCCGGAGGGCACGGCCGGCACCCGGCCGGAGATCTACCTGATGGGCCTGCGCAACCCGTTCCGGATCGAGTTGAACCGCGAGACGGGCGACCTGTACGTCGGCGACTACTCGCCGGACGCGGGCGCACCCGATCCGCTGCGCGGGCCGGCGGGGCACGGCAAGTGGCTGGCCGCCCGCAAGGCCGGCAACTACGGCTGGCCGTACTGCGCGACCGCGCAACTGCCGTACGTGGACTACGACTTCGCCACCGGGCAGTCGGGGGCGACGTTCAACTGCGCCGCGCCGGTCAACGAGTCGCCGCACAACACCGGGCTGCGCCAGCTTCCGCCCGTGGAACAGCCGCAGGTCTGGTACAACTACGGCCCCTCGGCGCAGTTCCCCGAGCTGGGCACCGGCGGCATCGGCCCGATGGCAGGGCCGGCGTACCAGTTCTCGCAGCCGACCACCCGGGGACGCGTGCCGGTGGCGTGGCCGGCCTACTACGACGGCATGCCGCTGTTCCACGAGTGGACGCGGGACTACGTGAAGGGCTTCCGGCTGGACGCCGACGGCGACCTGACCAGGATCGAGCCGGTGCTTCCCTCGATCACCTTCGACAACCCGATGGACCTGGAGTTCGGCCCGGACGGCGCGCTCTACGTGCTGGAGTACGGCGACGGCTACTTCAGCGAGAACCCCGACGCGCAGTTGGCCCGGATCGACTACACCGGCTGGACGGGCAACCACACCCCGGTTGCCCAGGTGTCGGCCGCACCGACGAACGGGGTCGCCCCGCTGACCGTCACGTTCTCCAGCGAGGGCACCACCGACTACGACGGCGACCGGCTGACGTACGCGTGGGACTTCGACAACGACGGCAAGGTCGACTCGCGGACGGCGAACCCGACGTTCACGTACCGGAAGAACGGCCTGTACAACGCGACGCTCAACGTGAGCGACCCGGGCGGCCTCTCGGCCTCCGCCTCGGTCCGGATCGTGGTCGGCAACGCCGCGCCGGTCGTGGAACTGGTCAAGCCGGCCGACGGCCAGCCCTTCGCCTTCGGCGACACCGTCCAGTTCGAGGTACGGGTGACCGACGACCAGCCGGTGGACTGCTCCCGGGTCACCGTCACCTACGTCCTCGGCCACGACCAGCACGGGCACCCGCAGACCACCGCCACCGGCTGCACCGGCTCGATCCAGACGACGGTGCCCTCCGGCCACGACCCGGAGCACGACAACCTGACCGCGGTGTTCGTGGCGTCCTACACCGACGCCGGCGGTGACGGCCTGCCGTCCCTGTCCGGCAGCGACCAGGTCGTCCTGGTCCCCTCCGCATGACCCTCGAAAGGAGCAATCATGTGTTACGGACACGACGGGATGGCCGCGCTGCGGCGCTCCGTTGACCGGCGCAGCCTGCTGCGCGGCTCACTCGCCACCCTCGCCGGCGTGGGGCTCGCGGCGTCCGGCGTCGGTGCGACGGCCGCGTCGGCCACCATCCACCCGACCGGGCGGCGCCACGTGCCCCCGGGCCTGATCAGCATTCAGCTGTGGACGGTGCGCGACGCGCTGTGGGGCTCGCCCGGCTACGACGCCACGCTCACCCACCTGGCCCGCATCGGGTATCCGCGCGTCGAGTTGGCGCTCGGCTACTTCGGTCGGACCGCCGCCCAGCTGCGCCAGTTCCTCGACGGCATCGGCATCAAGGCCAGCTCCAGCCACGACGGGATCAGCGCCGACGCCGCCGGGCTGGAGCAGAAGATCCAGAACGCGCTCACCCTGGGCCAGCAGTTCATGGTGGTGCCTTACCTCTACTCCGAGAGCGCCGACGAGTGGAAGCGCTGGGCGGAGCAGATGAACGTCGAGGCCGCCGCGGCGCGGGCGGCCGGCCTGCGCTACGGCTACCACAACCACGCCCACGAGTTCACCATCGACCTCGGCGGCGGCAAGCGGCCCTGGGACGTACTGACCGCGGAGCTCGACCCGAAGCTCGTGCACCTGGAGGTCGACCTCTACTGGGCGGTCACCGGCGGCATCAACTCCGGCGACGGCGTTGCGGATCCGGAGGGCTTCGCCCTGGACGTCATCCGCTCCGCGCCGCAGCGCGTCCTGCAGTACCACGTCAAGGACCGGGACGCGGCCACCGGCGACATGGCCGACCTGGGCACCGGGATGATCGACTTCGCCCGGATCTTCCGGGAGCACTCGGTGCTGGAGTACATCGTCGAGAACGACACCCCCGACGTGACGCCGCAGCGGACGGCCGAGGTCGGCTACCGCTACCTGCGCAAGCTGCGGTACTGAGAGACCGCCTGCAGGAGTGCTGACGGGCACCAGGGCCGGAACTGTCGGCCCTGGTGCCCGTCACAGCGTCGTCAGTCGCGCGCCCAGCGGCCGACGACGGCCGCCGCGCCGCCGCCCCGGCGTACGGGCTCGGCCGCGGCGACCAGCCGGCCGTCGGGCAGGAACTCGATTCCGGTCGCCGCACCGATCTCCGCGGTGGACGAGAAGGCGTGACCCGGCGGGAGACCCGTGGCGTACCCGGTGATGAAGGCCTGCTCCGCCTGCGTGCTGGCGCCGTTGCGCTGCGACGCCCGCGGCGCGGCGAGGGCCTGCGGGAGCGTCATGCCCCGGTCGATCCGGTTCACCAGCATCTGCAGGACGGTGGTGATGATCGTCGCGCCGCCGGGCGAGCCGACGGCCAGGAACGGCCGGCCGTCGGCCAGCACGATGGTGGGTGACATGGAGCTGCGCGGGCGCTTGCCCGGCCCCGGGAGGTTCGGGTCGGGCGCCGTGCCCTGGGTCGGCGCGAAGTTGAAGTCGGTCAGCTCGTTGTTCAGCAGGAAGCCCCGGCCGGGCACGACCATGCCGTTGCCGCCGGTCGCCTCGATGGTCAGCGTGTACTCCACGACGTTGCCCCACCGGTCGGCCACGGTCAGGTTGGTGGTGCCGGTGCGGTCGTCGCGGACGTCGGCGACCGTCGCCGCCGAGCAGCCGCCGTAGGCGCCGTCGGGAACGCCGGGCGCGACCGGCTTGGGCAGCGCCGCCGACGGGTCGATGAGGCAGGCCCGCTCCTTGGCGTACGTGTCGCTGAGCAGCTCTCGGAGCACGCTGCGCGGGGTGTGGTCGCCGACGTACCGGTTGCGGTCGGCGAACGACAGCGCGCTGGCCTCCAGGTAGTGGTGCATCGCCTGGGTCGCGGTCATGGACCGCAGGTCGAACTGTTCGAGGATGTTGAGCGCCTCGCCCACGGCCGTGCCGCCGCTGGACGGGGTGGACATGCCGTACACCTCGAGGCCGCGGTAGTCCGAATGGGTCGGCTCGGGGAAGCGGGTGCGGTACGCGGCCAGGTCGGCGGCGGTCATTCCGGCGGGTCGGATGGGGTACGGCCAGGAGCCGACCGGCTGCGCCGCCACCGGCGGGTGCTGCACGGTCGCGACCACGTCGCGACCGACCTCGCCGCGATAGAGGACGTCGGTGCCCCGCTTGGCGATCAGCCGGTACGTCTGGGCGAGGTCCGGGTTGCGGAAGGTGCTGCCGACCGCCGGCGGCTGCCCGCCGGGCAGGTACAGCGCGCTGGTCGAGCTGAACTGGCCGAACGCCGCCTGGTTCCCGGCGACCTGACCGGCGAAGGTCTCGTCGACGGGGAAGCCCTCCTCGGCGACCCGCGCGGCGGGCGTGAGCAGCTGCGCGAGCGAGCGGGTGCCCCAGCGGTCCAGCGCGTCCTGCCACGTGAGCAGGGTGCCCGGGACGCCGACCGACAGCCCGCTGATCCGGGCCTCGTCGAACCGGTACGGCGCTCCGGTGGCCGGGTCGACGAAGGTGGTCTCGCTCATCGAGGCTGGTCCGGCCTCGCGGCCGTCGATGGTGTGCACCCGCCGGCTCTTCGCGTCGTAGTAGACGAAGAATCCGCCGCCGCCGATGCCGGCCGAGAAGGGTTCGGTGACGCCGAGCGTCGCGGCGGCGGCGACCGCCGCGTCGACCGCGTTGCCGCCGCGCCGCAGCACCTGCAGGCCGACGGCCGTGGCCGTGGCGTCCACGGTGGAGACCGCTCCCCCGTAGCCGACGGCCACCGGCTCCTTCGGCGGCGCAGCCGGCTTCGCCTGGGCGGGAACGGTGTTCGCGGCCATGAGCGTGGTCAGGGTGATGGTGGCGGTGACGAGGGCCCGAAATCTCATCTGGCCTCCCAGATCGACATGAGTGAACCTCCTGCCTACTCCACCGATCGAGGGCGGGCAACCCGAGGACCGGGCGGGTTGTTGACGGCAGGTTCGCCCGGTGCCTACAGTGCTTTAAACCATCTAGTTGAAAGGGCGGGACGGATGACCACGGATGCGCTGTCCCGGGCCTTCGCCGCCCTCGCGGACCCGACGCGACGCGACATGGTGGCCCGGCTCTCCGAGGCCGACGCGACCGTGAGCCAGTTGGCCGAGCCGTACCGGATGACGCTGCAGGCGGTCTACAAGCACCTGCGGGTGCTCGAGGACGCCGGGCTGGTCAGCCGACCGAGCGGGCCGCAGCCCCGGCCGGTGCACCTGGAGGCCCAGGCCCTCGACCTGATGGACACCTGGATCGAGCGCCACCGGCGCCGCGTCGAGCAGCGCTATCGCCGCCTCGACGCCGTGCTGGCGGAGATGAGAGGAGACGCGCATGGACCGGATCACGGAGGCCATGATCGAAGCCGATCCGACGGTGCCGGTCATCCGGACGAGTCGTGACTTCGCGGCAACACCAGAGCAACTGTTCCGCGCCCACACCGATCCCGGGTTGTTCGCCCGGTGGGTGGGTCCCGACACCACGGCCACCCGCATCGAACACTGGGACGCGTCCAGCGGCGGCAGCTGGCGCTACGTCTCGGTGCACGACGGCACGGAGTACCGGTTCCGCGGCTGCTTCCACGACGTACGGCCGGACCGCATCGTGCAGACCTTCACGTTCGAGGGCGACCCCGACGGAGTAGCGCTGGAGACGTTGTGGTTCGAGGACCTGGGCGACGGCCGTACGCGGCTGCGCACCCAGTCCCTGGTCGACACCTTCGAAGGCCGCGACGCGTGGCTGCGCAGTGGCATGGAGGTCGGCGTCAACGACGGCTACGCGAAGCTGGAGAGGATGATCCTCGATGGCGCTGTCTGACCGTCCGGCTGAGCGGCACCGCCAGGTTGCCGGGTTGTTCACCGACCGGGTCCGGGGCACCCGGTCGTGGGACGCGCCGGCCCCGGTGGCCGGCTGGACCGCCCGCGACGTCGTGCGTCACCTGACCGAATGGTTCCCCGGCTTTCTCGCCTCCGGCGCCGGCATCGACCTGCCCAAGGGGCCGTCGGTGGACGAGGACCCGGTCGCCGCATGGCAGATCCACACCGATGCCGTGCAGGCGGTGCTGGACGACCCGGAGACGGCGCACCGCCAGCTCACCAACCCCCACATCGGCAGCCTGCCGCTGGCGGCCGCGATCGACCGGTTCTACACCACCGACGTGTTCATGCACACCTGGGACCTCTCCAGGGCCACCGGCCAGGAGGACACGCTGGACCCGGAGTTCTGCGCGGAACTCCTCGGGGGGATGGAGCAGATGGAGGAGGTCATCCGCTCCTCGGGCCAGTACGGCCCGCGAGTGGCGGTCCCGGATGACGCGGGCGCCCAGACCAGGATGCTGGGTTTCATCGGCCGGGACCCGTTCTGGTCGAGGCCGTGAGCCGGACCCCGCCGGACTACCGGGCGAGGACGTCCACGGCGAGTTCCCGCACCACCGACTCGTCCACCTCGACGCCCAGCCCTGGCCCGGTCGGCACCCGCGCGACCCCGTCCTTCACTTCGACCGTCGCGCCGGTGGCGTAGGAGGAGGTGAGGAACTGCCGCCCGTTGAGGTCGACCGGGGGGTCGATCCCGTACGCCGCGAACAGGTGCAGCGAGGCGGCCAGCCCCAGGTCGGAATCGGTGAGCCCGGACCCCATGAGCCGCACCCCGGCGTCCTCGGCCAGGGCGCAGAGCCGCCGGGACAGGGTCAGGCCGCCGCTGCGCTGCACCTTGGCGATCGCCACGTCGACGGCGTTCAGCTTCACGAACGTCGCCAGGTCGCTCGGGTGGCGCAGGCTCTCGTCGAGCGCGACCGGGATCGGTGAGGTCTCCCGCAGCCGCCGCTGCCCGGCGACGTCGTTGGCCGGCAGCGGCTGTTCGAACGCGGTGACGTCGAGGTCGGCGAGCCGGCCGGCCATCCGCAGCGCGCCGTCGACGGTGTACGCCTGGTTGGCGTCCACCCACAGCGCGGCGTCGGGCGCGGCCTCGCGGACCGCCCGCACCACGGCGGCGTCCTCGGCCTCGCTGTGCAGGCCGACCTTCACCTTGAACGCCTCGTACCCGAGGCCCCTGCCCTCGGCCACCGCGTCGGCCACCTCCGCGGCCGTCTGGCCGGAGACGATCCAGCCGAGCTGGATGGTCTCCCGGCGGCGCTGCCCCCACAGCACGCCGACGGACACGCCCAGCGCCCGGCCGAGCAGGTCGTGCAGGGCGACGTCGACGGCGCACTTCGCGAGGGGGGCGCCGATGGTGAAGCCCCGGTTGATCGCGCGGTCGAACGCGGTGGTCACCCCGTCGAGATCCCAGGCCGGGCGGCCGAGGATCGCCGGGGCGAGGTAGCGGTCGACGGTGGTGACGATGGATTCGGCCGTCTCGTAGGTCCACGCCGGGATCGGGGTGGCCTCGCCCCAGCCGGTGACGCCGCCGGCGGTGACCTTGACGAGCACCCGGATGCTCGGCGTGCCGGCGACGGCGACCGAGCCGCCGGAGACGCCGAACGAGCGGATGGTCGGCAGCGCCACGGCGTACGTCTCGACCGCGTCGATGGTCAGGCCGGCCAGATCGGCGACGAGCGGGCTCACGAGCCCACCTTGGCGGTGCTGCCGCGCAGGACCACTTCGCCACCCATCCGCAGGAGCCGGCGCCGCCGTCCGTTGTTCTCGGTCAGCGCCAGCTCCATCGCCTTCTCTCCCAGGCGTTGCAGGGGCAGCGCCACCGTGGTCAGCGCCGGGGTGAGGTCGCGGACGATCGGGATGTCGTCGAAGCCCGCGACGGAGATGTCGCCGGGGACGGTAAGGCCCCGGTCGCGCAGCGCCGCGCAGGCGCCGATGGCCATCACGTCGGTCAGGGCGAACACGCATGTGGCGGCGGATCCCCGGTCCAGCAGCTCGGACATCGCGCCGTAGCCGCCGTCGCGGGTGAAGGGCCCCTCGACGACGTCGGCGGGGTCGAGCGCGACGCCGGCCTTGGCCAGCTCCTCGCGGAAGCCGCCGAGCCGGTCGGCGACGGTGGTGAGCGCCCGCGGCCCGGAGAGCACCGCGAACCGGCGGTGGCCGAGGTCGAGCAGGGCGCGGGCCATGGCCGCGGCGCCGGCGCGGTTCTCCGGCAGCACGCTGTCGACCTTCAGGCTGCGGTGCCGGCTGACCACCGCGACCCGGCCGCCACCGTCCAGGTAGGGCTTCAGCTCGGCCTCCAGGGCCCGCTCCCAGCTGGCGTCCTCGAAGCCGGAGCCGATCAGCAGGATGGCCGGGGCCCGCTCGGCGCGCAGCATCGACACGTACGCGATCTCCCGTTCGGGGTCGCGGAAGGTGCTGGCCAGCATGACCAGCAGGTCGTTGTCCCCGGCCACCCGCATGACGCCGCCGGCGATGGCGGCGAAGTAGGGGTCGGTGACGTCGTGGCAGATGACCCCGACGGTGCGGTGCGAGGCGCCCGCGAGGGCCCGGGCGTGCGCGTTGGGCGTGTAGGCCAGGTTCTCGGCGGCGGCGAGGACCCGGTCGCGTAGTTGGGGGGTGACGCGCATGCCGTTGAGCGCCCGGGAGGCCGTGGCCAGCGAGACGTCGGCGGCTCTGGCCACGTCTTCCAAGGTCACGTGCGCCCGTGGCGGCATCGAATCTCCCCCTGCGGAAGTTCTTGACCGGATTATTTCGGCGTGGTTACCGTAGCACCCTGAAAGCGCTTACTGAAAGCGCATTCAGGGCCGGTTCCCCGTCCTCACCGGGGTCGTCCGGCCCTGCCGACGGCACGCGCCTACCCAGCGGCTGAAGACCCGGAAACCACCGGCCAGCCAGGGAGAACGGAGGGTCATGGCCGCGCAGAGCACCATCGAGCAACCGGAGCGCACCGCTTCCGCCGGCGCCACCGCGTCGGCCGCCCGCCGCCCGGCCGGAGCGGGGGCCGGCCTGCTGCGGTTCGCCCGCAACACCTGGCGTCCCGCCGCGGTCCTCGTGGCCATCCTCGTCGTCTGGTGGCTTGTCACCGCCGCCGACCTGGTGAAGCCCTACCTGGTTCCCTCGCCCGGCACGACGCTGGACGTCGTCCTCGCCCAGCCGGGCTACTTCGCCCACCACACCTGGATCACCACCTACGAGACGGTGCTGGGCTTCGCCATCGCCATCGTGGTCGGCGTGCTCTCCGCCGTGGTGATGGTCTACTCACCCACCGTCGAGAAGAGCCTCTACCCGCTGTTGCTGTTCGCCCAGGTCATCCCGAAGATCGCGATCGCGCCGCTGTTCATCGTGTGGCTCGGCTTCGGGCTCTCGCCCAAGGTCGTCGTCGCGGTCCTGATGGCCTTCTTCCCGATCGTCATCTCCACGGTCACCGGCATGAAGTCGATCGACCCGGAGATGCTGCAACTGTCGGCGACCATGGGCGCGGGCCCGGCACAGACCTTCCGCAAGATCCGGTTCCCCGCCGCCCTGCCGCACCTGTTCGCCGGCCTCAAGGTCGCCGCCACCATGGCCGTCACCGGCGCCGTCGTCGGTGAGTTCGTCGGCGCCAACGAGGGCCTCGGCTACGTGATCCTGCAGGCCAACGGCAACCTCGACACCCCGACCCTGTTCGCCGGGCTGATCATCATGTCGCTGCTCGGCGTGCTCCTCTTCGTCGTCGTCGAACTGCTGGAGTACCTGGTCCTGCCCTGGCACGCCAGCCGCCGCACCGACGCCGCCACCACAACGCTGTGAACAGGAGAACCCTCGGATGAAGTTGCGTACTCTCGCCGCCGCCCTCGTGCCGGCACTCCTTCTGGCCACCACCGCCTGCGGCTCGTCCTCCGGCGAGCAGGAGAAGAACGCCCAGGGCCTGGACAAGGTCACCCTCACCCTCAACTGGTACCCGTACGGCGAGCACGCGCCGTTCTACTACGGCAAGAAGAAGGAGATCTTCGCCAAGCACGGCATCGACCTGACCATCCAGGCCGGCCAGGGCTCGCAGAAGACGATCCAGGCCACCGCCGCCGGGCAGACCGACTTCGGCTGGGCCGACACCCCGGCGCTGCTGTCGGCCGTGGGCCAGGGGATGGACGTCAAGAGCGTCGGCGTCTTCCTCCAGACCACCCCGTCGTCGGTGCAGTTCTTCAGCGAGAAGAACATCAACTCCCCCGCCGACCTCAAGGGCAAGACCATCGCCTCCACGGCCGGCGACGCCCTGAGCAAGACCTTCCCGGCGTTCCTCAAGGCCAACGGCCTGGCCGCCACCGACGTGACCCTCCAGAACACCGACCCGGCCGGCAAGATGGCCGCCGTCATGTCGGGCAAGACCGACGCGCTGCTCGGCTTCGCCACCGACCAGGGCCCGACCATGCAGGAGAAGGCCGGCAAGCAGGTCTCCTACCTGAAGTTCGCCGAGCACGGCCTGACCTTCTTCAGCAACGGCCTGCTCGCCTCCGGCGACACCATCAAGAACAAGCAGGACCTGGTCAAGCGGATGGTCGCGGCCAGCAGTGAGGCCTGGGCCGCCGCCGAGAAGGACGCCGCCGGCGCCGTGGCGGCGATGCAGGGCGCCTCCCAGCAGCTGCCGTCGGAGAAGGTCCTGACCGACCAGTTCAAGGCCACGGTGCAGCTCCTGCACACCGACGCCACCAAGGGCCAGGCCCCCGGCATCAACGACGAGTCCGACTGGCAGAAGACCATCACCGTCTTCGCCGACGCCGGCGTGATCACCAAGGCGGAGTCGCCCTCGAAGTACTGGGACGCGAGCTTCGCGCCGAAGGGATGAGACCGATGACGGTCGGCAACACCACCACGCAGCGCTCCGCGGACGCCACGGCGACCGGTGCCGCGGTCGACATCGAGCAGGTCGCGGTCCGGTTCCGCACCAAGAAGAAGGACGTCACGGCGCTGCGGGACGTCTCGGTGCGGATCGAGCCGGGCGAGTTCGTCGCCATCGTCGGCGCCTCCGGCTGCGGCAAGTCCACGCTGCTCAAGCTGGTGTCCGGCCTGCTGCGGCCGTCGTCGGGCCAGGTCCGCCTGCACGGCGAGGACGTGCGGGGGCCGCGGCGCGACATCGGGTACGTCTTCCAGCGCGCCGCCCTGCTGGAGTGGCGCACGGCCCGGCGCAACATCCTGCTCCAGGCCGAGATGCGGGGCATGCCGAAGGCGCAGGCGCGCCAGCGCGTCGACGAGCTGATCGCCATGACCGGGCTGACCGGCTTCGAGGACGCGTACCCGAACGAGCTCTCCGGTGGCATGCAGCAGCGCGTGGCCCTGTGCCGCGCGCTGCTGCACCGCCCCCCGGTGCTGCTCATGGACGAGCCCTTCGGGGCGCTCGACGCCCTCACCCGCGAGCAGATGAACGTCGAACTGCGGCGGATCTGGCGGGAGACCGGCACCACCGTCCTGCTGGTCACCCACTCCATCGCCGAGGCGGTCTACCTGGCCAACCGGGTGATCGTCATGACCCCTCGACCCGGCACCGTCGCCGAGGTCATCGATGTCGACCTTCCCGTCGAGCGGGACTACGGCCCGACCATGTCGGCGCCGGAGTTCGCCCGTGCCACGGGACGCATCCGGGACCTGCTGGGTGCGACGACGACCGCCGAATAACCACCGGAAGGACACACACGTGGAGCGCACGTCTATCGGGATCATCCTCAACGGGGTGACCGGACGGATGGGGTACCGGCAGCACCTGGTCCGTTCCCTGCTCGCCATCCGCGAGCAGGGCGGCCTGCCCGCCCGCGACGGCAGCCGGATCTGGCCCGAGCTGACCCTGGTCGGCCGCAACGAGGCCAAGCTCGCCGAGATCGCCGCCCGGCACGGGCTGACGTCGTACACGACCGACCTGGACGCCGCGCTCGCCGACGACTCCCACCAGATCTACTTCGACGCCCAGGTCACCGCGCAGCGGGAGAAGGCCATCCGGGCGGCCATCGAGGCCGGCAAGCACATCTACACCGAGAAGCCGCTCGCCGAGGGGCTGACCGGCTCGCTGGAGCTGGCCCGGCTCGCCGCCGCCCGGGGCGTCAAGAACGGCGTCGTGCAGGACAAGCTCTTCCTGCCCGGCCTGCGCAAGCTCAAGCGGCTGGTCGACAGCGGCTTCTTCGGCCGGATCCTGTCGGTGCGCGGCGAGTTCGGCTACTGGGTGTTCGAGGGTGACTGGCAGGACGCCCAGCGGCCGAGCTGGAACTACCGCGCCGAGGACGGCGGCGGCATCACCGTGGACATGTTCCCGCACTGGCACTACGTGCTGGAGCAGATCTTCGCCCCGGTGACGGCGGTGACCGCGCACATCGCCACGCACATTCCCGAGCGGGTGGACGAGAACGGCCAGACCTACCGGGCCACCGCCGACGACGCCGCGTACGGCATCTTCGAGCTGGCCGGCGGCATCACCGCGCAGATCAACTCCTCCTGGGCCGTCCGGGTCTACCGCGACGAGCTGGTGGAGTTCCAGGTCGACGGCACGCACGGCAGCGCCGTGGCCGGGCTGCGCGAGTGCCGCATCCAGCACCGCGGCGCCACCCCGATGCCGGTGTGGAACCCGGACCTGCCGGTCACCGAGAACTTCCGCGCACAGTGGCAGACGGTCCCCGACAACGAGGACTTCGACAACGGGTTCAAGGTGCAGTGGGAGGCGTTCCTGCGGCACGTCGTCGACGGCGACCCGTTCCCGTGGGACTTCCTGGCCGGCGTCCGCGGCGTTCAGCTCGCCGAGGCGGGGCTCCGCTCGGCCCGGGAGGGACGGCGGGTCGAGATCGAGGAGATCGGGCTGTGACCGCCCGGATCACCCTGCCCCGCCCGGACGGCGGCGCCGAGGAACTGACCCTGCGCGAGCCGGCCGGCTGGCAGCGGCCGGCCACCCCGCCGGCGAGCCGGATCGCGTACGCCGCGGCGCACGTGGTCGCCGACCCGCACGCCGACAACGCGCCCGGCCGGCCCGCCCGGCTGGACTGGGACGCCACGCTCAACGTGCGGCGCAACCTCTGGTCCTGGGGGCTCGGCGTGGCCGAGGCCATGGACACCGCCCAGCGCGGGATGGGGCTGGACTGGGCGGCCACCCGGGAGCTGATCCGGCGCAGCGCCGCCGAGGCCGCCGCCTGCGGCGGGCGCATTGTGGCCGGGGCGGCCACCGACCAGCTCACCGGGGTGCCGGACACCCTCGACGAGGTCGTCGGCGCGTACGTCGAGCAGGTCGGGTTCGTGCAGGAGTGCGGGGCGACCGCCGTGGTGATGGCCAGCCGGCAGCTGGCCGCGCTGGCCACCGGCCCGGATGACTACCTGCGCGTCTACGAGCAGGTGCTGCGGGAGACGTCCACGCCGGTCGTGCTGCACTGGCTCGGCGACATGTTCGACCCGGCCCTCGCGGGCTACTGGGGGTCGACCGACCTCGACGAGGCCACCAAGACGTTCGTCTCCCTCATCCAGGCCCACGCCGACGTGATCGACGGGGTGAAGGTGTCGCTGCTGGACGCCGAGCGGGAGGTGCGGCTGCGCGAGCTGCTGCCGCCCACCGTCAAGGTCTACACCGGCGACGACTACCACTACCCCGAGCTGATCGCGGGCGACGGCCAGCGGTTCAGCCACGCGCTGCTCGGCGCGTTCGCGGCCGTCGCCCCGGCCGCGTCGGCGGCGCTGCAACGCCTCGACGCCGGCGACACGGCGGGCTTCCGGGCGATCCTGGACCCCACCGTGCCGCTGTCCCGGCACGTCTTCGCCCCGCCGACGCAGTACTACAAGACCGGCATCGCGTTCCTGTCCTGGCTCAACGGCTTCCAGCCCGGCTTCACCATGGTGGGCGGGCTGCACAGCGGGCGCAGCGTGCCGCACCTCGTCCAGGTGTTCCGGCTGGCCGACGCCGCCGGGCTGCTCCTCGACCCGGACCTGGCGGTCGCCCGGATGCGCCGCTACCTGTCCGTGGCCGGGGTGACCGCATGAGTGCCGTCGATCCCCGCCTGGCGAAGTTGTCGCTGAACCAGCGCACCACCGAGTCCTGGTCGGTGCGGGAGGCCGTCGACGGCTGCATCCGCGCCGGCATCCCGGCCATCGGGCTGTGGCGGGAGCCGGTCGCCGAGATCGGGGTGGCCGCCGCCGCGAAGCTCGTCGCCGACGCGGGACTGCGGGTGTCGTCGCTGTGCCGGGGCGGCTTCCTCACCGCCGACGGTGAGGCCGGCCGGGCCGCGCTGGAGGACAACCGGCGCGCCATCGACGAGGCCGCCGGCCTGGGCACGGACTGCCTGGTCATGGTCGTCGGCGGCCTGCCGCCCGGTTCCCGCGACCTGATCGGCGCCCGGCAGCGGGTGGCCGACGCCCTCGCCGAGCTGGCCCCGTACGCGGGTGAGCGGGGCGTCCGGCTGGCCCTGGAGCCGCTGCACCCCATGTACTGCGCGGACCGGGCGGTGCTGTCCACCCTGGGGCAGGCGCTCGACCTGGCCGAACCGTTCCCGGTCGCGCAGGTGGGGGTCGTCGTCGACACCTTCCACATCTGGTGGGACCCGGACGTGTGGCGGCAGATCGCCCGGGCCGGGGAACGTATCGCCAGCTTCCAGGTGTGCGACTTCCTCACCCCGCTCCCGGCCGACGTGCTCCTCGGCCGGGGCATGATGGGCGACGGGCACATCGACTTCCCGCCGTTCCGGCGGGCGGTCGAGGAGGCCGGCTACACCGGCGACACCGAGGTGGAGATCTTCAACGCCGAGGTGTGGGCGACCGACCCCGACGAGGTCCTCGCCACCATGAAGGACCGGTACCTCCAGCTCGTGCTCGCCGACTGATGCGGGTCGTCGTCGCGCCCGACTCGTTCAAGGGCTCGGTGACCGCCGACGACGCGGCCCGCGCCCTGGCCCGCGGCTGGCTGGCCCACCGGCCCGGCGACGACGTACGGCTGCTTCCCCTGGCGGACGGCGGCGAAGGCACGGTCGACGCCTTCGCCGCCGCGCTGCCCGACGCCGATCGCCGGACCATGACCGTGCCGGGTCCGGACGGCCGGCCGGTGTCCGCGGCCTGGCTGCTGCTGCCCGACGGCACGGCCGTGCTGGAGCTGGCCCAGTCCAGTGGGCTGCCGCTGATGCGCCGGCCGGACCCGCTCGGCGCGCACACGTACGGGCTCGGGGTGGTGGCGCGCGCCGCCCTGGCCGCCGGGGCCACCCGCCTCGTGATCGGCCTCGGCGGCTCGGCCTCCACCGACGGCGGCGCCGGCGCGCTGCGCGCCCTCGGGCTGCGGCTGCAGAACGAAGGCGGCCGGGACCTGCCGCTGGGCGGCGCGGCGCTGGCCGACCTGGCCCGTCTCGACGCCGCCTACCTGCTGCCCGCGCCTCCCGAAGGGGTGCGACTGCTGGTCGACGTGACCGCGCCGCTGACCGGGCCGGCCGGCGCGGCCGCCGTCTACGGGCCGCAGAAGGGCGCGGGGGCGGCGGACGTGACCCTGCTGGACGGGGCGCTGCGCCGATTCGCCGAGTTGGCCGGCGGTGAACCCGACGCGCCGGGCGCCGGCGCGGCCGGCGGCACCGCGTACGGTCTGGCGGCGGTGTGGGGGGCCCGGATCGTGCCGGGCGCGACGACGATCGCGGAGCTGGTCGGGCTGGCGGACGCGCTCGCCGGCGCGGACGTGGTGCTCACCGGCGAGGGGCGGTTCGACGAGACCTCGTTGAGAGGCAAGGTGGTCGGCTCGCTGCTGGACTCGGCCGCGTCCGCCGGCGCACGCGTCGCGGTGGCCGCCGGGCAGATCAGCGGGCCCGTCCCCGGGTCGGCGGCGGCGGTGTCCCTGGTGGACCTCGCCGGATCGGTCGACGCGGCGCTACGGGACCCGGGCCGGTGGTTGGTCGAGGCCGGCAAGGTACTGTCCCGGCGGCTGGCTCGCGGATAGCACTACGCTCTCCATAGGACGAGGCGGGATCAAAGCCGCCGCATTCTCGACTGATCCATCTCCTCGATCGCAGAGTCGGTGCCGCCGGCCGTGGATTGTGATGCTGTCGTCAGCCGCCGACCACCGGTCATGGCCATTCGTGGCGCGGACCACGCGCACATCTGCCGCCGAGTGGCGTCAGGCGCCGCGCCGGCGCGAGCGACAAGCCTGCCGACCGCTCGTGCCGATGAGCGGGCAGGCCCAGCCGACGCTCACGACGGTTCCTGCAACGGCCATACCTCGACCACGCCGTGCGTGACGGCGCAGGGTGCAGGCGACACGATGTCGATGGCCTCGGCCAGCGTGGCTGCTTCGACCACACCTGAGGGCTTCGACGAGTTCGTCGCGACCCGCTCGCCCCGGCTGTTGCGTACTGCGTTGCCGGCACTCGCCGGCGAGCGCCAGGTGCACCGAGCCGACTTTGCAGGGCAGAGCCTCAATTCGGGGGCGAAATCAGCAGACGGCTCGCAGTGCGGCGGTGGCCACGACGAAGAGCGAGATCAGTACAGCCGAGCCGACTCGTACATGTCGTGACCGGGTGAAGAGGCCCACCACGAGCGCCACTCCCACGCCAAGCAGCCAGTGGCCGACCTCGGGATGCCGGTCGGGCTCGAAGCCGAGTTGACCGAGGGCCGAACGGCCGTAGCCGACGAGTGCGGCGCCGCCGGCCCAGATAAGGAGCGTCCAGCCGCACCGGCCGCCGGGACTTTCGGTCAGCGGCGACCCGTGGCGGGTGAGGGTGCCGAGCAGGTAGGTCATCGTCAGCAGCGCTACCGCGCCGATGAGCAGCACGACGTGCAGCCCGACGAAGAGCGCGAGCAGCACCCACGGGCCGCTGCTGGTCCCTCGCAGAAACAGGGTGGCCGCCACACCGACCACGACCATCTGCCCCACCGCCAGGCGGTTCGCATTCACAAGGTGCGGCGCGGCCAGTGCAGACCGTGGTGGGGCCGGGTGTTCTGCCATGCTCTGTTCCGCTACCTTTCAGTGCGCTTTAGTGAGCACACGATTGGTCGCCCCGCCTTGCGGTGGGACGGTCCCGGTCTTGCCGCGTCCCGGCGCCGAGCGAGCTCAGCGTCCCGACCGTCGACAGCCGGGCGTCGTGACGAGCCGTCACGCTGGCATTGGCGTGCTTCAGCCGGCGAGCTGCCGCCCGGGCGCCGTGCGGGTCCGCGACCCAGCTCGCGTGCCAGCCCCGAGCCAGGCAAGCCGAGCAGACCAGGGCCAGGGTGCGTGGGTCGGCGGCGGACAGGATGGGGAGAGGGTCGGCGCGTTCTACTCAGCGAAGCCCGCACCGCTTGAGGATGTCGATGATGACCGCCGACTTGCCCTGGACGTACAACGCCATGTCCATCGGGTGTTCCTGGGCGACTCGGTGCTTCACGGCCGCGTAGCGATCGCGATCTTCTGGATGGGTGCGAAGCCAGTCTCTGAGGATCAGATGCCGCAGGTACTCATCGCAGTCAGGGCCGAAGACGTGCAGATTCACGCCGTGGTCGTGAGTCCAGAGGCAGCGGTGCTCGTACCAGTCAGGGTCGCGAGTGCGGAGGAAGTAGCCGGCGGCTTCCAGCGGCGGCACGTAGGCATCTTCATCTGCCGGGTCCGCAACGATGAGGTCGATGTCGAGTCGGTTCTTGGCCGCGAGACCGGGCACCGCGGTCGACCCCACGTGCTCGACCGCAAGCGCCTGTGCGCCAAGCGCAGCCCGGATAACTGCCTCCTCCTTGGCGAACATGGCGGGCCACTCAGGGTGGTAGGCGTCGATCGTGATGGGCGAGGTGACGTTCGCCGGACGGTTGCCGACTGCTCGCTTCGCAGCCCTGTCGCCGGTGAGATCCAGCGATGCCTGAGGCAGAGGTGGAATGCGCATTGGAGGCACCTTAGTGAGGCCACCCGTGATTCGCAGCCCCCGAGGGTCGGCGGCGGCTCCTGGACGCGGCAGCCAGCGTGACGAGGCTGCTCAAGCGAGGTCATTGCCGCACAGCTTCCGCCGTGTCCACACTTCCCGATCCGTGCGGCTCCGACGCTCGTATCCGTGACGATGATCCTGGTCAGCCACCGACGGTGAGGTGCATGGACGAGGGCGGCGGCGCTACCAGACGTTGACCGAGGCGGTGCCGTGCTGCCGTCCGTCCTCCCACCGACTGAGTTGACACCCCTCCTCAGCTCAGGATGGTCGCCCGCCGAACGCCCAGTCGTGCACCTCGACCTCGGCGTACCGGTCGGGGGTCAGGACAGCGCGTGCCTCATCCCGGTCGGCCGCCCGGACCAGCGCCGCCGTGCCCAGCCAGGCGGCGGCGTCGTCGGAGAGCAGCGGCCCGTACGCGATCAGGTCGCTCGTGTCCGGCGGCACGTCGAGGTCGGCGGCCTGCCCCGCGCCGAGGCCGAGCACCAGGTAGCGGTTGCCGCCGGTCCGGCCCCCGGGGAAGTCCCACATGGTGCGCCCCAGCATGTTGCGCCACCGGCGCAGGAGCACGTCCCGGTACGCGCCGGCCTGGTAGTTGGGCTCGTCGAAGGCGAACGCCCGGGCGGCGGCGGGATCCGGAAGGTCGACGATGTGCACACTGCCGGTGGGGGTAGCGCCGTCGGCGGCGAAGGTCGGGCCACGGGCGACCATCTCTGCCGCGTACCTGTCCATGTAGGACCAGTGCGCTTCCAGCAACTCCTTGCGCAACGCCATCGAGCCTTGTCGGTCGCGGTGGTAACAGAAGAAGTCCATAGCCACATCCTCGCCCGGCTCCGGGATTTGTCGGCCCCGTCTGGCAGGCTGACCGCCGTGGTGATGGTGAGCATCGTCGATGAGACGACCATGGGGCGTGAGCCCGAGGCGTGGCATCTGGAGATCTTCGAGGAGCGGCTGCCGCTGCGCGAGGTCATTCGTCGGCGCGTGTTCCAGGAGGTCGCGGAGCACAACGCCCGACGCTCGGGAGAATTCCGAGGGCTGGTGCAGCCGTCGGAGACCGAGCACGCGCTCAATGGGCCACGCAGGTCCGAGCACCGCCGGGTCGACCCGCACCGCCAGTACGATCGTGCGGTGGAGGCGTTCGGTCGGAACGCTTTCATCGTGCTCGTCGATGACCGGCAGGTCGAGGATCTCGACGTACAGGTCAAGGTTCGGACCGGTACCGAGATCACGTTTCTCCGGCTCGTTCCCCTGGTCGGTGGCTGATGACCACGGTGCTCCCCGACGCGGCCCTGTCGCCGTACGCCGCCGACCTGCTGCGGGTGGTGACCGTCCCCGAAGCGGCGGCGAACGATCCGATCGCCCGTCGGGCGGTGGACACGTCCCGGCTCAGTGACCGGGAACTCGGCGTGCTGCTGGCCGCGGCGTATCGCCTGCTGCCAGTGGATCCCGCCCACTGGGTGAAGCTGGGCATCACGGCGGCGTGCCAGCAACGGCAACCGGTGTTCACCCCGGAGTCGTGTGCCGCCCTGCTGTCCGCGCTCGTGGACGAGCTGGCGCAGCCGTGGGGCTACGGGAATCCCGTCCTGGCCGTCAACGCGCTGCTCCGGTGCGAGGGACCGTTGCCGATGGAGGCGGCGCGATCGGCCAAGAAGCTGGTCAGGGCGATCGGCGGCCGATACCGGAATGATCATCCGTACGCGATGATGGCCCTGGCCGGGCTCGGCGGCGGGTTGACGGCGCGTATCGAGAGCGCGCTGTTCACGCGGTCGCTGCACTCGATCGCCAGGGACGAGGCCTCGGTGGTGTCCACCCTCGGCCCCGTCGCGCAGGCGCTGCTCGCCGAGGCGAGCGGTGAGCGCTCGTACTTCTCGCCGCCCCGGCTGCCGGACGTGTGGCAACGACTGGCCGACATGCTGGAGTACGCGTCGTTCGCGCACCGGGCGCTCGATGCGGCGCACCGGCGGGTCTCCGATATCCAGTCCGGCAGGATCGCGTACAAGGCGGACGCGGCGTTCGGGAGAGACGAGGTGGGGACGCTCGGCCGGGCGGTGCGGGTCGCCCTGCTGCGGGACGAGCCGTGGCTGATGGGCGTGCTGCGACCGCTCCTGCTGGGGGCCGCCGTGGCGCCGACCGCCGCCAGGACGGCTCCCTCGCAGGCACTGCTGCACGAGGTGGCCCGTGCCGTCGAGGATTTCCCCACGCCGGAGGCGTTGGCCGCGCTGCGTGCCGCGCGCGCCGTGGCCCGGCACAAGGGCGTACAGAAGCAGCTCGACCGCGAGCTGCAGCGGATCCAACTGGCCCTCGGGGATCGGCCCGACGTGGCGTTCCGGCTACCCGACCTCGGATTCGGGCTCGATGGTGTCCGCACCGTGACCGTCGGCGGGTACGACGCCGTGATCACCCTGTCCCCCGATGTCGAGCTGACGTGGTGGGCGAACGGCAGGGCGCTGGCGAGCGTCCCGGCAGCCTTGCGGCGCGACCACGCCGACACCGTCAAGGAACTGCGCGACCTCGTGAAACAGGCTCGGGGACACCTCGCGACGGTGGCGCGGTCGCTGGAACTGGGCTTCACCGCCGGCACCGCCCTGCCCTACCGGCGCTGGCGTGACGAGCTGGCGGCGAACGGTCTCGGGTGGAGCGTGGTGCGGCGCCTGATCTGGGAGGTTCCGGACGCGTCCGGCGGACGGCGGGCAGCGCTCCCCACCGACGACGGTTTCGCGGACCTGAGCGGGACGCCGGTGCCCGAACCCGAGCCGGACGCCGAAATCCGGCTGTGGCATCCGCTGAACACGTCGGCCGAGGAGATCCGGGGCTGGCGGGATGAGCTCACCGCTCGCGAGCTGCGGCAACCGTTCAAGCAGGCGTTCCGGGAGGTCTACCTGCTGACGCCGGCCGAGCTGCAGACCGAGACCTACTCCAACCGGTTCGCCGCGCACATCGTTTACTACCGGCAGCTCTACGCGCTGATGAGGGGCCGGGGCTGGGCCTGTTCGCGGCTCGGTCCGTGGGACGGCGGGGACACCGACGACGCGTACCGGGTCCTGCCCGGCGGGGGCTGGCGGGTCGGGCTCCGACACGACTACCGCGACCAGCAACCCGACGGCGTGGAGTGCGCCAGCACCGACCGGGTGTGGTTCGATCGCCGGGTCGGCGGCGCCTGGCGGACGGCGCGGCTGTCCGAGGTTCCGGCCATCGTGCTCAGCGAGGCCATGCGCGACGTGGACCTGTTCGTGTCGGTCACTTCGATCGCGGCGGATCCTCATTGGATCGATCGCGGGGACGACCTCTACGTCGACTACTGGCGGGAGGCGAGCCTGGCCGAGCTCACGGCGACGGCACGGACCCGGCGGAGCGCGTTGCAGCGGATCATCCCGCGGACGAAGATCGCTGATCGATGCGAGCTGACCGAGCGCTATCTCGTCGTGCGGGGACAACTGTCCATCTACAAGATCCACCTGGGCAGCGCGAACATCCTGATGGAGCCGGGAAACAGGTACCTCTGCATCGTGCCGGCCCGGCGCGGGCCACACGGGTCGGTCTTCCTGCCCTTCGAGGACGACCGGCTCGCACTGATCCTCAGCAAGGCGTTCCTCCTCGCCGACGACAACCGGATCACCGACCCGTCGATCGTGGCCCAGCTGCGCGCACGGCGTTGACCACCACTCGGGCCTGGTCGGGTGACCCGACTCTCGGGTGCCGGTAGGACCGCGTGATGGGGGCGGCGGTACGGTGGCCGCCGCCCCCAGGCAAGGCGGTGGTCAGGCCGCCGGCGTACCGGTCACGGTGAAGAGACGGGTACGGCCGATGTTGTCGAAGGAGCCGAAGCCGACGCGACCGGAGGTGAAGGTGGTGTCCTTCGCGGTCAGCAGCGGATCCTGGTGCCCGTCGACGTAGACGGCGATCTCGCCGGTGGCGGGCAGGTGCACGACGCGCACCTTGTGCCAGTCGGCGTCGGTGATCGCCGGGTTGGCGCCGCGGGAGCGCCCGTTCCACTGGTGGTCGATCCGTTCCCGGTCGGCGTTGTTGACCTTGAAGATGCCGTTGTGCGGGTAGATCGTGTTGTCGGTGGACAGGTGCGCGTAGTAGTACTGCGTGTCCGACTGCCAGCCGAACACGATGATCACGTCCCGGTTGGTGACCTCAACGGGCGTGTCGAGGCGTACGCGGGCGTCGATCTGGACCGACGAGAAGGCCGGGCCCTTGTTGAGGATGGCGTACTCGAACGGCCGGCGCGGGCCGGGGCGGCTCACGCCGGCCTCGGCGAGGATGACCTCGTCGCCGTCGAACTGCCACTTCGACGGGGTGACCGGCGTCCAGTTCTCCGCGCCGCCGGTGTGGACGACCTTCGTCTTGCCCACGTCGCCCTCCGCCACGGTCTTCGTGCCGACCACCTTCCAGATCTTCCCGTTCGCCTTGGCGAGGATGTAGAGCTCACCGGCGGCGTCGGTGCCGAAGCGCAGGTCGACCCGGTTCGGGTCGCCGGGCGCGCCGGGGCTGGACAGGTCCTGCATGCGTACCAGGTCGCCGGCGGTGGTGTACAGGGCGAACCGGTGGATCGGGGCGAGCCCCTCGCCGCGGTGCATCTCGTTCGCCTCGGTGTAGAGGACCCGGCCGTCGACCAGGTCACCGAAGACGTACTTGCCGATCAGGGCGGGCAGCGTGTGGCCGCGGTAGACGAACCCGCCGGCCACCGCGACGCCGACGTCGGAGGTGCAGTTCCAGCCGGCGGCCGGGTTGTGGTCGTACGCGGCCACCGGGTAGGTGTAGCCGTACTTCGCGTCGTCGGCCGGCAGCGGGTAGAGCTTGTCGCACGGCTTGGTGGCGGTCTTGTCGAAGACCCAGTTGCCCTCGCGCTCGCTCCAGCCGAAGTTGTCGCCGGCCTGGACCTCGTAGATCGACTCGACGGCGTGCTCGCCGATGTGGCCCAGGTACATCCGGCCGGTGGCCCGGTCCCAGCTGAACCGGTGCGGGTCGCGGAAGCCGACGGCGTAGATCTCACCGAGCGCGCCGTCCCGCCCGACGAACGGGTTGTCGGCCGGGATCCCGTACCGGCCGTTGGGCGCGTTGGTGCCGCGCGGGTCGATGCGCAGCAGCTTGCCGTGCGGCATGCCCATGTTCTGCGGGTCGCCGTTGCGGTAGCCCTGGCCGCCGTCGCCGACGGCGAGGTAGAGCATCCCGTAGTCGGGGTCGTGCGGCTTCGCGGTCGGGTTGAAGTTGATTTCCTGTACGCCGTGGATCTGGCCGCCGAAGCCGATCCGCAGCACCTCCCGGTGGCCGCCGGCGAACGTGTCCGCGGCCGGGTCGGTGGCCGTCCACTCGGTGATCACGGCCTGGTAGATGGTGTTCGGCTGGGCGTAGTCCGGCGTCCGGGTGGCGAGGGACGCCTGCTCGGTGTGGATGGTGTAGAAGCGGCCGTTGCGCCCGAAGTCCGGGTGGAAGGCGACGTACCCGAAGCCCTGGCCGAGGCCGCGGCCGGAGAAGAACTGCGGCGCGAAGGTGGCCGCCACGTCCAGGTAGACGTGCGGCGTGCCGTTCTCCACGAGGTAGAGGTTGCCGTTGAGGTCCGGCACGGCCCGCCGGCCCGAGCCGTCGGGCAGCTCGCTGATGGTGTTGATCCGGGCCTTGCGGACCAGCCGCTGGTCGACCGGGGCCGGGTTCGGCGTGGACTGCGGGAAGCTGGCGTACTCCTCGAGCACCAGGCCCAGCCGCGACTGGATCGGCGACTCGGGGATCGGGTCGTAGACGGCGCCGTCGGCCCGGGCGGGCGCGGCGACCAGGGTGGACAGGACGAGGGTGGCGGCAGTGACCCCGGCGGTGAGGACGGCTCTGCGGAGCCTGCCGGTGCTGCCAGCGCGAATGGACACGCGGATTCTCCTTCTCGGTGGGACGGTCCGAGGAACGGTCAGCGGGCCATGTAGCGGTACTGCTTGGCGATGTCGCCGGCCGGGATCACGCTGTCGAGGAACATGAGGCCGTCCATACGGCAGTCGCACGGGTTGCGTTCCAGGGTGTTCTGCGGGAAGCTCCCGCCGATCTTGATGCCGCGCGGGTCGGTGGTGCTGGTGACGTGCGGGCCGGGCCCGCTGAGCTGCCACGGGTCGCCCGCGGTGGTGTAGAAGCCGTCGACCGGCTCGCCGTTGCGGTAGAGCGCCATGGTGCCGGTGGTGAAGTCGTAGGTGGCGGCCATGTGCACCCACTCCCCCTTCGGCAGCAGGGTCCGCCAGTCCTCGTTCGCGGCGAAGGTCTGCGAGGCGCCGCCGTCGACGCGGCGGCCGAGGGCGACCAGGCGCAGCTCGCCCTTGACGTCGATGAGTTCCAGCAGGGCGCGCACGGCGTGCCCGTCGGAGTCGCCGGTGAGCACGCCGGCCAGGCCGATCGCGTTGAACCGGTCGGTCGGGTTGGCGGTGGTGGAGTTGAGCGCGGGACCGTCCATCTCGCGCTTGAACCAGCCCATCACCGTGGTGCCTTCGGCGCCGCTGAACGCGCGCAGCGTGCGTACGCCGCTGGAGGACCAGGTGCCGGCCTTCCAGTCGTCGTTGCCGGCGGCCTCCGGGTTGACCTGCCGGGTCTGCAGCGCGTCGCCGCTGCCCTTGTACGCCTGGTCGGGCACCCGCATGGCCTCGGCGCCGTTGACCAGCTCGATCTCGGTGCCGGAGCGGCCCAGGTCCCGTTCGAGCGCGGGGTCGCCGACCACGGGGTGGTCGAAGTCGTAGAAGGCGACCAGGTGTGACCAGAGGGCGGGGTGGACGTCGTGCGGTCCGGGCCGGTCGGCCTGTGCCGGGCTCGCCGCCGCGGTCAGCGCCAGCGCCAGCAGGGTGGTGGCGGCGACGGCGACGCGTCGAGGTCTTCTCATGGGGAGGTGCTCCCTTCGTCGGTGCGGGGGTGGCGGTGACGAAAGCGCTTACGTACCGGGCGTGGTGCGGTGCCCGGAGGTGGAGTCGGAGGCACGTCGGGACAGGACGGAGGTCCGTCCGAGCGCCGCACGGCCAGGTGAGGCGCGCCGGGCGGCGGGTCGGACGGCGGCGTTGCCGTTCGCACGAAAGCGCTTACGTAAGCGCTTTCGTACTCTAAGCTGTGCCCTACGCCACAGGCAAGAGCACGGCGCGGATCAATCCCTCCCAGGAGTCACCCATGCCCCGACCCGGACCACGGTTGCGTCTCGTCGACGTGGCGGAACGCGCCGGCGTCTCCCTGGCGACCGCCTCCCGCGCCCTCGCCGGCCGCGAGGGCGTCAGCGAGGAGGTGGCCCGGCACGTCCGGCAGGTCTCCCTGGAACTCGGGTACGTCGCCAACCCGTACGCCCGCACCCTCGCCGGCGGCGCCAGCTCCACCGTCGGCCTGATCGTCCACCAGATCGACGACCCGTACTTCTCCGAGATCGCCAGCGGCGTGCTCCAGGTCGCCGCCGAGGAGGGCCTGCTGGTCCAGATCGCCCACTCCGGACGCGACCCGGAGAACGAGCTGCGCCAGCTTCGACACCTCATCGCCCAGCGGGTCGGGATCATCCTCATCGCCGGGTCCGGCTACGACGACCCGCGGGTGGAGGCGGAGGCGCGCGCCGAACTCGCCGGCTTCCAGCGGGCCGGTGGGCGGGTCGCCGTCATCGGCCGGCACGCCCTGGGCGTCGACGCGGTGGTGCCGGACAACGAGGCCGGCGGCCGGGCCATCGGCGCCCACCTGCTGGCCCTCGGCCATCGGCGGATCGCCGTCGCCGCCGGCACGCCGGGCCTGACCACGGTGGCCGACCGGCTCGCCGGGGTGACCGCCGCGCTCGCCGCGCACGGGCACTCCCCCGACGACCTGGCCGTCGTCCACTCCGACTTCACGCGCGACGGCGGCCGCGTGGCCACCGAGCGGATCCTGCACTACCACCCGGAGAGCACCGCGATCATCGCGCTCAACGACGCCATGGCGATCGGCGTGCTGTCCGTGCTGCGGTCCCGGCGCATCCGCGTGCCCGAGCGCGTGTCGGTGGTCGGCTTCGACGACGTGTCCGTCGCCGCCGACCTGGCGCCGAGCCTGACCACCGTCCGGCTGCCGATGACCGAGATGGGCCGGATGGCGCTGACCCTCGCGTTGAAGCCCAGGTCGACCCGGCCGCGTCGCCGCTCGACCGGCCACACCCTGATCGTCCGCGACTCCACCGGCCCGGCTCCCGCGCCGGCCGGCTGACCGCCAGACTGACTCCCTGGGCACGAACGCGAGGAGCTGACAGCCATGGGCGCGACCACCGTCGTCAACCTCAAGGGCCACCGGGACGACCCGGCGTACGCCGACGTGGTCTACGTCGGGCGGGCCATGTCACGCGGCGGCTGGCGGCTGCCGCAGTCCCCGCTGTCCAGCCCGTACCGGCCGGGCCCGGACGGCACCCGGGACGAGGTGATCGAGAAGTACCGGGCGTACCTGCTCGGCCGTCCCGACCTGCTCGCGCTGCTGCCGGACCTGCGCGGGCGCCGGCTCGGCTGCTGGTGCGTGCCGGAGCGCTGCCACGCCGAGGTGATCGCCGAACTGGCCGACGCGCCGCCCCGCGCCTGAACCCCGGGGGCGCCGGTGGTTCAGCCCAGCTTCTTGCTCAGGGTCTCGAACGCGAGATCCGGTCGCAGCGGCCGGCCGAACCGCTCGTCTCCGTACGGGAACGGGCTCAGCTCGCCGGTGCGGACGTAGCCGCGCCGCTCGTACCAGGCGATCAGGTCCTCCCGCTGCGTGATCACGGTCATCCGCATCTCGCCGGTGTGCCACTCGTCCCGCGCGTACCGCTCGGCCTCGGCCAGCAGGTCCCGGCCCAGCCCGCCGCCCTGCCGCCCCGGGTCGACCGCGAACATCCCGAAGTAGACGTGGTCGTCGCGGCGCTCCAGCTGGCAGCAGGCGACGATCCCCGTGGCGTCCTCGACGACCAGGACCGTCCCGTCCGGGCTCGTCACCGCCTCGGCCACCATGTCGGGGTCGGTGCGCTGCCCGGCGAGCAGGTCAGCCTCGGTGGTCCAGCCGGCCCGGCTCCGCTCCCCGCGGTACGCCGACTCGACCAGGTCGACGAGGGCCGCCACGTCGGCGGGACGGGCGGTCCGGACGGTGTGCGGGCTGGTCATCGGCGGTCTCCACGGTCGCGACGGTTCACCGTGCCAGCGTACGCAGCCAGGTGCTCCGGTGAATGCGGGCCTGGCGGCGGGAGGGGCGGCCGGGACCGCGCGGGGCGTGGTTGACTGCCGGCATGGAGCTGCGCCTCGGTGAGCTCGACCTGCCCGCCACCCTGGACCGGCCGGCCGGCCCGGCACGCGGCGGCCTTGTGGTGCTGCACGGCTCGCACGCCGGCGAGCGGTCCCATTTCCTGTACGAGCACCTGGCCCGGCTGCTGCCGCCGGCCGGGATCGCGGTGCTGCGGTACGACCGGCGTCCCCGGGTGGACGGCCACGACGTGCCACTGACCGCGCAGGCCGACGACGCGGCGGCGGCCCTGGACCTGCTGCGCGGGCAGGTCGGGGACGTACCGGTCGGACTGTGGGGGTTCAGCCAGGGCGCCTGGGCGGCGACCCTCACCGCCACCCGGCGTCCGGTCGACTTCCTCGTGCTGGTCGGGTGCAGCGGGGTCAGCCCGGCCGCGCAGATGCGCTACGGCACCGCGGAGCAGTTGCGGCGGCACGGGTACGGCGAGGCCGACCTCGCCGAGCTGGACCGGCTGCGCGGGGTCGCCGAAGGGTTCCTGCGCGGCGACGTGCCCCGGGCCACCGCCCAGGCGGAGCTCGACGTCGCCGTGCCGCGGCCCTGGTTCCCGCTCGCCCACCTGCCCCGCGAGCTGCCCGACACCCCGGGGGCCTGGGTCGACATGGACTTCGACCCGGAGCCGGTCTTCGCGAAGCTGTCCGGCCCGGTGCTGCTCTGCTACGGCGAGACCGACGGGTGGACGCCGATCGAGCAGAGCCTGGTGGTGTGGCGGCGGGCCGCACGCGACGCGGAGCTGACCGTGGCCCGCCTGGCCGGCTGCGACCACGTGCCGACCCTGGACGGGCGTAACGACCTGGCCGGTGTCAGCCCGGACTACGAGCGGGTCCTGCTGGACTGGCTCGGGCGCCGGCTGCCGGAGCGCCGGGCCGCGTGGTGACGGCCCGGCGCCCAGTGGGTCAGCCGTGCTTCTGCTGGCAGGGCACGCAGAAGGTGGCGTGCGGCACCGCCTCCAGCCGCTCCACCGGGATCGGCCCGGCGCACCGCTGGCAGCGGCCGTAGCCGCCGTCGGCCATCCGGCGCAGCGCGTCGCCGATCTGCCCGAGGCTCTGCCGGGTGGCCGCGATCAGCGCGGACCTGGTGTGCGCCTCGCCGGGGTCGCCGGTGTCGGCAGTGAGTTCCGTCAGTCGGGTCGTCTGCGCCGCGAAGTCCTCGGTCAGCGTTGCGCGAAGCCGGGTGAGCCGGTCGTCGTGCAGGTCGGTGCCCATGTGGATCCCCTCCAGGAAAAAGAAAAAGGGCCGAAGCCGGTTGGCTTCGCCCTGGGTGGCCGTACGCGGATGAATGGGGATCCCGGTGGGCCGCGGTCGGTGGGGATCGGGCTCGGGAGGCCGTGGATGGGCGCGACGGAGCGGGTGCCCGCCGGACGGGCGGGTACGGCCTCGGGACGCCGGCGCCGGGCAGCAGCGGGCGCCGCCGTGGTGACGACGGTCGCGGACAGCGGCCCGGCCGGGTACATCGGCCCACCATAGGCGACCCCGCGCGGTTCGCCAACGACATTGCCCGTGGCTGCGGCTGACAACATCGCAGCGAACGAGCGCCGGCACCAGCGGCAGCAGATGACAAGGCCCGAGGTGTACGGGTTGTATACGCCGGGAGCCGACCGGTCCGTGCTGCGACCCCTGCGCGATCCAGGCTTCTGGGAACCCGAAGATGTCATTCGGCCTGGAGAAGGAGTGAAGGCGTGCCTGGACGGGTAGGGCTGGCCGAATGCTGCGCATCAGATGGCCCAGTGGGCGCGGGTGGGCATCCTTTCTCGGTGGACTGGCGGTCGGTGCGGGGGTGGTGATCGCGTACTTCCGCATCGTCAGCATCGAAGAGTCGTGGATGGCCCTGGCTCCAGTGGCGATTGCTGTGATGGCAGCTGGGATTCCTTATCAGCAAGGGCCGGGGCGAGCGCACGTTGCATCGCTCGCCCCGTGGCGCTACTTCGTCCTGGGCCTCGGCCTTGCGATGTCCGCCGGTGGGCTTGTGGGCGCAGCTGTCGGCAGCTGACATCAGCAGGTCTCCCCGGGCACACCGGGGGCACAAGAGCCCCGGGTGGCAACGGCTCTAGACCAGCTTCCCCCCGGTGTTCTCGATCATCCGTCGTAGCACCTTCAGTGCAGTGACATAGTCGGCATCATCGATGCCCTGATGGATCCGCGCCCGGATGGCCGGGGCGTGGGTCTTCAAGTCGACACGCGCCTGCTCGCCGGCCTCGGTGATCCACAGTCGGCTTTCGCTGTCACGGCTGATCCAGCCACGTTCCAGCAGCAGCTGCGCTTCGGCGTGCAGGTCGTCCTCGGGCTTGATGTAGGTGACCATGGCCTCCTGGGCCGCCGAGACGCCGACGGCAAGACCGACGGGAGGGTCGGTCCGGCCACTCTGGAGTCATCCACATACCGCCGGAAGGGTTCAGGATCTCAGTTCGGGGCTGCCCCCGTGCGCCGTGCCGCGCGGAGCCGGGCCGCCGGTGCGGGAGATGCCGGTGAGTCCTGCGGCATCGGCCACCCGCTCGGCGATGGTCGCGAGGTGGGTCAGCTCCCGCTGGTCCAGCTGATCGATCAGCACCCGGCGGACCGTTTCCACATGCCCCGGCGCGGCGGTGGTGATCGCCGTACGGCCGAGGTCGGTGAGGTGAACCAGCGTGCCACGCCGGTCCGTCGTGCTGCCGGACCGCACGACGAGCCCGCGTTGTTCCATGCGCCGGAGCTGGTGGGCGATCCGGCTGCGGTCCCAGCCGATGAGCGCGGCCAGGTCCCGTACGCGCAGTGCTTCACCGCTCTGGGAGAGCGGGGCCAGGACGTCGTAGTCGGCGGGCGACAGGCCGGCCTCGGCGAGCTGACCGTCGATCGCGGCGTCGATGGCGCGCCGCATGCGCAGGAAGGCCAGCCACAGACGTTGTTCCTCGGGGTTCAGCCACCGCGGTTGGGTCATGCGTCACAGCGTACGACGAATTGCTGACACATCAGCATCGCGCGGATAGATTTGCTGACACATCAGCGACTTTTGAGGAAGCGAAGCATGACCACCTTGCAGATCATCATTGCCAGCACCCGGCCGGGCCGGCTCGGCCTGCCGGTCGCCGAGTGGATCAACACCGTGGCGGTCAAGCACGGCGGCTTCGATGAGGTGGAGCTCGTCGACCTCGCCGAGTGGAACCTGCCGTTCATGGACGAGCCGAACCACCCGCGCCTGCGCCGCTACGAGCACCAGCACACCCGCGACTGGAGCGCCACGATCGACCGGGCCGACGCGTTCCTGATCGTCATGCCCGAGTACAACTTCGGCTACACGGCCCCGCTGAAGAACGCCATCGACTACCTCGCGCACGAGTGGGCCTACAAGCCGGTCGGCCTGGTGAGCTACGGCGGCATCAGTGCCGGCACCCGCGCCGGGCAAATGATCAAGCAGGTGCTGACCACCCTGAAGATGACGCCGATCCCCGAGGCCGTGCACATCCCGTTCGTCGCCCAGTTCATCGACGACGACGGGGCGCTGCGACCCAACGAGACCATGGACGCCAGCGCAAAGGCGATGCTCGACGAACTGGTGCACTGGACCTCGGCCCTGGCCCCGCTCCGTGAGCGGGCGCGGCAGCACGCGGCCGGATGAACGTTCTCGACGGCGCCTGATCAGGCAGCCACCTCCGCCCTCGCCCCGGGCTCAGTCCGGGGCGAGGGAGCGCCAGATCCGGTCGGGCAGGACGCGGGCGGCCTGCCCGAGGTCGATGCCGGGCACGCCGGCGAGCCACCGGCGCACGGTCTCCGCCACCGGGCCGATCAGCAGCATCTCGACCAGGGGCTCCGGCAGGGTGGCGATCTCCCCGGCCGCCATGCGCGGACGCAGCCAGCCGGCGACGGCCGCCATGCGCGGCGCCTTCGCGGCGGCGACCTGTTCGGCGTGCGCGGCCAGGTAGCCGGTGTAGGCCGAGCCGTGGATGAACCGCGCCGCGGCCGGGTTGTCCTCGGCGAAGCGCAGGTAGGCCACCACGATGGCGCGGACGCCGGTGCGGGCCGTCCGGGGCCGGCGCAGCGCCGCGATCAGCTCGTCGAACAGCGCCGCCATGCACCGGCTGTACAGCGCCGCGGCCAGACCGTCGAAGCTGCCGAAGTGGTGGTAGAGACTGCCGAGGCTGACCCCGCTGGCGGCGGTCACCGCGTTGACCGTGAAGCCGGGCTGGCCGGCGGCGTCGAACACGTCGAGCGCCGCGGCGAGCAGCCGCTCGGCGGTCGCCTCGCCCCGCTGCTGCTTAGGCGACATGAGCCATTCCCTGATCCCACAGCCGTCGCGCCAGAGCGGGATCGTCCGCCACGGGCGCGAGCGGTACCGGACCGTCGCCGTCGAAGTAGCGACCGGATCTCTCACCGGGCGCGAACGCCAGCCGCACCACCGGCGCCGCGCCGGCCTCCGGAGTATCCCACCGGCGCTTGACCACCTTGAGCAGGAGACCCAACGCGCCACCGGGATCGCCCAGCCCGGTCCTGATCACGCCGGGATGCACCGCGTCGATGGTCACCCCGCTGTTCGCCCAGTGCTCGGCGAACAGCGGCACGGTGAGCAGGTTCGCGAGCTTGGTGTCGCAGTAGGTGCGCATCCGGTGGAAGTCCTCGCCCCAGGGCGTCCGGTCCGGGTCTACCCTGCCCTTGACGTAGAGGCCGGCGCTGACCTGGACGACCCTCCGCAGCCGCTTCTCGAGCAGATGGTTGAGCAGGAACGGCGCCAGGTGGTTCACCGCGAACGACTGCTCGTACCCGTCCTCGGTGCGTACCAGCCGGGTCGGCCAGACACCGGCGTTGTGCACCAGCACGTCGATCCGCTCGCAGCGACCGCTCAGCTCGGCCGCGACGGCCCGAACTGACGACACCACCGACAGGTCGCCCACCACCAGCTCCGCCGAGCCGGCCGCGCCGCCCGGGGACGCCCGTAGCGCCGCCAGCGCCTGCTCGCCCCGCACCGGGTCCCTGGTCACCAGCACCACCCGGCAGTCCCGTCGCACCAGTTCCCTGGCCACCGCGAACCCGATGCCGCGATTGGCCCCGGTCACGACCGCCGTCACCGTCTCCGCCATGGTCGCCAGCGTAGACGGAAATTAAAGCGGATTTCTAGAACAAGTTTCGGTATCGATCTTCCCCTGCATCGAGATCGACCTGATCATCAAAGCCGTGGAGCCGATCGGCTGGGAGTGCGTCAGCGTCGAGCCGTTCATGGCGTCGGTCGGGATCGACTTCGTCCGCAGGACGTGATCCTCGATCGATCGAGCACCGGCGATCGCGGGTGCCGCGGCTCAACCGTGAGCGAGGGGACGACCGTCGTGACCGGGCCCGGCGGCTGCCCTGGCGGCCCGCTCGATCCTCGCGCGCCGCGCCGCCAGGAGTTCCTTGTCGGTCGGTTCCAGGTGCGCGTACTCGGCCATGGCCCCGGTGGAGCCGTCGAGTTGCTCGCGCAGGATGTCGGCGTGTCCGGCGTGCCGGCTGGTCTCGGCGAGCACGTGCACCAGGATGTTGAACAGCTTCACGTTCGGACGTGGCCACCAGGGCACGTGGCCGGGCGCGTCGATGGCGAGGGCGCCGATCGTCGCGTCCGAGTGCGCCCACACCCGCCGGTAGCGGTCGATGATCTCCTCGCGGGTCTCGTGCTCGCCCGCCCACATGTCGGTGTCGTCGTGGGCGGCGTCGTCCCATCGGGGCAGAGGCTCGGGGAACGGCCGGCCGAAGACCTCGCCGAAGTACCTGGCTTCCGTGATCGACAGGTGCTTGACCAGGCCGAGCAGGTTGGTCCCGGTCACGGTCAGGGGACGGCGCACGTCGTACTCGGGCACCCCGTCGAGCTTCCACAGCATCGTCGCGCGGATGTCGCGCAGGTCGTGGTGCAGGTACTCCTTCGCGAACTCATCGATCATGGGTCACGACCCTGCCATGCGCGGTCGGTGGCCGCAGCCCCGTGAGCAGCACCGGCAGAGGCTATCGTTCGCGGCGTGCAGGAATCGACGCCGGGCTTCGCGGTCCGATACGCATGGCGAGGGCTGGCCGCGTCCCTGGTGGCGGTCGCCTGGGGGACGCTCGGCTACGGCCTCTTCCTCTCCCACCCTGACCAGCAGGCCTGGGACGACCTGGAGGCCGGTGGGCGGTTCGCCGCCAACCTCTTCGTCTACCTGCCGTATCTGGCGCTGACGCTGCCCGTCGCCGTCGTGGTCGTGCTGGGGCTGCTTCCCGCGTCCCGCCTGCTGTCGCCGCTCCTGGCAACGGCGGTGGGCATCGCGGTCTTCGTGTGGTGGGTGGCCGTCCAGGACTACCTGTTCGACGCTCAGCCCCAGCTCTCGGCCTGCCTCGTGGGATGTGTGGCTACTGATGTCGGCGCCATCGGAGCGTGGACCGCGGCGTGGGTGCTGGCGGGACGGCAGCCAGGCACCGCTTCTCCACACGACGCCGGCCAGGTGGCCTAGCATTTCCGGGTCGTCGAATTCAGCGGCAGGAGTCGTCCGGGATCAGAGAGCGCCGGTCACGTACCGGAAGCGGCCCCCCCAGCTCCGTGACGAGCAGGTCGAGTTCGGCGCGGGCGGCGTCGTCGATCGCGCCCGTGATGCGCCACTCGACGCGGGCGTCGACGAACTTGGTGAGAAGCTCGACGTCCTTGTTGATCTGCGTCTGGTACCCCTGGGTGAGCCGGAACATCCGCACGTTCTTATTCTCGCGCAGCACCACCGTCGAACCGTCGACGAACATGTGGTCGGTGTACCGGCCGCCGCCGGAACTGGTGGGCAGGAACACCTGGGCGGCACCCTCCGGCGGGAACTGCCGCGCGAAATCGACCAGGCTGCGTTCCCCGCTGAGAAGTTCGGCCCGCAGTTCCGCCTGCTGCGCCGGTGACACGACCTCGCTCGCGCGTCTCGGCACGGTCGGGGCGACCTCCAGGGCGTGCCGGGCCTCGCCGACGGCGCCCTGGGCCCCGCTCTCGATCGGCGGAGCGCCGTGCGGGTGGTCCAACGGGGACAGCCCCTCCGCGGCCGCCCGGGGACCGACGCCCCGGCTCGGCATCTGCACCTGGTCGAACAGGTCCGCCACGCCGCGTCCGCTGCGGTTGGTCAGCTCCTCCTCCAGGGCCGCCGCGGCCCGCGCCGCGCCCTCTGCGTCCGTCTGGGCCATCCGGGCGATCCGGCGCAACCGGGGCCGCACGGCAGGGTCGGCGTCCAGCACGTTCTGGAAGTTCTCGGTCATGCGCGACAGCGTGTCGCGGGTCGACCGGAATCCGGTGGTGTAGCCGCCGAGGTCGTGGTGGCTGGCGATCAACTCGATCCAGTAGGCGCCAGGTCCGGTCGGCACGGCCTCGAACGTGTCGATCCACCGGTACCGGCGCTTGAGCAGCATCAGCTCGGCGAGCAGTGCGGGGACCGGCCCATCCACCCGGTCGTTCGCCGCCTTGATGAGCCGGGCAGCTCCGACCGCCTCCGGAAGCTGGGCCAGCTTGGCCGCGTCGTCGGCGACTCTCGGCACGCCGGGCTCGTCGGCCGCTCGGACCGCTCCCTCGCCCAGCTCGTCGGCCTCCCGGGTGGCGGCCCCCTCGGCGCCTTCGCGGCCGGCTCGGGCGCCGCCGGCCTCGGTGGCCTCGCGGGCGACGCGGGCCTGGGCCGCCTCCCGGCCGGAGCGGGACGCGCCGGTCGCCGCGCTCTCCCGGGCCACGCCGGCCTCGACGGCCTCCCGGGCGGTGCGGGACGCTCCGGTCTCGGCGCCCTCGCGGGCGGCCCGGCTCGCGGCGAGCGCCGACTCGTCGCCCAGGCCGAGCATCCGCCCGGCCAGCCCTTCGACCGTTCGAGGAGCCCGGCGGCGAAGCGGAAACGGCTGAGGAAGCCGTGTGCAGCGCTGCCCGTACTCACGCCGGAGCGGGGCGCGATGGTGCGCTGCACCTGGTCCGGGTTGTACTGGAACACCACCACCGGGGACAGCGGCCCCAGCGGGTCCACCGCGATGATGGCGCCGCGCAGGCGTACGCGGACTGCCCGGGAAGCTGCTCACGCCGCCGAGGGTCCCGCGGAGCCGTCGCCCCGCCGTCACGCCCACGTCACGCCGCCGGTCTCCGACACCGCCGACCTCCGGCCCCTATGCTCCTGGAGGTGACGATTCAGCGCATGGACCACGTCGGCATCGTCGTCGGCGACCTCGATGCCGCGGTGGCGTTCTTCGTCGAACTCGGCATGGAGCTGGAGGGCGAGGCGGCGGTCGAGGGACGGTGGGTCGACCGGGTCAACGGCCTCGACGACGTCCGGGTCGACATGGCCATGCTGCGGACCCCGGACGGCCACAACAAGGTGGAGCTGACGCGGTTCCGCTCGCCCGCGGCGGTCAGCGCCGAGCCGGCCGTGGCACCGCCGAACACGCTGGGCATCCGCAACATCATGTTCGCCGTCGACGACATCGACGACGTCATCGCCCGTCTGCGGGCCCACGGCGCCGAACTCGTCGGCGAGGTGGAGCGGTACGAGGACATCTACCGCCTCTGTTACGTCCGCGGCCCCGAGGGCATCATCGTCGCCCTGGCCGAGCAGCTGAGCTGACCGCTGCCGACGGGCCCTCATCACCCGCCCTCATCGGTATCGTGCTCGAATGATCTTCGAGCGGGGGCAGACGATCGTCCGCCGGCACCTGTACCCGGACGGCCGCGTCGGCTCGGTGCTGTGCGGGCGGGTGGTCAGCGACGACGAGCACGGACTGGCGCTGTGGATCGACGCGGGCTCACAGGCCCTGCGCCGGGTCGACACCGCCGGCCAGCCGACCCGACAACTGTCGCTGCTCACCGAGCTGCGGATGACCACGATGCTCAGCCTCAGTACGTGGCAGCCCTTCCGGACTCTGATGCTGATGCCGCCTGGTGCGGCCCATTCGATCTGGTGGAGCTGGCGAGCCGACGCGGGATTCACTCACTGGTACGTCAACCTGGAGCGTCCGATCACCCGGTGGGCCGGCGGGGTCGACGTCTACGACCAGGAACTCGACCTGCTCGTCTACCCGGACGGTAGCTGGTCGTGGAAGGACGAGGACGCGTTCGCCGAGTACACCGGCGAGCCGGCGTTCTGGGACGAGGCCGAGGCCGCCGGAGTCCGGGCCGAGGGCGAACGACTGCTTGCCCTGGCCCGCGCACGGGCCGCACCCTTCGACGGTCGATGGACGGACTTCCAGCCGGATCCGGCGTGGCGGCCGACGGTGATGCCGCACTGGTGGGAGTTGCCGGCGGACGCGACCTGCTGGGGTCCGGACTACTTCCAGCCCTGACAGCGGCCCTCAGTGGTCGGCGGTGGTCGGGCCCGAGTCGGCCACCCAGGTCGGGTGGGCGGCCACGAACGCCGCGACCGTGTCGTCGCGTACCGCGCGCATCAGTTGCAGGCTGGTGGGGCTGAGGATCTCGGCGCTGCCGACGCCCGGGACGGTACGGCTGTTGAAGGTGCCGCCGTTGGTCTTGATCGTCGTGATCGAGTCGGGCTTCACGCCGTGCATGGCGAAGGCCCAGTCGGCGAGGGGGATGCCGCCGTCGTCCACGGTCATCGTGCGGCCGACGGCCGACAGCAGGCCGGGCAGCTTCGTCGGTGAGTCGAGCCCCTGGCTGACCACCTGGGCGAGCACGGCCTTGACGAACTGCTGCTGGTGGCGCTGCCGGCCGTAGTCGAAGTCGTGGTCGGCCAGCAGGTCGCGCTGCCGGACGAAGTCCAGCGCCTGCGCCGGGTCGAGGCAGTGCTGGCCCTTGGTGTAGACGTTCGGCGTGACGCCGGCGATGCGGTGGTTCACCGTGCCGTCGGGGTTGATGGCGTACGGCGCGGCGGGCTTCCCGTCGGCGTCGTGCCCGACGTGGATCGAGGTGGTGGTCTCGTCCACGTACATGCAGACCCCGCCGAGCACCTGGACGATCTGCTTGAAGCCCTGGAAGTCGATGATCGCGCCGGCGTCGGGGGTGATGCCGGTCAGGTCGCGGACGGTCAGCGCCAGCAGTTCGAAGCCGTGCGAGAGCGCCGCGGAGCCGGTCAGTCCGCGGCTGCCGAAGGCGAAGGCCGAATTGATCTTGTTCTGTCCGCCGCGGAAGGGCGTCGCCCCGTTGTCGTACGCCGGGATGGTGACCAGCGAGTCCCGGGGCAGCGAGACCAGGTACGCCCGGCTGTGGTCGGCCGGGACGTGCAGCAGGATGATCGAGTCGGCGCGGGTGAGCTGGCTCGGGTCCTGGTTCGGGCGGGTGTCGACCCCGACGAGCAGGATGTTCTTCGCCCCGGTGATCGTCCGATGCTGCTCGGCGGGCGCCGCCGCGGCGCCGAGCAGGTTCTGCCGGGTGACCTCGCCGGTGGCCGCGTGCAGCAGCCAGGCGCTGCCGCCCAGCGCCACCCCGCTCAGTGTCATGAGCGTGGTGCCGACCGCCACGCACCACCGCGCCCAGCGCGGCCAGGACCGGCGCGGCGGGACCGGACCGGACGGTCCGGCGGTGATGGGGTGAGACACCGTGTGATCTCCCAGGTCAGAGGGGGTGGCGGGCCGGTCCAGGCTACGTCGGGCCCGGCCGGCCGGACAGGTCGCGCGGCTGTGAGCTGGCTGGGAGCGGGCCGGAGTGTCGGGGTGGTGGGCCAGAATGGCCGCCATGGCGCAGCGGATGAGCGACGAGCAGTGGCGGGCGTTCGTGACGGCCGGCACCCGCACGGGAAAGCTGGCCACCGTGCGGGCCGACGGCTCCCCGCACGTGGCGCCGATCTGGTTCGTGCTCGACGGCGACGACCTGATCTTCAACACCGGCCGGAGCAGCGTGAAGGGGCGCAACCTGGTCCGCGACCCCCGGGCCGCGCTGAGCGTCGACGAGGAGCACCCGCCGTACGCCTTCGTCACCGTGCGGGGCACGGTGACGATCAGCGAGGACCCGGCCGAGTCGCTGCCCTGGTCCACCCGGATCGCCGCCCGCTACATGGGCGCCGAAAGGGCCGAGGAGTACGGCCGCCGCAACGCCGTGCCCGGCGAACTGCTGGTGCGCCTGCGCGCCGAGCACGTGGTGGCGTTCAGCGGCATCGCCGACTGAGCCGCCGCGCCCGGTCAGCCGTCGAGGCGTTCGATGATCGTGGCGTTGGCGGTGCCGCCGGCCTCGCACATGGTCTGGAGGCCGTAGCGGCCGCCGGTGCGTTCGAGGACGTGCAGCAGGGTGGTGGCGAGCCGGGCACCGCTGGCCCCGAGCGGGTGGCCGATGGCGATGGCGCCGCCGTCGACGTTCACCTTCGCCGGGTCCGCCCCGGTCTCGGCCAGCCAGGCCAGCACGACCGAGGAGAACGCCTCGTTGACCTCGAACGCGTCGATGTCCCCGATGGCGAGCCCGGCCCGGGCCAGCACGTTGGCGGTGGCCGGGATGATGCCGGTGAGCATCATGATCGGGTCGTCGCCCACCACCGTGGCGGTGTGGATCCGGGCGCGGGCCCGCCAGCCCCGCCGGCGGGCGGTCTCGCCGGTGGTGAGCAGCAGGGCCGCCGCGCCGTCGTTGAGCGGGCTGGAGTTTCCGGCGGTGACCTTCCAGTCCAGCTCGCCGAAGCGGGCGGTCCAGTGGTCGGCGGCGAAGGCCGGCGCCAGGTCGGCGAGGCGGGCCACGGTGGTCCCGGGCCGGATGGTCTCGTCCACGGCGACGTCGACGCCCGGCAGCGGCGCGACCTGGCCGGCGAAGCGCCCCTGCCGCCACGCCTCGGCGGCCCGCTGGTGGCTCGTGGCGGCGTACTCGTCGAGCCGGGTGCGGGACAGGCCCCACTTCCGCGCGATCAGCTCGGCGGCGATGCCCTGCGGGACCAGCCCGCCCGGGTAGCGCGCCGCGACGCCGGGGCCGGCGAAGTCGGTGCGGACGCCGTCGACCACGGCGGCGCTGCCGATCGGCACCCGGCTCATCGACTCGACGCCGGAGGCGACCACGATGTCGTACGCCCCGGCGACCAGGCCCTGGGCGGCGAAGCTGAGCGCCTGCTGGCTGCTGCCGCACTGGCGGTCCACGGTCACTCCGGGCACCGACTCGGGGAAGCCGGCGGCGAGCGCGGCGAGCCGGGTGGTGTTGGTGCTCTGCTCGCCGACCTGGGCGACGGCGCCGCCGACGACGTCGTCGATCTCGACCGGGTCCAGCCCGGGCACCCGGGCGACCAGGCTGCGCAGGGCGTGCGCGTGCAGGTCCACCGGGTGCACGTCGAGGTACGCCCCGCCCCGCTTCGCCCGCCCCACCGGGGTCCGTACCGCCTCGACGATGACCGCGTCGCGCATGGCTGCCTCCTGGGAACACAAGCCGGACCGATCGGTCCGGGACCGAGTGGTCCGATACTGCGCCGCCGCCCGCCACCCGGTCAATCGTCGCCGGACCGATCGGTCCGTTATCCTCGCCACAGGCGCGAGCGAAGGAGGAGCGATGGCCCGCACCGCGGCCCCGGGAAGTCGGGAGCGCATCCTGCGCACCGCCGGCGAGCTGTTCTACCGCCAGGGGGTCCGCGCCGTCGGGATGAACCAGGTGATCGACGCCGCCGGCTGCGGCAAGAATCTGCTCTACACCCACTTCCCCAGCAAGGACGACCTGGTCGCCGCCTACCTGCGGGCGTGCCGGCGGGAGCGCGAGCGGGCCGGCGACGCGGCGACCGACGGGCTGCCCGACGACCCGGCGACCCGGCTCCGGGCGCTGGTAGCGGAGATCGCCGCGACCGCCACCGCCCCCGACTTCCGCGGGTGCGCGTTCCGCCTCTACCTCGCCGAGTTTCCCGGCGACGGGGGCGAGCCGGGTCGGGTCGCCCGCGACTACCTGCGCGACACCCGCGCCCAGATCGACACCTTGGTGGCCCGGCTGGACGCGCCCGACCCGGGCCGGCTCGCCGACCGGATCTGGCTGATCGTGGAGGGCCTCTACGGCAGCGCCGGTCGCCCGGACGCCGCCGCCGCGGCGGACACCGCCACCGGACTGGTGGACGACCTGCTGGCCGCCGCGAAACGCTGACCGCTCAGCCGGCCAGCCAGGCGCGCAGCTCCGCGCCGTGCTCGTCCAGGCCGGGCGGCGGCAGGTCGTAGCGGGGCGGGGTGGCCGACAGGCCGATCGGGTGGCGCACCCCCGGGACTCCCTCGACGGTGACCACCGGGTCGAGCCCGAGCCCGTCGGCCAGCGCCAGTCCGTCGGCGACCGTGTTGATCGGGCTGCACGGCACGCCCACCGCGCGCAGCTCGCGGAACCACTCGGCGCTGGTCCGGACGGCCAGGGCGGCCACCAGCAGCGGCCGCAGCGCGTCGCGGTGCGCCGTGCGGTCCTGGTTGCGCCGGAACCGCGGGTCGTCGGGCAGGCCTGGCAGGCCGAGGACGTGGCAGAGGGTCCGGAACTGGCCGTCGTTGCCGGCGATCACGACCAGTTCGCCGTCGGCGGTGGGCAGCGGCTCGTACGGCACGATGCTCGGGTGCGCGTTGCCCATCCGGTGCGGCACCACTCCCCCGGCGACGTGGGCGCTGGCGTGGTTGACCAGCCCGGACAGGGCCGAGGAGAGCAGGTCCACCTCGACGTGCTGCCCGACGCCGGTGCCCGCCCGATGGTGCAGGGCGGCCAGGATCCCGACCGCCGCGTGCAGCCCGGCGATCACGTCGAAGACCGCCACCCCCGCCTTGTACGGCGGACCGTCGGCCGCCCCGGTCAGGCTCATCAGCCCGGACGCCGCCTGCACCATGAGGTCGTACCCGGGCAGGTCGGCGCCGCCGGCCGCGCCGAACCCGCTGATCGAGGCGTACACCAGGCGCGGGTTGGCGGCGGTGACCGTGTCGTGGTCGAGGCCGAAGCGGCGCAACGCGCCGGGCCGGAAGTTCTGGATCATGACGTCGGACCGGGCGGCGAGCCGGCGGGCCAGCACCGCATCCCCGGGATCGGCGAGGTCGAGGACCAGGGAGCGCTTGTTGCGGTTGACGCCGAGATAGTAGGTCGAGACCCCGTCACGCACCGGGGGCTGCCAGGTCCGCGTGTCGTCGCCGCCCGGCGCCTCCACCTTCACCACGTCGGCGCCCAGGTCGGCCAGCAGCATGGTCGCGTACGGCCCGGCCAGGATCCGGGAGAAGTCCGCGACGAGGACGCCGCGCAGCGGCCCGGACGAACCCTCCCCCACGGGCGCTCGCTCCCCTCCCTCTCGGGGCGCGCACCACGGCGGCCCGGACCGGCCAACGATGGCACACCGGCCACCGCCCCGGCATCGGCGCACCACCGGCAGGGGTGGCCGGCTCGGGGTGCCCCCGCTACGGTCGGGTCGTCCGGCACCGGCGCGCCGGGCCGCCCCGACCGTACCGGCGGCGGGGCGGTGGCGCGCCCGCCGGCGCGACCGGAGAGGGGCCCGCACCATGCCGCTGCTGAGCTGGCTGTCCGAGTCCTCCGACGAGCGGCCGGAGGCGATCCGGGTCGACGACCGGGCGATGTCCTGGGTGGAGCTGCGCCGGGCGGCCGCGGCCGTCGCCGACGACCTGCGTGGGGTCCGGCGGGTGGCCGTGCCGGCCACACCGAGCCTGGAGACGGTGGTCGCCGTGGTGGGCGGGCTGCTGGCCGGCGCCGCCGTCGTCCCGGTACCGCCGGACGCCGGGCCGGTCGAACGCGACCACATCCTGCGCGACTCGGGCGCCGAGGTGCTGCTGGCGCCCGCCGGCGCCGGGCCCGTCGGCTCACCCGCCGCTCCCCCGGCCGTGCCGGTCGACCTGGCCCGGCGGTCGGACACCCGGCACCCCGAGCCCGACCCGGCGGCGACCGCGCTGATCCTGTACACCAGCGGCACCACGGGCGCCCCGAAGGGCGCCGTGCTGTCCCGTCGTGCCGTCGCCGCCTGCCTGGACGGGCTCGCCGACGCCTGGGCGTGGACGCCCGACGACCGGCTGGTGCACGGCCTGCCGCTGTTCCACGTGCACGGGCTGGTGCTCGGCGTGCTCGGCCCGCTGCGGCTCGGCAGCCGGCTGCACCACGTCGGCCGGCCCCGCCCCGAGCGGTACGCGGCGGCCGCCGGCTCGCTCTACTTCGGCGTACCCACGATCTGGTCGCGGATCGCCGCGGACTCGGACGCGGCGCGGGCGCTGCGTGGGGCGCGGCTGCTGGTCTCCGGCAGCGCGGCGCTGCCCGAGCCGGTGTTCGCGGCGCTCGCCGACCTGGCCGGCCACCGGGTCGTCGAGCGGTACGGCATGACCGAGACCCTGATCACGGTGAGCGCCCGGGCCGACGGGCCGCGGCGGCCCGGTACGGTGGGCCTGCCGCTGCCCGGGGTGCGCACCCGGGTGGTGGACGAGCGGGGCGACCCGCTGCCCGCCGACGGGGCGGCCATGGGCGAGCTCCAGGTGCGCGGCGACACCCTCTTCGACGGCTACCTGCACCGGCCGGACGCCGACGCGGCCAGCCGGACGGCCGACGGCTGGTTCCGCACCGGGGACGTGGCGACGGTCGGGCCGGACGGGTGGCACCGGATCGTCGGCCGGGCCGCCACCGATCTGATCAAGAGCGGTGGCTACCGGATCGGGGCCGGCGAGGTGGAGGACGCGCTGCTCGGCCATCCCGGGGTCCGCGAGGCGGCCGTGGTCGGCACGCCGCATCCCGACCTGGGGCAGCAGGTGACCGCGTACGTGGTCGGCGACGGGCTGCGGGAGGCCGAGCTGATCGACTTCGTGGCCCAGCAGCTCTCGGTGCACAAGCGGCCCCGGCAGGTGCGGCTGGTCGACGCCCTGCCCCGCAACGCCATGGGCAAGGTGCAGAAGAACCTGCTGGCCGAAGGGTGACGCGCCGGCTCAGCCGGCCGGCGGGGTCGTCATTCGGTGCGGGTGCGGAGGCTCCGCGTCAGGGTGGGGATCATCACCGCCGCGGGAACGAGGTGCAGCCCGAGGAGGGTGACGGTGGTGGCGGTGTCCGCCCCGGCGACGAGCGGCGGGACCAACGAGATCGCCGTGAGCGACACGGCCGTCCACAGGAACCGTTGGGCGGGGCGGGCGCTCCACCGAAGGAGAGCGACGGCGATGACGACGCCCACGATGGAGAAGAAGCCGGTCACCACGGCGAACCCGGACAACGGGATCGACTCGCCACCGTCGGGGACCTCGAAGTCGACGCCCGCGGCCTGGGCGAGCGCGGCGGCGAGGGTGGTGGCCACCATCGCGGCGAGCGTGGCGACGAGGCCGGTGACGACGAGCCCGCGCAGGCGGTGGGTGTGGCCGGTCCGGCCCGATGCCGGGACCGCGACGACCCCGGTGTCATCCGTGCTGTTCATGTTGTTCCTCCATCGTCGGTGGCTGGCGTACGGGCGCGAGCGTCCGCACCGCGACTACTCGGTGCCGTCCGCCGGCAGCCGCTCCGGCAGCCCGAGCCGCGGGAACTGGTCGTCGTGGAAGATGACGATCTCGGTGATCTTCCCGCCGGTGACGCGCAGGACGTCGATCGTCAGCGGCAGGTACGCGCCCTCCCGCTTCCGCCAGTGGTAGAAGGCGACGGCGGGCTGCCGGTTCACCGAGGTGGGGACAGCGCGCAGACCCGTCATGCCCTCGAAGCCGTCCTCGACCCAGTCGTTCACCACCGCGTCGCGGCCGACGTGCAGGCCCGGCGTGGGCGGCATCGAGCACCGGACGTCGTCGCGGAGCATCGAGGCGAGCGCCGGGATGTCCGTGGCGACGCTGGCCTCGGTGAAGCGGCGCACCAGCTCCCGGGTCCCGGCGTCCTCGTCGCCACCGGTCCAGTCCTGCCGCTCGGCGGGCAGGTGCTCCCGCATGCCGGCGCGGGCCCGCTGCAACGCGCTGTTCACGGAGTTGACGGAGTCCCCGAGCAGCTCCGCGACGTCCTTCGCCGGCCAGCCGAGCACGTCCCGCAGGATCAGCACGGCCCGCGGGCGCGGCGCGAGGTGCTGGACCGCGACCACGTACGCCAGTTCGATCGTCTCCCGCGCGACGGCGAGGGTCTCCGGCGCGTCCGCGTCGCCCGCGGGCAGCTCGTCGAGCAGCCGGTCCGGGTAGGGCTGCAACCACCGCACCTCGCCTCCGGTCGCCGGTTCCGGCCGGCACTTGGCGAGCAGGTCCAGGCAGGCGTTGGTGGCGATCCGGTACAGCCAGGCCCGGAACGTCGATCGCCCCTGGAAGGTCTCCCGCCGCCGCCAGGCACGCAGGAACGTCTCCTGCACGGTGTCCTCGGCGTCCTCGAACGACCCGAGCATCCGGTAGCAGTGCACGTGCAGCTCCCGCCGGTGCCGCTCCACCAGCCCGGCGAACGCCGGCTCGTCGACCTCGCCCAGTCCGCTCACACTCAGCTCCTTCAGCCGCGTGTCCACCCTCATCGCGCCATCCTTCCGCGTCGTCATGTCCCGTCCTACGTATGACGGGTACGGGCGCGACAACTCATCACCAGGGGACGGGAGGCGTCCGCGCACTACTCGTTGACGAGTTGCTCCCGGATGTCCGCGTCTCGGCCGCATGAGCGGATGCTCGGCCTTGTACCTCAGGAGAGAAGCTCTGAGCCTGGACTGTCGGGTTTCCGGCAGCAGCCTTCGGAACGCCTGACGCGCTGCATGAATTGGACGATGAACCGGCAACGCGCTCGCGGTAATGAACAGACGGCGGCGTCCGAGCAGGGGCTTCTCGTCCTGGCCGGTCGCCGGACGGGCTTGCCCCCGACGGAGGCTCTTACCACCTTTCGAGAGCTTGTTTCGGCTGACATGGAATGGGCGGATTCGCGAAAGGCACGCTTCCGTCGACGTTCCACGTGGTCCAAAGGGCTGTCGCTTGGGCTGACTGCCTTGTCGACGGTGGTCCTGGGGATCCCGCAGATCCCGTTCAACGCAGCGATCGCATTACCGATGGTCGCCACGGTAACGCTGCTGGGATCACTCGAACTGTTCCATAACTGGCGATCCCGGTGGATCTTGATGGAAGAGACGCGCTACCGCCTGAATCGCCTGCGCGACGAGATCGACTACCTCCTTGTAACCGATCCGTCGGAACAGGTCGCGCGCGAGCGCCTGGATGGGTTCTTCACCGATCAGCAACAGATCTGGGCGGACGTTAGTCGGCAGTGGGTCGAGTTCAGACGGCAGGGCGACGCTCAGCAGCCCGGCACCCCGATCTCCGCCCCAGGAGTTGAAGAGGCTGGCGACGTCGCAGGGCGAAACCTACTCCGCAGCAGATGAGTTCAACGAGGCTGGAGCAGACCGCGTTCGGCCATGAAGGCGCGCAGCGTCTCGGCGTCCTCCGCGGACATCAGGTGGCGTGGGATCACGGTCGCCGGCATCCGGCCGACGTACAGGATCCAGAAGCCCGGGGTGTCCTTCACCTGGGCGACCCCGTCCCAGGCGATGCCGCCGGACTCCGAGCCGCTGCGCATCATGATGTTCTGGTCGGTGATGTCGTAGGCGCCCTCGACGGCGTAGCTGCCGGAGCGCCGCCGGGCGCGCCACCGCACCCAGGGGGCGTACAGCATCGACAGCAGCCCGGCTACGACCAGCGCCACGGACAGCGGCACGATCCGGTCCCCCCGCGCGATCGCCCGCGAGACGGCGAGACCGATCAGCCCGACCGCCGCCAGCACCGCCCCGATGTAGCCGTACCTGCGCAGCCGGACGCTGCTGAGCGCGGCGGCCACGCGGCCGGGATAGGTGGGATCGGCGGGGACGTCGAAACGGATGTGCACGTCCGAACGATAGTGCCTCCAGACCGGACGTCCGCGTACTACTCGTTGACGAGCTGCTCCCGGAGAATGTCCGCGTGCCCGCAGTGCTGGGCCAGTTCGCGCAGCACGTGGAGATACACCCACCGCAGCGGAAGCGGGCCCCGCCGGTGCCCGCGGAGGATGTCGTCCAGACCCAGGGAGGACGTCGCACGGCGTGCTGCCTCGCAGGCTTCGCGGTGCGCGCGCTGGACGGTGGCGATCGTGTCGTCGTCATCGAGGACGAACGACTCCTCCGACGCCGCGGGGATGCCGATCTCCGCGCGCGACCGGCCCGTGACCGCTTCGTCGAACCACACCTTCTCGACGAAGGTCGCGTGCTTCACCAGACCCAGCAGCGTGGTCCGGGAGGCCACCAGCGACCGGCGCGCCTGTTCCTCGGTCAGCCCGTCCAGGCAGGCGTTGAGCGCGGCGCGATGCTCGTCGAGGAACGCCTCGAACTGGGCCTGGGCCGGCTTGGCGACGACCTCGTCGGCGAAGGTGGGCGGGAAGGAAGGCATGAGCGAAGCATTGCAGACCGTCGCCGTCGAGTGCAGGGACCGGAGTCGGGTCGGCAGATGTGGGGCTGGGAGGATCGTGGCCATGTGGTGGGAGTCGCGGTGACGGCTGCGTCGGATCGTGGAGTGGCGCCGGTGCACGGCACGTTGGCGGTGTATCCCGGGACGTTCGACCCGTTCACCCCGGGGCACCGCGACCTGGTGGCCCGTGCCCGGGTGATGTTCGACCAGGTCATCGTGTTGCTGGCGGTGAACGCCGACAAGCGACCGACCGCCGAGGCCACGACCAGGGCCGTACGCGTGCGCGACGCCATACCGGCGGCCTGGGGCAATTCGTCCACGGTCGCACGCGCGGCATGACCGCGCGGATCGCGGCATGTGAGTTAACCCAGCCGCGCAGGACGATCGATGCGTCGTCACGCTTTCGCGTTATGCAGCGAGGCCTGACGAACATGCGGCGGCAGCGCGTGCGAACTCGAATAGTCAACGCCTGTGGAGTCGGATCAGTCCTCGCGGGCGATGTCGATGCGCAGGGCGACTGGTATGCCATCGACATCCACGTCCAGATGGACAGGAAAGAAGCCGTCACCGACTGAGGTCATCGCCATCAGGATGTCCGCTCCGCCGACCTGGATCACGCCGGCCTCGTGTTCAGAGGCCCTGACCAGACCCATCACCTGCCAGTGATGCGAGTGCGGGCGGAAGTCGAACGCGAATTTCGGTCCGCCGGGCTCGTTCCTCCGCGTCTCGATGGCCAGCCCTCGCTGGTATGCCTCCGTGATGGGCAGGTCCACCCACCCGTACTCGACGTCGGCGGTGTCACCGAGCGGGGGCGCGCCGAACTCGGCAGCGACCTGTTCCTGGTCGCGACCCCAGAGGACCAGGTCGGCCAGCCCGTCCAACGGCCTGACGTGCTCCCACGAGCTCAGCGCGTCCGCGTCGGCGAAGACGAACCGCGCGTGGTCGACCCCCAGCTCCCCGAACACCCACGAGTCGGCCACCGGCGCGTCACTGAACTCGATCCGCATGGACTGCCAGCCGTACTCGCCGGGGACGGCGGTGACACGCAGCGGGCGATCAGCTGGCACCTCGATCGGCAGCACCGGAACGCCCATGACGATGAATCCGGGTTCCCGGGCGGCGACAGCGTGTCGGACGCGTTCCCGGTGCGGGACCTGCTGCTCGAACGCGAGCAGGCTTGCGCTGTGCCCATGCTCGCGGCAGTGTTCGTCGAACGTGGCGATGAACTCGGCGACGGCGTGGGCGGGGATGTCGTACAGCCGGGTTCCGGTCTGCCGGTCAAAGGAGTCCGCCGCGGCCTCGGCGTCCGGCCCCACGATCGCGAAGTCGGTCGCCGGGCGCTCCTCGTCGTCCGGCACCCGGTCACCGGACCACAGTTCGAGGTAACCACCGTCCATGATCACCAACTGCCCGGATGGACACGTCACCTCACCGAGCACCACTTCGACTGCCATGATCATGGAGTGTAGGGTCGGCAACGTCGTTCAGGTATAGACCGCCGACCAGCGGTACGTGCCTAATCTCTCCGCGGTCGGCGGGCTGGGACCGGAGAGATCTCGTTGGTTAGCCGTTGAAGTGTTCCCAGTCGAGGCGTGAGCGTAGGGGCCGCAGGGCCGAGCGTTGCCGGCTGCCGACGCTTAGCCAGATACCACTCTCGCCGTAGTCGGCGGCCATGGCGACCAGTCCGGGAGCCACCCAATGGCGCGTCGGGTCGCCAGGTACACGCATCGGCTGCAGCGGGACGGGAACCAGGTCCTCGACGAACCGGTCCAGCACCTCCGGGGTGATCGTGGCGAAGCCGCTGAACGGTGCGGTGTTCACCGCTTCATTGAGGGCGAACTGGAGCAGGAAACCGCTGAGGCGTTCCCGCTCGCGCAGCCGCTCCGGGCCGCCGTCGTACCAAACGACCGGATCGTCGTCGGTTGGGTCGATCGATGCGACCCAGACGCCCTGGTTCTCGGCCGCGAAGACCACCAGGGGCTCGTCTTCGAGGTACTCGATCTCGTCGAGCGGCTCGATGAAGTCCTGTCGGCCGAGGAGTTCCTCGCGGCCCGCGGCGATGTCGTGGAAGGCCAGCAACGGAGGCGGAAGCGTCATGGCCGCGCGTGGGGGTGGCGCTGGTGGCATCGGCACGTCGGCGTACCAACCAATCAGAAAGGACCGCAGCGCCCGGGTCAGGTCCTGAGGCACATCGTCCAGCCAGTCGATGCCGGGTACCGGCAGTGCCGGCGTCGGTAGCACCTTGTCCAGCAGGTCGGGAGGAAGCCCCTTGTCCCAGGTCAGCCTCGCGAACGTGAGGAGCCCTGTTCTCCCGGTGGACGGGTCCGTCCCGCCATAGATGCTGCAGGCTTGGTAGAGCTCACCGAGAGCCAGGCAGCCATCGACCATCCTGACAAAGCCCAGAAGTGGCTTGCCGGACTTGTTCTTCGAATCTATCCACTGAGTCGCCTCGCTGGGCAAAGGCTCCCGCAGCATCAGCGTGTTCGCGTTGTCGACAGCGTTGCCGTGAGGCCGGTCTCCGGCGTCGGCGATCACGACCAGGGCGTCGGCCCCATGCGCGAAGGTGACCCCATCACCATGCACGACCTCAGCATTCGGGCCGGCAGCTTCCACCGCCGCCCGAACCGGGACAACCGACCATCCCTCGATCATCGGGCGAGTATAGGAGCCCGAACCGAACCGCGTAGTTGACCAACGATCGGACATCTGCACATCGGCACGACCGCGCGCCCAGCGGCAGATCCGTGCGTTCAGTCGCGGACAGGGATGAGGCTGTAGACGTACATGTCTTTGCGCTCGGTCCCGACCTGCTGCCAGCTGCGCAGGAGTCCTTCGCGCTGGTAGCCGCAGGCTTCTGCGGCGCGCCACGAGCCCTCGTTCCATGGTTCGACGAACAGCTCCAGCCGCTTGACGTCGTCCAGTGAGCTAGCCCAAGTGGTGAGGGCGCTCAAAGCGGCCCGGACGTATCCGCGGCGCCGGTGCTGCGGTGCGATCCAGTAGCCCGTCGATGCGCGCCCGGTGGAGATGTGGCTGGTCCAGAGGCCGATGTTCCCCACAGCTTCGTCGGTCTCGGCGTCCGCGATGGCAAAGGAGTAGCCAGACCCTTCAGCGAGTCGTTGGTGCTGCCGTTCAAGGTAGGCAGCGATGTCCTCGTGGGCATCCGAGGGCGGCACTGACGTGATGAGGGGAATGAGAGGGTCCGACGCGACCGAGGCGACGAGCGGTGCGTCGTCCAACCGGAACGCCCGCAAGCGCGCCGGCGGCTCGTCGAGACACGGCATCTCCGTCGGCAGCATGCCCCGATTCTGGGGCTCTCCGGCAGCCCGAGCAATCGAGCTCGGCAACCTCGATTCGGCAGAAGCGGATGCGGCACGGTCTCCCCGAACGCGAGCTGCTGGTCAGGTCCTCTCGGATCATCACTCACGACGTGGCGTCCGGCCGACCGGTCCGCCCTATCCCGGCCCCCACGCCGCCCCTGTTTCCCGTGGCCGGGCCGCCCACCCGGCCGATACTCCGAGGACTGTCGTCGGTCCCGTCGGTACGGGCCGCTCCGCGCGATGGCCCGGCTGCACCTGGCCGACACCGACCCGGACCGGGTCGCCGCGCTGGGTGGGCGGCTGTCCGCCGCGTACCCGGGTCGGGTCGAGGCCGGGACGCGGCCGCGGCTGGCCGACGCCGACCTCGCGGTGAACGCGACGCCGCCGGGGCTGCGGCCCGACGACCCGCCGCCGTTCGCGGTGGCGGACCTGCCGGCGCACGCGGTCGTGGCGGACATCATCATGTCCCCGGCGGAGACCGCGCTGCTGCGCGCGGCGCGCGAACGTGGCCTCCCGGCGCGCCCTGGCGAGCCCATGCTGGCCCACCAGACCGACGCCTACCTGGACTTCTCCGGGCTCTGACCGGCAGATCGACCCGGGCCGCGGGAACCAGGCGGGCCGTGCGGACGACTACCTGTACATGGTGTGTGAGCAGTGGCGGGAGATCCTGTCGGCGCAGCTGGACGGGGAGGCGTCCCGGTCGGAGAGCGAGGCGGCCGACGCGCACCTGGCGGGCTGCGCGGGCTGCCGGGGCTGGTTCGAGGCGGCCGCCGGGGTGACCCGGCGGGCCCGTACGCAGCTCGCCCCGCAGGTGCCCGATCTCGTCGACGCCGTGCTCGCCGCCGCGCCGCCGCCCCGGCCCGGGTGGCGGGAGCGGCTGACGCTCGGGCTGCGCGGGGTGCTCGGGCTGCTCGGCGCGGTGCAGCTCGTGCTCGGCCTGGCCCAGGTCGGCCGCGAGACCGTGATCGACTACGGGCACGCCACCGGCCAGCACCTGTGGCACGAGTCGGCCGCGTGGAACGTGGCGGTGGGCGCCGGCTTCCTCTACGTGGCGCTGCGGCGCTCCGCCCCGGCCGGGCTGCTGCCGATGCTCAGCGCCTTCGTCGCCACCCTGGTGCTGCTGTCGGTGAACGACCTGATCACCGGGCAGGTGGCGGTGCAGCGGCTGGTCAGCCACGGCTTCCTGCTGGTCGGCTGGGTGGTGATGGTGCTGCTCGCCCGGCCCCGGTGGCGCCCCGGCGGCACGCCGCCCCGGCAGGGCCGCCCGGCCGGGTCGCGCTGGTCGCTGCGTACGGAGGAGCCGCCGGAGCCGGCCCCGCTGCGCCTGCTGCCGCCCGCGCCGTACGCCGCGCAGGCCCGCCACCGCCGGGCCGCCTGACGGGGCGGCCGGTCCGGGAGCGCCGTCAGACCGCGCGGCCGCCCCGGGCCGGCCGGGCGTCGCCCTGCCAGGCGGCGACCAGGTCCTCGCGGGCCCGGGCCACCCGGGAGCGGATGGTGCCGACCGGGCAGCCGCACACCTGGGCCGCCTCGGCGTAGGAGAGGCCGACCACCTGGGTGGCGACGAACGCCTCCCGTCGCTCCGGGGCGAGCCCGGCGATGAGCCCGCGCAGGGTGACCCCGTCGTCCCCGCCCGGGGTGACCGCACCGGCCGCCTCGGCCGCGGCCTGCCAGTCGGGCAGGGCGGCCACCCGGGGACGTGCCGTGGCCGCCCGGACGTGGTCCACGGCGACCCGGCGGGCGATGGTGAAGACCCAGGTGCGCGCCGCGGACCGGCCGGCGAAACCGGGCAGGCCGCGCAGCGCGCGCAGGAACGTCTCCTGGGTCAGGTCGTCGGCCTCCGCGGGGCCCGCCAGGTGCGCGAGGAAGCGCCACACCGGGCCCTGGAGGGCCCGGACGAACGCCGCGGCGGCCTGCTGGTCGCCCCGGCCGGCCCGGTGCGCCCACCGGGTCACCTGCTCGTCGTCGGCGTCGGGACTCATCCGCGACCGGTCCGCCGGTCCACCGTCGTCATGAGCGACGGTACGGGCGCGGGCCTCGCTCGGTTCATCCCTGGCGTCCTCCCTGCCACCTCGCCGCCGACCGGGCGGTCGCAGGTTGGTCGGCCGGCGGGGCCGGAAAGTTCCCGGGCCCGCTCAGGAGCTGACGGTGACCTCGACGGGCCCGACCCGCAGCACGCCGTCGGTGAGCGGGGCGCAGCGCACGCCGCCCCGGCCGCGCAGCGCCTTCCAGGTGCCGGGCGCGATGGTGACGTCCAGCCAGGCGCAGGGCGGGGCGGCCCGGTGCACCCGGAGGCTGACCGGCCCGTCACCGGAGTCCAGGGTGAGCACCCGGCCCACCAGCTCGTCCACGGCGATGCCGCTGGTCAGCACGTTGCGCCGGGCCTGGGTGAGGTCGGCCCCGGCGGGCAGCGACTCCTGCGCGATCAGGGTCACGCTCGCCTCGCGGTGCGCCGGCCGGCCGAAGTAGCGGTCACCGACGATGCCCAGCCCGGCCCGGATCCGGACCTCCTCCACCAGCTCGCCGGGCGGCGCCGGGGCCGGGCCGTCCGCCGGCCGGCCCACGTAGCGGTGCACCGGCGAGGCGAGCAACTGGACGATCTCGGGCATGCGCCGATTGTAGACACGGACGTACCGCCACCAACCCGGACGATAGCCGCCCTCACGTGTCCACGCTGGGTGGAGGGCGTTGTACCGGGTGTGACGGCGAGACGGTCCACCCCGGTCGGGCGTCACCCCGAGCTGGGACGGCAGATTGCATGGGCGCGGCGCGAGAACGAACGCCGGCGGCGCGCGTACGAGACGGCGGCCCGGGACTGGCGCCGCCGCGACCAGCACCTGGAACGGCTGCGGATCGAGGCGACCGGGTTCCACGGGTGCGCCCTGCCCGGCACCGAGCTGCCGGTGCGGCTCGACGACGGCGAGGTGGTCTACCGGATCCTGCCGGTCGCGGAGCTGGTCGAGGCGGAGGCCCGGCACCTGCCCGGGCTCCCCGCGCCCGACCCGACGCTGACCGCGGAGCTGCTCGACCCCGCCGACGGCCCGCTCCCGGCCGGGCTGCGGGTGGTCGACACGGGCGCCGCCGTGGTGACCGACCGGCGGACCGCCTTCGCCGGGCGGGCCGTCCGGCGCGAGTGGGCCCACGCTGACCTGCTCGGGCCGGGGCACCACCCCGACGCGCCGGTCACCCTGCTGCACCCCGGGGACGGCGGGCGCCCGGCCGGGCTGCGCGTGCCGGTGAACGCGGCGGCGAACTTCCGCTTCTACCTCACCCTGGCGTACGCCACCGCCACGGAGACCCGCGACGGCGTCGCCGCCCGGCTCGACGCGCTGCTGGCCGACCACCGCGCGGCCCGACCGCGGCCACCGCGGCCACTCGGTGTGGCGGACGCCCCGGTGGCACGGCGGCGTCCGGAGCGCCTGGCCGCGGCCGGGGCCGTGGCGATCGCCGTGCTGCTCGGGGTGACGGCCGCGGGCACCTGGCCGGCCACGGCAGGTCCGGCGCACCGTGCGGGGCCGGCCACGGGCAGCGCCACCGCCGCTCCGGACGGCGGCCTCGCGCCGGATCCGCTCCCCGCCCCGGCGGGCGGTGGCGACGGCGGGCCGGCCCCGTCGCCGGCCGGCGAACCCACCCCGCTTCCCCACCCGGCCGGAGGGCCCACGCGACCAACCGTGACGCAGACCCCGGCCGGGGCGGGCACGACGCAGGTCGTGCTCCCGGCGCCGTCCCGCGCCACGACGCCCGCGCCGGCGGCGCCGTCGACGACCCCGCCGGCGGTAAGCCCCACCGGTAGCCCGTCCCCCACGGTGAGTCCGACCGGAAGCCCCACCGGGACGACCGGCTCGCCGTCACCGACGGGCTGCCGGCCACCGGTGGACCCGCCGCAGTGCCGCGGCGGTTGAGCCGGGGCCGGCCCGGCCCTCAGGCGGTCTGTGGGGTGAGCAGGTAGTCCTCGGCCTCCGCGCTCCACCGCAGCTCCACCGCGCCGCTCGTGGCGGCGGCCTTGCAGAACTGGAGGAAGCTGCGGTAGCCGAGCTTCTTCTCGCTGAAGTCGGGCCGCGCCCGGCGGAGCTGGTCCTTCAACCCGGACAGCGCCGCCGCGCCGCCCTCGCCGGCCAGGTCCACCACCACGGACCGCAGCAGCGCGAAGGCCACCTCGCGGTCGCCCCGCTCGGGCAGCGACACCTCCGGGTCGCCCTTGGCGGGCCCGGCGGCGAGCTCGATGACGTTGTGCCCGGCCAGGTGACGCAGCAGCTCCCCGAAGGTACGGAAGCCGTAGTCGGACTCGCTGAACGTCGGGTCCTTGCGGAGCAGCGTGCGCTTCAGGCTGGACGCGGTCACCTCGCCGCCTGAGCTGCCCTGCATGCCGGCCACGGTCTGGGCCACCAGCACGGAAAGGGTGTCGACGTCCCGCGCCGGCTCCTCGGCGGCCGGGGCGGCCTCGACTGCTGGCTCGGCCGGACGCTCGGCCGGACGCTCGGCCGGCGGCGGCGCCCCGGTCGCCGCCGGACGGGCCGCACGGCCTCGGCGGCCGGCCGCCGGCGGCACCTCGACCCCTTCGAGGCGGTCGTAGAAGAGGAACTCGTCGCAGGCCGGCGGGAGCAGCGCCGAGGTGGAGTTCTCCACGCCGACCCCGATGACGCGCTTGTTCAGTTCCCGGAGCTTGTGCACCAGCGGGGTGAAGTCGCTGTCCCCGGTGCCGATCACGAACGTCGAGATGTACCCGCGCTCGAAGGCCAGTTCCACGGCGTCGACGGCCATCTTGATGTCGGCGGCGTTCTTCCGCGAGGCGCCCATCCGCTGGGGGATCTCGATGAGCTCGACGTGCGACCGGGTGAGCATCCGCCGGTCCTCGTCGAAGTAGGACCAGTCGGCGTACGCCCGGCGCACCACCACGCGGCCGCGCTCGGCGAGGGCGTCGGCGATGGGACGGAGGTCGAACGCGCGGCCGCCGTGATGGTCCCGTACCCCCAGCGCCAGGTTCTCGTAGTCGAGGAACAGCGCGATCCGGTCTTCCTGATCCACCCGGTCAGCCTAGCCGGGCACCCGGGCCCGCCCGCTCACCGCCGCGGCCGGTCGCGGTAGAGGGTGTCGCGGCGGGCCGCGTACTGGATGGCGTAGCTGGCGATGAGCAGCAGCAGGGCCAGCACGACCTCGACGCCGGCGACCGCGCCGTTGGCGACGGTGAGGGCGAGCAGCAGCAGAATCAGGCCGACCACGGCGAGCAGGCCGGCCAGGAGCAGGCGGTTGCGCCGCGCCCTCGACCGGTCCTGACCGCCAGCAGCCACCGCTCCGCCTCTCACCCGGCTCCCCCGGCCAGCCTAGGCGCTGCCCGGGGGCGTCCTCCCGCAATTCGTCGAAGGCGACGAGGTCAGCGGGCCGCCCGCCCGTACCGCGCGAGAACGGCGGCGCCCGCCTGCTCCGCCGACCGGCACTCCAGGTACGCGGGCGGACCGCCGGCGGGGAAGAGCCGCCGGCCGGTGCGGAGGATGGTGGGGAAGGTCAGCAGGCGGTACTCGTCGACCAGGTCCTCGGCCATCAGCGCGTGGACGACGCTCAGGCTGCCGGTCACGATGACGTCGCGACGCTCGCCGCGCACCGCGTCGAGGAGGTCGCCGTCGACGACACGGGAGTTCCCCCACGCCGAGACGTCGGTCAGCGTGCGGGTGGCGACCAGCTTGGGCACGGCGTTCATCCGCCGCGAGAACGGGTCGTCGCGGCCGGGCCAGAGCCGGGAGAACAGCTCCCAGGTGGCACGCCCCAGCAGCATGACTCCGTCGTCGAGCAGGGCGCCGAGGCGGAACTTGTCCCCCGCGACGGTCTCCGGGCCGTGGCGGAAGGCCCAGCCGCCGGTGGGCGTGCCACCGGACCCGTCCGGGTCGGACACGATCCCGTCGAGGGTGACGAACTGGATGACGGTGACACTCACGATGATGTCCCTTCGGTAGGTGCTCACCCGTACGTACCGGCGGCACCGCCCGGACTCATCGCGCCGGCGGAAGATCATCGGAGAAGATCTGCGGAGGCAGGTCGAAGGCCGCGAACACGCCCGGATCGGCGAACACCACGTTGTGCGCGACCCGGCCGCCGGTGACCGTGAGGACCTGCAGCGTGTGCAGCCGGTGCGGCCCACCGGGCTGCGGCGCGTACGCGGCGAGCGCGGGTTGCCCGTTGGCGCGCAGGGGCGCCATCCGCCAGCCCGTCCCGCGCATGTGGAAGACCCGATCCAGGAACAGGCCGTAGTCGCGGGTGCCGCGGTACCAGAGCGGGACCGGCGGCATCTCCAGGACCGCCTGGTCGGTGAGCAGCCGCACGAGCGCGGGAACGTCCGCGGCCTCGAAGGCGTGCACGTACCGCTGGATCACGGCACGCACCCGCGGATCGTCCGGCTCGGTGACCGCGCCGGCGTCACCCACGTCCGCGAGCGCGACGCGGGCGCGTTGCAGCGCGCTGTTGACCGCCGGAACCGTGGTGCCGAGCTGCGCGGCGACCTCGGCGGCGCTGAACTCCAGCACCTCCCGCAGCAGGAGCACGGCCCGCTGGCGGGCCGGCAGCGCCTGCATGGCCGCCACCAGCGCGAGCCGCAGGTCGGAGCGCAGGTCGGGGTCGATCCGGGCGTCGGGAAAGGGTTGTAGCCACGGGATGTCCAGCGCCGGGGTGAGGGGCGCCTCCGGGTCGGCGCTCGGCGCGCCCAGCCCCGACGGCAGTGGTCGTCGCGCCCGCCCCTCCAGCGCGGTCAGGCACGCGTTCGTGGCGATCCGGTAGAGCCAGGTCCGCACCGACGCGCGTGTGGGGTCGTACCGGTCGCGGGCCCGCCACGCGCGCAGCATCGTCTCCTGGACCAGATCCTCGGCCTCGTGGAACGAACCCAGCATCCGGTAGCAGTACGCCAGCAGCTCACCCCGGTGAGGCTCGAAGTCCACGCGCCCATCCTGGCGTACGCGGCGGCCGCGCCCCGGCCCGGGCAGACGGGCACGCGACCGTCAGGCCGGCACGTCCTGCCACAGCTCGTTGAAGGCGATGCTGTCGAAGAAGGCGGTCCCCTCGACCACCTTGCCGTCGCGCATCGTCAGGAACCAGGCGACCGTGTCGGTGTACGTGGTGCCGATCGTCGTGGTGCCGGCCCCGTTCCACGCGACGATCACGGTCCCGGTGGTGCGGTCCTCGTAGATGCCCCGGATCCGCACGGGCCGGAACGGGTCCTCCGCCGTGAAGCGCGCGCCGAACGGCTTCAGGGCCTCCTCGACGAACTGCCGGGCGGGCTGGTACAACCCGGCCGCCACCGAGCGACCGATGATCTCCCACCGCAGGTCCTCGGCGAAGATGTCGGTGATGCTGCCGGTGCCGGCGGACCAGGCGGCGAAGGCGTCCGCGACGATCTCCCGGTTGGCGGTCATCGGCGGCTCCCGTTCGTCTCCCGGGGCGGGCACCCGGACGCCGGCGCCCCTGCGCCCATCCTGCGCCGCGGCGTCCGCGGGCGGGGGTCGTTCCGCCGCACCGCCTACCCTGAGCGCGTGGATCGGTGTGACGAGTGCCTGTTCGTCTATTCCGCGCTCGGCAGCGGCGAGCTGCCGCAGCGCCTGCGCGACGTGGCCGCGCACTATCCGGCGGCCCTGCGCGGGGTGCCGGACCCGCGCCGGCGACCGACCCCGGAGGTGTGGTCGCCGCTGGAGTACGCCTGCCACGTCCGGGACGTGTTCCGCGTCCAGGCTGAGCGGCTGGCGCTGGCGCTGCGGGTGGACGAGCCGGAGTTCCCGCCGATGGGCCGCGACGAGCCGGTGATCACCGAGCGGTACAACGCGCAGGACCCGGAGGTGGTCCTCGCCGACCTGGCCACGGCCGCCGACGCGTTCGCGGCCCGCTTCGGGGCGCTCGGCGAGGTGGAGCTGGCCCGCACCGGCGTCTACCCGTGGCCCCAGCGGGAGGCGCGGACGCTGCGCTGGCTCGGGCGGCACACGGTCCACGAGGCCGAGCACCACCTGCTCGACATCCGCCGTGCCGGCGGGGCCGGAACGGCCGGCGGGGCCTGACGCCCGTAGGCGTCAGGCCCCGCGACGGCGAGCCTGCCCGGGTCGGGCCGCCGGGACGGTGCCCGGCGGACCGACCCGCCGGTCAGTGGATCGGGACCGGGGTGGGACGCTGACCCTCCCCCGCCTCGCCGTCGAGCAGGTGCGACGGCTCGCGCCGGCGCGGCAGGAGCGCGGCCGGGATGAACGTGAGCAGCACCAGACCGAAGCCCACCCAGAAGGTGGTCCCGAAGGAGCTGGCCGCGAAGTCGAGCCCGCGCTCGATCAGCGACGGCGGCACCGGGAACTGCTGAAGCAGCTCCGGCCGCAGCTGCGACGTGATGGCCAGGCTGGCCTCGGTGACCGGCTTCCCGCTCGGGTCGGTCGCGCCGGGGATCACCTCGGAGCCGTTCAGCCGGCTGGTGAGGATCACCGACATCACCGCGGCGCCGACCGAGCCGCCGATCTGCTGGAGGATGTTGACCAGCGTCGAGCCGCGGGCCACCTCGGCGGCGTGCAGCGTCTTCAGCGCCGAGGTCATGATCGGCATCATGGTGCCGCCCATGCCGAGGCCCATCACGAACAGGGAGCCGCAGAGCAGCCAGTAGGACGTGTGCGGGTCGACCTGCGTGAAGGTGAAGAAGCCGGCGGCGATGAGCACCAGCGCGAACGGCACCGTCCGGCCGACCGGCACCTTGTCGGCGAGCATGCCGGCGATCGGCATGGTCAGCATCGCGCCGATGCCCTGCGGCGCCATGAGCAGGCCGGCGGTGAGCGTCGACTCCCCGCGGATCTGCAGGAAGTAGCTCGGGAACAGCAGGCCCGCGCCCATGAACGCGATGATGAAGACGAACAGGGTCGCCGCGGCGATGGTCAGGTTGCGGTTGCGGAACAGCCGCAGGTCGAGCAGCGGGTGCTTGGGCCGGAACGAGTAGAACACGAACGCCACCACGAGCACGGCGCCGACCAGCATGGGCAGCCAGACGCTGTTGTCGCGGATGGTGCCGGCCTCCGGCAGCGAGGAGACGCCGTAGAGGAAGAGCGCCAGGCCGGGCGAGAGCATCAGCATGCCGAGGAAGTCGAACGACTCCGACGGCTCCGGGTTGTCCTTCGGCAGGGCCAGCTGCGCGTAGACCAGGGCGATCAGGCCGATCGGCAGGTTGATCAGGAAGATCCAGTGCCAGCTGGCGGTGTCGATGAGCCACCCGCCGAGGATCGGGCCACCGATCGGGCCGAGCAGCATCGGGATGCCGAGGACGGCCATCAGCCGGCCGATCCGGTGCGGGCCGGCCGCCCGGGTCATGATCGTCATGCCGAGCGGCATGAGCATGCCGCCGCCGAGGCCCTGGAGCACGCGGTAGCCGATGAGCTCACCGATCGAGTCGGCGGTGGCGCACAGCCCGGAGCCGATCGTGAACAGCGCCAGCGCCACCATGTAGAGGCGCTTGGTGCCGAACCGGTCGGCGGCCCACCCGCTGAGCGGGATCACCGTGGCCAGCGCGAGGGTGTAGCCGGTCATCGTCCACGCCACCCGGGCGTACGAGGCGTCGAACTCGTCCTGGAACGTCGGCAGCGCCACGCTGACGACCGTCACGTCGAGGATCGACATGATCGCACCGAGCACGACGACGCCGGCCACCTTGAGCACCGCGGCGTCGAGTTTGTTCGATGTCGCGACAGGTTGCTGGGTCACAAACAGTCTCCTGGTTCAGGTCCGGTCGGGGGCGCTGGCGGCGCCGCGCGCCCCTGGGGCCGTGGGGTGACGTGCGGTGGGGCGGCGTCCGGCAGGAAGCGTAGTCACGGGCTGCGACAACGCGCGGCCGGTTTACCGGGATCACCCGCGCCGCTGACCGCGCTCAGGCGGTGGCGCGGTGGTCGCGCGGATTGACGCCACGCACCCGCTTGAAGGCCGCGCTGAGCGCGAATGGGCTGGTGTAGCCGACTCTGCGGGCGACCGCGGTGAGAGTCAGTTCGGTGTCGCGGAGCAGGTCGGCGGCGAGCGCGAGGCGCCAGTTGGTGACGAAGGTCATGGGCGGCTCGCCGACCAGTTCGGTGAACCGGCGGGCGAACGCGGCCCGCGAGGCGCCGGTCGCGGCGGCCAGGTCGGCCACCGTCCAGGCCCGGGCCGGATCGTGCTGCACGAGCCGGACCGCGTGGCCGACCACCGGGTCGGCGTAGGCCCGGTACCAGCCGGGTGGCTGCGCGCCGGGTCGGGCCAGCCAGGTGCGCAGCACGCCGATGACGAGCAGGTCGAGCAGGCGGTCCAGCACCGCCTCCTGCCCGGGGCCGTCCCGGTCCAGCTCGGCGGCGAGCAGCGCGACAACCGGCAGCTCGCCGGCGGCGGCGGTCAGCAGCACGAGGGGCGGGAGGGCCGCGAGGAGGCCGCCGCCCACCGCGCCGCTGCTGGCGTACGTGCCGGTGAGCAGGGCGGTCGCGCCGTCCGGCCCGGTGCCCCAGGTACGCAGGCCCAGCGCCATGGTCTCGGTCAGCTCCTGCCCGCCGAGGGTGGTGCAGCGCTGCCCGGGGTGGATCACCACCTGCGGTGGAGTGTCCGGGTGGTCGGCCACCGTGTACGGGTCGGGCCCGCGCAGCACGGCCACGTCCCCGGGCTGGAGCAGCGCCGGCGCGCCGCCGTCGGGCGCCACCCACGCGCTGCCCCGGACCACCGTGGTGACGCTCAGCGGGGCGGCGTCGCGGACCCGGATCGACCAGGGCGGGTCCATCACGGTGCGGAGCAGGAAGGCGTCCCGGGCGCGCAGCCCGCGGAGCACGTCGGCGAGGACGTCCACGCGGTGAGCATAGACGCTCGCGTATGGTTTCGGGCGTTCCGGCCATGGAGCGTCCAGCCGGCCCGGTGTCCAATGGACGTCATGATCGCATCGAACGTCCGGGTCGGCGTGCTGCTGCTGGCCACGGTGACCACGGGGTTGACGGCGGGGCTCTTCGCGGCCTTCGCGTACGCGGTGATGCCGGGCCTGGCCCGGGTGGACGACCGGGCGTTCGTGGCCGGCATGCGGTCGATCAACCAGGCCATCCTCAACGGCTGGTTCGCGCTCTGCTTCGGCGGCGCGCTGGTCTGCACCCTCGCGGCGGTCCTGCTGCACCTGCCCGCCGGGCGGCGCGGGCCGCTGTCCTGGCTGATCGCCGCCCTGGCGCTCTACGTGCTGGTGCTCGCGGTGACCGTGGCGGTGAACGTGCCGCTCAACGACCGGCTCGAGGCGGGCGCCGCCCGGCTGGCCGACCCGGCGGAGCTGCGCGCGGCGTTCGAGGGCGCGTGGGTGCGGTGGAACGTGGTCCGGGCGGTGTTGAACACGGCGGCCCTCGGCTGCCTCGGGTGGGCGCTGCTGGTGGCCCGGTCGCTGCCCGACTGACCGCCGCCCCCCTCAGGGCAGTCTCGCCAGCAACGCCACCTCTGCGGTACGCGACCGTTCGATTCGCCCGGCGAGGTCGCGTACCCGGGCGCTGGTGCCGGCCTGGACCTGGGCGCGGGCCAGGTCCGCCGCGGTCCGCTGGTGCGCGGCGAGCACGTCGGCCAGGACCCGATCGACCTGGTTGGCCGGGGCGGCCCGCAGCCGGGCCAGCCCGGTGGCGGCGTCGCTGTGCCTGGAGTGGTCGTGCCGCTCGGCGGCCGCCACCGCGGACGGGCCGGCGTCGCGCAGCCAGCCGCGCATGGTGGCGAGTTCGTCGGTCTCGGTGGCCCGGATGGCGGCGATCAACGTGCGGAGCTCCGGGTCGGTGCCGCGGTCGAGCCCGACCTGCACGAGTTCCAGGGTCTGCTCGGTGTGCGCCACCATCATGGCCAGGAAGAGCGCGTCGATGCCGCTGGTCGCGGTCTCGACGGCGGGCCCGGGGCGGGTGGCGGCGGTCGGCGCCGGCGGGCCGGCGCACCCGGCCGCGGTGAGCAGCGCGGCCAGCAGGACGGCGGTGAGCGGGCGGCGCATGCGGTTCTCCGATCGGGGGTACGGCGGGTGCCGGGTGCGGCGCACGCCGAGCGTGGCCGCACCCGTCGGAGTCAGATCTGGAGCCACAGCGCCGGCACGTTCGGCGGTTCCCAGCCGGCGATCGCGGTGTGCGCCTGGCGGCAGCGGTAGGTCAGGCCGTTGTAGGTGACCGTGTCCCCCACCTGGTAGGCGCGTCCCGCGGTCCAGGTGCCGCCCGGGGCCGGCGAGCTGGTCGCGGTGGGCGTGGGCTTCGGGGTGGTCGGCGCCGGGGTCGGCGTCGGCGACGGAGTCGGGTTGCCGCCGCCCCCGCCGATCTGGAGGTCGACGCAGGAGTAGAAGGCGTTCGCGGTGTCGGCGATGTTCCAGACGGCGAGCAGCTTCTGCCGGCCGGAGAAGCCGCCCAGGTTGACGGTGTGCGACACGGTGGCGTCGGGCTGGCGGCCGCCGCCGTCGACGACCGCGACGCGGGTGTTGCCGATCCAGTACTCCCAGTTGGACGTGGCGTGCCGGGCGGTGTTGACCCAGGTGAACGTCACCGAGCTGCCGACCGAGGTGGCCGGCCAGCCGCGGCTGTCGTCGTTGAGCACGGCGAACTGGGCGATGCCCGCGTGGCAGCTCTTCAGGCCCTTGGGGCCCTCGACGCTCTGCGGCTCGTACTTGATCTGGCCGCAGTCGGGCACCCGGTTCTGCGCGCAGAGCGCCTGGCGGCTGGGGGGCGAGGACACGTAGCCGTGGGCCTGGGCGGGGGCGGCGACCGCCAGGGTGGCGGTGACGGCACCCGTGGTGAGCAGCGGCAGGGTGATTCTTCGACGCATGTCGGCAACTCCTTCGGGGCGGTGGGAGATGCCAATGAACATAAATTAAACCTTGTTAACAGTAAAGACTCCCGTCTATAAATTAAGCCGCGTAGGCCGGGTCCTCCTTGAGCACGTCCGGGCCGGCGTGGGATTCTGGTGCGTCGATGGCTCGCGCGGGGCCGATCGCCGTCGCTCCGGGCACCCGGACACCTCTCCGGGAGGGCGACGCGGACAGACGATCGCCCGACCCTGAAGGAACCCCGCATGAGCAGAACCCCCTCCACCGCGCGCCGGCTCACCGCGTACGCGGCCGTCCTGCTGCTCGCCGCCGCGGCACCGGCTGCCCTCGACCCGCCCGCCGCCGGCGCGGCGGCCGACCCGGTGACGGTGACCGTGAACGCCCGCGCCGGGCTGGCCACCGTGCCGGACACCGCGCTCGGCGTCAACCACGCCATCTGGGACCAGCACCTGGGCACCACCGAGACGTCGGACCTGCTCCGTGCGGCCGGCGTGAAGATGCTGCGCTACCCGGGCGGCTCGTACGCCGACATCTACCACTGGCGTACCCACACCGCGCCCGGCGGGTACGTCGCCCCGAACACCGACTTCGACACCTTCATGGCGGCGGCCCGGCGGGTGGGCGCCCAGCCGATGATCATCGCCAACTACGGCACCGGAACGCCGGCCGAGGCCGCCGAGTGGGTGCGGTACGCCAACGTCACCAAGGGCTACTCCGCGAAGTGGTGGACGGTCGGCAACGAGAACTACGGCAACGGCCACTACGGCTCGGCCTGGGAGGCCGACGACCACCCGGACAAGAGCGCCACCCAGTACGCCCGCCTGGTCGTCGAGTACGCCGACGCCATGAAGGCGGTCGACCCGAGCATCAAGGTCGGCGCGGTGCTGACCATGCCGGCGAACTGGCCGGACGGGCTGACCGCCGGCACCGACCCCGGCCCCTGGAACCAGACGGTGCTCTCCCTCGCCGGCCCGAAGATCGACTTCGTGGACGTGCACTGGTACCCGGGTGGCACCGCCCCCGAGTCCCTGGCCCGGACCGCCCACCTCCCCGACGCCGCCTGGCTGCTGCGCCAGCAGATCGCCCGCCACGCCGGCCCGGACGCCGCCCGGATCGGGATCAGCTTCACCGAGCTGAACGTCGGCGCCGGCCAGAACACCCAGCCGGGCGCGCTGTTCCTGGCCGACGCCTACAGCGGACTGCTGGAGCAGGGCGTCTTCACCGTGCAGTGGTGGAACGTGCACAACGGGATCGGCACGGTCTCGGAGGTCGCCGGGCAGACCGACTACGGCGACTTCGGGATGCTGTCCAGCGGCGGGTGCACGGCCGACGGGTCGGTCTGCGAGCCGCCGTTCAACACGCGGTTCGCGCCGTACCACGGGCTGTCCATGATGAACCTCTTCGCCCGGGCGGGTGACCAGTTCGTCCGCGCCGGCACCGACCAGCCCCTGGTCACCGCCCACGCGGCCCGCCGGCCCGACGGCAGCCTGGCGGTCCTGCTGCTGAACAAGGACCCGGACACCGCCCACCCGGCGGCGATCGACTACGCCGGCTTCACCCCGGCGGACGAGGCGCCGACCGTGCACACGCTGGCCAACGGCGCGAGCGGGGTGGCCACCGGCCGTTCCGGCAGCGCGACCGCCCGGACGCTGCCCCCGTACTCGCTGACCACGCTCGTGCTGCGCCCCGCCGGCGCGGCCGACGGCCGGCCCGGGGCGCCCGGCCGGCCCACCGCGGGCACGGTGACCGACCGGACGGCGACCCTCTCCTGGCCGCCGGCCGCGCCGGGCGGCGCGCCGATCGCCAAGTACGAGGTGTACCGGCAGCAGGGTGCGGTCAGTGAGCAGCTCGGCGAGACGGCGGGCAGCTCACTCACGGTCGGCAACCTCGACCCGGGCACCCGGTACACGGTGAACGTGCTCGCCCGGGACACCGCGGGCCGGGTCTCCTGGTCCTCCCCGCCGCTCACCTTCGCCACCGGCAGCCCGGCGGCCAGCACCTGCGCGGTCCGGTTCGGCAAGGACACCGACTGGGGCAACGGCTACGTGGCGACCGTCGAGGTCGTGAACACGGGAGCGAGCGCGCTCGACGGCTGGACGCTCACCTGGACCTGGCCCACCGGCTGGCAGCAGGTGAGCAGCGGCTGGAGCGCCAACTGGTCGCAGGTGGGCACCGAGGTCAGGGTGACCAGCACCCCCGACAACCGCCGGCTCGCCGCCGGCGGCGGCAGCACCAGCGCCGGCTTCGTCGGCGCGTACAGCGGGCCGAACGTGCTGCCCGGCGCGTTCCGGCTCAACGGCACCGTGTGCACCACGCGGTGAGCCGGGCGGCGGTCACCCCCGACGCGGTGGCCTGAGCCGGGCGTCGGCCGCCGACGGGGTCCGCGGGCTCCGTCGGCGGGCCGCGCCGCCCGGGCGGCGCGGGGCCGGAACCACGTGCGGGCGCAGCCGCGCGGCGGGCACCGGCCCCGCCGGTGGCCGGCGTGGCGCGTCCGGCCGGGGCAGCGCCGCCAGGATCAGCCCGAGGAGCGTCACGGCGACCACCCCGTCGAGCCAGTAGTGGTTGCCCGTGCCGACCACCACCAGCAGGGTGAGCACCGGGTGTGCCAGCCACAGCCACCGCCACCGGCCGGCGGTGACCGCCACGAGCGCGACGGCCACGGCCACGGCCCAGCCGACGTGCAGGGAGGGCATCGCGGCGTACTGGTTGCTCAGCGTGTCGGCCTCGGGCGGGCCGTAGACGGCGGGGCCGTACCGGCGGCCGGTGTCCACGAGGCCGGTGAGCGCGGTCATCCGGGGCGGGGCGAGCGGGACGAGGACGTGCAGGGCCAGCGCCGAGGCCGTGAGCGCGGCGAGCGCCCGCCGCGTCCAGCGGTAGTGCGCGGGATGGTGGAGGTAGAGCCACACCAGGCACAGCGCGGTGGCCGGGAAGTGCACGTACGCGTAGTAGCAGTTGGCCAGCCGGACCGGCAGCTCGTGGACGAGCAGCGGCGCCTGCACCGCCGCCTCGTCCGGCAGGTGCAGGAGGCGCTCGAACCACCAGATCCGCTCCCCGTTCACCTGCGCGTCGGCGGACCGCCCGGCCACCGCCAGACGGCCCGCCTTGTACGCGAGGAAGAGCACGGCGACGAGGGTCAGCTCGCGGAGCGCACGGCGTACCGCCCCGGCCGGCCGCGCCTCGACCGGCCGCGCTTCGACCGGCCCCGGTTCGACCGGCCGCGCGTCGACGGCCACCGGTGGGGGCGGCGCGGGCTGCGTGGTGTCCACAGCGCCTCGATTCGGTCACGGCCGGCGTACGCCGGCCCGGGTGGGGCACGGACCAGGGCCGCCGCCGGAACCGGCGATGGCCCTGGGACGACGGGGCGTCAGCGGCGGGCGCGTTCGCCCGGGCCCGTGACGTCCACGGCCACCTCGTCGAAGGCGGGCGCCCCGTCGACCGCGTCGGCCGCGACGGCGACCGAGCGGGCGGTGTCGGGCAGGTCCAGGCTGGACCGCAGGGTGACCGGCTTGAGCAACAGCGCGGCCAGGATCCCGACGACCGCGATTGCGGCGGAGATCAGGAAGATGTGCCCGGTCGCGTCACCATACGCGGCCCGCACAATGTTCCGCACCGGCTCGGGAAGGGCGGCGAGGTTGAGCGTGCTGCCGCCGCTGCCGCCCGAGGTGGGGATCCCGGCCGCGGCCAGGTCGTGGGTGATCCGGTCGGTGACGCGGCGGGCGAGCACCGCGCCCAGCACCGACACGCCGATGGTGCCGCCGAGGGAACGGAAGAACGCCACCGTCGAGCTGGCCGCGCCGATGTCCTTGAGCGCCACGGTGTTCTGCACCGCGAGCACCAGGTTCTGCATGGTCATGCCGACGCCCACGCCGACCACGAACATGGCGGCCCCGACCAGGACCAGCGAGGTCTCGTGGTCGATGGTGCCGAGCAGGGCGAAGCCGGCGACCAGAATGACCGACCCGGCGACGATGTACGGCTTGATCTTCCCGCTGGCGGTGATCAGTCGGCCGGCGATGATCGACGAGAGCAGCACGCCGGCCATCATCGGGATGGTGAGCAGGCCGGCCTCGGTCGGGCTGTAGCCACGGCCGATCTGGAAGTACTGGCCGAGGAAGACCGCGCCGCCGAACATCGCCATGCCGACCGCGAGGCTGCCCAGGATGGCCAACGCGGTGGTGCGCTCACGGACGATCTCCAGCGGCACGACCGGCTCGGCGGCCCGCGACTCCACGAGGACGGCCAGGGCGAGCAGCAGCACCGAGCCGCCGACCATCGCGCCGGTCTGCCAGGACAGCCAGGCGAACGAGTCGTCGACGAACGAGATCCAGACCAGCAGCAGGCTGACGCCGGCGGCGATCAGGGTGGCGCCCAGGTAGTCGATCTTCACGTTGTCCCGCCGCGCGGTGGGCAGGTGCAGGGTGACCTGGAGCAGGATCAGCGCGACGACCGCGACCGGCACGCCGACGAAGAAGCACCAGCGCCAGCCGAGCCAGGAGGTGTCCACGATGAGGCCGCCGAGCAGCGGCCCGCCGACCGTGGCGAGCGCCATCACGCCGCCGAGGTAGCCGTTGTAGCGGCCGCGCTCCCGGGGCGGGATCATCGCCGCGATGGCGACCTGGACCAGCGCCTGGAGGCCGCCGACGCCGATGCCCTGGAAGGCACGGGCGGCGATGAGCTGGCCCGCGGAGTGCGCGAAGCCGGCCGCGACCGAGCCGGCCAGGAAGACCACGATGGCCACCTGGATCAGCAGCTTCTTGTTGAACAGGTCGGCGAGCTTGCCCCAGATCGGGGTGGTCGCCGTGGCGGTGAGCAGGGTGGCGGTGACCACCCAGGTGTACTGGGTCTGCGAGCCGTTGAGGGCTCCGATGATCTTCGGTAGGGCGGTCGAGACCACCGTGCCGCTCAGCATGGCCACGAAGAGCACCAGCAGCAGGCCGCTGAGAGCTTCCAGCGTCTGCCGCCGGTTCATGGGCGCGGCGTCCGCCGTCGCGGTGGGTGCGCTCATCGCGCGTCCTCCAGGTTGTCGTGTCGGGTGAGGGCGACCTCGAGGTCGCGGGTGAGGCGCGCGAGCGCGGCGGACAGGGCCGCCACCTCGCCGGGGGTCCAGTCGGCGAGCGCCCGGGCGAGCACCCCGGCGTACCAGTCGTAGGCCTCGGTCAGGGCGGCCCGGCCGGCCGGGGTGACGGTCAGGTGGCTGGCCCGCCGGTCCTCCGGGTCGGTGCGCCGGTCCACCAGGCCGTCGGCGACGAGGGCGGCGACCGCCCGGCTGACCGTCGAGGGGTCGAGCCGGCCCCGTTCGGCCAGGTCCCGGGCGTGGCAGCCGGTGTCGGCACCCCGGTCGATGTGCCGGAGCAGGCCCACGAGGCCGGGCGGCACGGCCGGCCGGTCGTCCGCGCGCCGCTGCTTGAGCAGCCGCACGCCGGTCAGCAGATCCTGCAACCGCGTGACGAGCTCCTGGCTGGTGGCGTCCACTCTTCCCCTCCCCTGCCTTGGTTGCCTCAAGCAATCATTCGCGAATCTTGCGCAGTAGGCAAGTTTGCTCATTGAGAAACGGATCACGTACGCTGGCAGCCATGGAGGAGGCCACCGGGCTGCGGGAGCGGAAGAAGGCGGCGACCCGCCTCGCCCTGCACGAGGCGGCCCTGCGCCTCGCCGCCGAGCAGGGGCCGGACCGGGTCACCATCGAGGCGATCGCCGACGCCGCCAACGTGTCCCGGCGCACGTTCTCCAACTACTTCTCCAGCAAGGAGGAGGCGCTCTTCCACGGCGACACCATGCGGCTGCGCCGCCTGCTGGACCTGATCGCCGAGCAACCCGCCGACCTGACCCCGTGGGCGGCGCTGAGCCGGGCGGCGCTGCGCCAGGCCGACGAGATGTACGGCGAGACCGCCGAGTCCTGGCTCGCCCGGCGCCGCCGGTTGCACGGCAACCCGGGCCTGGTGGCGCACCAGGTGGCCGCGTACACGGCGATCGAGCGGGAGCTGGCCGGGGAGATCGGCCGCCGGCTCACCGGCGCCGACGCGGCGTTGCGCGCCCGGATCCTCGCCGCGACCTTCCTGGCGACGCTGCGGGTCGCCGTCCAGCAGTGGATCGAGGCGCCGGACCAGCCGCTCACCGGCACGCTCCGGACCGCGCTCGCCCACGCCACCCCGGCGGCCGGCTGACTGTCGGAGGGTGGCGCTAGCGTCCTCGGTGTGGTCACCGTCGACGAGGTCCGCGCCCTGGCCCGCACGCTCCCCCGCACCACCGAGCACCTGATCCACGACCGGATCAAGTTCCGGGTGGGCGCGATCGTCTACGTCGCGTTCAGCCGCGACGAGCAGACCATGGGCTTCGGCTACCCCAAGGAGCAGCGCGACGGGCTGATCGCCGCCGAGCCGGCCCTGTTCTTCCTCCCCCGCCCCTCCGACCTGCGGTTCAACTGGGTCTGCTGCCACCTGGAGCGGCTCGACCACGACCAGATGACCGAGCTGGTCGGCGAGGCGTGGCGGATGGTGGTGCCGAAGTTCCTGGCCCGCCAGCGGCTGGGTGAACCCGGGCCGCCAGGGCTTCGGTGAGAGCGGTACCACGCCGTACGGTCCCGGCATGAGCGGCACCACGACATCCACGGCGGCCGTGCGGCCGTACCGGCCCGCCGACCACGACGCGGTCTACGACATCTGCGTCCGCACCGCCGACGCCGGCGGCGACGCCCGCGGGAGGTACGCCTCCGACGACCTCATGCCCGACCTCTTCGCCGGCCCCTACGTGCACCTCGAACCGGATCTGGCGTTCGTGCTGGCCGACGGCGGCCGGGTGGTCGGCTACGTGGTGGGCACCGCCGACACCCCCGCCTTCGTCCGCGCCTACCGGCGCGTCTGGATCCCCCGGCTGGCACACCGCTACCCCGAGCCGTCCGGCGACCCACGCACCCCCGACGAGGAGATGATCGCCCTGCACCACCACCCCGAGCGGATGCTGGTGCCGGAGCTGGCCGCCTACCCGGCCCACCTGCACATCGACCTGCTCCCCAGCCACCAGGGGCGCGGCCACGGCCGGCAGCTGCTGGAGAGGTTCCTGGCCGCCGCCGCCCGGGCCGGCGCGCCCGCGCTGCACGTCGGCATGGTCACCGCGAACGTCCGCGCCCGCGGCTTCTACGACCGGCTGGGCTTCCACGTGATCCCGGTGCCGGACCCGGGTCCGCTCACCTACCTGGGCCGGTCCACCACCTGACGAGGCCGGTCGGGATGCCGGTCGATTCCGCCCCGGGGGCCGACCCGCCGCTGACAGACTCGGTCGGTGGGCCGCGACGGGTGGGGCAAGGGGCTGGGGCCCGCCGTACCGGTCGCGCCGGCCGCCCGGGTGGACAAGTTCGAGGTCTTCTTCGACCTCGTCTTCGTGGTGTCGTTCTTCATCATCACCCGGGCCACCGCCGCGAACGTGACCCCGCGGGAACTGCTGCACGCCATGCTCGTGCTCGCCGTGCTCTGGTGGTGCTGGGTGGTGCACAGCGCGGTGGCCACCCGGCTCCGGCTGGGCGAGGGCTTCGTGCCGGCGCTCATGGTGATCGGCATGGTGGCGCTCTTCACCTTCGCGCTGGCGCTGCCGCAGACCTTCGGCACCCTCAAGGAGGGCACTGCCGGGCCGATCCTGGTCACCGTCAGCTACATGGTGATCCGCGCCGTGCACATCTCGCTGTACGCGTACGCCACCCGGGACGACCCGCCGGCCCGGCGCACGCTCTGGAAGTTCATCCCCGAGGTGCTGGTCACGACCTGCCTCCTGCTGGTCGCGGCGGTGCTCCCGCCCCAGATCGATGACCCCGACCTCGGGCTCTGGCTGCGCGACGGGCTCTGGATCGCCGTCGTGATCATCCAGTACGCCAGCGGCCTGCTGGCCGGCACCGACGGCTGGCAGATCACCTCCGCGGAGCACTGGACCGAGCGCTACGACCTCATCCTGATCATCGCGCTGGGCGAGTCGGTCATCTCCGTCGGCGTCGGCGGCAACCTGATCGGCAAGCCGGTGACCTGGCCGGCCATCCCAGCGGCGATCTTCGGCATCCTGTTCACGGCGGCACTCTGGTGGGTGCACTTCGACATGATCGGTCCGGCCGCCCGGATCGCGCTGCACGCCGCCGAGGGCCGCCCGCGGGTGGCGATGGCCCGAGACGCGTACGCCTATCTCTACCTGCCCATGATCGCCGGGGTGATCCTGTTCGCGCTCGGCGCGGAGGAGCTGGTCCGGACCATCACCGACCCGGCCGGCGGGGTGGCCGAGCGGGCCCACGGCCCGGCGGTGCCACTGCTCTTCGCCGGCGTGCTGCTCTATCTCGCCGCGGACATGGCGTTCCAGCTGCGCACCCTGCGGACCGTGTCGTGGACCCGGGTCGCCACCCTCGTGGCGCTCGCCGCCGTGCTGCCAGTCGGCCGGCACCTGCCGGCGCTCGCCGCGCTCGGGCTGCTCACCGCGATCTGCATCGCGCTCGTCGCGGCGGAGCTGGTGATGATGGCGGACGCCCGCACCGCGCTGCGCCGGGCCGTCTACGAGGAGAAGGCCAGCCACGAGGCCAGTGAGGCGGCGTTCCGGGCCCGCTGGCACAACGGCGGCCCGGAGCGGCCCGAGGAGTAGCCGCTCGCCCGTCCGACATGGGGAGACCGGCGACCCTTAGAGTCTCCGCGTGATCGAGATCGCCACCGAGGTCGACCTGTTCCACCCGCCGGCACGGATCTGGCGGGCGCTGACGGAACAGGAGCTGCTCGCCAAGTGGTTCGCCGGAAGCGAGTCGCTGGGTGAGCGGACGCTGCTGCGGACCTCGGGGCTGCCCGGGTACGACGCCGACACCGAGGTGGAGGTGGTCGAGCTGCGCGCGCCGGAACGGCTGGTGCTGCGCTGCCGCGAGGCGGATCGGAGCACCCGCCTGGCCTGCGACATCGTCGCCACCGGCCACAGTTCCCGGCTGTCCGTGCGGGAGGTGCTGGAGGAGGGCGACTGGGACGCCGATCGGCGCGCCGAGCAGCACCAGGCAGCGGTGACCGGCCGGCTCCCGGCGATCCTCGACTGGATCGCGTTCCAGCAGGTCGACCTGCGCCGCGCCGAGGGCGGGCTGACCGCCGAGTTGCCGGTGGTCGGGCTGCTCGGTGACGCACGCCGCCGGGGCGGTCGCCGCCGGGCGCTGCTCGTGGCCGCGGTGCTGGTGGTGCTCGGGGCGGCCGCCGGGGTCACGGTGTGGGCCACCCGGCCCGCGCCGACGGCGCCGGCCGCCCCGCCGCCGCCGGCGCCGCTCGTGGTGCCGTCGACGACCAGCGGGTCGCCGAAGGCGACGCCGTCGCGGGCCACGCCGTCGGCCACCCGCCGCAGCGTCGCACCGGACCCGACCCCGTCGGCCTCCCCCACCCGGACGCCGAGCCCGAGCCCGTCGCCGGCCGCTCCGCTGACCGCCAGCTACGAGACCGTCTCCGACCGGGTCTTCGGCTACCGGGGCCAGGTGGTGCTGAGCAATCCCGGTCCGGCGGCGCGGTCGGGCTGGACGGTGACCGTCACGCTCGGCGACGGCGCCACCGTCGGCACCGTCAACGGGGCCCAGGCGAAGCAGGACGGTGCGGTGGTCACCTTCACGGGCGCTGCCGTGCCGGCGGGCGGGTCGGCCACCATCCGGTTCGACGTGCGGGATCCCGACCTGACGGCCACGGGACCGGAGGGCTGCACGGTCGACGGTGCGGCCTGCGCCGGGCTGTGACCGGCGACGGGCCGCCGGGAGGCGTGTCCTCCCCGACGGCCCGCTGACCCGAGGGTCAGTTGCGGTTGATGGTGGAGGGACACCTCCTTCCGGGACGTGGAGAGGTGGTGTGGTGGGGGTGGACGGGGTCCCCGCCGCGCCGCGGGGACCCCGGGGCGGTCAGGTGGCGTACACCTCGAACTCGCCGAGCTGGCCGGCGGGCCAGCCGGTGTTGCCGGTGAAGGCCAGCCGCAGGTAGCGGCGGCCGGCGGACGGGAAGGTGACGGTGGCGGTGTTGCCGGTGGCCGGATCGAACGTGTAGCCGGCCGAGGGCTTCACCGTGGTCCAGGTCGAGCCGTCGGCGGAGCCGAGCACCGACAGCGTCTGGGTGCGGGTCTGCCACGCCGAGGACGGCGGCAGCTTCAGCACGACCCGGGACACCGGGTACGTCGCGCCGAGGTCCACGGTGAGCGACTGCGGGAAGGCGTTGTTGGCGCTCTCCCAGTAGCTGCCGGCGTTGCCGTCGACCGCGTTGGCCGCGCCGTACACGTCGGCGTGGCTGGTCTCGGTGACCGGCCGCCCGGCGGCCAGGTTGCCGGTCGGCGGCGGCGGGGTGGTGGTCGGGGGAGGCGTGGTGGTCGGCGGCGGCGTGGTGGTGCTGCCGCCGTACACCTCGAACTCGGCGGCCTGGCCGGCCGGCCAGCCGGTGTTGCCGGTGACGCTGAGCCGCAGGTGCCGCCGCTCCCCCGCCGTCAGCGGGATCGTCACGGTGTTGCCGGTGGCCGGGTCGAAGGTGTAGCCGGCCGACGCCTTCAGCGTGGTCCAGGTGGACCCGTCGGTGGAGCCGAGCACGGACAGCGTCTGGGTACGCCGCTCCCAGGCCGCCGGCAGCTTGACCACCACCCGGTCGACGGTGCGCGCCGACCCGAGGTCCACGGTCAGCGTCTGCGGGAACGCGTTGTTGGCGCTCTCCCAGTAGGTGCCGGCGTTGCCGTCCACGGCGTTCGCCGCCGCGTACGTCTGGGTGCTGCTCGATGCGGTGGCCGGTTGGCCTAGAGCGAGGTTGCCGCCGGACGGCGGCGGGGTGGTCGGGGTCGGGCTCGGCGTCGGGCTGGGCGTCGGGCCGGTCGGCGTCGGGGTGGGCGGGGTGGACGGGCCGTTGCCCCACTGCGGCTCGGGCCAGGGCCCGCAGTACGGGCTGGCCGAGTACCAGCCGGAGTTGCCGGCGCCCTGGGTGATCTGGAAGCCGCTGCCGACGCAGTTGTACATGGGGTTGGCCTGGGCGATGCCGCTGGCCCGGACGCCGGTGAAGCTGACCTGGCTGGGCGCCTGCACCTGGAGCGCGAAGGTGCCCGCGCCGTCGATGCGCACGTTGTTCAGGTTGATCCCGCTGGTCTGCCCCTCGATCCAGTGCAGCGCCGCGTAGGAGCTGTCCAGGATGTCGGTGTCGGTGACGTTGACGGTGGCGCCCTGGATCGGCTCGTTGAGCGCGGAGAACCAGAGCGCGCCGACGCCGAACCGCCAGTTGTAGTCGGAGTTGCCGTTGCGGATCAGGGTGTTGCGGGCGACGGTGATCGTGCCGGCGACGGCGGTCGGGCCGTTCACGCCGGGATAGCGGTTGGCCACGTGGATGCCGCCGCCGTTGGTGACCGAGTCGGCGGTGACGTTGTCGGTGATCCGGATGTCCCGGCCGCCGTAGGTGACCAGGTTGTTCGCCAGGATGGTGACGCCGACGGTGTTGAAGGTGAAGGCGTTGTTGACGTTCGGCACGCTCTGCGCCCACATGGCCAGGCCGTCGTCGCCGGTGTTGCGGACGAACGTGTTGGTCACCGTGGAGTTGGTGACACCCCAGTGGAAGTTCACCCCGTCGGCGGTCTGGTCGAGGATCCGGCTGTTGCGGATGGTGAAGCTGTCCATGGGGCCGTCCATCCAGGCGCCGACCTTGGTGTGCTGCAACCAGAGGTTGTCCACCACCGAGTTCGACATGGCCCCGCCCAGGGCGTTGACCTGGTCCTCGTCCACCCGCTCGCGGATGTCGCCGATGATGGCGAAGTCCCGCAGGGTGACGTTGCGGCTGGGCCCGCCGGCCTCGTGCGGCCGGATCTCGCCGCCGTAGCCGCCGCCGGGCACGTACTTGCCGTAGATGCCGGCGGCCCGCTTGCGGTCGGTGGGGTGCCGGCCGCCGAGCACCGAGTACCAGGGCCCGGCGCCGCGCAGGGTCACCCCGTCGACCACCACGTGGTCCCAGAGCGTGAAGGTGCCGGCGGGGATCCAGACCGCCTTCCCCTGGGCCCGGCCGGCGTCCACGGCGGCCTGGAACTTCGCCGTCGAGTCGGTGGCGCCCGTGGGGTCGGCGCCGAAGTCGGTGACCACGTCCAGCACGCCCGCGGGCTTGGCGATCTGGTCGCCGACCAGCTCGAAGTCGGCCAGGTCGATGGTGAACGTGGGTGACTGCGCGGTCGAGGACACCTGGAGGCGGATCTTCGTGCCGGCCGGGTACGTCGTGCCGAACAGGGTGCGGGTCTCCTCGTAGAAGTGGTGCGGGTTGGTGTCACCGGGGTTGTTGTTGAACGGGTAGCCGCCGTAGTACCAGCCGTACCGGGAGGTCACCGGGACCGACCTGACCAGGGCGCCGCCGGCACGCAGGTCGATGCTGGCGTCCCGGCCGGTGCCGGCGGCGCTGTCCGGCAGGCTGTACCGGAAGGTGACCGCGTTGGCCGGCGCCGTGAGGGTGAACTCGACGTACTCCCCGACGGCGTCGAGGGTGACCGCCTCCCGGCCGGACGCCTCCGACGGGAGGGTGCCGTAGCGCCGGTCGGGGCCGATCCGGGTGCCGGTATGGGCGGCCTTCTCCGCCTCCTGCTCGACGAAGGGCACGGTCGCGCCGCGGCCCGCGATGTCGAACGGGGACAGCCCGGCGGCCCGGGCCGGGGTGGCGGTGGTGGTGAGCGCCACGACGGTGACGGAGGTGGCGGCCAGCGCGGCGCCGGCGAGGGCGGCCAGCCCCGCGCGGAGCCGGCGGCGGCGCGGGTGGTGCGGGGTGGTGTGATCGGCCATGAGGGGTGCGCTCCCTTTCGTCGGATGGCCAGGTCCCCCGTGCGGTGCGGTGTTTCCGCTCCTCCTTCCTCCTCGGCGGCGCCGGCGGCCGGGACGGGCCGCCGACACCGGGGACGGGTCAGCGGGTCCGCAGCCAGACCGCGGTGTCCGGCGGCAGCCGGTCGTCGTCGAGCGGTCCGCTGGACAGCAACAGCCGCTCGTGCGCGGGCAGCGGCACGGCGGCCGCGGAGAGGTTGACCAGACAGATGAAGCCGGGATCGCGGGCGAAGGCGAGCACCTGGTCGGGGGCGGGCAGCCAGGTGAGCCCGCCGTCGCCGAGCGCGGCCTCGGCCCGGCGGATCGCGATGGCCGCCCGGTAGAGCTCCAGCATCGAGTGCGGGTCGCCGGTCTGGGCGCGGACCGTGCGGTCCTTCCAGTCGGCCGGCTGGGGCAGCCACGGCGCGGCCGCCGCGCCGTCGGGGCTGAACCCGAACGGCGGGGCGTCACCGGCCCAGGGCAGCGGCACCCGGCAGCCGTCCCGGCCGGGGTCGACCCGGCCGGACCGTTCCCACATCGGGTCCTGGCGCAGCTCGTACGGGATGTCCTCGACCTCCCAGAGCCCCAACTCCTCTCCCTGGTAGACGTACGCGGCGCCGGGCAGCGCCAGGGACAGCAGGGCGGCGGCCCGCGCCCGGCGGGTGCCGAGCTCCAGGTCGGTGGGGACGCCCTCACGTTTGGCGGCGAAGCTGAACCGGGTGTCCGCCCGGCCGTAGCGGGTGACGTGCCGGGTGACGTCGTGGTTGGACAGCACCCAGGTGGCGGGCGCGCCGACCGGCGCGTGCGCGCTCAGCGTCCCGTCGATGCTCTCGCGCAGCGCCGTGGCGTCCCAGGCGCAGCCCAGGAAGTCGAAGTTGAAGGCGGCGTGCAGCTCGTCCGGGCGCAGGTAGTTCGCGAACCGCTGCCGGTCCGGCAGCCACACCTCACCGATCAGGGCCCGGTCGCCCGGGTAGGAGTCAGCGACCCGCCGCCAGTCGCGGTAGATCTCGTGCACCCCGTCGAGGTCGCGGAAGGGGTGCGGCCGGTCCGGCAGGGCCTCGGGCAGTGTCCCGTCCTTGACCAGCAGCCCGGCCGAGTCGATCCGGATGCCGTCCACCCCGCGGTCGAACCAGAACCGCAGGATGTCCTCGAACTCGGCACGCACCCGGGGGTGGTCCCAGTTGAAGTCCGGCTGCTCGGGGGCGAACAGGTGCAGGTACCAGTCGCCGGGGGTGCCGTCCGGGTTGACGGTCCGGGTCCACGTGGGGCCGCCGAACTCGCCGACCCAGTCGGTGGGCCGCTGGTCGCCGCCGGGTCCGCGGCCGGGGCGGAACCAGAACAGCTCCCGCTCGGGCGCGTCCGGCCCGCCGGCGAGGGCCGCCCGGAACCAGGGGTGCTCGTCGGAGCAGTGGTTCGGCACCACGTCGACGATGGTGCGGATGCCCAGCGCGTGCGCCTCGCTGATCAGCGCCTCCGCCTCGGCGAGGGTGCCGAAGACCGGGTCGATGTCGCGGTAGTCGGCCACGTCGTAGCCGGCGTCGGCCATCGGTGAGGGGTACCAGGGGCTGAACCAGATCGCGTCGATGCCGAGCTCGGACAGGTAGGGCAGCCGGGACCGGATGCCGGCGATGTCGCCGACGCCGTCGCCACCGCCGTCGGCGAAGCTCCGCGGGTACACCTGGTAGATCACCGCTCCACGCCACCACGGACCGCTGTCTGGTGTGGACACGAGCACCTGCTTTCTGCGTCGGTACGTCGGCGGGTTCGCCGGACCTGGATGTTGGGGGTCGGGCGAACGGTCGTCGTTCGCCGCGGGAGGTGTCGCCGATGGTGTGCCGGTGCGGTCAGCCCTTGAGGCTTCCGGTGGTCAGGCCCGACATGATGTTCCGCTGGAAGATCAGGAAGATGACGACGGTCGGTATCGCGGCGATGACCGAGGCGGCGATCACCACGTTCATGGGTGTGCCACCGGAGAAGGCGTAGATGCCGACGCTGACCGTCCGGGTCTCGGGCGACGGCATGACCAGCTTCGGCCAGAGGAAGTCCTTCCAGACCGCCGTCACCGCGAAGATCGAGACCACGCCGAGGATGGGTCGCGACATCGGCAGGATGATCGACCAGAGGGTACGCAGCGGGGTGGCCCCGTCCACGAGGGCCGCCGCCATGAGGTCCGCCGGGATGGAGTCGAAGAACCGTTTCAGCAGGAAGATGTTGAACGCGTTCGCGACCAGCGGCAGCCAGATGGCGAACGGCGAGTCGAGCAGGTTGAGGTGCAGGATCGGCAGGTCGATCACGGTCACGTACTGCGGGACGATGAGGACCATCGCCGGGATCATGAGCGTGGCCAGCATCAGGCCGAGGATCGCGTTGCCGAACACGGGCCGCAGCTTCGACAGGGAGTACGCCGCCGCCGTGTCGAGGACCAGTTGGAACAGGACCGCGCCGGTCGCGTAGTAGAACGTGTTGAACAGCAGCTTGGCGAGGTTGAGGTTGGTCCAGGCGTCGACGTAGTTCTGCGGCTGGGGATTCTTCGGGAACAGCGACGGCGGGGTCTGCGCGATCTCCTGGCCGGACTTGAGCGCGCCGGTGACCATCCAGTAGAGCGGCCCGATGAAGACGAGCGTGAACCCCACCACGACGACGGCGAGCAGCGTCCAGTAGACGACCCTGCCGCGCCCGCGGGTGAGCTGGGCCTGGGAGATGAGGGTCCGGGTCCCGGAGTCCTGTGCCATTCCTGGTCCGTCCTAGTCCTGTTTCGCGGTCAGCCGCACGTAGACGGCGGAGAAGCCGGCCAGCACCACGAGCATGATCACGCCGAGCGCGGCGGCGCCGTTGAGGTCGTTCTGGAAGAAGCCGTGCTGATAGATGAGGTACGCCACCGAGGTCGCCGAGTCCCCAGTGCCCGCGCCGTTGGCGAGGATCAGCGGCTCGATGAAGAGCTGCATGGTGGCGACGATCTGGAGCATCGCCAGCAGCGCGAGGATCAGCCGGGTCTGCGGGATGGTCACGTGCCGGATCCGCCCCCAGATCCCGGCGCCGTCGAGTTCGGCCGCCTCGTACAGCTCGCCGGGGATGTTCTGCAACGCGGCCAGGTAGATCAGCACGGCGCTGCCCATGTTCATCCAGGTCGACGCCAGCACCATGGCGGGCATGGTCATCCCGGGTGACTGCATCCACTCCGACGTGGGCAGGTGCAGCGCCGTGAGGATCGCGTTGAACAGCCCCGCCTCGCTGGGGTCGTACGCGTAGAACTTGAAGAGGAACAGCGCCGAGGCCGGCGGCAGCATCACCGGCAGGTAGACCAGGATCCGCAGGTAGCCCTTGGCGTGGCGGAACTCGTTGAGCAGGATCGCCACGAAGAACGGCACCGCGTACCCGAGGACGAGCGCGAGGGCCGTGAAGTAGAACGTGTTCTGCCAGGCGGTCCAGAAGCTGGGGTCGTCGATGATGCGGGCGTAGTTGTCCCAGCCGACCCAGGTCGTCTCGCCCCGGCGGGTGCGCTGGAAGCTCATCACGATGCCGCGCACCATCGGGTACCAGGAGAAGACGGCGAAGCAGAGGACCGCCCCGATCAGGAACGCGTGCCCGGTGAGGTTGTCCCGCACCTTGCGGCCGAGGCCCGCACGCCGGCGCGGTGACGGGTACGGCGGCCCGGGGCGACCCGCCTGTCTCGCGGTACCCGGGACGGTGGTGATGGCCAAGGCGTCTCCTGCGGAAGGTCGGTGGCCGGACGGTGTGCGGGCGGAGGGTGGGGGCCGGGGGTGCCGGCCCCCACCCGCGCCGGGTCAGCTGCCGGCGGCCAGCAGCTGGTTGACCTTGTCCTCGGCCGTCTTGAGCAGCGCGTCGATGTTCGCGTTCGGGTTCGTGAGGACCCCGGACATCGCGGCGTCGAGCACCGCGTAGATGGCCTGCGCGTTGCGGGGCTCGCCCTTGATCGGCACCGGGTTCGCCTCGAAGACCGCGAAGTTCGCGGTGTCCACGTTCGCGTTGGCCTTACGCAGCTCCAGCTCCTGCTTCTGCGCGTCGCTGCCATTGGCGAACAGCAGCGGCTGGGGCAGACCCACCGGGTAGTTCTGCGGCTTGGCCCGGACGTAGTCGAACTGGCCCCTGCCCGGCGTCAACTTCTGGTAAGCGATCCACTTCAGACCGGCCTTCACCTGCTCGGGGGTGAGGCCCTTCTTGAAGAAGTAGCCCTCACCGCCACCGAGCGTCGCCTTCGCCGGGCCGTCCTGGCCGGGCAGCGGGCCCATGGCCCAGTCCTGGAACTTGCCCTGGAACTGGCTCACGATCGCCTGGGTGGCGTCCGGGGCGCCGATGAACATGCCGACCTTGCCCGCGCCGGCGTTGGTCAGCAGGTCGCCCCATTGGAGCAGCTGGCGGCTGCCCATGCTGTTGTCGCCGTACCGCATGTCCTTGAGGTTCTGGAGGACCTGCCTGCCCATGGCGTTGTTGAAGTCGGCCTTCTTGCCGTCCTCGCTGAGCACCTGGCCGCCCTGGGAGTAGAGCAGGGAGGTGAAGTGCCAGCCGCCGGTGTTGCCGGCGCTGTACTCCGAGTAGCCGGCGATGCCGTTGCCCAGCGCGGAGATCTTCTTGGCCGCCTCGCGGACCTCCGCCCACGTCTTGGGCGGGTTGTTCACGTCGAGGCCCGCCCGCTGGAACAGGACCTTGTTGTAGACCAGGCCCATCGAGTAGTTCTTCACCGGGACGGCGTAGAGCTTGCCGCCGTCGGTGAAGACCCTCTTGAGCGCCGGGTCGACACTGTCCCAGGTCGGGATCGTGTCCTTGGTGGCGTACTCCGTGATGTCCACGGCCTGACCGGAGTCGAGCACCTGCTGGAGATCGGTCATGTACCCGTAGAACACGTCGGTCACGGTGCCGCCGGCGAGGCGGGCCGTGAAGTCCGGCGGGTTGTTGCACTGCTCGCCGACGCTGACGCTCTTGATGACGATGTTCGGGTTCTGCCGCTGGAACTCGGCGACGTCGTCGTTCCAGTTCTTCAGCAGCTCTTTCTGAGAGCCGACCGGCTGGCAGTCGACGGTGATGGTGACCTTGCCGCTGGCGTCCTTCGCCGCGTCGTCGCTCTTCGTGGAGCAAGCCGCGAGGCTGAGCCCCAGGCCGGCCACGAGCGCTATCGCCGCAGCCTTCCGGTACTGCGGTACGGACATCTGTCCATCCCTTCGGGGAACGGGGGCATCCATGGCGTTCGCTTGATCTGCCGTGAACGTCACCGCCTGACGTCAGGGCCAGGTGTGAGTGGAGTCACTGTAGCGAGGTGGACTCATTGCGGCAAGGTTTCGATCACGTGATGAAAGAACACGACTTTGTTACGACAGATGCAGTCAGCGGGAGGAGCCGGGTCCGGCTTTCGGCTTTCGTCCCTTTCGGAGCCACCTCCGCCGGCAACGACGAAACGGCCGCCGACCGCGGGTGGGCGGTCGACGGCCGGAGCGTCGTGCGCTGGTCAGGGAGGCGGTGGAGTGCCGGAGGCGTCCGGCGAGGCGGTCAGCGGTGGGGCGCGGGCGCGGTGGAGCCGCGGACTACGAGCTCGGGCTCGAACAGCAGCTCGTCGTGCAGCACGCCGGCCCCCTCGATCTGGGTGACCAGCAGGTCCACCGCGGCCTGGCCCATCGTCTCGATCGGCTGCCGAACGGTGGTCAACGGCGGGTCGGTGCAGGTCATGAACGCGGAGTCGTCGAAGCCGACCACCGAGACGTCGGTCGGCACGGCGCGGCCGAGGCGCCGCGCGGCCCGGATGGTGCCCAGTGCCAGCACGTCGCTGGCGCAGATGATGCCGGTGACGCCCCGCTCGACCAGCTTGGTCGCCGCGACCCGCGCCCCCTCCATGGAGAAGCTGGACCGCTCGACGTACCCGGTGTCGTCGGTCCAGCCCGCGACCTGGATCATGGCGTCCCGCTTGCGCCGGGACGGGACGTGCCCCTCCGGGCCGAGCACCATGCCGATCCGCTCGTGCCCGAGCGAGCGCAGGTGCCCGTACGCCTGCTCGACCGCCACCGCGTCGTCGGTGGAGACGCGGGGGAAGCCCAGCTCGTCGACGCCCGCGTTGACCAGCACCACGGGCAGGCCCCGGTCCGTGAGCCGGCGGTAGTGCTCGTGGGTGGCGTCGGCCAGGGCGTACGACCCGCCCGCGAAGATCACGCCGGAGACCTGGTGGTCGAGGAGCATCTCGACGTAGTCCGACTCGGACACCCCGCCGATGGTGCGGGCGCAGAGCGCGGGGGTGAAGCCCCGCTGCGCGAGGGAGCCGGTCACCACCTCGGCGAGCGCCGGGAAGATCGGGTTCTGCAGCTCCGGCAGGACCAGGCCGACGAGCCGGGCCCGCTCGCCGCGGAGCTTGGTCGGGCGCTCGTAGCCGAGCACGTCGAGCGCGGTCAGCACCGCGGTCCGGGTCGACTCGGACACGCCGCCCCGCCCGTTGAGCACCCGGCTCACGGTCGCCTCGCTGACGCCCGCCTTGCGGGCCACCTCCGTCAACCGTTTCGTCACGGCGGCAATCGTACGTCGTGTTCTTGCAAGAAATGAACAAGGCCCTGCTGGCCGGCGGTCCGGCGCGGTCGCCCGGCCGTCCCGGCGTGCGCGGCCGGTGGCCGATCTGGGTCACGCAAGATTCAAACAAGCAGGCGCTTGAATATCGACAAACCCCAGGAATAACATGAGGCACCTTTCCGGCCGGCGCGCCCTTCCTCCGCGCCGACGCGACCACCGTCTCCCCCGTCCCCCGGTGAAAGTGGGTAGTCCGATGCAGCGGAGCGTGGAAGGCGCGGCGGGCCCGCGCCCGGCCGTGCCGATCGCCAGGATCCTCGCCGCGGCGGCCACCGCCGCCGCGCTGGTCGTACCGGCCGGGAGCGCCGCCCTCGCGGCCGGTCCCGCCGGCCCGGCCCCCGTGGTCACCCGGGCCGGGCTCGACCCGGCGCTGGTCGCCGGCCGGGGCGCCACCGTGGACTTCGTCGAGCAGGAGGCCGAGCACGCCCGGACCACCGGCACCGTCATCGGCCCGGACCGGGCCGCCTACACCCTCGCGGGCGAGGCGTCCGGGCGGCGGGCGGTCCGCCTCTCCCCCGGCCAGTACGTCGAGTTCACCCTCCCGAAGGCGGCCAACGCGCTCACCGTCCGGTACAGCATCCCCGACGCGCCCGGCGGCGGCGGGATCACCGCGCCGCTGCGGGTCACCGTCGGGCGCGGCCCGGCCCGCACCATGACCCTCACCTCGCAGTACGCCTGGCTCTACAACCAGTACCCGTTCACCAACGACCCCGAGGCCGACCTGCTCCACCCCGACTGGTGGATCACCGAGTGCTCCTGCGTGCCGGCCGCCACCACGCCCCCGCCCGCCATCACCAAGCCGTTCCGGCCGCACCACTTCTACGACGAGCAGCGGCTGCTGCTGGGCCGCACCCACCGGGCCGGAGAGGTGGTCCGGCTGACCGCGCCGACCGGCACAGCCGCGGCGTGGACCGTGATCGACCTGCTGGACTCCCACCTGGTGGCCCCGCCCCGGGTGCTGCCGCACGCCGTGAACGTCCTGGCCTTCGGCGCCGACCCGACGGGCCGGCGGGAGTCCGCCGACGCCTTCGACCGCGCCGTCGCGTACGCCCGCCGGGTGGACCGCACGCTCTACCTGCCGCCGGGCACGTACCAGGTGAACCGGCACATCGTCGTGGACGACGTGACCATCGCGGGCGCCGGTAGCTGGTACACCGTCGTCAAGGGCCGCGAGGTGGCCCTGGACACCCCGGCCCCCGACGGCTCGGTGCACACCGGCGTCGGCTTCTACGGCCGCGACGCCGCCGACGGCGGCAGCAGCGACGTCCACCTCTCCGGCTTCGCCGTCGAGGGCGACGTGCGCGAGCGCATCGACACCGACCAGGTCAACGCCATCGGCGGGGCGCTCAACCATTCCACGGTGGACGGGCTCTACCTGCACCACACCAAGGTCGGCCTGTGGTTCGACGGCCCGATGACCGACCTGCGGGTCACCGACACGGTCGTCGCCGACCAGATCGCCGACGGGCTCAACTTCCACACCGGCGTCACCCACTCCTCCATCTCGAACAGCTTCATCCGCAACACCGGCGACGACGCGCTCGCCATGTGGTCGGAGGCGACCGCCAACGCGCACAACACCTTCGACCACAACACCGTGCAGTCCCCGGTCCTGGCCAACGGCATCGCCCTCTACGGCGGCGCCGACCTCACCGTCTCCCACAACCTGATCGCCGACCCGGTCCGCGAGGGCAGCGCCATCCAGGTCGGCTCCCGGTTCGGCGCCGAACCGTTCACCGGCCACCTCCGGATCACCGGCAACACCACGGTCCGGGCCGGCACGTACGACCTGAACTGGAACATCGGTCTCGGCGCCATCTGGTTCTACGCGCTGGACCGCAGCATCGACGCCGACATCCAGGTGGTCGGCGACAGCTACCTCGACAACACCTACAACGCGATCATGCTGGTCAGCGACTGGCCGGTGAAGGACGCGGTGTCCATCAGCGACGTACACTTCCGGGACATCCGGGTCGACGGTACCGGCACCTCGGTGGTGAGCGCCCGGACCGCCGGCTCGGCGTCCTTCGCCGACGTGGACGCGCGCAACGTCGGCGCGGTCGGCGTGAACAACTGCGGGTCGTTCCACTTCACCCCGGCCGGGTCGGAGTTCGGCCTCGCCGACCTCGGCGGCAACGACGGCTGGCTCGCCCCCTGGCTGCTGCCGAACACCATCACCTGCGACGACCGCCCGCCCGTGGTGCCCCCGCCGCCCCCGTCACCGTGGTGACCTGATCCGTTCCGGCCCGGCGGGCGACCTGCCCGCCGGGCCGCTTGGTGGGTCAGTTGGTCAGCCAGCGGTGGATGCAGGTGAGCAGGTCCTCCGCGTCGACCGGCTTCGTGACGTAGTCGCTGGCGCCGGAGGAGAGGCTCTTCTCCCGGTCCCCGCGCATCGCCTTCGCGGTCACCGCGATGATCGGCAGGTCCGCGTAGCGGGGCATGGCGCGGATCGCGGCGGTGGCCGCGTACCCGTCCATCTCCGGCATCATGACGTCCATCAGCACCAGGTCGATGTCGTCGTGCCGCATCAGCGTCTCCACGCCCTTACGGCCGTTCTCCGCGTAGACCACGTCCATGCCGTGCAGTTCGAGGATGTTGGTGAGGGCGAAGACGTTGCGGGCGTCGTCGTCCACCACCAGCACCTTGCGGCCGGACAGCTCGCGGGCGACCGGGTCGCCGACCGGGCTGCGGTCGGTGGTCGGCGTCGCGAACGACGGCACCCGCTCCGGGGTGTCCGCGGTCAGGTGCAGCACGATGCGCTCACGCAGCTCGTCCAGGCTGCCGAGGATCTCCAGCGGGCGGTCCGCGGCCAGCCCCTGGAGCAGGGCGTCCTGCCCGCCCGCGAGCGGCTGACCGTGGTACGCCAGCACCGGCAGGCCGCGCAGGCCGGGGTGCTCGTGCAGCGCCCTGAGCAGGGCCGTGCCGTGCTCGTCGGCCGGGTCGAGCTGCACCACGAGCAGGTGGTGGCGGTGCCGGGCGAGCGTGTCGACCGCCTCGTCGACGTCCCCCGCGGTGGACACCTCGACCGGGCCGCCGGTCTCCGCGGCCACGCCACGGGCCAGCAGGGTGAGCAGGCCCTTCTCGTGCGCCTCCAGCACCAGCACCCGGCGCTGCTGCCGTTCCACCCACCGCTGGGCCTCCGACTCGACCGGAGTCGCGGTCGCGGTGCCCGGTACGGCCACGCCGGCGTCGGGCAGCGGCGCGGTGGCCGTGGCGGGCAGGTAGAGGGTGAACGTGCTGCCCTGGCCGAGGACGCTCTCCGCGGTGATCTGCCCGCCGAGCAGCCGGGCGATCTCCCGGCTGATGGACAGGCCCAGGCCGGTGCCCCCGTACCGCCGGCTGGTGGTGCCGTCGGCCTGCTGGAACGCGTCGAAGATGGCGGTCAGGTGCTGCTCGGCGATGCCGATGCCGGTGTCGACGACCCGGAACGCGATGACCGCGTCGGCCGTCGGCATCTCGGCCGGCACCTCGTCCGGGCGGGCCCGCTCGATGCGCAGCTGCACCCGGCCCTTCTCGGTGAACTTGACGGCGTTGGAGACCAGGTTGCGCAGCACCTGCCGCAGCCGCTGCTCGTCGGTGTGCAGCCGGGCCGGCACGTCCGGGCCGGTGACCAGGTCCAGCTCCAGCCCGCGCGGGGTGGTGAGCGGACGGAACGTGGCGTCGACGTAGTCGCGCAGCGTGGACAGCTCGAACGTCTCCGGGTTGATGTCCATCTTGCCGGCCTCGACCTTGGACAGGTCGAGGATGTCGTTGATGAGCTGGAGCAGGTCCGCGCCGGCCGAGTGGATCACGGTGGCGTACTCGACCTGCTTCGGGGTGAGGTTGCGGTTGGGGTTCTGGGCCAGCAGCTGGGCGAGGATGAGCAGCGAGTTCAGCGGCGTACGCAGCTCGTGGCTCATGTTGGCCAGGAACTCCGACTTGTACTTCGAGGCGAGCGCGAGCTGCTGGGCACGGGTCTCCAGCTCCTGGCGGGCCTGCTCGATCTCGGAGTTCTTCGTCTCGATGTCGTGGTTCTGCCGGGCCAGCAGGGCGGCCTTCTCCTCCAGCTCGGCGTTGGAGCTCTGGAGTTCCTCCGAGCGGGCCTGCAGTTCCTCCGAGCGGGCCTGGAGTTCGGCGGCCAGCCGCTGCGACTCGGTCAGCAGCACGTCGGTGCGGGCGTTGGCCACGATGGTGTTGACGTTGACGCCGATGGTCTCGGTGAGCTGGTCGAGGAAGTCGCGCTGGACCTCGGTGAACCGGCCCATGCCGGCCAGCTCGATGACGCCGAGGACCTGGTCCTCGAAGAGGATCGGCAGCACCACGAGGTGCAGCGGCACGGCCGCGCCCAGGCTCGACGAGACGGTGACGTAGTCGGCCGGCACGGCGTCCACCACGATGGCCCGCTTGCTCAGCGCGGCCTGCCCGACCAGGGAGTCGCCCAGGGCGTACCGGCGGCGGGTGGCGTCGTGGCCGTAGCCGCCGACCACCCGCAGGCCCGGGCCGTCGCCGCCGTCGTCGACCAGCAGGAACGTGCCGAGCTGCGCGGAGACCAGCGGGGCCAGCTCGTTCATGACCAGGCCGGCGACCACCTCCAGGTCCCGGTGGCCCTGCATGAGGCCGGAGATGCGGGCCAGGTTGGTCTTGAGCCAGTCCTGTTCCTGGTTGGTCCGGGTGGTCTCGCGCAGCGACTCCACCATGGAGTTGATGTTGTCCTTCAGCTCGGCGACCTCGCCGGAGGCGTCGACCGTGATCGAGCGGGTGAGGTCGCCGGTGGCGACCGCGCTGGTCACCTCGGCGATGGCGCGCACCTGCCGGGTCAGGTTCCCGGCCAGCTCGTTGACGTTCTCGGTGAGCCGCTTCCAGGTGCCGGAGACGCCCTCCACCTCGGCCTGGCCGCCGAGGCGGCCCTCGCTGCCGACCTCCCGGGCCACCCGGGTGACCTCGGCCGCGAAGCTGGAGAGCTGGTCGACCATGGTGTTGATGGTGGTCTTCAGCTCCAGGATCTCGCCGCGGGCGTCCACGTCGATCTTCTTGGTCAGGTCGCCCTGCGCCACGGCGGTGGTCACCTGGGCGATGTTGCGGACCTGGCCGGTGAGGTTGTTCGCCATCGAGTTGACGTTGTCGGTCAGGTCCTTCCAGGTGCCCGCCACGTTCGGCACCCGGGCCTGACCGCCCAGCTGCCCCTCGGTGCCGACCTCGCGGGCCACCCGGGTCACCTCGTCGGCGAACGCGCTGAGCGTGCCCACCATCGTGTTGATGGTCTGGGCGAGCACGGCGACCTCGCCCTTGGCCTCGACGGTGATCTGCCGGCTCAGGTCGCCCTGGGCGACCGCGGTGGCGACGAGCGCGATCGACCGCACCTGGTTGGTCAGGTTGTTGGCCATCTCGTTGACGTTGTCGGTCAGGTCCTTCCAGGTGCCCGCCACGTTGGAGACCCGGGCCTGACCGCCGAGGCGGCCCTCGGTGCCGACCTCGCGGGCCACCCGGGTCACCTCGTCGGCGAACGCCGAGAGCTGGTCGACCATCGTGTTGATGGTCTCCTTCAGGGCGAGGATCTCGCCCCGGGCGTCCACCCGGATCTTCTGCGTGAGGTCGCCCTTGGCGACCGCCGTGGTGACCTCGGCGATGCTGCGAACCTGGGCGGTGAGGTTGTCCGCCATGACGTTCACCGACTCGGTGAGGTCCTTCCAGGTGCCCGACACGCCCTTGACGTCGGCCTGGCCGCCGAGGCGGCCCTCGGTGCCGACCTCCCGGGCCACCCGGGTCACCTCGTCGGCGAACGAGGAGAGCTGGTCCACCATCGTGTTGATGGTGTTCTTCAGCTCCAGGATCTCGCCGTGCGCGGTGACGGTGATCTTCTGGGACAGGTCGCCCCGGGCCACCGCGGTGGCGACCTGGGCGATGCTGCGCACCTGGTCGGTGAGGTTGACGGCCATCGAGTTCACCGAGTCGGTGAGGTCACGCCAGGTGCCGGCCACGCCGCTGACCTGGGCCTGACCGCCGAGCCGGCCGTCGGTGCCGACCTCCCGGGCCACCCGGGTCACCTCGTCGGCGAACGAGGAGAGCTGGTCCACCATCGTGTTGATGGTGCTCTTGAGCTCCAGGATCTCGCCCCGGGCGTCGACGGTGATCTTCTGGGACAGGTCGCCGCGGGCCACCGCCGTGGTCACCTGAGCGATGTTGCGGACCTGGCTGGTCAGGTTGCCGGCCATGAAGTTCACCGAGTCGGTCAGGTCCCGCCAGGTGCCGGCCACGCCGGGCACCTCGGCCTGGCCGCCCAGCCGGCCCTCGCTGCCGACCTCCCGCGCCACCCGGGTCACCTCGTCGGCGAACGAGGAGAGCTGGTCCACCATCGTGTTGATGGTCACCTTCAGCTCCAGGATCTCGCCGCGCACGTCAACGGTGATCTTCTGGGACAGGTCGCCCCGGGCCACCGCCGTGGCCACCTCGGCGATGTCGCGGACCTGGTCGGTCAGGTTGCCGGCCATCGCGTTCACCGAGTCGGTCAGGTCCTTCCAGGTGCCCGACACGCCCGGCACGTCGGCCTGGCCGCCGAGCTGCCCCTCGGTGCCGACCTCCCGGGCCACCCGGGTGACCTCGGAGGTGAACAGGGAGAGCTGGTCGACCATGCCGTTGAAGACGGTGGCGATCTCGCCGAGCAGCCCGTCGGCGTCCTCCGGCAGCCGGGTGCCGAAGTCGCCGTCCCGGACCGCGGTGAGACCGGCCAACAGCTGGCGGAGATCCGGATCGGCCACCGGGGCACCGGCCGCCGGAGCCGTGTCGCGTCGCCGCGGGATCGTCTGATCGACCACCACTACCGCCTCTGTCACAGCCGCGGCGGACCGCCGCGGCAACGATTGCATCCGCGCAAGTATGCACAGGTCCGCCCCGGCGCGCTGGGCGGCGGGCGGGTGGATCGAAAAGACGCACCGCCACCGAGGGGAGTCGGTGGCGGTGCGTGGGACCGGGGCGAGGCGGCAGCGCTCGCGGGAACCGGGAGGAACGGCTCGGGCGGACGTCCGCCCCGGGCTGATCAGGCCTCGGTGAGCTGGCCGCGCAGCTTGGTCAGCGCGCGGGCGAGCAGCCGGGACACGTGCATCTGGGACACCCCGACCCGGGCGGCGATCTCGCTCTGGGTCAGGTTGCCGTAGAAGCGCAGGGTGAGGATCTTCTGCTCGCGCTCGTCGAGGGTGGCGAGCGCCGGGCCCAGCGAGGCGCGCAGCTCGGCCAGCTCGTACTCGTTGTCCTCGGTGCCGAGGGTGTCGCCCAGCTCGGTGGCGCTGTCGCCGTCGCCGATCGGGGTGGAGAGCGAGACGGCGTTGTAGGCGCGGGCGCCCTCCAGGCCCTCGAGCACCTCCTCCTCGGTGACGTCGAGGTGGCTGGCGATGTCGGCGACCGTCGGGGCCCGGTTGAGGGTCTGGGTCAGCGTGCTGTTCGCCTCGGAGATGCGCAGCCGCAGCTCCTGGAGGCGGCGCGGGACCCGGATGTTCCAGGTGCGGTCGCGGAAGTGCCGCTTGATCTCGCCGAGGATGGTCGGGATGGCGAAGCCGGCGAAGTCCACGCCCCGGGAGGCGTCGAACCGGTCCACCGCCTTGATCAGGCCGAGGGCCGCCGTCTGGGCCAGGTCTCCGGCCGGCTCGCCACGGCCGCTGTAGCGGGCGGCGAGGTGGTTGGCCAGCGGCAGCCAGGCCTCGATGACCTGGTTGCGCAGCGCCGACCGCTCCGGGTGGCCCTCGGGCAGCTCGGCCAGTGCGGCGATCAGCTGGCTGGCGCGGGTCTCCTCGCCGGTCACCGCCGCGCGGTGAACCTCGCTGGTCGTCGTCGGCGCGATGGTCGTCGTGGTCATGCTGGCCTTCCTGTCCTGAGGAGAACGGGTGCCTCCCGAGCACCGGTCGTGCCAGTCACCCTAGACCAAAGGTTGCCGCTCAATCAACCGAACGGACGATGGATATTTCGCCCAGCATCGGACAAATGAGCGGTGAGCCGGGCCGCGTCCGGCCCTCAGCGGTGCACCAGCGACCGGTAGTCGGCGGCGGTGAGCGGCAACGAGGACAGGTTGCCGTCGGCCCCCGGCACCTCCAGCGGCTGCCCGTCCCGGCGGAACGCGACGCTGTCCACGTCGGGACGCTGGGTCAGCGTGCAGACGATCTGCCCGAACGCCAGGACCTCGTCGTTGCGGCCGGTCTCCTCGCCGGCCTGCCGCACGTCGACGGTCGCCACCGTGCCGGTGAGGGCGGCTCCGGCCACCGCCACCGTGCCGGGCAGCGCGGTGGCCAGCCCTCGCTCCCGCTCCGTGCCGTCCGGCCCGGCCAGCAGGTGCTGGAGGTGCTCGTCCACGCCGGGCAGGTCGTCGACCCGGCGGGTGACCGCCGCCAGGCCGTGCTCGCCGTCCTGACCGCGGGACGCCCGCCGGCCGGGAAGGAACCGCCGCCCCGACCCGGCGCGCGACGGAGGGAGGGATCGTGACGGTCGTACCGGCGGAGCACCTGATGATGCTGATCTGCGACGGCTGCGGTGACAGCGTCACCGGCGCCGGTTGCACCCTGCCGGACGCCGAGGTGGTCTGGACGCTGGTGTTCGAGAACGACTGGGTCGGCCCGCCGTTCGCCTCCGGGCCGCACCACTGTCCGCGGTGCAGTGTGCGGGCCGCGGTGGACGACGGCGGTCTCGGTGTCGACGACCTGGACGACGTGGGTGGGGCGCCGCCCGTCCCCGAGGTCGACCCCGTTGAACGGGTACGCCGGGCGCTGGACGAGGCCGTCACGGTCGGCGACCGGGTGCTGGTCGATCTCACCGCGGTCGAGGTGATCGACTCGGCCGGGCTCGGCCTGCTGGTCCGCGCCCACCAGGAGAGCCGGCAGGACGGCCGGCGGCTCTGCCTGGTGGCGCCGTCCCGGTTCGTGCTCACCGTGCTGCACACCATGCGGCTGGACGGGGTCTTCCCGGTCTTCGACAGCCGCACCCGGGCGATGAGCGGGGCGGCCGGCCCCCGCCCGGCCTGAGCCGCCCGACCGGGAATCGTGAACGAGCAGAAGGAGCCCGACACATGGTGATGCCCTGGCCGTACCCCGACTTCCCGTTCGCCGGGGACGGGCCGGCGCCCGACGGTGAGGACGTGCGGCTGGCCGCCCTGGTGGCGCAGCGGTTGAGCGTCGACTGGACCACCCGGCGGCAGCAGATCACCGTCACGGTGCAGAACCGGGTGGTGATCCTGGCCGGGCTGGTGGCCGACGCGCAGACCCGCCGGGCGGCCGGCGAGCTGGCGTGGGACGTGTCCGGCGTGTTCGACGTGTGCAACGCGCTGCGGCTGCACCCGGGGCAGCGCCGCGGCCGCTGAGCGGTCCCCGGGCGGGCCGCCGTCGGTCAGTCCCCGATGAGGCCGGCGCGGCGCCAGAGCAGCCGCCCCGGCCCGGCGACCAGCCCCAGGTCGGTCAGGTGCTCGGCGATGCGCTGGGCGGACCAGCGCAGGGTGGCCCGCCAGTGCGGGTTGGCCCGGGCCGCGGCCACCCCCGCCGCCGGCGGGATGCCGACCGCCGCGTACGCCCGCGGATTCACCAGGCGGCGGGTGATCGAGTACGCGGCCCGCCCGATCACCACCCGCGCGTAGGCCAGCCCGACGGGACCGGCGGCCTCGACCTGACGGGCCAGCTCGTCCCGGGCGAACCGCACGTGCCGGGCCTCCTCGACCACGTGGATCCGGGACACCATCCGGATCAGCGGTTGGATCGACTCGTCGGCCATGGCCTCCCGCTGGAACGCGTCGAGGATCTCCTCGGCGATGAGGATGGCCGCGTACATCCGCGGGCCGGTGGCGGTGGCCTTGAGCCAGCGCCCGAGCAGGTGGTCGAACGGGTCCGCCCGGTAGACCGGGCAGCCCATGGCCTCGATGAGCCGACCGAACATGATGGAGTGCCGGCACTCGTCCGCGACCTCGGTGAGCGCGTACTGGGCGTGCCGGCTGGTCGGGTCGGCGTCGTAGTAGTGCCGGATGAGCATCTGCATGAGGATCGTCTCGAACCACAGCCCGGCGCTCGCCGCGCTGGCCACCTCGTGCTTGGTCAGCTCGACCCGCTGCTCCTCGCTCAGCCCCGTCCACAGTGATGTGCCGTAGAGGCTGCTGCGCTCCGGCGGCATCCAGTACGCCCCGGGAACGTGGGGCGCCGACCAGTCGATGTCCACGACGGGGTCGTAGCTGGTGCGCACCGAGGCGGCGAGCAGGCGGGTGGCCACGGCCTCGCGCGGGAATCCGGTCGGCGTCCCCTCCATGACCCCTCCATGTTGACGTAACTTCCAGTAACTGTTACGAGTGGTAGCATGCGACGCACCTCCACCGATGTCAATGCCTCGAACTCCCCGCCGGAGCCGCCCGCACCCCGGCGCACGGGCCGGCGGGACCGCTGGGCGGACCACCGCGAACAGCGGCGGCAGGAGCTGATCGGGGCCGCCGTGCAGGCGCTGCTGCGGCACGGGCCGACGGTCGACATGGACCAGGTGGCCGCCACGGCCGGGGTCAGCAAGCCGGTGCTCTACCGCTACTTCGCCGACAAGGCGCAGCTCTGGCTGGCCGTCAGCGAGGTGGTCGCGGCCCGGGTCGTCGACACCATCGCCCCCGCCGTGGAACAGGTTCGCGAGGAACGGGCGCTGGTCGAGGCCACCATCGACGCCTACCTGAGCGTCATCGAGTCCGAGCCGACGCTCTACCGGTTCCTGCTGCACGAGGCGGGGCATCCCGGGATCCAGCAGGTGGTGGCCGGCACCAGCCGGCAGGTGGCCACCGGGCTGGCCCGGGTGATCGGTGACCGGCTGCGCGCGCTCGGCCTCGACGCCGGTCCCGCCGAACCGTGGGCGTACGGCCTCGTCGGGTTCGTGCAGGCGGTCGGCGACTGGTGGACCACTCACGGCCAGCCGATCCGCCGGGCCGCGCTCACCGACTATCTGACCACCCTGCTGTGGAGCGGCATCGAAGGCGTCCGGCGCGGCGCCGACCTGCCCCACGAACTGACCCGCGCGCACGAACGGATCGAACGGTGAGCTGGCAGGGCACGGCGGAGATCGCGGGCGCCACGGTCCGGCTGCACGCCGGCGGCCGCTGGGAGCCGGTCGACGGGCGCTACCACTGGGCCGGGCGGATCGAGCCGGAGCCCCGGATGCTGCGCCTGCTCCGCTCCGGCCGGCGCGACGTCGAGGTCCGGGTCGGCGAGCGCGTCGTCCGGGGCCGGCTCGCCGAGGCCGACCCGTGGGGCGGGGTACGCATCACCGGCGTCGGCGAACCGCCCTGGCCGCCCGACGCGGACGAGGACTGACCCCCGGCCGGGCCGACGGCGGGGGCCGGTCGCCGGCCGGCGTACCGTGGGTCGGGTGACGCCCACCGCCACCGTGCTGCTGGTGTTCGGGCGCGGGGTGCTCGCGGGGGACGACGGCTACCGGCTCACCGCGGAGAGCGCCGCCCGGACCCGGGCCGCCATCGGGTACGTCCGCGCGCACGCCACCGAGTTCCGGCGGGCCGCCGGGGCGCGGGTGGTGTTCACCGGCGGCTGGCCGCACGGCCCGGCCGGGGCGGCGGGCCCGCCGGCCGGGTCCCGGGAGGGCGAACTCATGCTGGCCCTGGCCCGCGCCGCCGGCCTCGACGGGTACGCCCGGCTGCACGCGGAGACCCGGTCCCGCACCACCCTCCAGAACCTCGCGCACACCGTCCAGGACGGACTGCTCGCCGGTCAGGTCTACACCCCGGCCCGGCCGCTCGGGCTGGTCTCCCACCCGTGGCACCTGCCCCGGATCCGGTTCCTCGCCGGCAAGGTGCTCGGGCTCACCGGCGCCGCGCTGCTGGACGTGCCGGTGGCCGGCCCCGACCCGGTGCCCGCCCGGCGCGAGCGGGCCGCCCGGGCGGCCAGCCGGCTGTGCTACCTCGGCCTGCGCACCCCGGAGGCGCTGCTGCGGCGGGAGCGCGACCTGGCCCGGTCGGCGGAACGCGTCGCCGCGCTGTTCCGCCGCGGACCGGGTGGATTCGCCGGCCGGCCGCACGGGTAAGGACGGACGACGTCGATCGGCCCCGGTGAGCGGGGCCGGCGGGCGACGGGTCACCCCCGGGAGGTTCCGTGATCGTGCTGGTGCCGGTGTACCGACCCGGGGACCGCCTGCCGCGGCTCGTCGACGACCTCACCGCCGCGCTGCCCGCGGCGCACGTGCTGATCGTCGACGACGGCAGCGGCCCGACCGCCGCCGGGGTGCTCGCGGCGGCCCGCGACCGCGGGGCCACCGTGCTGCGGCGCCGGATCAACCGGGGCAAGGGGGTGGTGCTGAAGACCGGCTTCCGGTACGCCGCGCTCCACCACCCAAGGCACGACGTGGTGTGCGTGGACGCCGACGGCCAGCACCTGATCCCGGACGTCGTCCGGGTCGCCGACCGGATGCGCGACACCGGCGCGCTGACGCTGGGCGTCCGCCGGTTCGACGGCGAGGTGCCGCTGCGCAGCCGGTTCGGCAACGTGCTGACCCGGGCCGCGTTCCGCCTCGCCACCGGCCGCCGCGTCCGGGACACCCAGACCGGGCTGCGGGCGTACCCGGCCGGGCTGCTCGACTGGCTCCGGACCGTGCCGGGCGAGCGGTTCGAGTACGAGATGAACGTGCTGCTGCACGCGTCCCGGGCCGGACGGCCGATCGAGCAGGTCCCCATCGTCACCCACTACCAGGGCGCCTCGTCGCACTTCGCCTCGCTGACCGACTCGGCGCGGATCTACGCGCCGCTGGTCCGGTTCGCCGCCGCCCGGCTGCTCGCGCCAGGGCGTGACGCCGGCGACCCCGCGCCGGGCGAGGTCACGTCGTCGCGTCCCAGACCTGCGACTCGAACTCCCTGAGCTGCCCCCGGATCTCCTCGGGGTACGCCGTCCGGAAGGGGTGCCGGTCGGCGGGAATCACCCGGACCAGCTCCTCGACCATCTCCCCCGGGTCGCGCTGGTGCTCCAGGTAGTCGTCGAAGTCGGGCCGGTCCAGCAGGGCGGTCGAGGAGTCCCACCACTGGAACATCGCCTCGACCCCGGTGTCGTTGTACCCGGTCCGGTAGGGGCCCGGGTTGACGACGGCGACCCGCACGCCGCGCGGCTCCAACTCGCCCTTCATGGCCCAGGCGAGGGCCTCGATGGCGTGCTTGGTGGCGGCGTAGACGCCGACCCACGGCCGGGTCCGGATGCCGACCGCGGAGGACATCCAGACGACCTTGCCGGCGCCCCGCTCCAGCATCGGCGGCACCAGGCCCTGCACGAGGCGCAGGTGCCCGAAGACGTTCACCTCGAAGGAGCGGCGGACCCGGTTCATCGGGATCTCCACCACAGCCCCCGCCTCCTGGACGCCCGCGTTGAGCACCAGGACGTCCACCCGGTGCCGCCGGGCGTACGCGCGGTCGGCCGGGTCGGTGACGTCGAGCTTGATCGCGTCGAGGCTCACGCCGGCCCGCTCGGCCTCGGCGCGCAGCTCGCGTACCTGGGGCCAGATCTCGGCGCCGGCGACGACGTGGTGGCCGGCGCGGGCCAGCCCGAGCGCGGCGCCCCGCCCGAGCCCGCTGCCGGCCCCGGTGATCAGGATGTCGGCCACCCGGTCAGCCCTGCCGGGCCTTCTGCCGGGGATCGGCCTTGTTGAGCACGAAGACCTTGCCCCGGCGGCGTACCACGATCGAGTTGGCCTTGCGCTTCAGCGCGCGCAGGGAGCTCCGGACCTTCATCCCGCACCTCCGTTTCCGGTGGTTCGCCCGTTCGGGGTCGCGTACCCGCCGGGGCCGGGGTCATGCGCGGGAGCCGGGGGCGGCGGGTTCCCCCGCCGCCCCCGGTCCGGTCAGGGGTAGCTGACGAGGTTCACCGGCACGGTGTTCGTGCCCTGCGCGGCGCCTCCCGTGTCGTTGATGACGTGGGTGATCGATCCGTTGCCGCCCAGCGAGACGGTGAGCAGGCTGTGGAACCTCACTCCGGACTTGATGGGCGCCTCGAAGCCGTGGTACGCGGCGATGGTCGGATCGACGTTGAAGTAGCAGTAGCTGCCCATCCCCCAGCCCTCGAACGTGCTGACCGCGTCGGCGACCTTGACGGCGGCGTAGCCCACCCGTGAGCCGTTCATCCAGGCGGACGCGCTCGGTGGATCGTACGGCAGCTCGTTCTGGAAGAAGATGATGCGCCCGTTGTTGCCGTTCCAGATCACCTCGTGCTTCTGGTAGTGCTCGACGAACAGGCCGAGCCCGGTGACGTTGTTGCCGTTGACGATGAGGCCGGTGTCGGCGGTGTTCACGGTCCAGCCGATGCCGGTGCCGTGGTCGCCGCGCCACGCCCAGATGTGGTCGATGAGGGCGTCGTTCTGGTTGACGACCAGGCTGGTGGTGGCCTTGCCCGCGCCGGCGCCGCCGATGCGGAAGAAGACGTCCTGGATGGAGGTCGGGTTGGCGGCGTGGCTCGCCGTCGAGCCGGCCGTGCCGACCTGGAGCAGGACCGGCGAGTTGGTCGGGCCGGCGTCGAAGAGCAGCCCGGCCAGCCGGACGCCGTCGACGTCGGCGACGGTCATGGGGGTGACCCCGTTCTGCGGGATCAGCGTCGGGTAGCCGACGCCGAGCACCAGGGTGCCCGGGCGGTTGACCGTGATGGTCTGGCTGACCGGGTAGATGCCGGGGGTGAAGAGCAGGTTGAGGCCCTGCGCCAGGGCCGCGTTGATGGTGGCGGCGGAGTCGCCCGGCTTGGCGACGTAGAACTGGCTCAGCGGCACCGAGGTGCCGGGCGTGGCGCCGCCCAGCCAGGACGCGCCGCTGGCGTTGGTGCGGGTGGACGGGACGAAGACCTGGTAGGCGCCGCTGCCGTCGAGGTAGAGGTACGGGATGTCGCGGCTGACCGGCGTCTGCGCCAGGGTCGTGTACGCCGGGTCGGGGAAGCTGGTGGCGGGCGCCCCGACCACACCCGAGTTGGTCACGTTCCACACGGCGTTGAGGTAGCCGCCGACGTTGCTGTCCCGGGTGTACCACTGCTGCTGCGAGTACGGCTGGACGACACCGGTGACCCGGCTGTCCGCGATGTAGCCGCCGCTGGCCCAGCCGTAGCCGTTGGGGGCCAGGTTGAGGTCACCCTGGATGTCCATGCGGCGGAACGGCGCGGCCTGCGAGACGGCCCACCGGGTGAACCCGGCCGACGGGAAGACCTGCATGTTGGACGCCGAACGCCAGAAGTTCTGGGTGGCGTTGCCGTTGAACCAGCCGGCGTCGACCGTGACGTCGCCGTGGATGCGGACGTCGCCGGGGTTCCGGCCGAGCCCCATGATCGAGGTGTAGAAGCCGATCTGCGCGTTGATGCCGGAGTAGTCGCCCGGCTTGAACATGAGGGCGTACCGCTGGGTGCCGAACTGGTTCGACTCCTGGGTGCGGAAGACCGCGTCGAGCTGGCTCTGGATGCTGGCGCTCGACATCGACGGGTCGAAGGTGAGCACGTTCGGCCCGAGCGACCCGCCGCCCGGGATGGTGCCGCCGCCGGTGGTGTTCACGGTGAGCTCCCAGAGCGAGTATCCCCAGCCGGTGGCCCGGGCGGTGCCGTACATCCGAAGGTAGCGGCCGGAGCCGCTGACGGTGAGGGTGTCGGTCCCGCCGTCGCCGGTGGTGGTGGCGTACACGGTGGTCCAGGCGGCGCCGTCGGTCGAGGTCTGGATCTGGTACGCGCGGCCGTAGGCGGCCTCCCAGCTCAGCACGACCCGGCAGAAGGTACGGACGCTGCCGAGGTCGACCTGGAGCCACTGCGGGTCGCTCGCGGCGCTGGCCCAGCGGGTGGTCGTGCTGCCGTCCACCCCCGCCGCGGCGGGGGTGCCGGCGTTCTCGGTGGACGAGGCGGTGGCGGGCCGGCCCTGCGCCGCGTTGGTCGCGGTGTCGCAGCCGGTGCCGCCGCCGGTGCTGCCGTGGACCTGGAACTCCCACAGCGAGTAGCCGTAGGCGGTGGCCCGGGCGGTGCCGGTCATCCGCACCCAGCGGCCGGTGCCGCTGACCGTGAGGTCGTCGGTGCCCCCGTCGCCGGCCGCGGTGCTGAAGACGGTGGTCCAGGTGGTGCCGTCCGTGGAGGTCTGGACCTGGTACGACCGCGCGTACGCGGCCTCCCACACCAGGGTGACCCGGGAGACGGTGGCCGTGGCGCCGAGGTCGACCTGGATCCACTGGGGATCGGCGAACGCGCTCGACCAGCGGGTGCCGGTGTCCCCGTCGGTGGTGTTGCCTGCCGGGGTGCCGGCGTTCTCCACCGAGGAAGCGGTGGTGGGCCGGCCCTGCGAGATGAGCGGGTCCGCCGCCCGGACCGGGGACGGCGGGGCCACCAGCGCCACCGTGGCGAGCAGCGTGGCCAGCGCGGCGAGCAGCCGACGCAGTGGCGGGCGGGGTGGACTGAGGTGCGGCGGGACGGGTGACATGGGCGTCTCCGGGGCGGGGGTGGTGGGGAACGGGGCGACGAACGGGTTTCCGGCATGTTGCGGTCACCCGCCGTTCCCGCTGGACCCTTCCTCCGAGAAGCGACGCATGTCAATTCTTCGAACCCTTACGCGAAGCTTTTTTCGCGTCTTGTGAAAAGTCCGGAACTAAGCGCGGGGGCGGCCGCCGGGGTGGTGTCCGGCGGCCGCCGCTCGGCGTCAGCCGACCGCGCAGGCGGTGCCATTGAGGGTGAAGGAGGTGGGCTTGCCGGTGTCACCGGTGTGCGTGGCCTGGAAGCCGATGTCGACCGAGCCGTTCGGCGCGATGGTCCCGTTGTAGGAGACGTTGCGGGCCGTCACCGCCCCGCTGGTCGGTGCGTAGGTGGCGTTCCAGCCGTTCGTGACGGTCTGCCCGGCGGGCAGGGTGAAGGCGAGGCTCCAGCCGTTGACCGCCGTGGCGGCGGTGTTGGTGATCGTGACGGACGCGGTCAGCCCGGTGTTCCACGCGTTCACCGCGTACGCCACGCGACACCCGCCGGACGGCGGCGGCGTGCTGGGCGGCGGCGGCGTCGTCGGTGGCGGCGTGGTGGGCGGGGCGCTGGTCGGCGGCGGGCTCGTGGGCGGGGTGCTGGTGTCCAGGCCGAAGAACCGCACCGCCTGGGCCGCGTCGACCGGCAGGTTGTGCGAGACGCCCTGCATGCTGATCGCCTCGACCGTCGCGGTGCCGCCGGTGCCGCCGTACCGGGTCCGGGTGTAGCCGGACTGCGGGCTGTCGGTGTACGCCGGCGTCTGGCTCAGCCCGTTCACGTTGGTCCACTGCTTGATCTCTTCGGTGAAGTTCGGGTAGCGCAGGGTCTCGTCGTTGGTCCCGTGCCAGAGCTGCATCCGGGGCCGCCGCCCGCTGTATCCGGGGTACGCGTTGCGGACCAGGTCACCCCACTGCTGCGGGGTCTTCACGACCTGGCCGTTGGCGCACTCGCTGTTCCACTCCGAGCCGTTGGTGGTGGCGAAGCAGCCGAAGGGCACGCCGGCGAACGCCGCGCCCGCGCTGAACACGTCGGGGTAGAGCCCGAGCAGCACGTTGGTCATCATGGCGCCAGAGGAGACGCCGGTGGTGAAGATCCGGTTCGCGTCGACGGGGTAGCGCTGCCGCACGTAGTCGACCATCGACTTGATGCCCACCGGGTCGCTGCCACCGTCGCGGCGCAGCGCCTGGGGCGAGGAGACGTCGAAGCACTGGCTGCTCCGCGTCACCGACGGGTAGACGACGAGGTAGCCGTACCGGTCGGCCAGCGCGGCGAACTGGGTGCCGGAGTACATGGCCGGCCCGGAGCCGGTGCAGTAGTGGTTGACCACGAGCAGCCCCGGCCGCGCCGCGACGGTGTTCGGGACGTACAGGTACATCCGCAGGTTGCTCGGGTTGGCGCCGAAGTTGGTCACCTCGGTCAGCGCGGCCGCAGCGGCGGAGCCGGGGGCGGTGAGCGCGGCCAGGGCGGCCAGCCCGGCGGCGACCACGGCGGCGCCGAGCAGCCTGAGTCTTCTCCTTCTGGGCAGCATGGCATCTCCTCAGGTGGTGGGGACGCCGCGCAGGGCAAGGCCCGCCCGCGGCGTGCTCGCCGGCGAGGCGCCTACGACGGCGGCCCGGACCCTCGGAGACGAGATAGACGGCCGCGAATCAACGCGGTCCGAACGCGAGTCTAGGTCCCGGCCGCGGGGCCGACAACAAGTTCCGGAAACGCTGGGCGCCATGCCGACGACCAGACGCGCTACAGTGCATAACAAACGTTCGGTACGCACAATGGAGCGACATGTTCTCCCTTCCCCTCACCGACCGCGCCGACCTGCACCCGCTCGCCCCGTGGCAGGCGGCGGAGTTCGCCGACTTCGTCGCGCGCACCCGCGCCCACCTCGCGCCCTGGCTCCCCTGGGCGCACACCGTCACCGACACCGACACGGCCCGCGCCTTCCTCCAGCGCTACGCCGACGCCCAGGCCCGCGACGCCGGCTTCATCTACGGCATCCGGCTGGACGGGAAGCTGGTCGGCGGCACCCTGTTCCGCACCTTCGACCCGGCGGCCGGCGTGTGCGAGATCGGGGTCTGGCTCGCGCCGGAGGCCGAGGGGCACGGCCTGGTGACCCGGGCCGTCCAGCGGATGATCGACTGGGCGCTCGGCGAGCGCGGCCTGGCCCGGGTGGAATGGCGGACCGTCCCGCACAACACGCGCAGCCAGGCGGTGGCGCGGCGGCTGGGCATGACCCGGGAGGGCGTGCTGCGCGCCGCGTTCCCCTTCCTCGGCGAGCGGCTCGACATCGAGGTCTGGTCGCTGCTGGCCACCGAGTGGCGCGCCACCCGGCCGGCGGCCGGCGCCCGGGAGTAGTGCCGGGGGTCCGGGGCGGGCAGGTCAGACGGTGATGACGACCTTCGCCCGCGCGTGCTCACCTTCGAGGTACCGGATGGCCCGGGGCACCTCGTGGAGCGGGTACGTCCGGTCGATGACCGGGGTGAGGCGGCCCGCCGCGGCGTGGGCGCGCAGGGTGTCGAGGTGCTGCCGGCCGGGCGCCGTGGCCAGCGTGACGATGCGGTGCCGGACGAAGGGCGCCAGCAGCCGGCCGCGCGCGATGAGCCACACCGGCCCGACGAGGCTGCCGCCGCGGTATACGCCGCCGCCGGAGAGGACCAGCGTCCCGGTCGGGGTGAGCGCCCGCCGGAGGGCGGTGAGCGAGCGGTTGCCGACCAGGTCGAACACGACGTCGTGACGGCCGGCGTCGCGGGTGAAGTCGTCGCGGGTGTAGTCGACGACGTGGTCGGCGCCGAGGGAGCGGACCAGGTCCACGTTGCGGGTGCTGCACACCCCGGTCACGGTCGCGCCGAGCACCTTGGCCAGTTGGACCGCCAGCGTGCCGACGCCGCCGGAGGCGCCGTTGACGAGCACCCGGTGACCGGGCCGCACCCGCCCGGCGTCGCGCAGGCCCAGGAGCGCCGTGATGCCGGCCAGGGGCAGTGCGGCCGCCTGCTGCGGCGTCAGGTTCGCCGGCTTGGCGGCGACCAGGGCCTCGGGCACGCAGACGTACTCGGCGAACGCGCCGTTGGCCTCCCCGAGGTCGCCGAAGACGGCAACACCCGGACGCACCTGTCGAACGTGGGCGCCGACGGCCTCGACCCGGCCGGCGAAGTCCCGGCCCCGGATCCGCGCCCGGGGCCTCGACCGGCCCATCGCCAGCCGCGCCAGCCGCGGGTCGCCGCGCATGGCGTGCCAGTCGTAGGCGTTGAGCGCGGCGGCCTCCACCCGCACGAGTACCTGGTCGGGGGCGGGCACCGGCGTGTCCACCTCCGCGAGCGTGAGCGTGTCCGGCGGTCCGTACCGGTCCTGCACGATCGCCTTCATCTTTCCTCCCTCGGGTGTACGCCGTACACCTGACGGTAGGTGTACGGCGTACACCCGTCAAGGGCGTTATGGTTCCTACGCCGCCGGAAGACGAGGATCGAGATGGCTGAGCAGGCTGAGACGCTGCGCCGGGCCCCGTTGAGCAGGGACCGGATCCTGCGTGCCGCCATCGCGCTCGCCGACCTGACCGGGATCGAGTCCCTCAGCATGCGCAACCTCGCCCAGGATCTGGGCGTCGTGCCGATGGCCCTCTACAAGCACGTGGCCAACAAGGACGAACTGCTCGACGGCATGATCGACGTGGTCGTCGATGAGATCGACCCGCCGGTGCCCGACGCCGACTGGAAGCAGGCGGTCCGCCGGCGCATCCTGTCGGCGCGGGAGGTGCTGCGGCGCCACCCCTGGGCGCCGCTCGCCATCGAGTCGCGGAACATGGCGACACCGGCCATCCTGGCCTACCTCGACTCGATGGTCGCGACGTTCCGGGCCGGCGGGCTCTCCGCCGACCTCGCGCACCACGTGATGCACGCGATGGGCAGCCGGATCCTGGGCTTCAGCCAGGAACTGTTCGACGCCGCCCGGACCGCCGGCCGGTCCGGCACGACCAACCCGGAGCCGCCGGCGGGCTTCCCGCCGGAGGCCGCGGCCCGGTTCCCGCACCTCGCGGAGATCGCCACGGCCGCGTCCCACGACGACGAGTCGGTCGTCGGGCAGGGCTGTGACGACCGGTTCGAGTTCGAGTTCGCGCTGGACCTGCTGCTGGACGGCATCGAACGGCTGCAACGGCAGGGCTGGACCTCGTCCCGCCGGCCCCGCTGAGGCGGGACGCCTAGACCGCCTCGGCGGCGGTGCGGCGGCGCACCTCGGCGAGCATCTCGTCGACCGAGCCGGCCGGGTCGGTGACCGGGAACTGCACGGCCCGCACCACCGCCTCCGGGTCCAGCAGCAGGGTGAGCCGTTTGAACCGCGCCACGCCGCCGGCCCGGAAGGTGGGCAGCAGCAGGCCGGCGGCGAGCCGACCGTCCTGGTCGGAGAGCAGCGGGTACGGCAACCGGGCGTGCGCGGCGAAGGCGGCGAGCTGGTCGGGACGCTGCGTGCTCACGCCCCGCACCTCGGCCCCGGCCGCGTGGAACAGCGGGTGCCGCTCGGCGTACGTGCGCGATTCGAGCGTGCACCCGACGGCGCCCGGGATCTCCCCCCAGCTCGGCGGGAGGGCCGGGGCGCCCGGCGCGAACGCGCCCGGGAACAGGTAGAGCACCGTCCACCGCCCGGGCGCCGCCGGTGACTCCGTGCCGCCGTCGTGCCGGGCCAGGCTCATCGGGGGTACGCGCCGGCCGACGAGCCGGTGCACCCGGCGCGCCTCGGCGGAGTCCGCGTCGGCGGTCGCGGTCAGCCCGCCGTCGCCCATCACGTGCCGGGTGCCCCAGTCCTGGAGGGCGACCAGCACCGGCAGCAGGGCCTCCCCCTTGGCGGTGAGCAGGTAGTCGTGGCGCGGTGGGTGCGCCGAGTAGGGCTCGCGGCGCAGCACGCCGTGCTCGACCAGCCCGTTGAGCCGCTCGGTGAGCGCCCGCCGGCTCACGCCCAGCTCGCGCTGCAACCCGTCGAAGCGCGTGGTGCCGCCGGCGACCTCGCGCACGATCAGCACCGTCCACCAGTCCCCCAGCACGCCGAGCGCCTGCGCGATGCCGCAGTCGGCGTCGCCGAGGTCCGCCCGTCTCACATCCCACCTCCCGCTCGACCCGGAGCCTCGACTATAGTCCGTTTCAAATTGGAACTCACTGGCTCGGATCGGGGGTTGGCGGCATGTCCGTCGAGCAGGGGGCCGGGGTGTTCTGGCGCTGGTGGGCCGCCGGCACCACCAGCTCGGTGGGGTCGGCGGTCGGCGCCGTCGCGTTGCCGCTCACCGCGCTGACCGTGCTGGACGCGTCCGCGTTCGAGATGGGCCTGGTGGCCGCCGCGAGCTACGTCGCCTGGCTGGTGATCGGGCTGCCCGCCGGCGTGATCGTCCAACGGCTGCCGCTGCGCGGCGCGCAGGTCGGCGCCGACCTGGCCCGGGCCGTCGCCGTGGCCTCCGTGCCGCTCGCCTGGTGGTGGGGCCGGCTCACGGTCGCCCAGCTGGTCGTCGTGGCGCTGGTGGTCAGCTTCGCCAACGTGCTGTTCGACGTCGCCAACGCCACCTTCCTGCCGGCCATCGTCGGCCGCGACCAGCTGCACGCCCGAAACAGCCTCACCTCGGCCACCCACGCCGCCACCCAGCTCACCGGCCCGTCCCTGGGCGGCCTGGCGGTGCAGGCCCTCGGCGCCGTGCCGGCCGTGCTGGTCGACGCGGCCAGCTACCTGGTCTCCGCCGCGCTGCTCGGGTCGCTGCCCGCCCGCCGGGTCGACGCCCCGGACCGCTGGCCCCCGGTCCGCGCCATGATCGGCGAGGGCTGGCGGTACGTCACCCGCCACCCCGTGATGGGACCGACCATGTGGACGGCCACCGCGGTGAACTTCGTCTGCGGGGCGCAGCTCGCCGTCTACCCGCTCTACCTGGTCCGGGAACTGCACGCCCCGGCCGCGCTGGTCGGCGTGCTGCTCGCGGTCGAGGGGGTCGGCTCGCTGGTCGGCGCGGCCCTCACCCCGTGGATCACCCGGCGGTGGGGCACCGCCCGGTCGCTGCTGGTCGCCTGCGTGGTGGCGGTCGGCGGCGCGTTCCTCGTGCCGGTGGGCGCCGGCTGGCCGGCGTACCTCGCGTTCGCGGCCGGCAACGTGGTCTTCGCCGGTGGCGTGGTGGTGCTCAGCGTGACCACCCGCACCTACCGGCAGACGGCGAGCCCGCCCGACCTGCTCTCCCGGGTGATGGCCACCGTCCGCTTCGTCTCCTGGGGTGCCATCCCGGTCGGCGGGCTGCTCGCCGGGGCGCTCGCCGGGCTGGCCGGCGCCCGGGTCACCCTGTTCTGCTTCGCCGCGGCCACCGTGCTGGCTCCCCTGGCCCTGTTGCTGTCCCCCGTACGCCGCCTGCGCGACCTGACCGACCTGCGGGTCGACGAGCCGACCGTCCCGGAGACCGTCGCCGCGCGGTGACCCCCGCTAACCGGCCTCCGCCGCGCCCCAGTCCCACATGGCCCGCAGGACCGGCAGCAGCGCCCGGCCCCGCTCGGTGAGGGTGTAGGTCACCCGAGGCGGCCAGGACGCGGTCCGGTGCCGGGCCACCACACCGGCCGCGGTCAGCTGGACCAGGCGATCGGTCAGCACCTTGTCCGACAGGGTCGGCAGCGCGTGCGCGAGGTCGCTGAACGAGTGCGGGCCCCGGGCGACCGCGCCGATCACCAGCGCGGTCCAGCGGCCGCGCAGCGCGGCCAGGGTGACCTCCACCGGGCAGGACGGATCGGGGCGGGCGTCCGGGCCGGAGCAGAGCTGTCGCAGGTCCACCCCGTCGTGGCCAACCGTTTGGTGAGTCACGAGACCGCCTCCTAGCGTTCGGCACGGCCCTTCGTCGCCAGCTCAGGGGGAACCATGCGCATCCACCATCTCAACTGCGGCTCCATGCGGGAGGTCGCCCCACCGTCCGATCCGGACGGCGCGCTCCGGCCGTTGCCCGCAGTCTGCCACTGCCTGCTCGTGGAGACCGACTCCGCCGGCCTGGTGCTCGTCGAGACCGGCTACGGCACGCTCGACGTCCAGGACCCGGAGCGGCGGCTCGGGTCCGACTTCCTCGCCTGGGCCCAGCCCGTCCTCGACCCGGAGGAGACCGCCGTCCGCCAGATCCAGCGGCTCGGCTACGCGCCGGCCGACGTACGCCACATCGTGGTGACCCACCTGCACCGGGACCACACCGGCGGCCTGGCCGACTTCCCACACGCGCGGGTGCACCTGCACGAGGCCGAGCACCGCGCCGCCACGGTCGCCGGAAACGACCGCTACCTGCCGACGCACGGGGCGCACGAGCCGAACTGGGTCACCTACTCCGGCGACGCCGGGGAGCGCTGGCGGGGATTCGACGGGGTGCGGCAGCTCGCCGGCCTGCCGCCGGAGATCCTGCTGGTGCCGCTGGCCGGGCACACCCCGGGGCACGTCGCCGTGGCCGTGCGACGCTCCACCGGCGGCGGCTCCGCGTGGCTGGTCCACGCCGGCGACGCGTACTTCTACCGGGGCGAGGTCCAGCCGGGCCTGCCGCCGACCCCGCCGGCGTTCGACGCCCTCCAGGCGTCCGTGGAGACGGACCGTCCGCTGCGGCTGCGCAACGTGGACCGGCTCCGGGCCCTCCTCGCCGAGCAGCCGGACCAGGTCGACGTCGTCTCGGCGCACGACCCGTGGGAGTTCGCCCGGCACCGGCAGGACGCCCCGGCGAGCCCCGCCTGACGGGCGGGCGCCCGGCGGCGGACCCCGGCGCGGATTCGTCGCCGGCGCTCAGTCCGGCAGGACGGCCGCGGCGACCCGGCGGGCCCGAGCCGGGCGGGTGAGCACGTCGACGTTGTCGAGGTACTGGTCCACGGCGCCGACCGGCGGGCGGGCCCGCAACACCGGGTCGGTGATCGCGGCGCGCAGCGCCGTGGTGAACCGCTCGGCACGCAGGACCAGGAACGGCCGGTCGTGGAACGGCCGGGCGGTCGGGTCGACCGGCTCGGCCAGGCCGGTGTCGTTGGTCCAGGCCGCCACGGTCTCCAGCGCCCGGACCAGCCCGGCCTGCCGCCGGGGCCAGCCGTCCGGGCCCAGGGCCGTGGTCAGCCCGTCCACCACCGGCGCCGCGACGGGCAGCGCGGCGAAGACCGTGCCGAGCCATTTGGCGTACGGGGGCCAGCGGCGGTGCAGCAGCAGGCCCAGGCGCATCAGGTCGCGGGCCAGCGTGGCGGTCACCACCCGGCTGCCCAGCTCGTCGCCGACCTCGGCGCAGCGGCCCGCCAGGTGCTCGACCTGGCCGACCCGCTGCCACCCGGCCGCCAGCACGTGCCGCCAGACGTCGTCCGGGTACCAGGCCAGCCGGGCCCGCACGGCGGTGAGCGCCCCGTCCAGCCCGTCGTGGAACACCGCCCCGCCGGTCAGCTCGGCGAGCCGCTGGGTGGGCGCGGCCAGCCAGTCCGCCGTCGTCATCCCGGCCTGCGGGTCACCGCCCAGCCGGTCGCGCAGCCACGCGCCCAGCTCGTCGACGCTCACCCCGTGCCGCTCGCCGTCGGCGCGGGCCACGCCGAGCCGGACCGTCGGGCCGCCGGTGAACCGGGTCGGCCAGCCGAGGAACTCGGTCGGCAGCTCCGCGTCGAGGACGGCCCGCACCGGCGCCACCTCGGCCGCGTCGGCGACGAAGAGCTGGGTGCGTGGCCCCCAGTCGTGGTCGGTCGACCGCGGCGTGTCCAGGCCGAGCAGCTCCGAGCCGCCGTCGAGCAGCCCCGCGGCGTAGCGCAGGCGCGGCAGCCGGCGGGCCAGCAGCGGGGCGACCACCTCGTCGTGGAACCGGTGCGCCAGGGTCAGGCCGGGTACGAACGTCACCCCGCCAGTCTGCGCACCGCACGCCGATCGCGCGGCCCGGTTTCCGGCCGACGACGGTCAGCGGAGGTGGTGGCGGTCCGCCCAGGGGGAGATGGCGGCGGCGATCTCGGTGGGTCGGTCCTCGGGCGCGTGGTGCCCGGCCGGCCCGCAGGCGACCGTCTCCAGGGCCACCATGTTCCGCGCGCACCAGTCGGCCAGCTCCGGGGTGATCAGCAGGGTCGGTGAGCCCTCGAAGGTCAGCAGGAGCTTCGGCACCCGGTCGCTGGCGGCCAGCCACCGGTCGTACGCCTCGATCCGGGCGACCAGCTCGGCCGGCTCGCCGCCGGCCGCCAGGGACCGGGCCAGCTTCGACACGTAGAGCGGTTCCAGGCCGGTGTGGTCGGCCAGCTCGCGTTGGCTCGGGTGCCGGCCGGCCGTCCCCCACCTCGTCGGTGGGCTGTGCCAGGCTGTCCGCGTGGCACACCGACCCCCGATCCTGCTGATCGACTCCCCGAGCCTCTACTTCCGCGCCTACTTCGGCATCCCGGAGTCGGCGGCGAAGACGGACGACGGCCAGCCGGTCAACGCCGTCCGCGGCTTCCTCGACATGCTGGCCCAGCTCGTCCGCACCCGGCGGCCGGACCGGATGGTCTGCGCGCTCGACCACGACTGGCGACCGGCGTGGCGGGTGGAGCTGCTGCCGTCGTACAAGGCCCACCGGGTGGCGCCCGAGGGCGGCGAGGTGGTGCCGGACACCCTCTCCCCGCAGGTGCCGATGATCCTGGAGGTGCTCGACGCGCTCGGCATCCCGGCGGTCGGCGCCACCGGCTACGAGGCCGACGACGTGCTCGGCACCCTCTCGGTCACCCAGCCCGGCCCGGCCGAGGTGGTCTCCGGCGACCGCGACCTCTTCCAGCTCGTCGACGACGCCCGCCAGGTGCGCCTGCTCTACGTGGGCCGCGGCGTGGCCAAGCTCGACGACTGCGACGACGCCGCGGTCCGGGCCCGCTACGGTGTGCCCGCCGACCGCTACGCCGACTTCGCGGCGCTGCGCGGCGACCCGAGCGACGGCCTGCCCGGCGTGCCCGGGGTGGGCGAGAAGACCGCCGCCCGCCTCATCGAGCGCTACGACGGCCTGCCCGGCATCCTCGCCGCGCTGGACGACCCGGGCTCCGGCTTCGCCCCCGGGCTGCGCACCAAGCTGAACGCCGCCCGCGACTACCTGGCCGTCGCGCCGAAGGTGGTCCGGGTCGCCACCGACGTGCCGCTGCCGGAGCTGGCCACGGCGTTGCCCACGGCGCCGGCGGACCCGGACCGGCTGCTGGAGCTGGCGCAGCGGTGGAACCTGGCCGGCTCGTGCCGACGCCTGGTGGACGCCCTCGCGATGCCCCGGTCCTGACCGGGACGGCCGGGTCGGCCCGGCCGGATCAGGCCGCGGCGACGACCGAAAGCGGTCAGCGGCGGCCGGCGTCCCGGCGGGACGGGAACGGGGTGCCCGGCTGCCCCAGGGTGGACCGGGCGCGCAGGCCCACCGGGTCCGGCGCGGGCTCCGCAGCGGCGGCCTCCGGCAGCCCGTCCCGCCGCGAGTCGAGATACGCGGCGCCGGCCCGGTCGTCGTCGGTCGGGGCGGCGAGCAGCGCGTACACCAGCCCGACCACGCCGAAGACCACGGCCAGGATGATCGGCACCAGCAGGCTGCTCGCCTCGGCGCCGGCCAGGTCGCCGCGCGACTCGTGCGGGTGCACCGACAGGGCGCTCATCCCGGTGAAGTGCACGCCGTTGACGGCGACGCCCATGACCAGGGCGGAGGCGGCGATGGCCAGCCCCCGGCGGACGGTCATCGACAGCCAGAGCGCCACGGTCGCCGCCACCACGGCGACGCCCACGGAGAGCGCCACCCGCGCCCGGTCGTAGCCGAGGGTGCCGTCCAGGCGCATGGCGGCCATCCCGGTGTAGTGCGCGGCGGCCACCCCGGCGCCGGTGAACAGGCCGCCGGCGATCAGCCGGACCGCCGAGAGCCGGCGGGTGCCCACGATGGCGAGGCCGAGGCCGACCGCGGCCACCGCGATCGCCGTGCTGGCGGCGGTCAGCGGGACGTCGTACCGGATCCGGGTGCCCGCGACGGCGAAGCCGAGCATCGCCATGAAGTGCATCGCCCAGATCGCCGTGCCGCCCAGGGCCCAGGCGGCCAGGAGACCCCACCAGGCCCGCTGGCCGGCGCCGGTCGCGGTCCGGAGCCGCCCGGCGCAGACCAGCCCGAGCGCCGAGCCGAGCACGGACAGCGCGTAACTGAGCGCGGGGGTGATCCACCCGTACTCGAAGTGATTGATCTCCGCCACGACGGCCTTCCTCCCGGCTGGTTACCGGCGCGTAACACTTGCGCCCCGGCAATCATGTGGGAGCCGCTGACCAGGCGCGACACCACCCCCCGGACGTTCCGGGGGGTGGTGTCACAGTGACAGAGCGATGCGTCGATTTTCGGCCGGCGGTGACCGAAAGTGATGATCAGGCGGTGGCGTGGTAGGCCAGGACGCCCCGGTTGACCGCCGCGATCGCCTGCCGGGCGGTCGAGCGCAGCTCGGTGGACGCACCGCCGGAATCGGCGAGCTGGCCGAGCAGGTCGACCACCTGCCGGGCCCAGCGGACGAAGTCGCCGGCCGGCATCTCGCCGTCGATCTGGTGCCCGCTGGCCAGCACCTTGGCCAGGGCCTCGCCCCGTGCCCAGCGGTAGATCGGCCAGGCGAAGCCGAGGTCCGGCTCGCGGGTGACCGCCAGGCCGCGGGACGCCTCGTCGGCCTCGATGTCACCCCAGAGCTTCAGCGTCTCGTCGACCGCCTCCGCGACCGGGCCGCGGGGCAGACCGGCCCGCTCGTCGACGTCCCGGCGGGCCTCGAACACCACCACCGAGACGGCGGCGGCCAGCTCGGCCGGGGAGAGCCCGTCCCACAGCTTGCGGCGCAGGCACTCGGCGACCAGCAGGTCGGCCTCGGTCCAGATCCGGCCGAGCATCCGGCCGGCGTCGGTCACCTCGCCCTCCGGGGTGAGGTAGCCGCGCGCGGTCAGCAGCGCCACGATCCGGTCGAAGGTGCGGGCCAGCGAACCGGTCCGGCCGGCCACCCGCTGGCGCAGCTCCTCGGTGTCGCGCTCCAGGCGGCGGCGCCGCTCGGCCCAGCGGGCGTGCTCCTCCCGCTCGGGGCAGGCGTGGCAGGGGTGCCGGCGCAGCTCGGTGCGGAGCTGGCTGAGCCGGTGGTCCTCGCCGACCGCCTGCCGGGAGCGCCCGCCCCGGCGGCCTCCGTGCCGGTCCAGCCCCGTGCCGCTGACCTCGGCGGCCAGGTCCCGGCGGGCCGCCGGCGAGCGGTGGTTGAAGTGCTTCGGCACCCGGATCCGGGCGAGCACCTCGGCCGGCGTGGTGAAGTCGCCGGGGCTGACCCGCCCCGCCCAGCGGTCCTGGGTCAGCACCAGCGGGCGGGGCTCACCGAAGCCGCCGGTGGCCGGGTCGAGCACCACCGCGAGGCCGGCCCGCCGGCCCGAGGGCACCCGGATCACGTCGCCCACCCGCAGCCGCTCCAGCGAGGCGACCGCCGCCGCCTTGCGCTGGGTCTGCCCCTGCCGGGCGATGGCGCGCTCCCGGTCGGCGATGGCCACCCGCAGGGCGAAGTATTCGTCGAAGTCGCCCTGGTGGCAGGTCGCCTCGACGCCGTACGCCTCGATGGTCTCGGTGTTGCGCTGCACCTGCCGGGCCAGGCCGACCACCGACCGGTCCGCCTGGAACTGCGCGAACGAGGACTCCAGCAGGGCCCGGGCCGGCTCCGCGCCGACGGTGCCGACCAGGTTGACGGCCATGTTGTAGGAGGGCCGGAAGCTGGACCGCAGCGGGTAGGTGCGGGTCGAGGCGAGACCGGCGACGTGCCGGGGGTCGGTCTCCGGCGACCAGACCACCACGGCGTGCCCCTCGACGTCGATGCCGCGCCGGCCGGCCCGCCCGGTGAGCTGCGTGTACTCCCCCGGGGTGAGGTCGACGTGCGCCTCGCCGTTGAACTTGACCAGGCGCTCCAGCACGACGCAGCGGGCCGGCATGTTGATGCCCAGGGCGAGCGTCTCGGTGGCGAAGACCGCCTTGACCAGGCCGCGGACGAACAGCTCCTCGACGACCTCCTTGAACGCGGGCAGCATGCCGGCGTGGTGGGCGGCGAGCCCGCGCTCCAACCCGTCGAGCCACTCCCAGTAGCCCAGCACGGTCAGGTCCTCGCCGGGGATGGCGGTGATCCGCGACTCGACGACCTGCCGGATCTCGGCGCGCTCCTCGGGCGAGGTGAGCCGCAGCCCGGCGGCCAGGCACTGCTGGACGGCCGCCTGGCAGCCGGCACGGCTGAAGATGAACAGGATCGCCGGCAGCAGGTTCTCCCGGTCCAGCCGCTCGACGATGTCGGGGCGCAGGGGACCGCGCCACCGGGGTCCGCGCCGGCCCGCGCCGGGGCCGGCGCTGCGCCCCTCCCCCAGCTCCAGCCGGCGGACGGTGTCCCGGGTGTAGCGCAGCAGCTCCGGGTGGACGTCGTGCTTGCGGGCGGCGTCGGCGTCGTGGAACAGGTCGAACATCCGCTTGCCGACCAGCATGTGCTGCCAGAGCGGCACCGGGCGGTGCTCGCTGACCACCACGGCGGTCTCACCGCGCACGGTGACCAGCCAGTCGGCGAACTCCTCGGCGTTGGAGACGGTGGCGGAGAGCGAGACCAGCGTGACCGAGGCGGGCAGGTGGATGATCACCTCTTCCCAGACGCCGCCGCGGAACCGGTCGGCGAGGTAGTGCACCTCGTCCATCACCACGTAGGCCAGGCCCTCGAGGGTGGCCGAGCCGGCGTAGAGCATGTTGCGCAGCACCTCGGTGGTCATCACCACCACGGGCGCGTCGCCGTTGATCGCGTTGTCGCCGGTGAGCAGGCCGACCTGCTCGGCGCCGTAGCGGTCGACCAGGTCGTGGTACTTCTGGTTGGACAGCGCCTTGATCGGCGTGGTGTAGAAGCACTTGCGGCGGGTGGTCGGGCCCCCGCCGCCGTCGGCCGCCGCCGGCTTGCCGGGCGTGCCGCGCAGCGCCAGGTGTACGGCGAATTCGCCCACCACGGTCTTGCCGGCGCCGGTGGGAGCGCACACCAGCACGCCGCTGCCCCGTTCCAGGGCCTCGCACGCCTCCCGCTGGAAGTCGTCGAGGTCGAACCCCAGATCGCGGGCGAATTCGTCCAGGGCCGGGAAGGCGGAGGCCTGCGCGGCCCGGCGGCGCGCCGCGGCGTACCGCTCGGCGGGGCTCGACATGTCACCAAGATTAATCGGTGGGGCCGACCGCCACCGGCCAAGACCGACCGGCAGGTGGGTCGGAGCGGGTCGGTAGGGTGCACGACGTGCCGGATCATGCCGAACCGCCCCGAGTCTCGAGCGGCGCCGACGACGCCGTCCGCCCGAGCCCGTCCCGTCGCCCCGTGGAGGCGGTGCTCTTCGACTTCCACGGCACCCTCGCCCAGGTGGAGGAGCCCCGTGAGTGGGTGCTCGCCGCCGCGGCGGCCTGCGGGGTGGAGCTGGACCGGGTGCGGGCCACCGCGCTGGCCGACCGGCTGCTGACCGCCGGCCGGGCGGGCGGGCCGCTGCCGGCCCGGGTGCCGCCCCGGCTGGCCGAGCTCTGGGCCGACCGGGACCTCTACCCGCACGCCCACCGGGGCGCGTACACGGGGCTGGCCGAGACCGTCGACGCCGGCATCGAGGGGTTCGCCGACGCGCTCTACGAGCGGTTGCTGATTCCGGACGGCTGGGTGCCGTACCCGGACACCGAGCCGGTGCTGGGCGCCCTGCGGGAGGCCGGGGTGAAGGTGGCGGTGGTCAGCAACATCGGCTTCGACCTGCGGCCGCTGTTCGCCGCCTGGAAGCTGGACGGGCTGGTCGACGCCTGGGCCCTGTCCTACGAGGTGGGGCGCTGCAAGCCGGACCCCGGGATCTTCCTGCGGGCGTGCGGGATGCTCGGCGTCGATCCCGAGCGGACGCTCATGGTGGGCGACACCCCCGCCGACGCGGGCGCGGTGCGGGCCGGCTGCGGGGTGCTCGTGCTGCCCTGCGCCGACCCGGGCCGGCCGAACGGGCTGGGCGCCGTCCTCGACCTGGCCCTGCGGACCTGACCGCGCTGGTCCCGACGGCCGGGCGGCCCGCCGGCGGTGGGGCTGACCAGCGGCGCTAGCGTAACGGCATGACGTCCGACCGCTCCTTTCGTTCCCGGGTACCCGGCCGGCTCTCCGGCGGCCGGGCGGGTGCGGTCGGGCTGGTGCTCGGCGGGGCGCTGTCGGTGCAGTTCGGCTCGGCGGTGGCCGCGCTGCTGTTCCCGCGTACCGGGGTGGCCGGGGCGGTCACCCTGCGGCTGACCATCGGCGCGCTGCTCATGCTGGCCGTGTGCCGCCCCCGGCTGCGCAGGCACGGCCGGGGCGACTGGGCCGCCGTGGTCGCCTTCGGGCTGGCGCTGGCCGGCATGAACTCGATCTTCTACCAGGCGATCGAGCGGATCCCGCTGGGGCCGGCCGTCACCCTGGAGGTGCTCGGGCCGCTGGCGCTGTCCGTGGTCACCGCCCGGCGGCTGGCCGCCTGGTGCTGGGCCGGGCTGGCGCTGGCCGGGGTGGCCCTGCTCGGCCAGGGCGGGTTCGACCGGCTGAACCCGGTCGGCGCCGCGCTGGCGCTGGCCGCGGGCGCGCTCTGGGCCGCGTACATCGTCTGCTCCGCCCGCGTCGGCGGGCGGTTCCCCCGGGCCGACGGGCTGGCCCTCGCGCTCGCCGTGGCCGCGCTGGTCACCCTGCCGATCGGGCTCGTCGGCTCCGGCGGCCGGCTCTGGCACCCGGCGGTGCTGGGGCTCGGCACCGGGCTGGCCCTGCTCGCCTCGGTGCTGCCGTACACCCTGGAGCTGCTGGCGCTGCGGCGGCTGCCCACGGCGACCTTCGCCGTGCTCATGAGCCTCGGGCCGGCGATCGCCGCGCTGGCCGGGTGGCTCGTGCTCGGTCAGTCGCTGCACCCCGTGGAGGTGCTCGCCATCGGCCTGGTGATCGCCGCCAGCATCGGCGCGGTACGGGCCGGCGCGCCGGCGGCCCCGCCGCCGCCCGCCGGGCCGGGCGCCGAGGGCGCCGCGCTGGTCAGCGCAGCAGCCGCACCGCCGCCGGCACCGCGCTGATCCGCACCGGGAGGTCGAACGCCCGCTCCCCGTCCACGTACGTGGTGATGCCCTCGGCGTCCAGCTCCACGGTGCGGGCCCGGTAGCTGCGCACCAGTGGGTGCGTGACGTGGGTGCCCTGGTAGATGCGGGGCTTGACCCGCATGAGGGTGCGCCGGTCGAACCGGCCGCCCACCACCACGTCCAGCAGCCCGTCGTGCGGGTCGGCGTCCGGGCAGATCCGCATGCCGCCGCCGTAGCTGGCCGCGTTGCCGACCGCGACCAGCACCGCGTCGACCTCCTGCTCCACCCCGTCCAGGCGCAGCCGGTAGCGGCGCGGCCGCAGCCGAGCCAGCTCGACGAGGATGGCCAGGTCGTAGCGGCGCGGGCCGCGCGGCCAGCGCATCCGGTTGGCGCGCTCGTTGACGATCGCGTCGAAGCCGGCGGCCAGCACGGCGCCGTACCAGCGGTCGCCGCCCGCGGGGGTGGTCAGCCGGGCCAGGTCGACCGGTTGGGCCCGGCCGGCGCGCAGGGCGTCGGCGATCACGTCGACGGCGGCGAGTGGATCGGCCGGGAAGCCGGTGTCCACGGCGAAGTCGTTGCCGGTGCCGGCGGGGACCGGACCGAACGGCACCGCCGTGCCCGCGACCGCCTGCAAGGCCCGGTGCACGGTGCCGTCCCCGCCCACCGCGACCAGCGCCCCGGCGCCGCCGGCCACCGCGGCGTGGCACGCCGCCTCCGCCTCCTCCGGGGTACGCGCCCGCAGCAGCTCGACCGGCCGGCCGGCGCCACCCAACCGCTCCAGCAGCCGGGGCAGCAGGCCACGGTGGCGTCCCCGGCCGGCGGTCGGGTTGGCGAGCACGGCCACCGGGCCGGGCGGGACAAGATCGTGCGCGGTCACGGCGAGCACCGTACGGCACGAGCCAGGCCGTTCACCAGGGGTGACACCGTCCCGTGCCGGGGCCGGCCGGGGCGCGCCGGGTCAGAAGGTGATGCGCACCTTCAGCGCGGTCCGCTCGTCCATGGCCCGGTAGCCGTCCGGCACCCCGTCGAGGGTCACCGACCGGTCGAAGACCGGGGACGGGTCGATGGTGCCGGCCAGCACGTCGGCCAGCAGTTCCGGGATGTACGCCCGGGCCGGTGCGACACCGCCCGCGAGGGCCACGTTGCGGTTGAACATCTGCCCGATGTCCACCCCGGCGCTGCCGCCGTGCGGGACCCCGACGTAGCCGACCGCCCCGCCGTCGCGGGCGATGGAGATCGCCGTCCGCATCGAGTCCTCGGTGCCGACCGCCTCCAGCACCGCGTGCGCGCCCTGCCCCTTGGTCAGCTCCCGCACCGCGGCGATCGCCGCCTCGCCGCGCTCGGCCACCACGTCGGTGGCCCCGAACGAGCGGGCGATGTCGGTGCGGGCGCTGTGCCGGCCCAACGCGATGATCTGCTCCGCGCCGAGCCGCTTCGCGGCGAGCACCCCGCAGAGCCCGACCGCGCCGTCACCGACCACGGCGACGGTGGCCCCGGGGCGGACCCGGGCGGCCAGGGCGGCGTGGTGACCGGTGGCCAGCACGTCGGAGAGGGCCAGCAACGCGGTGAGCAGCCGCTCGTCGCCGGCCGCCTCGGCGGGCAGCGTCACCAGGGTGCCGTCGGCGTACGGCACCCGGACGGCCTCGCCCTGACCACCGTCGGAGCCGACGGACCCCCAGAAGCCGCCGTGCGGGCAGGAGGTGTGCAGCCCCTCGCGGCAGAAGTCGCAGGTCCCGTCGGACCAGACGAACGGCGCCACCACCAGGTCGCCGACCCGCACCGAGCCGACCTCGGCGCCGACCGCCTCGACCACACCGAGGAACTCGTGCCCGATGCGCTGCCCCGGCTGCCGCTGCGCCACCCCGCGGTACGCCCACAGGTCGCTGCCGCAGATGCAGGCCAGCACGACGCGGACGACGGCGTCGGTGGGGGTACGGACGGCGGCGTCCGGCACCTCCTCGACCCGGACGTCGTTCGGGCCGTGGATCACGGTGGCGCGCATGTGCGGGGTCCTCCCGGTGGGCGGGGCGGGCGCCGGGCCGGTGCGGCCGGCGGCGGGGCGGGCGGCCCCGGGCGAACACTAGACCGCCCGGGACACGCCGTGAGCCCGGTTTCCCCGCCGGGTGGCGGGGCTCACCGTCAGCGCACGACGAACCGCCGGCTCACCGGCTCGACGCCGTCGCCCTGGACCTTCAGCGTCCAGTTGCCGGCGCCGCCGAGCACCACGACCGCCTCCGCCTTGCCGCTCGGCTCCACCTTGATCTCGGCAGCCGCCTTGGCGTCCGGGTCGAGCACGCGCAGCGTCCGGGCACCGGTGGTCTTGTTCGTCACCCGCAACGCGATCTTCTCGCCGGGCTCGGCGATCAGCCCGTCGGCGCCGGTGATCCCGGCCGCCGTCAGCTCGACGGCGACCTCCCGGTCGTACGCCGTCTCGGCCGCGGCGCTGGCCACCGCGCCGTCGTCGGAGACGGTGATCCGGGTCCGCATGCCGTCGCCCTTCCGCCCGGGCTTGCAGGCGACCTCGTACAGGCCGGTGGCGAGGGTGGCGCTCAGGTCGCCGGTCTTCCCCGGCGCGACCTCCGCCGTCTCGGCGACCACCTTGCTGAATCCGGCCTTCTCCCGGCCGTAGAGGTAGACCCCGGTGGCCTGCTGCCCCCGGTTGGTCACCGTGAAGGTGACCGCGCCCGGGTTGAAGAGGGTGGTGGAGACCTCGCAACTGGTGTCGGTGGCGGTCACCGGGACCTGGCTGCCCTTCGGGGCGGGGTCGTCGTCACCGCAGGCGGTGAGGGCGGCGGTGGCGCAGATCGCGACCACGACGGCGGCGGTACGGCTCTTCATCGGCTCTCCGGAGCGGAGGTCAGCGTGCTGACCAGGACGGGCGCCGACAACCACCCCGGCACACCGCCCGGGGGGACTCGGCGGAGTCAGGAGAGTCTAAGCGGGCCGGCCGTGCTGGCAAGGGGTGAGGGCGGCGCGATCGGCGCTCAGTGGCCGACGTGGGCCAACCCGCTGCCGATCACGTCCCGCCGGCCCCACCGGCCCGGCACGTCGAGCAGTTCCACCCGGCCGAACCGGGCCGGCACCCGCGGCGCCATGAGCAGGTGCTCGCCGGCCGCCTCCAGCCCGAGCAGGGCACGCAGCAGCAGGAACGGGGCGGCTGTCGCCATGGCCTGCGGACTGTTCGCGGCCGGGTAGCGCACCGGATACTCGGTCAGCTCGCGGGGATAGCCCGCGAACGCCTCGGGCAGCCGGCCCTGGAAGTACCGGGAGGCGTCCACAATGGCCTCGGCCACCCGCCCCGCCTCCTCGGCGAAGCCGTACCGGCGCAGGCCCCAGGCGATCAGCGCGTTGTCGAACGGCCACACCGCGCCGACGTGGTAGCCGAGCGGGTTGTAGCGCTCCTGTCCGGTGGCCAGGCTGCGGATGCCCCAGCCGGAGAAGAGCCGGGGCCCGAGCAGGTGGGCGGCCAGCTCGGCGGCCCGCTCCGCCGGGACGATGCCGCTCCACAGCAGGTGGCCCATGTTGGACGCCAGCGCGTCGACCTGCCGGCCGTCGCTGTCCAGGGCGAGCGCGTAGTAGCCCCGGTCGGCGATCCAGAAGTCCCGGTCGAAGCGCTCCCGCAGCTCCGCCGCCTCCCGCTCCAGCCGGTCGGCGTACGCCGGGTCGCCCCAGAACTCCCGGGCCATCCGCGCGCCGCGCATCTTCGCGTCGTACGCGTACCCCTGGAGTTCGCAGGTCGCCAGTGGCGGGCCGGGCAGCCGCCCGTCGGCGAAGCAGATCGCCTCCGGGGAGTCCTTCCAGCCCTGGTTCGCCACCCCGGAACGCTCGTTGCGGCGCAGGTACCGGACGTAGCCGTCGCCGAGCAGGTCGCCGTACTCGTCGATCCAGCGCAGCGCCGCACGGGCCTCGTCCTCGAACTCCCGCACCAGGTCGACGTCGCCGGTCCACTGCTCGTACTCGTCGAGCAGGATCACATAGAGCGGGGTGGCGTCGGCGCTGCCGTAGTACGGGGACTCCGGGCGCTCCTCGAAGGCCACCATCTCCCCGTAGCGGAACTCGCGGAGGATTTTGCCGGGCTCCTCGTCGCGAAAGTCGTCGAGCACCGCGCCCTGGTCGATGCCGAGCATCCGCACCGTCGCCGACGCCAGCTCGGACGCGACGGGCAGCGCCATGAAGCTGGTCAGGATGCTGTCCCGGCCGGTGATGGTGGCCGCCCAGGGCAGGCCGGCGGCGGGCATCGCCTGGCTGGGCAGGGTCAGCGGCGAGTACCGCAGGGCCGCCAGGTCCACCAGGCTGCGCCGGTAGACGTCGGTCAGCGCCTCCCAGTCGCAGCTGAGCTGGGGCGTCCGGGACAGCCAGTTCGCCAGGTCGTGCTGGCGATCGTCGGCGCCGGCCCGGGGCCGCCGCTCCAACCGGTCGCGGACGTCCACGCCGTCCGGGCGCAGCACCAGCGCCTGCACCCGCAGCGTGGTGGTCCAGGACTGCTTGGGGGCCAGCCGCACCGTCCAGGTCAGGCCCGCCTCGTCCACCCGCACCGGTTCGCTGCTGGTCACCAGCGTCTCCCGCTGGAACCTCTCGCGCTGGTAGCCGAGGCGAAGGCCGCGCTCCTCGGGGCACTGGTAGAGCCGCCCCGGCGGCTGGCGCTCCATGGACACGGCCAGGATCGGGGAGAAGTCGCTGCCCACGTCGAGCCGTAAGGTGTACTCCACCGGCATGTGGTCGTGGTTGAACACCGTCAGCCGTTCCTCGAAGACGCCGCCGGTGATCGTCCGTTCCCGGATGACCGACGACTTGGCGTCCACGTAGTGCGTCGGCCGGCCCGGCACGAGGAAGAATCGCAGGTGGAGATGGTCCCGCTCGGCGACGGAGAGCGGGTGGAGCGTCTCACCGTCCAGCGTGAGCCGCCACACCGACAGGAACCGGGTGTCGAAGTCGAAGAAGCCGCACGGGTTGTCCACGTTCGCCTCGATGTCGCCGTTCTCCTCGCTGAGCACGAAGACGTTGCCGTCCAGCACGCGGACCAGGTCCGGCTTCATCCGGGCTCCCCGCGTCCACCGGTGAGGGTCCGCGGGTGCCGCGCCCCGGGCGACGCCGGGAAGAGCCGCTCCAGCAGGACCACGAACCGGAAGTGCCCGTCCGCGGTGAGGTCGTTGCGCAGCCAGGCGGCGAGCGGCTTGGCCTCACCGCGCGCCATCCGGAGGAAGAAGTCCCGCCGGGTCCGGATCACCGTGTCGGCGTCCCCTGCCCGGCGCTCCACCTGGATCCGGCCGTGCGAGATGGTCAGGTGCCAGACGTCGAGGCCGCCGTCCTCCTCCAGATCGAACCGGATCATGCCGGCGGTGCGGCGCAGCAGCCGCTCGGGCGCCCGCCGGGCGAGCTGCGCGAAGAACGCCTCGATCGGATCGGACACGGCACCGCCTCCCGGCAGAGGGTCGTCACGCCGCCGGCACGGACGCCGGGCCGCGGCGACGGACGCGCCCGCGCCGCCTCGGGCGCCGCCCCAGACTAACTCCGGGCCCCGGCGTGGACCTGGGGATCGGGCAACTGCGGAGGGCGGGCAGGATGGCGGGATGCGTCTGGTCTCCCTGCTCCCCTCGGCCACCGAGATCGTCTACGCCCTGGGGCTCGGTGACGAGCTGGTCGGCGTCACCTTCGAGTGCGCGGTGCCGCCCGAGCACCGGGCCGGCACCACGATCGTCGTGGGCGGCCGGGACACCCGGGGCATGAGCCCCGGCGAGATCGACGCGTACGTCAAGGGCCAGCTCGCCGCCGGCTCGGACCTGTACACCCTGCACGCCGGCGCGCTGGCCGGGCTGGACCCGGACCTGATCCTCACCCAGGACCTGTGCCGGGTCTGCGCGCTGCCGTCGGGCCGGGTCGCGGACGCCGTCGACCACCTCGGCTGCCGGGCGGAGGTGCTGTCGCTCGACCCGTACACCCTGGCGGACGTGCTGGACACGATCCTGGCGGTGGGCACGGCGGCCCGGGTGCCCGACCGGGCCGAGGCCCTGGTCGACGCGTTGCGCGGGCGGCTCGCGGCGGTCCGCGCGGCGGTGGCCGGCCGGACCCGGCGGCGGGTCGCCGTGGTGGAGTGGGTGGACCCGCCGTTCGGCGCCGGGCACTGGATCCCGGACCTGGTCGAGGTCGCCGGCGGCGAGCCGGTGGCGACCCACCCCGGCGCCCGGTCCACGCCGACCACCTGGGCGGCGCTGCGGGCCGCCCGGCCCGAGGTGGTGCTGGTCGCGCCGTGCGGCTTCCACCTGGACGGGGCCGCCGCGCAGGCCGCCGGGGTGGCCGCACGGTTCCCCGGCGCGGAGGTCTGGGCGCTGGACGCGGACGGGCTGATCGTGCGGGCCGGCCCGCGCCTGGTCGACGGCGCCGAGGCCATCGCGGCGATCCTGCACCCGGACGCCGTGCCCGCGCCACCGCCGGACGCCGCCCGCCGGGTGGCCTGACCTCGCCGCCTGCGCCGCCGGCCACCTCGCCTGGGTCGCGCATCCCGCGGACCTCGGACACCGCCACCTCGCCGCCGTGGGGTCCGGCGAGCCGGTGTCGAACCGGCGCGGCCGGGCGGGGTCAGGTGGCCGGGCTGGCCGGACGGCCGTCGCGGCCGAGCGGCGCGAGACGGCGCCAGCGGGGCAGCTCGGTCACCACGGTGGCCGCCGCCAGCACGGTCACCGCGACCGCGACCGGCCGCGGCCAGGCCGCCCGGGCCGCGAGCACCGCGGCGACCAGTTGCAGCAGCACCAGCGCCACAGTGACCAGCCCGGGCACCGGCACGATGACCTGCCGCTTGTCGCCGGGGGTGGCGAACACGGCGGGCAGGCCGATCAGCAGCACCACCGAGACGACCGCCAGCACCACGGAGTGCGGAGCGAGCGCCCACGGGGTGGCCACCCAGGCGACCAGTTCGGTCAGGAAGCGCAGTGCCGAGGGCAGGTCGGGGCGGCCCGCCCGGTCGTTGTCGATCACGGCCGCCAGTATGCCGAGCCACCGAGGCCGATGGTGCCCCGAAATTCCGTCTGCTGGCCCGGTCGCCGGCCGACACGCGCGGACGCCGCCCCCGTTCTGGGGACGGCGTCCGGTGTGACGTGCTGCCCGGCGCGGCCGGTCAGGTCATGTCGTCGTAGCGGCGTTCGATCGGCGCCGGGGCGGCGACCGGCTCGGGCGCCCCGACCGGCGCGGCAGCCTCGACCCCACCGGCGGCCCCGACCGGCTCGACGGACAGGTCCAGCGGCGACACCTCGTCGTCGGCGACGTCCGCGTAGAGCTCCCGCCCCCGCCCGCGCCGCTTGTCGTTGACGAACGCCACCGCCACCGCGCCGAAGTAGAGCGCGGAGAGACAGATCGCCAGCGCCGTCATGCCGAACGGGTCGGGCGTCGGCGTGACCACCGCGGAGAACGCGAAGAACACGAAGATCGCCACGCGCCACCAGCCCAGGAGGCGCTTGGCGCTGGCCAGGCCGACGAAGTTGAGCATCAACACGATCAGCGGGAACTCGAACGCCACCCCGAACAGCAGGATCAGGTTGGTGACGAACCCGATGTAGCGGGTGATGTCCAGCGTCGTGGTGACGTCCCCGCCGCCGGAGACGTTGAGCAGGAACTCCAGGCCCTTGGACGTGACGAAGAACGCCAGCACCGCGCCGGCCGCGAACAGCGGCGCGGCCAGGGCGGTGAAGAAGTAGGCGTACCTGCGCTCGTGCCGGTGCAGGCCCGGCGCGATGAACGCCCAGAGCTGGTAGAGCCAGACCGGCGCCGCGATGATCAGGCCGACCCAGAGGGCGACCTTCATCTGCAACAGGAACAGGTCGGCCGGGCCGAGCTGCACGAAGTTGCAGTCGCCGTTGGCGAGCCGCGCCTTCGGCAGGTTGCAGTAGGGCATCTGCAGCACGTGCAGGACCCGGCCGGAGAGCCAGACGCCGAACCCGAAGCCGACCAGGATCGCCAGCGACGCGCGGAACAGCCTGGTGCGCAGCTCGCGGAAGTGCTCGATGAGCGTCATCGAGCCGTCGGCGGCCCGCTCGAACGTGCTCGGGCCGCGCTTCTTCAACCCGAAGGCCACGATGGTGGGGCCCTTTCGGATCAGTTCTCGCGGACGCGCTGCACCGGGTCGACCGGCGGGGCGACCGGCTGCTGCGGCTGCGCGAACTGCTGCTGCTGCGGCGGGAGCGGCTGGTAGCCGGACTGCGCGTCGGCCTTCTCGGCCAGGTCCCGGTCATCGTCGTGCAGGCTCTTGGTCTCGGCCTTGATGATCCGCAGCGAACGGCCCAGCGAGCGGGCCGCGTCGGGGAGCCGCTTCGCGCCGAAGAGCAGGATCAGCACGACCACGAGTACGGCGATGTGCCACGGCTTGAGGGCACCCATGGGAAGCTCCAGTCGCTCTGTGTCGGTGAGGGTGGTCGGAGCCCATCGTACGTGCGTCGAAGACCGTTGCCACCCTGCCGGGCCCCCGTTTGCGGGCCTGGTCGGTGAAGTCTGGGACAACCCGGAGTGTCCCGTCAACCACCCGCGGGGCGCAATCCTGCGCGGATCCGGCCGCGAACGCGCAGCTACCGAACAGCGGACCGACCGCGGTCGATCACTTGCCGCGGCTGGCCTTGATCAACGCGATGCGTTCCTGCGCCACGCCCACCCGCTCCTGGAGCGACTCGGCCCGCGCCTGGAGCTCCTCCGCGGCGGAGCGCAGCGACTCCGCCTCGGTCGCGCGCCGCTGGAGGGCCAGCGCGGCGCGGCGCAGCCGCGGCAGCCGCGCCAGCACCGGCCGGACCGCCAGGGCCAGCACGACGAGCGCGAACAGCACGACCCCGAGCACGATCCACGTCACCACGGCGGTCAGCCTACTGGGTGACCGCGGCCACCGCCGGGTCGGCGCGGTCGGCCGGAGTGGCGTACGCGTCGAGCGCGGCGGCCGCCTGGGCGCGCACCTGCTCGGCCAGCTCGGTCGGCGCGACCACCGTCACGTCGGGCCCGAGCCCGAGCACGAACCGGCGGGCCCAGCCCAGGTCGGTCACGCGCAGCGACACCACCCACTGCTCGCCGTCGGCCTCGACGCGCTCGCACGGGTAGTACTCGGTGATCCACCGCTCGCCCCGGCCGATGCGCAGGGTGATCAGCGGCAGGTCCGGCGAGGGGCGGAACACCCCGTCGCTGAGGTCGTGCGGGCGGGCCTGCGGCGGCACCACGGCCGGCTCCGCCAGCTCGGCGACGGCGTCGATCCGGTCGGCGCGGAACAGCCGGACCGCCTCCGCCCGGCGGCACCACGCCTCCACGTAGGCCCGGCCGCCGACCATCAGCATCCGCAGCGGGTCGATGGTGCGCTCGGTGGTCTCGTCGCGGGCCGCCGTGTAGTAGGTGATCCGCAGCGCCCGGCCGCGCTCCACGGCGGCGCGCAGCTCGCGGACGCGGGCCGTGTCGCCGGGCAGGCGCACCTCGACGGGAGCGCCGGCCAGGTCGCCGGCGGCGCTCTCGATCTTGGCGAGGGCCCGCTCGACGGCCTCCCGGTTGGCCACCCCGGGCGTCTCGGCGAGCATCCGCAGCGCCACCACCAAAGCCAGGGCCTCGTCCGGGGTGAGCCGCAGCGGGCGGTCGATGCCGGCGTCGTAGGTGATGGTCACCCGGTCGCCGTCGAACGCCATGTCGATCAGGTCACCCGGGCCGTAACCGGGCAGCCCGCACACCCAGAGCAGCTCCAGGTCCTCGCGGAGCTGCTTCTCGGTCACCCCCAGGTCGTGGGCCGCCTCGGCGATCTCGATACCGGGACGGGCCAGCAGGTAGGGCACCAGGTTGAGCAGCCGGGCCAGCCGGTCGGCTGAGGCGCGGCCACCGCGGGCCGCCGGGCGGGTCACCGGGCACCCCCGGCCACCGCCAGGTCGTCGTGGCGGGCCGCGATCTCCTTCAACCGCTGGATGACCGCCTCGCGGACCTCCGGCGGCTCCAGCACCCGCACGTCCGGGCCGTACCCGACGATCTGGCCGGCCAGGAAGTCGGCGTCGGCGTACGGCATGACCAGGCGGTCCCCGTCCGGCCCGGCCTCGATCTCCACCGCCCAGCGGCGCAGCCCCGCGGCGCGGCCGGGAGCGACCAGCACGGTGGCCCGGCCGGTCCGCTCCACGGGGCCGGACCAGCGGGCCACGTGGCTGATCAGGTCCACCCCGGCGGGCGGCTCGTACGCGCCGGGCTCGCCGGTCACCCGGACCGCGCCCACCACGCGGGAGAGGCGGAAGCAGCGGGTCGCCGCCCGGTCCAGGTCGTGACCGACCACGTACCAGCGGCCGCGCCAGCAGACGACGCCCCACGGCTGGAGCCGGCGGCGGGTCGGCGCGTCCCGGTCGGGCACCCGGTAGTCGAAGTTGACCTCGCGCCGGTCCCGCGCGGCGGCGGTCAGCGGCGCGAACGCCGGGTCGACCGTGACCATCGGCTCCAGGCCCAGCGTGGCCTGCGGGTCGACGTCGATGCCGGCGGCGCGCAGCTTCGCCAGCCCCGACGAGGCGGCGGCGGCCAGGCCGGCGTGCTGCCACAGCCGGGCCGCGATGCCCACGGCGGCGGCCTCGTCCGGTTCGAGGGGGATGTCGGGCAGGGCGTACTCGCGGGGTGCGATCCGGTAGCCCGGCTCGGCGTCGAAGACGCTGGCCGTGCCGGTTTCCAACGGCACACCGAGTTCCCGCAGCTCGGCCTTGTCCCGCTCGAACTTGCGCTGGAACGCCTCGTGGTCCTTGGCGTCGTCCGGATCGTGCTCGTAGCCGGGCACGGTCGCGGCGATCTGCGCGGCGGTCAGGAACCGTCGCGTGGACAGCAGGCAGATCACCAGGTTGACCAGGCGCTCGGTACGGGTCCGCGACACGTGGGAAACGCTAGCAGCCCGCACGTCCGCAGCGCGCACCCGCGCGGGCGCGGCGCGCGGGAGTCCCGCCGCCGGGCGATCCGCGCCACACCGCCCGGAGTCCGCGCCGCTCTCCGGGCGGCGGGCCGACGGCGGCCATAGGGTGAGCCCATGGCGGAGGCGCAGATCAAGAACGAGAGCGTCGGCACGGTCGTGGTGGCCGGCGCGGCGAACCTCGCCATCGCGATCGCCAAGCTGGTCGCGGGCCTGATCTCCGGCTCCGCGGCGATGCTCTCCGAGGCCGCCCACTCGGTGGCCGACACCACCACCGAGGTGCTGCTCTACCTGGCGCTGCGCCGCGGGGCGCGGCCCGCCGACACCCGGCACCCGTTCGGTTACGGCAAGGAGAGCTACGTCTGGGCGTTCCTCGCCGCGCTGTTCACCTTCGTGGTCGGCGCCGGCTTCGCCATCACCCACGGCGTCACCACCATCCTCGTGCACGAGCACACCGGCAACTACCTGACCTCGTACATCGTGCTGGCGATCTCCTTCGCCATCGAGTCGGTCTCGCTGGCCCGGGCGATCCGGCAGGTCCGCCGGGAGTCCCGGCGCTGGCGGGCCACCCCGCGCCGCTACCTGCGGCTGACCGCCGACACCACGGTCAAGGCGGTCTTCCTGGAGGACACCGCAGCCCTGATCGGCCTGCTGCTCGCCGCCGCCGGGCTCACGCTGTCCCAACTCACCGGCGACGAGCTCTACGACGGCGTCGCCTCGATCCTCATCGGCATGCTGCTGCTGGTGGTCGCCGGCATCCTGGCCCGCAGCAACATCTCGCTGCTGGTCGGCCGGGCCGTGTCCGAGCGGGTGCACCGGCAGATCGAGCAGGAGCTGGCCGGGCTGCCGGCAGTGGACCGCATCGACACGCTGATGACCATGCTCCTCGGCCCGACGGACATCCTGGTCGCCGCCAAGGTCGACTTCCACGACGACGCCACCGGCGCCGACATCGAGGCCGCCGCCGACGAGGCCGAGCGGCGGCTCGCCGACCGGTTCCCGGAGGTCGCGTACGTCTTCCTCGACCCGACCCGCTCCCTGCACGGCAGCCACGGGCGCCCGGCCCGGACCACGCAGGACGAGAACCAGCGGCCGGTGGACGAGGAGGCGGGCGGCGGCGGGCCGGCCTGACCCGGGCCCGCCGACCCGGCCGCACGGCGGGGCGCCGCCGGCCGATAGCGTGCCGGCATGGTGCGATGGCGGTCCGGCACGGTCACGGCGGTACGGCGACGGTGGGCCGGCGCCGCGGAACTCGACGTCGACCTGCCCGACGGCGGCCGGATGCGCGCCCTGGCGTACCCGGCGCTCGTCGGCGACCCGGAGCCCGGCGACCGGGTGCTGCTCAACGCCGGCGCCCTGCTGATGGGCCTCGGCACCGGCGGGTACGCGCTGGTCGTCGCCCTGCCCGACCGGCTCCCCGCCGACCCGCCGCAGGCCGCCGACACCCGCGACGCCGGGCATTTGGTGAAGGCCCGCTACACCCCGCTGCAACCGATCCTGCTCGGCGTGGACGAGGAGGCCTCCCCGCACCACGCGCGGCTGGCCGCCGCGGAGTCCGTCGACGGGATGCCCGTGGTCACCGCCGACCTGCACTCCGCGCTGCCGGCGATCCTGGCCGGCGTCCACGCCGACGCCCCGGACGCCCGGGTGGCGTACCTGCTCACCGACGGCGGCGCGCTGCCCGCCTGGTTCTCCCGCACCCTCGCCGGGCTCGCCGACCGGCTCGCCGGCACGGTCAGCGTGGGTCAGGCGTTCGGCGGCGACCTGGAGGCCAGCACCCTGCACAGCGGCCTGCTCGCGGCGCGGCACGTGCTCGGCGCCGACGTCGCGATCGTCGCCCAGGGCCCCGGCAACCTCGGCACCGGCACCCGCTGGGGCTTCTCCGGGGTGGCCGTCGGCGAGGCGGTCAACGCGGTCGCCACGCTGGGCGGGCGGCCGGTCGGCTCGCTGCGCATCTCCGACGCCGACCCCCGCCCCCGGCACCGCGGCGTCTCCCACCACAGCCTCACCGCGTACGGCCGGGTCGCCCTGGCCCCCGCGGAGCTGGTCGTGCCGGACGGCCTGGACCCCGCCCTCGGGGCCGAGGTCACCGCGGCGCTGGCCCCGCTCGCGACGCGGCACCGGATCGTGACCGTGCCCACCGACGGCCTGGACGCGGCGCTGCGGGCCAGCCCGGTCCGCCTGTCGACGATGGGCCGCGGGCTCGACGGCGACCACGCCTACTTCCTGGCCGCGGCCGCCGCCGGCCGGCACGCGGCCCGCCTGCTCGGCTGAGCCCTCAGCGCGCCCGGTAGCCGTGCGCGACGATGTGCGCCGCGGCCCGGGTGTAGCCCGCCGGGTCGGCCGGCGCCAGCGTGCCCAGGCCATCGACGTAGCGGTTGTACATGCAGAACGCGGCCGCGATCAGCACCGTGTCGTGGATCTCCAGGTCGGTGGCGCCCTCGGCGCGGGCCTCCTTCACCAGTTCGGCGGTGACCTCCCGGCCGCTGCGCTGCACCGCCCCGGCGATCCGCAGCAGCGCCCGCATCTTCGCCCCGACGGGCGCCGCGTCCGGGTTCTGCCGCACCTGCTCCACCAGCGGCATCCCCGCCGGCAGTTGGGCGGCGGCGAACGCCGAGTGCGACGCGCAGCAGAACGTGCAGTCGTTAAGACCCGACACGTACGCGGCGATCAGCTCCCGCTCCCCCGGCGTCAGCGTGGGATGCGGGGCGTGCAGCAACGTGTCGGCGAGGTCGAGCAGCGGCCCGGCGGTCTCCGGTCGGTAGCGGGCCAGCCCGTTGATGCCGGGGTGGGCCTGCTCGTCCAGTCCGAGGTCGATGTGTGCGATGACGTCACGCTCCCTCGTCGTCGGCCGGGGAGCGCGCGACGGCACGACTCCCCCGTGAGCCATAGACGAGCATGCGCGGGGTGGCGCGTCAAGGCCCGGCTCGGCGGACGCGGCGGCGCTCCCGTCGGCGCGCCCCGCCTCAGCCGGCCAGAAAGATCAGCGCCAGCCAGGCGCCCAGGATCAGCACCAGCGCGACCGCCAGCACCCAGGTCGGCACGGTGAACTCGCCGCGGCGGTTGCGCTCGATCTCGGCGCGGATCTTCTCCCGGCGCCGCTCGATCCAGTTGAGCTTCTCCGCCCCGCTCTCGCGGCCGGCGGACGTCTCGCGGCCGGGGCGGCCGGCAGGTTCGGAAGTGTTCATCGCGACGCCAGCGTACCGGTGGGCGGGCGGCTGGCGCTCAGCACCGGCCGCCCGCCCCGGGTCACATGCTCGCGATGAGCCGCTCCACCCGCTCGTCGTACGCCCGGAACGGGTCCTTGCACAGCACCGTGCGCTGCGCCTGGTCGTTCAGCTTCAGGTGCACCCAGTCCACCGTGAAGTCCCGCCGCTTCTCCTGGGCGTGCCGGATGAACTCGCCCCGCAGCCGCGCCCGGGTGGTCTGCGGCGGAGTCTCCTTCGCCTCGAAGATCTCCGGGTCGGTGGCCACCCGGTCCACCTCGCCGCGCCGCTCCAGCAGCCCGTACAGGCCCCGGCCGCGCCGCAGGTCGTGGTAGGCCAGGTCCATCTGCGCCACCCGCGGGTGCGACAGCGGCAGGTCGTGCTTGCGCTGGTAGCGCTCGATCAGCCGCAGCTTCGTCACCCAGTCGATCTCCCGGGCCACCGGGTCCAGGTCACCGGTCTCCACCGCCCGCAGCACGCGGCCCCAGAGCTCCACCACCCGCTTCGCGGTCTGGTCCCCACCCCGGCGCTCGACGAACTCCGTCGCCTTCGCCAGGTATTCCTGCTGGATCTCCAGCGCCGAGACCTCCTTGCCGGAGGCGAGCCGCACCTTGCGCCGGCCGGTGATGTCGTGCGACACCTCGCGGATCGCCCGGATCGGGTTCTCCAGCGTGAGGTCCCGCATCACCACCCCGGCCTCGATCATCCGCAGCACGATGTCGGCCGTGCCGACCTTCAGCAGCGTGGTGACCTCGTTCATGTTCGAGTCGCCGACGATCACGTGCAGCCGCCGGTAGCGCTCGGCGTCCGCGTGCGGCTCGTCCCGGGTGTTGATGATCGGCCGGCTGCGGGTGGTCGCCGAGGAGACGCCCTCCCAGATGTGCTCGGCCCGCTGCGACAGGCAGTAGACCGCGCCGCGCGGGGTCTGCAGCACCTTGCCGGCACCGCAGATCAACTGCCGGGTGACCAGGAACGGGATGAGCACGTCGGCCAGCCGGCCGAACTCGCCGTGCCGGGACACCAGGTAGTTCTCGTGGCAGCCGTACGAGTTGCCGGCCGAGTCGGTGTTGTTCTTGAACAGGTAGATCTCACCCGCGATGCCTTCGTCGTGCAGCCGCTTCTCCGCGTCGACGAGCAGCCCTTCCAGGATCCGCTCCCCCGCCCGGTCGTGGGCCACCAGGTCGGTCACCGAGTCGCACTCCGGCGTCGCGTACTCCGGGTGCGAGCCCACGTCCAGGTAGAGGCGGGCTCCGTTGCGCAGGAACACATTGCTCGACCGGCCCCACGACACCACCCGCCGGAACAGGTACCGCGCGACCTCGTCGGGGGACAGTCGGCGCTGCCCGCGATAGGTGCAGGTGACGCCGTACTCGGTCTCGAGGCCGAAGATTCGCCGCTCCATGATGTGACATTAGCCGCCCGGGGCCCCGGATGGGCAGCGCTCAACCCGCTGGTCTCATCCGTACCGGGACGGGCATTCCCGGCGATCGCACATCCCAGCGCCGGGTACGGTCCCTGCCGTGAGAATCCTCGTCACCGGCGGCGCCGGCTTCATCGGATCGGCGTACGTCCGGCGGCTGCTCACCGCCGCCGAGCCGGACCTCGCCCCCGACACCGTCACCGTGCTCGACGCCTGGACCTACGCCGCCACCGAGGGCGCCCTCGACCCGGTCCGCACCGACCCCAGGCTGCGGCTCGTCCGCGGCGACATCCGCGATCCCGCCCTCGTCGACGCCACCGTCGCCGGCCACGACGTCGTCGTGCACTTCGCCGCCGAGTCGCACGTGGACCGCTCCATCGCCGCCGCCGCCGACTTCGTCACCACCAACGTGGTCGGCACCCAGACGCTGCTCGACGCGGCCCTGCGCCACGGCGTGCGCCGCTTCGTCCAGGTCTCCACCGACGAGGTGTACGGCTCCATCGCCACCGGCGCCTGGACCGAGCAGGCCCCGCTCGACCCCAGCTCGCCGTACTCGGCCAGCAAGGCCGCCGGCGACCTGCTCGCCCTGGCCTACCACCGCACCCACGGCCTCGACGTCGTGGTCACCCGCGGCGCCAACACCTACGGGCCCTACCAGTACCCCGAGAAGATCATCCCGCTCTTCGTCACCAACCTGCTCGACGGGCACGACGTGCCCCTCTACGGCGACGGCGGTAACGTGCGGGACTGGCTGCACGTCGACGACCACTGCCACGGCGTCGCGCTGGCCCAGACCCGCGGCCGGGCCGGCGGGATCTACCACCTGGGCGGCGGCGACGAACTCACCAACCGCGACCTCACCGGCCGGCTGCTGGCCGCCTGCGGCGCCGGGTGGGAACGGGTCCGGCCGGTCGCCGACCGCAAGGGCCACGACCGCCGGTACGCCCTCGACACCACCACCACCCGGCGCGAGCTGGGCTGGGCGCCGACGGTCGACCTCGACGCCGGGTTGTCCGCCACCGTCGAGTGGTACCGGGACAACCGGGCCTGGTGGACGCCGCTCAAGCCGCACCGCTGACCCGCGCCGGCCCGCGGCCCGGCCCCGCCGCCCCCGGAGCCGGTCAGGGCCCCCGGGCGCCGGGCGCACGCGCTCCAGCGCCCGGCCGGCGTCACTCGCCGGGCTGCTCCTCCTGCGGCTGACCCTCCAGGTCCGCCGAACCCGCCGACGTGGTCGGCTTCTTCGCCTCCTCGGTCGGCACCGTCGGGGTCTTCGCCCGCCCCGGCGCCGGCGCGGCGTCCGCGCCCGCCTCCCCGTCCAGCAGCGCCGTCAGCGCCGCCCCGGTGATCCGGCGGAAGGTCCGGCCCACCCGGCGCCGGTCCAGGACCGCCACCTCGAGCTGGTTGGCGGCGATCGTGCGGGCCGCCCCGCCCTCGCCGCCGACGCTGCTCAACGCCTTCACCGCGGCCCGGACCGCCTCCGACAGCGACATCTCCGGCCGGTGCTCGTTCTTCAGCACCCCGGTGATCGCCTCGGCCTGGCCGCCCATCGCCATCCGGCCCGGCTCGTCGTTGACCGACCCGTCGTACGTCAGCCGGTAGAGCGAGTCGTCGTCCGGCGTGGCGCCCACCTCGGCCACGCAGATCTCCACCTCGAACGGCTTCGACTGCTCGGTGAAGATCGCGCCCAGCGTCTGCGCGAACGCGTTCGCCAGGCCCAGCCCGGTCACGTCCCGCCGGTCGTAGCTCAGGCCGTTCAGGTCGGCCATCCGGACCCCGGCCCGGCGCAGGTTCTCGAACTCGTTGTAGCGGCCCACCGCGGCGAAGCCGATCCGGTCGTAGATCTCACTGACCTTGTGCAGGGTGCTGGACAGGTTCTCCGCGACGAAAAGCACCCCGCCCTCGTAGCTCAGGACCACCGCGCTGCGGCCCCGGGCGATGCCCTTGCGGGCCAGCTCGGAGCGGTCGCGCATGATCTGCTCGGGCGAGGCGTAGAACTGCATGGCCACGGCGGCGGTTCTCCTTCGGGCGCTGTGCTGCGGACTGCTGACTCAGGTGAGGTGGGAGCGGGGTCAGCCGCCCGGGTTCTCCATCCGGCCGGACACCACGCCCTCCGCGATCGCCGCCGTCTCGGCGTCGGTGAGCCGGTGGGTGCCCTCGGCGGTCGCCGTCATCACCACCGGGTAGATCCGGCGGGTCAGGTCCGGGCCACCGGTGGCGGTGTCGTCGTCGGCGGCGTCGTAGAGCGCCTCGACGGCCAGCCGCGTCGCGTCGTCGATCGACAGCCCCGTGCGGAACCGCTTCTTCAGCGCGGACTTGGCGAACAGCGAACCGGAGCCGATGGCGTCGTAGCCGGTCTCCTCGTAGGGGCCGCCGGTCACGTCGAAGCTGAAGATCCGCCCGGCCCGCGCCGGGTCGGCGGCGGCCAGGTCGAAGCCGGCGAAGAGCGGGATCACGGCGAGGCCCTGCATCGCGGCGCCCAGGTTGCCCCGGATCATCGAGGCCAGCCGGTTGGCCTTGCCGTCGAGCGAGAGCATGGCGCCCTCGATCTTCTCGTAGTGCTCCAACTCCACCTGGAACAGTCGCATCAGCTCGATGCCGATGCCCGCGGTGCCCGCGATGCCGACCAGCGAGTACGCGTCGGCCGGGTGCACCTTCTCGATGTCCCGCTGGGCGATCAGGTTGCCCATCGTGGCGCGCCGGTCGCCGGCCATCACCACGCCACCGCTGGCCGAGATGGCCACGATGGTCGTCGCGTGCGGCGCCAGGTCGGCGGCCATGCCGGGCGGCAGCGGCCGACGGCCGGGCAGCATCTCCGGGGCCACCCTGCTCAGGAACGTTGTGAAGGAGGACGTCCCCGCGTTGGTGAACACATCTGGAAGACGCCCGGATGGATCAAAACCCGCTGCCACGTGGTTCCTCTCAGGTACGTGATCGCCCTGGCCAGACTCTCGGGGCTGTCCTTGAACTGGCCAAGACCACCGTTGCAGTTGAAGCAGAGTATCCCGCGCACCCATCCGGTGCGATGATCGTGGTCCACATGTTCCGGGTCGGGTGACCCGCAGACCGCGCACACGCCGCCCTGCTCGGCGAGAAGCTCCTGGAACTCCTTCTCGCCAATGCCGTAGCGCCGGCGCAGGTGGTACTCGCGGTTGCCGCCGTGGAGCCGCTGCTTGGTCTCATTCCCACGCGCGTTGCGGCAGGGTTTGCAGTAGCTGTGCCGTCCGCTCGCGTTCGTGGTGCGAGGGAGGTCCTCGACCGTCTTGATCTGCTCGCAGTCGGGACACCACTTCAGTCCGTCGGCAACCGGCACGGGGGCCTTCTTCTGCGGCGCGATCCCGCGCTTGCGGCGGCTCGCCTCGGAGCGGGCCGCAGCGCAGGTCTTACAGTAGAACGCCAAACCATCCGGACGCCGCCGGTTGCGGTGGAACGCCGATGTCGGCAGCGACCGGCCGCATTGGGGGCAGAGCTTGTCCGAGTCCTTCGGCAATCGGACATAAGCCTCATTGGCCCCCTTTCTGCACGTACCCCCTCACGAACTCTTCTGCGTTCTCCTCCAGGACGGAGTCGATCTCGTCGAGCAGGTCGTCGACGTCCTCGGTGATCTCGGCGTGCCGCTCGGCAACCTCGGGGTTGGCCTGCGCGGTGACCTCCTCGACCTCCTCGTGGGACTTGCCGGACTGGGTCTGGCCGCCTTCTTGGGTCGCCATGGTGTGCCTCCTCCACGATCGCCTGCGATCAACTTACCTCGCGCGGACGACGAAAGGCCCGTCGCGCGCCGGGTTCCAGCACTCGACGGGCCTTCCGGCATCCGGGTCAGCCGCCGGTCAGCATCTCCAGCAGGTCCTTGGCGGTGTCGCAGCGGTCGAAGAGCGACCCGACGTGCTTGCGGGTGCCCCGTTCGGGCTCCATCATCGGCACCCGGACCAGGGACTCGCGGCCCACGTCGAAGATGACCGAGTCCCAGCTCGCGGCGACCACCTCGGAGGCGTACTGGGCGAGGCAGCGGCCGCGGAAGTAGGCCCGGGTGTCCTCCGGCGGCTCGGTCATCGCCGAGCGGGTCTGCTCGTCGGTCAGCAGGGTCTTCATCGAGCCCCGCTGCACCAGCCGGTGGTAGAGGCCCTTCTCCGGCCGCACGTCCGAGTACTGCAGGTCGACCAGCTGGAGCTTGTGCGAGCCCCAGCCGAGCTTCTCCCGCTCCCGGTAGCCCTCCAGCAGCCGCAGCTTGGCCACCCAGTCGAGCTCGTCGGCGCAGAGGAAGGCGTCCCGGCCGAGCCGGTCCAGCACGCTCTCCCAGCGGTCGAGCACGTCGGCGGTCTGCGCGTCGACGTCGTTGCCGTAGCGGTCGTCCACGAAGGACCGGACCCGCTCCAGGTACGCCCACTGCACGTCGAGCGCGGTCAGCTTGCGGCCGTCGCGCAGCCGCATGAGGTGCTTGAGCGACGGGTCGTGGCTGACCGCGCGCAGCTCGCTGACCGGGTCGGCGATGCCCAGGTCGGCGCCGAGCGCCTTCTCCTCGATCATGGTGAGGATCAGCGCCGTGGTGCCGACCTTCAGGTAGGTGGAGATCTCGGAGAGGTTGGCGTCGCCGATGATGACGTGCAGCCGGCGGTACTTGTCGGCGTCGGCGTGCGGCTCGTCCCGGGTGTTGATGATGGGCCGCTTGAGGGTGGTCTCCAACCCGACCTCGACCTCGAAGAAGTCGGCGCGCTGGGAGATCTGGAAGCCGCTCTGGCCGCCGTCCTGGCCGATGCCGACGCGGCCGGCGCCGCAGACGATCTGCCGGGTGACGAAGAACGGCGTCAGGTACGCCACGATGTCGGCGAACGGGGTCTGCCGGCGCATGAGGTAGTTCTCGTGGGCGCCGTAGCTGGCGCCCTTGTTGTCGGTGTTGTTCTTGTAGAGGTGGATCGGGTGGGTGCCCGGGATGGTGGCGGCCCGCCTGGACGCCTCGGCCATCACCCGCTCCCCGGCCTTGTCCCAGCGCACCACGTCGAGGGGGTTGGTCACCTCGGGCGTGGAGTATTCGGGGTGGGCGTGGTCGACGTAGAGGCGGGCGCCGTTGGTGAGTATGACGTTGGCCAGCCCGAGGTCCTCGTCGGCGAGCGCCTCGGCCGGGTCGTAGGCCGCCCCGGAGTAGGTGAAGCCGCGGGCGTCGCGCAGTGGCGACTCCTCCTCGTAGTCCCAGCGGGCCCGGCCGCCCCGGTTGAGTTCGGGTCGCGCCCCGTAGGCGTTGACCACCTGGGATGAGGTCACCATCGGGTTGGCCCCGGCCTGGCCGGGCACGGAGATGCCGTACTCGACCTCGGTGCCCATGATCCGTCTAACGCTCATCGACCTGCCCGCTCCGCTCGCCCGTCCCGGTCCCCCGTCACGTCGAGAGTAGTCGCCGCTTCGACGGTAGGTGGCGCGCCGGGCCCCGGCGAGCGCCGTTCTCTGGTACGCGGTGTGGGCGGGACGGCGTTCTCCGTCCCGCCCACGTCCGTCGGGAGGGGTCAGAAGACCCGGTACACGTCGGCCGTCGCGTCCTCGGTCTCCGACGCCTGCGGCGCGCTGATGGCGAGCGGCTCGCCGAAGCTGTGCAGCTTCAACTCGTTCCTGATCGCTCCGGCCGCCGTGTCGAAGGTGTAGGTGAGCAGGGTGAGCCGCCCCTCGGCGTCGAGGGTGGCCTCGAACGGCACCGACTTCTGCTTGAGGACCTTGAACGTCCTCTGGAGAATGGCGCGCTGGCTCTCGCTGCCCGCCGCGGCGATGGCCTTCTCGGAGTCGGCGACGCCCGTGTAGCGGCCGTCGCCGATCCGCTCGGCGGAGACGACCCCGCCGAGGATGCCGGCCTGGGCCCGGAAGTCGAGGCCCTGGGCCAGTTGTCCTTCCGGTCGGAGGCGGTCCCGGTCGAGCTTCAACCAGGGTTTGCCGTCCGACTCGTCCTGCCGGATGTAGACGGCGTCCTCGGTGACGACCATGGTGACCGGGTCGGGGGTCAACATGTGCAGAGTCATCCGGCCGGTGTCGGGTTCGACGGCGGAGTTCATGGTGATGCGGTGGCCGGCCGCGGTGATGAGGACGTCGAGCTTGGCGGTCTGCTCCAGGCTCCGGTCGAAGCCCTGCCGGACCGCGGCGACCGGGTCGGCGACGACCGTGATGGCGGTGGAGGCGGACGCCGAAGCGGCCGGCGCGGGGCCGGTGTCGCCGGCGGAGCCGCAGGCGGTCAGCAGGGTGGCGAGGCCGAGAGCCAGACCCGGGACGAGTGATCTTCGCACGCGAGGGACCTTAGCGGGCGAGTCCCGCTTCCGTGGCCCCATCGGGACGGCGGCCGGGGCTGCGCCTGCTCGGCGCCGCCCCGGCCGGCCGACCTCAGAGGTACTGGCCGGTGTTGCTGGCGGTCTCGATGGACCGGCCGGCCTCGGCGCCCTTGCCGCCGGAGACGAGCGTGCGGATGTAGACGATCCGCTCGCCCTTCTTGCCGGAGATGCGGGCCCAGTCGTCGGGGTTGGTGGTGTTGGGCAGGTCCTCGTTCTCGCGGAACTCGTCGACGCAGGCGTCGAGGAGGTGCTGGAGCCGGAGCCCCTTGCGCCCGGAGGTGAGGAACTCCTTGATGGCCATCTTCTTGCCCCGGTCGACGATGTTCTGGATCATCGCGCCGGAGTTGAAGTCCTTGAAGTAGAGGACTTCCTTGTCGCCGTTGGCGTAGGTGACCTCGAGGAAGCGGTTCTCCTCGGTCTCCGAGTACATCCGCAGCACCACGGCGTCGATCATGGCCGCGACGGTGGCCTGCGGGTCGCCACCGTGCTCGGCCAGGTCGTCGGGGTGCAGCGGCAGCCCGGAGAGGATGTACTTGGAGAAGATGTCCTTGGCCGCCTCGGCGTCCGGCCGCTCGATCTTGATCTTCACGTCGAGCCGGCCGGGGCGCAGGATCGCCGGGTCGATCATGTCTTCCCGGTTGGAGGCGCCGATGACGATGACGTTCTCCAGGCCCTCCACGCCGTCGATCTCGCTGAGCAGCTGCGGGACGATGGTGTTCTCCACGTCGGAGGAGACACCGGAGCCGCGGGTGCGGAACACCGAGTCCATCTCGTCGAAGAACACGATCACGGGGGTGCCCTCGCCGGCCTTCTCCCGCGCCCGCTGGAAGATCAGCCGAATGTGCCGCTCGGTCTCGCCGACGTACTTGTTGAGCAGCTCGGGGCCCTTGATGTTGAGGAAGAAGCTGGTGTGCTTCTCCTCGCCCCGCCGCTCGGCGATCTTCTTGGCCAGGGAGTTGGCCACCGCCTTGGCGATCAGCGTCTTGCCGCAGCCGGGCGGGCCGTAGAGCAGGATGCCCTTCGGCGGCCGGAGCTGGTGCTCGCGGAACAGGTCGGCGTGCAGGAAGGGCAGCTCGACCGCGTCGCGGATCTGCTCGATCTGCGAGTGGAGGCCACCGATGTCGGTGTAGTCGACGTCGGGCACCTCCTCCAGGACGAGCTCCTCGACCTCGCTCTTCGGGATCCGCTCGTACGCGTACGCCGAGCGGGGCTCGATCATGAGCGAGTCGCCGGCCCGGATCGGCGAACCGATCAGGGTCTCGGCGAGGTGCACGATCCGCTCCTCGTCGGAGTGCGAGACCACCAGCGCCCGGTCACCCGGCGCGCCCTCGGGACCCGCGAGGATCTCCTTGAGCATCACGACCTCGCCGACCCGCTCGTAGCCGAACGCGTCGACGATGTTGAGCGCGTCGTTGAGCAGGACCTCCTGGCCGCGCCGGAGCTCGTCGACCTCCAGCGAGGGCGAGACGGCCACCCGGAGCTTGCGCCCGCCGGTGAACACGTCCACCGTGCCGTCGTCGTGCTTGGCCAGGAAGACGCCGTAGCCGCTCGGCGGCTGGGCGAGGCGGTCGATCTCCTCCTTGAGCGTCACGATCTGCGCGCGAGCCTCCTTGAGGGTGCTCACGAGCCGCTCGTTGTTCTCGGTCAGCCGCGCCAACTGCGCCTGGGTGGCGGCCAGCCGCTCCTCGAGCTGCCGGACGTGTCGGGGGCTTTCGGTCAACTTGCGCCGCACCAGAGCGAGTTCCTCTTGAAGGAACGCGACCTGCGTGGAGAGATCGTGGGCCTCCTTCTCCCACCGTGCGGCGCGCGAGTCCGCGTCGTCGCTGCGTGCCACGTCCCACCTCCCCGGGGGGCTTGAACGTTCTGAGCTAACACTAGCCGCTATGAGCCCGATTCGGTCCTCCGCAACGCGCTCGTCACCGAAGCTTGATCGCCAAGGGCTGGTCGACGGGCGGGTACGGGCGTTCGGGTACCGTCGGAGCGTGGGACGGGAGAACATGGGGGGTGCTTCGTGACCGACGTCGCGACGGACCAGCTGCAGGTCTGGGTGGATCAGGACCTGTGCACGGGTGACGGGCTGTGCGTGCAGTACGCGCCGGAGGTCTTCGAGTTCGACGTCGACGGCCTCGCGTACGTCAAGGGGCCGGACGGCGAGCTGCGCCTGGCCGCGGGCGCCCGGGTGGACGTGCCGGAGCACCTGCGCCTCGAAGTGATCGACTCGGCGAAGGAGTGCCCGGGCGAGTGCATCCACGTGGTGCGCGCCCGCGACGGCGCCGAGGTGGCCGGCCCGGAGGCCGAGGACTGACCTGACGGAGACCGCGGGCCCGGGACCGACGTCCCCGGCCCGTGGCGTCTGTTACAGCATCGGGCGGCCGACGACCGAGGCCACCAGCCGGGCGAACTCCTCCAGCCGGGCGATCTGCCCGGCGCCGCCGTCGTCGAGGGTCTTGCCGAAGCGCAGCGCGTCGTGCCGGGGCGCGCCGACCGCCTCGTCGCTGGGCGGCGCCTCGTCCAGCGAGCTGAGCAGCAGGTAGACGTCGATGCTGTCGACCCGGACCTCGCCGGTGTCGGCGCGGGTGAGCCGCCGGCGGCAGCCGACCTCGGTGACCGTGGAGACCGGCACCACCCGCAGCGAGGAGGTCATCGAGCCGGGCGGCCCCTCCCCCGGCGGGACGTCCTCGCCGTGCCAGAGCACCAGCCGGCTGCCGTCGCAGACGACGACCTCCTGCCACACCCCGTTCACCTCGTTGACGAAGCGTTCCAGGGTGAAGCCGAGCACGGAGGCGCCGCGCAGCACCCCGCCGAGGGCGTCCAGGGCGATGTCGGGGTCGCGCAGGTAGGCCCGGGCGGCCGACTCCAGGTCGGCGTAGGGCGACCAGTCGGGGAAGACTGCGGGCAGGTCGCCGTTGCCGTAGCCGGGGCTGCTCATGCCGCCGCCTCCCGGCCCGCGCGCCGCCACCGGTCCGGACCGCCGGGACGGGCGCGGCGCCCGCCGCGTGCCCCGATCCGCTCGCTCATGCCACCGTCTCCACCCGCTCGGTGTCGTCCCCGCCGGGAACCATGATCCGCCCGCTCATACCCGTCCGCGCCGCGGGGTCACGCCTCGTCCGGCTCCTCGGCCGCGGCGGTCGCCTGCCGGGCCGCCTCGGCAGCGCGCAGCGCGTCCCGGCGCTGGGCGTACGCCTCGGCGCCCTTGCTGGGCTTGCGCCGCCGCGGCGGCGCGGTGACCCCGGGGGCGAGCTTGCGCGCGGAGACCAGGAAGGCGGTGTGGGCGATCATGCGGTGGTCGGGCCGGACCGCGAGCCCCTCGGCGTGCCAGTCCCGGACCAGCGACTCCCAGGCGCGCGGCTCGGTCCAGCCACCCCGCTCGCGCAGCGCCTCCACCAGTTCGGAGAGCTGCGGCGTGGTGGCCACGTAGCCGATCAGCACGCCGCCGGGGACGAGGGCCCGCTCGACCATGTCGAGCATCTCCCAGGGGGTGAGCATGTCGAGGATGATCCGGTCGAAACCGGTCTCGGTGCACTCGGCGACGTCACCGACGTGCAGCCGCCAGGCGGGGTGCGGGCCGTTGAAGAACGCCTCGACGTTGCGCCGGGCGATCTGGGCGAAGTCGTCGCGCACCTCGAAGGAGTGCAGCTCGCCCTCGGTGCCGACGGCCCGCAGCAGCGAGCAGGAGAGCGCGCCGGACCCGGCGCCGGCCTCCAGGACCTTCGCGCCGGGAAAGATGTCGCCCATGGCGACGATCTGCGCCGAGTCCTTCGGGTAGATCACCTGGGCGCCACGCGGCATGGAGAGCACGTAGTCGGAGAGCAGCGGGCGCAGGGCCAGGAACGCGGTGCCGCCGCCGGCCGTGGTGACCACGCTGCCGTCGGGAAGGCCGATCAGCGTGTCGTGCTTGAGGATCCCCCGGTGCGTGTGGAACTCCTTGCCGGGCTCCAGCGTCACGGTGTGCATCCGGCCCTTCGGGTCGGTCAGCTGGACCCGGTCGCCGGGGCGGAACGGCCCCCGGTGCACAGGTGGCAGCGCCGGGACGGTGGAGGTTTCTGCGGTCACGTGTTCGTCTTCCGTTTGGGTTCCAGGAGCTGGGCGAGATCCGCGATGTGCAGCACGCCGACCACATCTTCGCCTGCCGTCACGACGTACTGTGCGCCCGGGTGGGTGCGCACGGTCTCCAGCACCCGCTCGCCGTCCGCGCCGACCGGCAGCGCGGGCACGCCGTCCAGGTCGCGGGCCACCGCGTCCACCGCGAGCCACGGGCGCCGTTCCGGGGGTACGCCGGCGGCGCGGGCCGGGTCGACCAGGGCGACCGGACGGCCGGCGGAGTCGACCACGGCGAGCGCGGCGTCGGGGGTGGCCCCTTCGGCGCGGCGGCGCTGCGCCTCGGCGAGCGGGGTGCCGGTGGGCACCGGCAGCAGCGGGCGGGCCAGCCGGGCCAGGTCGACCAGGGGCAGGCGACGGCCGATGCGGGCCATCCGGATGGACTGGCCGGCGCCCCGCCACAGCGTCACGGCGACGAGCAGCATCAGCGGCAGGGCCAGCGGGGCGAGCGCCCGGCGCAGGGTGAGCAGCACCACCAGGGCCAGGGTGGCGACGGCCACGGCGCGGCCGATCCAGCCGGCCACCTCGGTGCCCCGGTGCCGGTCCCGGGTGACCGCCCAGACCGCGGCGCGCAGCGCCCGGCCCCCGTCCAGCGGCAGCCCGGGAAGGCTGTTGAAGACGGCCACCACCACGTTGCTGACCGCGAGCTGGAAGGCGAGCTGGTGGGCGAGGGTGCCCGCGGGCAGGGCCAGGGTGGCGGCGACCGCCCCGGCGCCGAGCACCGCCGAGACCGCTGGGCCGGCGAGGGAGACGAGCAGGTCGACCTTGGGGCTGGGGGCGTCCCGGTCCATCTCGGTGTAGCCGCCGAGCAGTTCCAGGGTGATCCCGCGCACACCGATGCCGTAGCGGCGGGCGGTCAGCGCGTGGCCCAGCTCGTGCAGCAGCACCGAGCCGAGCAGCGAGACCACGAAGCCGAGGCCGACCAGGTAGCCGCCGAGGTGCCCGAGGTCGAGCTGGCGGCGGGCCAGGGCGGCGTAGAGCACCGTGACGACCGCGGTGAGCAGCAGCATCGAGGCGTCGACCCGCAGCGGCACCCCGAAGATCCGGCCGAGGGTCAGCCCGGGCCGGCGCGACGGTCGGGTCCGCTGCTCCATCGGCCCGATGCTACGTGAGCGCGAGGGGGCGGCCGCTTCTGCGAGCCCGACCGTCGCGAAGGACGGACGGCAGGATGCGGATCATGCACCGGTGCGGCGACGGTCGCGCTGTCACACCGGTGCCCTAACCTTCCGGGCATGACGGCGGAACCGGTGATCGACACCCAGCACGGCACGGCATCGCCGGAGGTGCCGCCGCCGACGGTGCGGGCGTCGTTGTCGCCGTCGCGGGCGGCCGACTTCAAGACCTGCCCGCTGCTCTACCGGTTCCGCAGCATCGACCGGCTGCCCGAGCGCCCGACCGTGGAGCAGGTCCGGGGCACCCTGGTGCACGCCGTGCTGGAGCGGCTGTTCGACCTGCCGGCGGCGGCCCGCACCCCGGAGTCGGCCGGCGACCTGGTCGCCCCGCAGTGGGACCGGCTGGTCACCGAGCAGCCGGAGCTGGCGACGCTGTTCGCCGAGGGCGACACGGCCGGCGTGGAGGGGTTCCTCCGCTCGGCGGCGGCGCTGCTGGAGGGCTACTTCTCTGTGGAGGACCCGCGCCGGCTGGAGCCGGCCGAGCGGGAGGCGCTGATCTCCGCGGTGGTCGACGACGAGCTGCTCATCCGGGGCTACCTCGACCGGCTCGACGTGGCGCCCGACGGCGCGCTGCGGGTGGTCGACTACAAGACCGGCGGCGCCCCGCGGGAGGCGTTCGAGGCCCGGGCGCTGTTCCAGCTGAAGTTCTACGCCCTGGTGCTGTGGCGCACCCGGGGGGTGGTGCCGCGGGTGCTGCGGCTGCTCTACCTCAAGGACGCCGAGGTGTGCGACTACTCCCCCGACGCCGAGGAGCTGCTGCGCTTCGAGCGCACCGTGGTGGCGCTCTGGCAGGCGATCGAGCAGGCCACCGCGCGGCAGGACTTCCGCCCCCGGCCCAGCCGGCTCTGCGACTGGTGCAGCCACCAGGCGCTCTGCCCGAGCTTCGGCGGCACCCCGCCGCCGTTCCCGGTGGCCGGCCCGGCCGACCCGCTGACCGACGCCCGCTCCCGGCCCGCCGCCCCCGGCGCGGACGAGTGACGCTCCTCCTCACGGAGGAGGCGGGGTTCGGCATCGGCGACGAGGGCGGGCGCCGGGCGGCGGCTAGCGTCGGAGCATGACGAACCGGCTGCGCGCGTGGGCGCGGGAGCGGCCGCTGGCCGTGGACGCCGCCACGGCCGTCGCGCTCGCGCTGGTGGACGCGGCGTTCCTGCTGCTGACCCCGCGGGAGCTGCGGCCCGAGCAGCTCTGGGCGGCGCTGGGCTGGAGCGTGCTGTGCGCCGCCCCGGTGGCGATCCGCCGCCTCGCCCCGTGGCCGGCGGTCGGCGCGGCGGTGGCCACCCTCGCCGTGCCGGTGCTGTTCCACCTCGCGCCCACCACCCAGGGGCTCACGTTCGTCGTCCTCACCTACACCATGGCGGCGCACCGGCCGCTGCGCCCGGCCACCCTCGCCGCGGTGCTGCTCTGGGTGCCGGTGGTGCTGGCGAACCTGGTCGCGCCGCTGGACGGCGTACTCACCATGGGCCCCGGGGTGCTGGTGCTCAACAACCTGCTCACCGCGTCGGTGGCGTACGCGGTCGGCCGCGCGGTGCAGGCCCGCCGGCAGACCACCCGGATGCTGCGGGAGCGGGCCCGGATCGCCGAGGCCACCCAGCGGTCGCTGACCGAGCAGGCGGTCGCCGACGAGCGGCGCCGCATCGCCCGGGAGCTGCACGACGTGGTGGCCCACCACGTCAGCGTGATGGGCGTGCTGGCCACCGGGGCGCGCCGGGTGCTGCGCCGCGACCCGGACGCGGCCGACGAGGCGATGGCCACGGTCGAGGAGACCGGCCGGGCCACCCTGCGGGAGCTGCGCCGGCTGCTGGACGTGCTGCGCACGGACGCCGAGCCCGCCGCCGAGTTGACCCCGCAGCCGGGGTTGACCGGCATCGAGGCCCTCGTCGAGCAGGTCCGCGAGGCCGGGCTGCCGGTCACGTTACGGGTCGACGGCACGCCCGGCCCCCTGGAGGACGGGGTGGCGCTGACCGTCTACCGGATCGTGCAGGAGGCGCTGACCAACGCGCTCAAGCACGCCGGCCGGGCGACCGCGCTGGTCCGGCTCACCGTCACCGACGGCTGCCTGGCCGTGGAGGTCACCGACACGGGGCGCGGCCCGGCGCCGGTGCCCGACCGGATCGGGCACGGCCTGGTCGGCATGCGGGAACGGGTCGCCCTCTACGGTGGGGTCCTGCGGACCGGTCCGCGGCCCGGCGGCGGCTTCCGGGTGTACGCGCGGATCCCGCTGGAGTCGGCCGGGGCGGTCCCGGCGTGACCGGCGCCACGGCCGAACGAGGGGGACCGATGAGCGACAGCACCGCCACCCGACCGGTGCGGATCCTGCTCGCCGACGACCAGCCGCTGCTGCGTACCGGTTTCCGGATGGTGCTGGGCACCGAGGACGACCTGGACATCGTGGCCGAGGCCGGCGACGGGGTGGAGGCGGTGGAGCTGTCCCGGCGGTTGCTGCCGGACGTGGTGCTCATGGACATCCGGATGCCGCGGATGGACGGGGTGGCGGCCACCCGGGCGATCGTGGACGCCCGGCTGCCGGTGCGGGTGCTCATCCTCACCACCTTCGACCTGGACGAGTACGTGGTCGGCGCGCTGCGCGCCGGGGCCAGCGGCTTCCTGGCCAAGGACGTGCCGGCCGAGGATCTGGTCACCGCGATCCGGACGGTGGCCGCCGGGGAGGCGGTGGTGGCGCCGCGGATCCTGCGCCGGCTGCTGGACCGCTTCGCCGACGTGCTGCCCGACCCGGCGGCCACCCCGCCGAAGGCCCTCGACGCGCTGACCGAGCGGGAGCGGGAGGTCCTCGTGCAGGTGGCGCGCGGGCTGTCCAACGCCGAGATCGCCCGGGAGCTGTCGGTGAGCGAGACCACCGTGAAGACCCACGTGGGGCACGTGCTCACGAAGCTCGGGCTGCGGGACCGCGTGCAGGCGGTGGTGCTGGCGTACGAGACCGGCCTGGTCCGCCCCGGCGGGTGAGGTGGCGCCGGTCACCTACCGTGACCATCGGCGGCGGGCGGGGTTGACCATGACGCGACGTGAGGTTCTAGCGTCGGCGCCGCCGGCCGGTCAGGGATGACCCTGAGCCGGCCTCGGGGGTGACCCCAACGGAAATTCCGGCGAGGGTTCCGCCCCGGGGCGGACGGATCCGCGCCCGGCGGCACCGAGGATGGAACTGCCGCACCGGCCAGCGGGGGCGGTGCGGATCAGCAGGCTGACGGAAGAGGTAGATGACGTGACCGCGACGGTAGGGCAGCAGGCGCAGGCCGCGGCCCGGGCCAGCGACGTGTGGAAGGTGTACGGCAGCGGCGAGGCGCAGGTCATCGCGCTGCGGGGGGTGAGCGCCGAGTTCGAGCGGGGCCGGTTCACCGCGATCATGGGCCCGTCCGGCTCGGGCAAGTCGACGCTGATGCACTGCCTGGCGGGCCTGGACTCGGTGACCCGGGGCACCGTCATGATCGGCGACACCACGGTGACCGGGCTGGGCGACGCCGGCCTCACGAGGCTGCGCCGCGACAAGGTGGGCTTCATCTTCCAGCAGTTCAACCTGCTGCCCACGCTCACCGCGCAGGAGAACATCCTGCTGCCGCTGTCGATCGCCGGCCGCAAGCCCGACCCGGCCTGGTACGACACGGTGATCGACACGGTCGGCCTGCGGGAGCGGCTCGGGCACCGCCCGGCGCAGCTGTCCGGCGGCCAGCAGCAGCGGGTGGCGTGCGCCCGGGCCCTGGTCTCCCGCCCCGAGGTGATCTTCGCCGACGAGCCGACCGGCAACCTGGACTCCCGCTCCGGCGCCGAGGTGCTCAACTTCCTGCGCAACTCGGTCCGCGAGCACGGCCAGACGATCGTGATGGTCACCCACGACCCGACCGCCGCCGCGTACGCCGACCGGGTGGTCTTCCTCGCCGACGGCCAGATCGTCTCGGAGTTGATCGAGCCGACCGCCGACACGGTGCTGGACACCATGAAGAAGCTCGACGCGCCGGCCGAGGTGGGCAGCTGATGTTCCGGGCCACGATGAAGAGCCTGCTGGCGCGCAAGCTGCGGCTGCTGCTGTCCGGCCTGGCGGTGGTGCTCGGCGTCATGTTCGTCTCCGGCGCGTTCGTGCTCACCGACACTCTCGGCCGGTCCTTCGACGCGGTCTTCTCCGACGCGTTCTCCGAAGTCGACGTCAACGTGGCCGCGAAGCCGAAGGTCGCGCTGTCCGAGGTCGAGGGCGAGCAGGTGGCCGCGCCGGTCCCCGCGTCGGTCGTCGACCGGGTCAAGGCGGTGCCGGGCGTGACCGACGTGCGGGGCGTCGTCAACGCCGACGGGGCCCGGCTGATCGGCAGCAACGGCAAGGTGGTGACCTCGTTCGGCCCGCCGCAGCTCGGCGAGAACTGGCTCGGCGAGAGCGATCTGCTGAAGCTGCGCGAGGGGCGCGCGCCGCAGGCCGACGACGAGATCGTGGTCAACGTCGCGCTCGCCGAGGCGGCCAAGGTCAAGGTCGGCGACCGGGTCGGCGTGCTGACCCTGGCGCCGAAGAAGGAGTTCACCCTGGTCGGCGTCTTCGGCTACAGCGGTGGCCGGGACTCGGTCGGCGGGGTCAACGAGGTCGCCTTCACCACCCCGGTCGCCCAGCAGCTGATGCTCGGCAAGCCGGACGTGTTCTCGAACGTGACCGCGCAGGCCGCCGACGGCACCACGCCCGAGGCGCTGCGCGACGACGTGGCCCGCACCCTCGGCACGGACTACGAGGTCAAGACCGGCAAGCAGCTCGCGGACGACGCGTCCGCGAGCCTGAAGGAGGGCCTGTCCTTCTTCAACAAGATCCTCCTCGGCTTCGCCGCGGTGGCGCTGCTGGTCGGCACCTTCCTGATCCTCAACACCTTCTCGATCATCGTCGCCCAGCGCACCCGCGAGCTGGCGCTCATGCGGGCCATCGGCGCGAGCGGGCGGCAGGTCATCGGCTCGGTGGTGCTGGAGGCCGTGGCGGTCGGCCTGATCGCCTCCGTGCTCGGCCTCGCCGCCGGCATCGGGGTCGGCGCGCTGCTGGCGTACCTGTTCGGCAAGCTCGCCGGCGGGCTCACCCTCGCCGGGCTCGGCGTGCCGCCCGCGGCGGTGATCGGCGCCTTCGCGGTGGGTCTGGTGATCACCGTGGTGGCGGCGCTGCTGCCGGCGCTGCGCGCCTCGCGCATCCCGCCGATCGCCGCCATGCAGGACGTCGCCACGCCGGACCGGCCGCTGACCAAGGTGACCGTGGGCGGGTCCGTGGTCACCGCGATCGGCGCCGGCCTGCTCTTCCTCGGGCTGGGCGGCCACGCCGGCGACAACACCCTGGCCACCATCCTCGGTGGCGTGCTGTTCGCCTTCATCGGCGTGGCGCTGCTGACCCCGCTGATCAGCCGGCCGGTCGTCGCCCTGCTGGGCGCGATCTTCGCCTGGTCGGTGCCGGGCAAGCTGGGCCGGCTGAACTCCGGCCGCAACCCCCGCCGCACCGCGATCACGGCCGCCGCGCTGATGGTCGGCATCGCCCTGGTGACCGGGGTGACGGTGATCCTCGATTCAGCCAAGGGCAGCATCAGCGCGCTGGCCGAGGACACCATCAAGGCGGAGCTGGTGATCTCCGGCGCCCAGGCGGGCCCGCGGCCGGCGAGCTTCGACCCGGCGGTGCTGGAGAAGGCCGCCGACATCCCGGGGGTGCAGCTGGTCGACGGCGAGTACGGCGACATGGCCACCATGAACGGCGAGCGGACCTGGGTGGCCGCATCCAGCGACGTGGCCGCGCTGGAGCGGATCTTCGGGGCGAAGGCCAACGCCGGTGACATCAGCCGGCTCAACCCGGACCAGATGCTGCTCAGCTCCGACACCGCGAAGTCCCGCAACCTGTCGGTCGGCTCGACGGTGACCGTGCAGTTGTCCCGGGGCGAGGCCCACACCTACACGGTCAGCGGCATCTACGAGAGTTCGCAGCTGACCAACCCGGTGGTGCTGCCGCCGCAGGCGGCCACCGACTTCGCCATCCCGCAGCCCATCCAGGGCTTCGTGCAGCTGGCCCCGGGCACCTCGGTCGACGCGGTGCAGCCGCAGATCGAGCGGCTGCTCGCGGACAGCCCCGAGGTGTCGGTGGCGGACCGGGCCGCGTTCATCAAGCAGCAGACCAGCCAGCTGGACACCCCGCTGCGGATGATCCAGATCCTGCTGGCGCTGGCCATCGTGATCGCGGTGCTGGGCATCATCAACACCCTGGCCCTGTCGGTGCTGGAACGCACCCGCGAGCTGGGCCTGCTGCGGGCCATCGGCCTGCGCCGGGCGCAGACCATGCGGATGATCACCGTGGAGGCGGTGGTGATCTCGATCTTCGGCGCCCTGCTCGGCGTCGTGGTCGGCACCGGCCTCGGCGCGGCCGTGGTCCGGGCGCTCAAGGACGAGGGCATCACCGACCTGGTCCTGCCCTGGAGCCAGATGGTGACGTTCCTGGTCCTGGCCGCGATCATCGGTGTGGTGGCCGCGGTGCTGCCCGCCATCCGCGCGGCGCGGATCAACGTGCTGGGCGCCATCGCCCACGACTGACCCCGGCACGCACGACGGCCCCTGCCACCTTCCGGTGGCGGGGGCCGTTTCCGTCGCCGATCCTCCCCGCCTCTGCCAGGCTCGCACCACGGGGGTGAGGGTCGTGACGGAGGACGCCTACGCGCGGGCGCTGGAGCACGCCGAGCGGCTGCTCGGCCAGCCGCTCACCCTGCCGCTCGGTCCCGGCGAGCCGGCGGTCGGCGCGGACTTCCGGCGGCTCGCCACCGAGCACACCTTCGGTGATGTATGGCCCCGCGAGGGCCTGGACCTGCGCTCCCGCTGCCTGGTGTCGGTGGCGATCGCCGCGGCGCTGGGCACCCACGAACCGCTGCGCGGACAACTGCGCATCGCGCTGCACTCCGGGGTGAGCCGCGAGGAGATCGTCGAACTCTTCATCCACCTGGCCGCCTACGCCGGCGCCGCGCGCGCCTTCGACAGCTACCAGATCGCCGTGGCGGTGTTCGGCGAGTCCCGCTGACCGGGGTCAGGCGGGGCGTTCGCCGAGCAGGGCCGCCAGCAGCTCCAGGTCCGCCGCCGTCAGGCTCTCCACCTGGTGTACGCCGTCGGTCGGCGGCAGCGGCACCTCGGCCGGGACGGCCAGCACGGCGGCCCCGGCCGCGAGGGCGCTGGCCACCCCGGTCGGCGAGTCCTCGATCGCCACGCACCGCCCGATCGGCACGCCGAGCAGCCGCGCCGCGGTCAGGTACGGCTCCGGGTGGGGCTTCGCCGCCACCACCTCGTCGCCGCACACCACCGCGTCGAAGCTGTCCCGGCCCAGGGTGTCGAGGGCGACCTCGACCAGCGGCCGGGTGCTGGAGGTGACCAGGGCGGTGGGGATGCCGGCGGCGCGGACCGCGCGCAGCAGCGCGAGGGCCCCGGGGCGCCAGCGCAGCCCGTCGCGGAACAGCTCCAGGATCCGGGCGTTGATCCAGTCGGCGCTGGCCTGCGGGTCCCGCTCGGGCTGGCCCAGGTCGTCGTGCACGATCCGCATCGAGACGGCCATGCTGGTGCCGATGATCGCCGTGCGGGCGTCCTCGGAGAGGGTGCCGCCGTAGACCGCCGCGAGTTCCTGCAACGCGACGTCCCAGAGCTTCTCGCTGTCGACCAGGGTGCCGTCCATGTCGAAGAGCACGGCGGCGGGATGTCTGCTGCTCAGCGGGGGCCTCCTCGGGTGCGGGTACCCGCCGATCCTCTCAGCCGGGCCCCGCCGGGCGACCACCGTCCCCGGCGAGGGTGACCTGCGGCATCAGCCGAGGCCGCAGGCGTCCAGGGAGTTCTCGTAGCCGCGGAAGAACGAGTCGGTGCGCTGCTCGGCGGTGCCGTGCGAGCCCTCGGCGAACCAGGGCTGGTTCGGGTCGTCGCCGACCGCCAGCAGCCCTTCCCGGAACTCGTCCAGGTCGCCCTCGGCCAGCCTCAACGTCCCCGAGCGCACATTGTCACCGATGTACGCCCCGGCCATGCAGTCCGCCTGCAACTCCTGCTGGATGGTGAAGTTGTAGCGGATGCCGAGGCGGACCTGGACGCCATGGGCGTACTCGTGGCCGAGCAGGTAGAACAGGAAGGCGTCGCCGACCTGCCGGAACGCCCCCACCGACCAGTTCACGTCGTAGGCGATGAAGTCACCCGCCGAGCAGTAGACCGCATTGTTGCGGGGCAGTCCCTCGCCGCCGCAGGAGACCTCGCCGGACCTGGTGTACGGCACCACCCGCCGGATCGGCTGGAACTGCTTCCCGGAGGCCCGGAACCGGTCGGTCCAGTAGCGCTCGGCGATGCCCACGGCGTCGGAGAAGTCCTGCTTGAACTCGGCCACGCTGGTGGTGCCGTCGGCGCGGGTCGAGCCCGCTCCGGGGGAGTCCGCCGGGCCGTTCTGCCGCGGGCCGGGCTGTTCCGGCTCGCCCTGGTCCAGCCCGCCGCCCATGCATCCGGCCGCCACCACCACGGCCACCAGCAGCCCGGCCAGTGGTCCCGGTCGCCGACGTCCCGCCTTCTCCCCCACCACTGCCTCCCGGCTGAGTCGCTGTGTCAGCGCAGTACCCCCACCGCACGGGGTTGATGCCCACCGGGGATCACGTGCCCGCGCGGGCGTTCGTTCATCAGTCCGCGGCGGTGAACAGCAGCAGCGCCCGGTCGGGGTCGAACTGGACGCTGGCCCGGGTGCCCCCGTCGTAGGCGGGGCTGCGGCGCCAGCGCACCTGCGGCGGCACGTACGCGCTCAGGCCCGGCCAGACCTCCACGGCCCCGGTCACGGGCGCCCACGGGTAGCCGGCGGCCAGGGCGCGGGCGTCGGCCGGCGCCAGCCGCACGATCCCCTGGTACCGGCTGTCGGTCGGCCCGGGCGCGCGGGAGCAGGCGAAGCTCGGGAAGTCGACCTGCCAGTGGATCTCGGCGTACTCCCCGATGCCGGGCACCTCCTTCGCCGTCCAGTGCCGGTCGGTGCGGACCTTCGCCTCCTCGGTGGCGACCTGCGCCGCGCAGTCCCGCTCCTGCCCGCGATCGGCCCGCGCCAGCCAGAACACCCCTCCGCAGGCGGCGAGCAGGACGACGCCCGCCACGGCGACGACGGTCACGAGCAGGGGTCTGCGTTTCACGCCGGCAGGGTAGCCGTCGCCGGCCACCCCTGGTGGCGCCCCGGTACAGTCCCCGCGTGACCCACCACGTGCCCACGCCAGCATCGTCTACCGGCGACGGGCCGGGCTTCCTCGACCAGCTCTTCAACGGCGCCGCGGCCTTCAACACCCGCTCGTGGCGCACCGCCCTGACCGCCGGCGGGGCCGGGGTGCGCTGACCGCGCCGGACGGTCCCACCCGGCGGAGCCGACCGGTCAGAAGGTGTTGTGCTCGCGCTGGGCGCGCTGCACCGCGTCGCCCTGCGCGGCGTGGCGGTCGCCCTCGTATCTCAACTGCCGGACCCGTGCGCTGCGGGCGGCGGTCCGGTCCTCGTCCGGGGTGGACCGTCGCCGGTCCCGCCAGGAGACGTAGCCCAACGCCGTGGCCACCACCACGGCGACCACCGCCAGTGTCACCAGCACCGTCGTCATGCCCATGACGGTAGGACACTCGCGCACCCCGGGTCGCCGCTACGCTGCCGCGATGATCGACACGGACTTCGACGCACATGAACGGTCGCGGTGGGCGGGCCGGGCCGAGGCGTACGCACGCAGCTTCGGCCGGCTCTGCGCGTACCCGGCGGAGGCGCTGCTGGACGCGGCGGCGGTGCGGGCCGGACGGCGGTTGATCGACGTCGGCACCGGACCGGGCACCGTCGCGGCGGCGGCCCTGGCCCGCGGCGCCGAGGTGGTGGCGGTCGACGCCGAACCCAGCATGCGCGACGCCGCCCGGCGGACCGCGCCCGGTGCCGAGGTCCGCGCCGCGGTGCTGCCGCAGCTGCCGTTCCCGCCCGGCGGTTTCGACGCGGCGGTGGCGAACTTCGTGCTCAACCACGTCGGCGACCCGGCCGCGGGAGTGGCCGAGCTGCGCCGGGTGGTCCGCCCCGGCGGCCGGGTCGCGGTGACCGTCTGGCCGTCCCCGCACCCGCCCCTGCAACGGCTCTGGGGTGAGGCCGTCGCCGCCGCCGGGGTCGCGACACCCCCCGACCTGCCCCGGCTGGCGCCCGAACGGGACTTTCCCCGCACCGAGGCGGGGTTCGCCGGGCTGCTGGCCGCGGCCGGGCTGGCGGACGTCCGGTGCGTGACCCTGACCTGGGCGCACCGCACCGACCCGGAGGACTGGTGGGCCGGCCCGGCCGCCGGAATCAGCGCCATCGGCCTGGTGCTGGAACGGCAGCCGGTGGCCGTGCGTGAACGCATCCGCCGGGAGTACGAACGGCTCGCCGCCCCCTACCAGCACGCCGACGGCAGCCTGGCGCTGCCCACCGCCGCGCTGCTCGCCGCCGCCCGGGTCGACTGATTCGCCCTAGGCTGGTGTCCGCGGCGGCTCCCTGGCTCCGACGTCCCGGGTGAGCGGCGCCGCGGGGCGCCCGCCGAGAGGAGACACCGTGAAGTACCTGATCATGCTCTACGGCAGCCAGCGGGACTACGACGCGATGTCCGGGCGGCCCGGCGAGGAGCCGCCGATGAGCCCGGAGCAGCTCGCCGCCATGCACGCCCACATGGAGGCGATCCACAAGGACCTGGCCGAGACCGGGGAACTGGTCGACGCGCAGGGCCTGTCCGCGCCCGTGCACGCCCGCCGGGTCCGGCTGCGCGGCGGAGCGCCCGTGGTCACCGACGGCCCGTACGCCGAGACGCAGGAGGTGCTGGCCGGCTACACGCTGGTGGAGTGCGCCAGCTTCGACCGGGCCACCGAGATCGCCGCCCGGTTCGTCAACCCGGACGCCGAGGGTGAGTACGTCGACGTGCGGCCGGTCGTGGACGGCGTCGAGGAACTCCAGGGCTGACCGGTGCCGGCCGAGCGTGTCGAGGACCTGCTGCGCGCCCTGGCGCCGCAGGTCCTCGGCGCGCTCGTCCGCCGGTACGGGCATTTCGACACCGCCGAGGACGCCACCCAGGAGGCGCTGCTCGCCGCCGCCACCCGCTGGCCCGGCGACGGGCTCCCGGACGATCCGCGGGCGTGGCTGATCACCGTGGCGTCCCGCCGGCTGACCGACCTGCTGCGGGCCGAGCAGGCCCGGCGCCGCCGGGAGGACGGGGTGGCCCGGGAGGCGCCGGCGGACCGCTGGGTGGCGCCGCCCGCGGACAGCGTGCCGGACGACGCCGACGACAGCCTCGTCCTGCTGTTCCTCTGCTGCCACCCGTCGCTGCCGCCGGCCGGGCAGATCGCGCTGACCCTGCGGGCGGTCGGCGGGTTGAGCACCGCCGAGGTGGCCCGGGCGTTCCTGGTGCCGGAGGCGACCATGACCCGGCGGATCACCCGGGCCAAGCAGCGCATCCGCGACAGCGGACTGCCGTTCGCCCCGCCGGCCGGTCCGGAGCGGGCCGCCCGGCTCGACGCCGTGCTGCACGTGCTCTACCTGATCTTCAACGAGGGGTACGCGAGCACCGGCGGGGAGCGCCTGCACCGGCCCGACCTGTGCGCCGAGGCGATCCGGCTGGCCCGGTTGCTGCACCGGCTCACCGACGACGCGGAGGTGACCGGGCTGCTGGCGTTGATGCTGCTCACCGACGCGCGCATGCCGGCGCGGACCGGCCCCGACGGCATGCTGGTGCCGATGGCCGAGCAGGACCGGCGGCGCTGGCGGGCCGACCGGATCGGCGAGGGGACGCGGCTGGTCGGCGCGGCGCTGCCCCGGGGCGAGGTCGGGCCGTACCAGCTCCAGGCGGCGATCGCGGCGCTGCACGACGAGGCGCCCAGCGTCGAGGCGACGGACTGGCCGCAGATCGTCGCCCTCTACGAGATGCTGCTGGCCCTGCACGACAACCCGGTGGTCCGGCTCAACCACGCGGTGGCGGTGGCCATGGCGCGCGGGCCGCGGGCGGGCCTGGCGCTGCTCGACGCGCTGGCGGCCGACCGCCGGGTCGCCCAGGGCCACCGCCGCCACGCGGCCCGGGCGCACCTGCTGGAGCTGGCCGGGGAGCCGGACGCGGCCCGGGAGGCGTACCTGGCGGCGGCCCGCCGGTCGATGAACCTGGCCCAGCAGCGCTACCTGCACGCGCGGGCGGCCCGCCTGGGGTGTGACGACTGATCCGGCGTCGGATCACACGGAACTCGCCGGGGCTCGCGGTTCTCGGCGGCGCCCCGGGTGGTCGTCATCGGGCTGGGTCGTGCCCGGCTGCCCCCACGGGAGCGGCCGGCGCGTTTAGAGTCGGCGATCGTGACCGATGCAACGCGACACCTGGGACTGGGGCACGGTAGCGCGTTCGGCGAGCGCGGGGTGGCCAAGCGGTTGGGCACGCTGGGCCGGCACACCCCACTGACCGGCCGGCGGCTGCTGGAGATCGGCTGCGGGGACGGCACCTACACGATGCGGCTGGTCGACGCCTTCGCGCAGATCGAGGCGGTCGACATTCAACAGGATCGGCTGGAGCTGTTCCGGGAGCGGCTGGCCGCCGACCCGGCGGCGGCCCAGAAGATCAACGTGCGGGAGCTGTCCGCCACCGAGCTGGACTACCCGGACAAGAGCTTCGACCTGGTCACCGCCATCGAGGTGGTGGAACACATCGACGATCTGGACGCCGCACTCCGTCAGGTGCACCGGGTGCTCGCCCCCGGCGGCCGGTTCGCGCTGACCACGCCCAACCGGTGGTTCCCCTTCGAGACGCACGGTTTCCTCATCCGCGGGAAGCGTTACCGGCCGGCGCGGGGTCCGTTCCTGCCGTGGATCGTGCCGCTGCACCGGCGGCTGGCCGACGCCCGCTCCTTCACCGCCCGTGGCCTGTCCACCCACCTACGCCGGGCCGGGCTGGAGCCGGTGGCGATGGACTACATCATGCCGCCGTTCGACCGGTCAGGCTTCGGGCGTCGCATCCGGCCGGTGACCGACGGCATCGAGCGGTCGCCGTTGAAGTTCTTCGGCATGGCCCTGGCGGTGGTCGCCCGCCGACCGGACTGACGGACCGACGTCGCGCACCACTGATCGGCGACGCGCGGATTCCGGCGCCCACGCGGGGGCGCCGGTGATGTGGCGGGCCTCAGTCCAGGCCGCGCATGATGTGCGGTTCGCCGTCGTCGTCGCCGAAGCAGCGGTGCAGGGTCTGCGCCCGGGCCCACAGGTCCAGGCTGCTCGGCGGCTCGACAGGCGGTGGGCCGGCCGGCGCGCTCAGCACGGGGGCCGGGTCCGGCGGAACCTTCGAAGCGATGTCGTCGGTCATGTCCGCCCCTCTCGTCGTACCCCCATGCTCGTCCTCGGACGTCACAGCCGCATCTCCCGGGCTGCGCCGCCGTGGACGGCGGGCCGGGGTCCGCTGCTGGTCGGGGGCGCTTACCCGCCCGGGCGGGGCCGGTAACGCGTACTCCGGTCACCGTAGCGGGCCGCGCCGGGCGGCACAGCGGGTTTACCACGCGCGGCGGTCAGCCGTGGGCGTCGAGGAGCCGGTCCAGGTTCGCCGCGGTGCTGATGAGGGCGAGGTGGCTGAACGCCTGCGGGAAGTTGCCGGCCTGCTCCCCGGCGGGGGTGATCTCCTCGGAGTAGAGGCCGAGCTGGCTGCTGTAGGTGAGCATCTTCTCGAACGTCAACTGCGCGTCGTCGAGCCGCCCGGACGCGGCCAGGGCCTGCACGTACCAGAAGCTGCACATGGTGAAGGTGCTCTCCCGGCCGGCGAGGCCGTCCGGCGAGGCGGCCGGGGCGTAGCGGTAGACGAGGCTGTCGGAGACCAGTTCGCCGTCGATGGCCCGCAGCGTCGACTGCCACATCGGATCGGTGGGCGCCACGAGGCCGACCGAGGGCATGGCGAGCAGGGACGCGTCGAGCACGTCGGTGGCGTAGTGCTGGACGAAGGCCCGGCGTCCGGAGTGGTAGCCCCGCGCCATGATCTGCTCGTAGATCCGGTTCCGGGTCTCGGTCCAGCGGGCGGTGTCGGCGGGACGCCCGCACCGGTCGGCCAACCGGACGGCCCGGTCCAGGGCCACCCACGACATCAGCCGCCCGTAGGTGAAGTCCTGCCGGCCGGACCGCGTCTCCCAGATCCCGTCCTCGGGCTGGTCCCAGTGCGCGCAGAGCCAGTCCATCATCCGGACGAGGCTCCGCCAGGCCGCGTGCGAGCCCTTCAGGCCGTGCTCGTTGGCGAGGTACAGGGAGTTGAGCATCTCGCCGTAGATGTCGAGTTGCAGTTGGTTCGCCGCGCCGTTGCCGATCCGCACCGGCGCGGACCCGCGGTAGCCCTCGAAGTGGTGGAGCACCTCCTCGGTGAGGTCCGGCGAGCCGTCGACCCGGTACATGATCTGCAACGGCACTCCCCCGGCCTCGGCCTCCCGTATCCGGTCGTCGACCCACTGCTGGTACTGCCACGCCTCGTCGGTGAAGCCCAGGCTGAGCAGGGCGTGCACCGAGAAGGACGCGTCCCGGAGCCAGGTGTAGCGGTAGTCCCAGTTGCGTTCTCCGCCCACCTGTTCGGGCAGCCCGGCGGTAGGGGCGGCGATCAGGGCGCCGGTCGGCGCGTACGTCATGAGCTTGAGCGTCATGGCCGACCGCTCGACCATCTCCCGCCACCGTCCCTTGTAGGAGGAGCGGCCGATCCAGCCCCGCCAGAAGTCGCGCGTCTGTTCGAGCAGCTCCCGCGCCTCCTCGGGCGGGTAGGGACGCGGCGGGCCGGGACACCCCGTCTCGAGGACCACGCCGCCGGCCTCGCCCTCGTGCAGGGTGGCGACCAGGTGGACGCCCTCCTCGGTCCGTTCGGGCTCGTGCTCCGCGGAGAGGCGTTCGTACTGGATGGGATGCACGGTGAGCGAGAGACCGGGACTGCGGAAGACGGTGCCGTTCGGGTGGTCCTCCAGCTCGTGCCGGTCCCGCCCGTAGTTGAACCGGGGGCGACACTCCAACCGGAACCGCATGCTGCCGCGCACCACCCGCAGCATCCGGACCAGGCGGTGGTTGTCGGTGGCCCGGTCACCCGTGACCGGCATGAAGTCCACCAGCTCGCCCACCCCGTCCGCGCTCAGGAAGCGGGTGATGAGGATCGGTGTCCCCGGCAGGTAGAGCTGCTTGCTGGTGTAGTCGACGCCGTCCGGTGAGAGCTGGAAGTACCCACCGCGACGCCGGTCGAGCAGGCCGCCGAAGATGCTCGGCGAGTCGAACCGGGGTGCGCAGAACCAGTCCAGCGTGCCGTCCGTGGTGATCAGCGCCGCCGTCTGGAGGTCGCCGATCAGTCCGTGGTCCTCCACCGCGGGGTACGACTGCACCGGGACCTCCCGTCTCGTCTCGCCGCTGCCCCCGGCGTCTACCCCCGCCCCGCCGGGACACACCTGAGCTGCGGCGATCCCGACCGGTTCCGGGCCCGAAGCGGCGTTCGTCCGGTTCCCGTCATCCGCTGTTCACAGAACTTGATCTAGACCATTACTTCCAGCTCTGTCTATATGGGTGCCAGCACATGCCAATCCCATCCGGATGGAGTCCCATGACCCGCACGCTGCGCGCCACGGCCATCAGCCTCGCCGCGATCCTGGCCGCCACCCTCGGCCTCACCCAGCCCGCCTGGGCCGCCAGCTACTCCGCCTCCCTGACCACCGCCGTCGCCGGACTCCCCGTGGCCACCGAGGTCCGCACCGGCTACAGCCGCGACCTCTTCCCACACTGGATCGACGCCGACGGTGACGGCTGCAACACCCGAAACGAGGTCCTCTACGCCGAGGCCACCACCAAGCCCACGATCAGCGGCACCTGCACCCTCTCCGGGGGCCGCTGGTACTCCTACTACGACAACGCCTACTGGACGCTCACCGGCGACCTCGACATCGACCACATGGTCCCGCTCGCCGAGGCCTGGGACTCCGGCGCCCGCAACTGGACCACCAGCCGCCGCCAGGCGTACGCCAACGACCTGGGCGACTCCCGCGCGCTCGCCGCGGTCACCGACAACGTCAACCAGGCCAAGGGCGACCAGGACCCGGCCACCTGGATGCCGTCGTACGCCTCCGCCCGCTGCCGCTACATCGGCGAATGGGTCGCCGTGAAGGTCCGGTGGCGGCTCACCGTCGACAGCGCGGAGAAGAGCGCCCTGACCAGCTGGGCCAACAACTGCCCCGCCGCGACCATCTCCGTCACCTACGCCTACTGACGATCGCCCCTCCCCCGACCTTGGAGAGCCTCACGACGACTCTCCAAGGCGGCGGCGGACGGCCCTAGTAGTAGTTGTCGATCGGCCGGCGCGCCTCGTCGAACAGCGCCGGCCCCTCGTACCGCACCGGAGGCAGCGGCGGGGTGGCCGGCTTGACCGCCTCGAACTGCTCCGCGGACAGCGCGTACACCACCCGACCGAGGCCGGAGCGGGCGATCGCCGTCTCGCACATCGGGCAGGGCTGGCAACTGGTGAACATCGTGGTGCCGGCCGCCACGTCAGGGGCGAGTTCCCGAGCGGCCCAACGGGCCAGCTTCAGTTCCGGGTGGGCGGTGATGTCGGATTCCGAGACCACCGTGTTGTGGTCCTCGACCAGGACCTCGCCGTCGGCGCCGACCAGCAACGAGCCGAACGGCCGTTCGCCGGACGCCCCGGCCATGCTGGCGAGCTCCACGGCACGGCGGAGAAACGTCTCGTCGTCGGGGGTCACGCGTCCTCCTGGCCCTTCTGCGGCGATCACTTGGCGTTGCAATGTGGAAGGCGCTCGGCATACCAACGGCAATCGGACCGAACGGCTGCTGACCTGCACGGAGCACCGCCGTCAATCGTCGTCATTGGTCACCGTTGGTTCACCTCAGACGGCCTGTAGACGGCATGATCTTGGCGACCGCCTGGCGGCCGTGGCGAACCGCGTGTCTGACTCAACTACTCGGCCGCACCGAGCTCGCCCACCGCCAGGACGAGTTGGATCGGGAACTCCTTGTCCCACTGACCGATGCCGACGCAGATGCTTCGGTCGTCGCGGTACCAAGTGTCGGCGTCCGCAACGAACTCGACTAGGACATCGGTGAGCGGTGGCAGCAGCTCGCCTCGGATCGCCCGATCAAGGTCGTTGCGGAAGGACCGAGGGCGGGGCAGTCCCCACGTGGCCGTGAGCGCCGCCACGAGCCGTGCGCGCTTGGTCTCGAAGTGGGCCCAGACCTCTTCCCACCGCTCGGCCGACTCCTCCCAGAAGTCGTCGCTGACCGCAACGGAGACAACGTGGTAACCGGGGCCACTGACGTCCATGCCCTGCCCGACATGCCGCGTCACCCGCTGCGGCGGGTAGGCCCGCCGAACTAGTTCCTCGGCCAACCTGAGAGATCCATCGAGGTCCACCGGCGGATGGTACAGCCGCAGCGCCCGGGACCTCGTCTTCGTCGACCCTTTGACCCCAGAGATCGGCAACGCGGTCGGGTGCGGCTCGCACCGCTGGTCGACGGTCCGATGGTGGTCACCATCGTTCCGCTCGGTGTGGTCGGTTGCTGTATTCCGCTGCTGTACCGCTTAGCCTCGCCGGCCGCCAGCCTTCCGCTGCTCAACGGTCTGCATCGCTCGCTGCGGCAGGCGGGTGGCTACTTGAAGACGCCAATGACCCCGGTGACGGTACCGACGACGCCACTGACGGTCGCCAGCTTCGCGGATGCCCCGGTCCAGATGCCTTTGGTCTTCTCGCGCCAGCCGAGAGACCACCAGTCACGCCCGAACTTCTGCCACTTGTGCTGTCGAAGATGGCAGCCCAGGACCAAGCCGGCCGAGTTGTTGCGGCAGAACTCCACGACACCGCTCCGCTTCCGGTTGATTGCACCGCAGTACACGGGCGCTTGGAAGAGGACGAAGAGAATCAGTAGGCCGACGAGCACAGCGTAGAGGCCGGGGCCGACCGCGTTGTTACCGAGAGACAGGAGGAGCACTGCCAGGACGCCATAGCCCCAGTACTGCCAAAGCTTCGACTTTTCGCGCGACGCCATGGGTGCGAAGAGTACCGACGTGATCGCGAAACGTGAAGATCCTTGATCAGTAGACCTTCCGACGGCTGGCCACTTCCAGCGGTATTGATCTAGGCCATGGGCGTAGTCGATCAAACCGGACGTGATGCCTCTGACCTGCGGCGCGAACTGTCATGGTTGGTCAACCGTGGTCGCCGCCGACCGCCCGGCAACGGCATGATCTTGGCCCTATAAGGCTCCGCCGGACAGGTTCATTGCCTTCGAGGGCGGCGACGCCGGCGCTTGGTTCCATCCATCGGGTAGTTCCGGCATGGTCCAGGCGGGGTCCGGCCGGAAGTCACAGTGAGTGCCGTCGAACGGGTACGCGCCTGCGGCCGCCAGTGCAGCGATTCGCTGGGCCGTAGCCCGAATCGTCGCCGCTTCGGCGGCATCCCAGTACCAGGGATGACCGGTCCGGGCAACGAACTCCGCCTCGTCTTTCCAGGACACATGGCGTTGCGGATCAATCTCCAGATCGAGCGCATGGTCCGTGGTATCGATACCTATCGCATGCCGCTCGAACGGTGCTTCCAGATTGACGTACCAGCCGGCGAAGCGCTCACCCGCGAACATCCACCACACGGAATAGCTCGCGCCTGCAGGGTGCAACATCAGCGCGCTGTAATGCTGAAAGCTGGTATGGATGTACGAAGCTCCGACCAACTCGTCGATCGGTGCGTCTTTGAGGCTCCGACCGGCGGAATCGCGGTAGAGCACCAGAGGGGCGCCGCAAGGCTCCCACAGCAACAGCCCGTCGTCGTTGTCGGCGACAACCATGGCGGCCTGAACCCACGTAACGACATCGCGCTTGCGATAGCGGCGAACGATGGCCTGACCCGGACGGAAAGACATCCGCCAACCCTAAGCTAGCCATCCCGTCCGCCGCCGACCCACGCCTTGGTGGAGCGGGCCAGGGCCAGGGCGACAAGGTGGAGCGCCCAGCTGGACGAGCGACCTTGTCGCCCTGGCCCTGGTCTGCTCGGCTCTGCCTGGGTCGACGGCTGACGGGATGGCTCCCCCCTCAACCACCACGAACCGAAACCGTCGGCAAACTCCATCCTGGAGTCGTCTGGCCCCCGCCGGAGGCGCTGCCTGTGTCTCGACATACCCAAAGCCCTGGACTGCCAGCAATCATGGCGGCCCGGGGCTTCGTCGTATGTCGCGCCGCCGGCGGGCTATCACCGTCGCGCTGGCGGCCGAAGGCCAGAGGCGCGGCGGCGGGCCATCGGCCCGGCCCAGGTTCGGCGGCGCGAGCGGCCCGCCGCGCGGGCCGCCTTGACGCTGGCGAAAGCGTCAAAGCCCTTTCGGCGTACCTGGGGCACTCCGACCCCGGCTTCACCCTCCGGATCTACACCCACCTGCTGCCAGCCAGCGAGGACCGCACCCGGCGCGCGATCGACCACGCCTTCGCCGACGACCCGCAGACCCCCGACGGCCTGGAAACGGCATGATCATGGAAATCGGGCCGGTTCCGGGCGCTCCGCCGCAGGTCAGGGCACCTGCGGCGATCACTTGGCGTTGAAGTAGTTGGCCTCGGGGTGATGGACGACGATGGCGTCGGTGGCCTGCTCGGGGACGAGCTGGAACTCCTCGGAGAGCTGGACGTTGATCCGCTCGGCGCCGAGCAGCTCCACGATCTTCGCCCGGTCCTCCAGGTCGGGGCAGGCCGGGTAGCCGAACGCGTACCGGCAGCCCCGGTAGTCGGTGCGCAGCAGGCCGGCCAGGTCCCCTGGGTCCTCGTCGGCGACCGTACGCCCACCCGGCAGCACCAGCTCGGCGCGGATCCGCCGGTGCCAGTACTCGGCCAACGCCTCGGTGAGCTGCACCGACAGGCCATGCACCTCCAGGTAGTCGCGGTACTCGTTGCCGGCGAACATCTTCGCCGTGTACTCGCTGATCGGCTGCCCGACGGTGACCAGCTGCAACGCCACCACGTCCAGCTGCTCGCCCTTCGGCCGGAAGAAGTCGGCCAGGCAGAGGCGGCGCTCCTGCCGCTGCCGGGGGAACGAGAACCGGGCCCGCTCGGCGTGCCCGTTCTCGTCCAGCACCACCAGGTCGTTGCCCTCGGAGTAGGCCGGGAAGTAGCCGTACACCACGGCCGCCTCCAGGACCTGGTCGGCGATGAGCCGGTCCAGCCAGTAGCGCAGCCGCGGCCGCCCCTCGGTCTCCACCAGCTCCTCGTACGACGGGCCCTTGCCGCCCCGGGCGCCGCGCAGCCCCCACTGACCCAGGAAGGTGGCCCGCTCGTCGAGCAGCGCCGCGTAGTCGGCCAGCGGCACGCCCTTGACCACCCGGGTGCCGAAGAACGGCGGGGTGGGCACCTCCACGTCGACGGCCACGTCGGAGCGGACGGAGGCGTCGTCCAGCTCCGGCAGCGCCTCGCGGACCAGGGCCCGCTGCCGCTCCCGGCGCTCCCGGCGGGCCGCCAGGGCGGCCTCCCGCTCCGGGTCCACCACCGGCGCGCCGCCCCGCTTCGCGGTCATGACCCGGTCCATGAGGGACAGTCCCTCGAACGCGTCCCGGGCGTAGTGCACCTGCCCGGGGAACACCGACCGCAGGTCGTCCTCCACGTACGCCCGGGTGAGGGCCGCGCCGCCGAGCAGCACCGGCCAGCGCTCGGCGACCCCGCGCGAGGCCATCTCGGCCAGGTTCTCCTTCATGATGACCGTGCTCTTGACCAGCAGGCCGGACATGCCGATGGCGTCGGCCCGGTGCTCCTCGGCGGCGTCGAGAATCGCGTTGATCGGCTGCTTGATGCCGATGTTGACGACGTCGTAGCCATTGTTGGACAGGATGATGTCCACCAGGTTCTTGCCGATGTCGTGCACGTCGCCCTTGACCGTGGCGAGGACGATCCGCCCCTTGCCGTCGTCGTCGGTCTTCTCCATGTGCGGCTCCAGGTAGGCCACCGCGGTCTTCATCACCTCGGCGGACTGGAGCACGAACGGCAGCTGCATCTGGCCGGAGCCGAACAGCTCACCGACCACCTTCATGCCGTCCAGCAGCAGGTCGTTGATGATGGAAAGCGGCGTGCGACCCTCGGCCATGGCCGTGTCCAGGTCGGCCTCCAGGCCGTTGCGCTCGCCGTCGATGATCCGCCTCTTGAGCCGCTCGTCCAGCGGCAGCGCGGCCAGTTCCTCCGCCCGGGTGGCCCGCGCCGAGGCGGCGTCGACGCCCTCGAAGACCTCGATGAACCGCTGCACCGGGTCGTAACCCTCGCGGCGCCGGTCGTAGACCAGGTCGAGCGCGATCTCGCGCTGCTCGTCGGGGATCTTCGACATCGGCAGGATCTTGCTGGCGTGCACGATGGCCGAGGTGAGGCCGGCCTGCGCGCACTCGTGCAGGAACACCGAGTTGAGCACCTGCCGGGCCGCCGGGTTCAGGCCGAAGGAGACGTTCGAGATGCCCAGGGTGAAGTTGACCCCCGGGTAGCGGGCGGCGATCTCCCGGATCGCCTCGATCGTCTCGATCCCGTCGCGGCGGGTCTCCTCCTGGCCGGTGGCGATCGGGAAGGTCAACGCGTCGATGAGGATGTCCTCACGCCGCAGCCCCCACCGGCCGGTCAGGTCGTCGATCAGCCGGCACGCCACGCGTACCTTCCAGTCGCGGGTGCGGGCCTGGCCCTCCTCGTCGATGAGCAGCGCCACCACGGCGGCGCCGTGCTCCCGGACCACCGGCATGACCCGCGCGTAGCGGGACTCCGGGCCGTCGCCGTCCTCGAAGTTCACCGAGTTGACGACGCAGCGGCCGCCGAGCATCTCCAGCCCCGCCTCGACCACGGCCGGCTCGGTCGAGTCGAGCATGATCGGCAGGGTGGAGGCCGTGGCGAACCGGCCGGCCAGCTCGCGCATGTCCTGCGTGCCGTCCCGGCCGACGTAATCGACGCACAGGTCCAGCAGGTGCGAGCCGTCCCGGGCCTGGCTGCGGGCGATCTCCACGCAGGCCTGCCAGTCGGCCGCGAGCATCGCCTCACGGAACGCCTTGGACCCGTTGGCGTTGGTCCGCTCCCCCACCATCAGGATGCTGGCGTCCTGGGCGAACGGCACATGGTGGTAGATCGACGAGACGCCCGCCTCGGGGCGCGGCTCGCGGGCCACCGGCCGCCGCCCGCCCAGCCGCTCGACCAGCACCCGGATGTGCTCCGGGGTGGTGCCGCAGCAGCCGCCGACGAGGGCCACGCCGTAGTCGGTGACGAACTGCTCCAGGGCGTCGGCCAGCTCGACCGGGCTCAGCGGGAAGTACGCCCCGTCGGCGGTCAGCACGGGCAGGCCGGCGTTCGGCATCACCGAGACCGGGATGCGCGCGTGCTGGGACAGGTAGCGCAGGTGCTCGCCCATCTCGGCCGGGCCGGTCGAGCAGTTGAGGCCGATCAGGTCGACGCCGAGCGGCTCGATGGCGGTCAGCGCCGCGCCGATCTCGCTGCCCAGCAGCATGGTGCCGGTGGTCTCCACGGCCACCTGGCAGATGATCGGGACGTCCCGCCCCAGCTCGGCCCGGGCCCGCTTCGACCCGACCACCGCGGCCTTGACCTGGAGCAGGTCCTGGCAGGTCTCGATGATCAGCGCGTCCGCCCCACCGGCGATGAGGCCGGCGGCGTTCTCCTGGTAGGCGTCCCGCAGGCTGGCGTACGACGCGTGCCCGAGGGTGGGCAGCTTGGTGCCGGGGCCCATCGAGCCGAGCACGAACCGCGGCTGCTCCGGCGTCGCGTACGCGTCGGCGGCCTCCCGGGCGAGCCGCGCGCCGGCCTCGGACAGCTCGCGGATCCGCTCCGCGATGCCGTACTCGGCGAGGTTGGGCAGGTTGGCGCCGAAGGTGTTGGTCTCGACGCAGTCCGCCCCGGCGGCCAGGTAGGCCTCGTGCACGCTCCGGACCACGTCCGGCCGGGTCACGTTGAGGATCTCGTTGCAACCCTCGAGGCCGTCGAAGTCGTCCAGGGTCAGGTCGGCCGCCTGCAGCATCGTCCCCATCGCCCCGTCGGCGATCAGGATCCGGTCCGCCAGCACATCGAGCAACGAAGTCCGCACAGGGCCAGGTTAGTGCGGCGCGGCCTCGACGGGTCACCGCAACCTCGGCTTCCCACATACTGTCAGCGGGATCACCGCGTACGTTTCATCCGGTTCGCCCGAGTGGTCCGGCCGGCCGACCGGCGCGGCCGACGGGCCGCGTCCCGCGGCGGCACGTAGGCTGGCGGACGTGAAGGACATCAGCGACGCGACCGTGCGACGGGTGGGGTGACGGCGTGACCGAGTTCGACGGACTGCCGGTGCTGCGGTCTCCCGTCGCCATCGCGGCCTTCGAGGGTTGGAACGACGCCGCGGACGCGTCCACCGCGGCCGTGGAACACCTGGAGCAGGTCTGGCAGGCCCGGCAGGTGACCGAGCTGGACCCGGAGGACTTCTACGACTTCCAGGTGAGCCGGCCGACCATCACGATGGCCGACGGGGAGACCCGCCGGGTCGAGTGGCCGACCACCCGCTTCATGGTGGCCAGCCCGGAGGGCACCGAGCGGGACGTGGTGCTGATCCGGGGCATCGAGCCGAGCATGCGGTGGCGCACCTTCTGCGAGCAGGTGCTGGAGATCTGCCACAGCTTGGAGGTGGAACGGGTGGTGCTGCTCGGCGCGCTGCTGGCCGACGTGCCGTACACCCGGCCCCTGCCGATCAGCGGCAGCGCCTCGGACGCCGACGCCGCCAAGCGCTACCAGCTCACCCCCACCCGCTACGACGGGCCGACCGGCATCGTCGGGGTGCTGCACGACGCCTGCACCCGGGCCGAGGTCGACGCCGTGTCGTTCTGGGTGCACGTGCCGCACTACGCCAACAACCCGCCCTGCCCCAAGGCCACGCTGGCGCTGCTGCACCGGGTCGAGGAGGTGCTCGACCTGCCGGTGCCCATGGCCGACCTGGCCGAGGAGGCCGCCGAGTGGGAGCAGCGGGTGCGCAGCGCCGCCGAGCAGGACGCCGAGCTGGGCGAGTACGTGCGCGAGCTGGAGGAGCGGGTCGGCGACGCCGGCATCACCCCGTTGACCGGTGACGAGATCGCCCAGGAGTTCGAGAAGTACCTGCGCCGCCGGGGCGGCTCCGCAGGCCCCACCGCCGGCTCCTGGTAGAACCCCTTTTCGACGAGGCCGGGTCCTTTTGAGGGCCCGGCTTCTTCGTGTCCGGGGTGGCGACCTCACCCCCTCTACGGCATCCTAGGAACCTAGCTGTCATGAGGAGGCGGGCATGCAGATCAATCCCGGCGCGGCCGAGTTCCCGCACCGGCAGATCGCCGCGCAGCTCAAGGCCCAGGTGCGCCGCGGCGACTGGGGGCCCGGCGAGCGGCTGCCGTCCATCCCGGCCATCGCCGAGATGTTCGGCGTGGCCAAGCAGACCGTGCAGCGCGCCGTCGACCAGCTGCGGGTCGAGGGCATCCTGATCACCAAACCCGGCTCCGGTACGTACGTCCGGGGCACCCGGCGCCGGCTCAACCGGCTCTCCCGGGGCCGGTACGGCGGCTTCCGCGGCTATCACACGGACCTGGCCGCCCGGTACCGGCAGCAGCTCGTCTCCGTGGGCCGCGCCCCCGCCCCGCCCGAGGTGGCCGACGCGTTCGGGGTGGCCGACGGCACCGAACTGCTCTGCCGCCGGCACCTCGTCCGCACCGACGACTCACCCGTCGAGGTGGGCGCCTCCTGGTTCCTGCCCGCCGACACCGCCGGCACCGCCCTCGAACGGGCCGAGGCGTTCGGCCGCCCGCTCTACCAGGAGGCCGAGGAGGCCACCGGCCGCCGGTACGTCACCGCGACCGACACGATCAGCGCCCGCCAGCCCAGCCGGGAGGAGGCCGAGATCCTCCAGATCCGGCCGGACACGCCGGTGCTGCACCTGCTGCACGTCGCCTACGACGCCCAGCGCAAGCCGATCGAGGTCGCCCACGCCACCTGGCCCGGCCCGATGACCACGCTGACCGAGGAGTACCGGATCCCCGCCCCGGCCGACGACCCCGACCCCGACCCGGGCCTGGTGCTGGGCTGACCCGCCTCCCGCGATCTTGCACTTTCCGCCCCGACGGATGGGACATCTACGACATCCGAGGGGCCACAAGTGCAAGATCGACCGGGTGGGAGGGGCGTCGGTCAGAGGGCGATGCCCAGGAGGGCGTCCACCGTTTCGGCGAACAGCTTCGGGGCCTCCGCGTCGTCGGCCACGCCGGCCAGGGCCTGGGCGGCCCAGGAGTCGGCCACGGCCAGGGCGCCCGGGGTGTCCAGGTCGTCGGCGAGACGGGCGCGTACCTCCGCCAGAAGCTCCTCGCCGGACGGGCCGGCCGGCACGGCGGCGGCGCGGCGCCAGCGGGCCAGCCGCTCCTGGGCCGTGACGAGCAGCTCGTCGGTCCACGAGCGGTCGCTGCGGTAGTGCCCGCTGAGCAGGGCCAGCCGCACCGCCATGGGGTCGACCTGGTCGGCCCGCAGCCGGGAGACGAAGACCAGGTTGCCCTTGGACTTCGACATCTTCTCGCCGTCCAGGCCGATCATGCCGGCGTGCACGTAGTGGTCGGCGAACGGCGCCTGGCCGGTCAGCCGCTCGGCGTGCGCCGCCGAGCACTCGTGGTGCGGGAAGAGCAGGTCGTTGCCGCCGCCCTGGACGGCGATCCGGTCGCCGAGCAGGTTCAGCGCGATGACCGCGCACTCGATGTGCCAGCCGGGACGGCCGGCGCCCAGCTCGCCGCCCGGCCAGGACGGCTCGCCGTCGCGGGCGCCGCGCCACAGCAGCGGGTCGAGCGGGTCACGCTTGCCGGCCCGGCCCGGGTCGCCGCCGCGCTCCGGGAAGATCTCCAGCATCTGCTCGCGGGACAGGTTGGACTCGTAGCCGAACGCGGGTGCGGCGGCCACGTCGAAGTAGACGTCGCCGGTGCCGTCGTCGAGCCGGTACGCCGCGCCGTCCTTGAGCAGCACGAGGACCTTCTCGGCGATGTCCGGGATCGACTCGACGGCGCCGACGTAGTGCGCCGGCGGGATGATCCGCAGCGCCTCCATGTCCTCGCGGAACAGGGCGGTCTCCCGCATGGCCAGGACCTTCCAGTCCTCGCCGTCGCGCTCGGCCCGCTCCAGCAGCGGGTCGTCGATGTCGGTGACGTTCTGCACGTACCGCACCGTCAGGCCGGCGTCCCGCCACATCCGCTGCACCAGGTCGAACGTGATCATGGTGGCGGCGTGCCCGAGGTGGGTGGCGTCGTACGGGGTGATGCCGCAGACGTACATGCTGGCCGCGCCGTCGGGCTGACTGGGGTGGAGACCTTGCCGCGCCGAGTCGTACAACCTCAGTGGCTCGCCCCTGCCCGGCAGCCGTGGCACCTCATGTCCCGCCCAAGACTCCATGAACGCCAGCCTAACGAGCCGTCACGCGCTCAGGTGGCGCGCCTCGGGTGATCAACGCGACAACGGCTCACATGGGCGGCCAGGGCATGGCCGGCCACTCCTCCGGGGGCAGCGGGAACCGCCCGGTCTCCCGCAGCCGGTCCACGCGGGCCGCCACCGCGGCGACCTCGCCGAGGGTGAGGTGCTCGGCCAACTCGTCGCCGAGCGCCCCGGTGAGCTGCCCGGCCAGCCCGTCGAGCATCTCCACGGCGTCCGGCGGGAGCCGCCGGCCGGCCCAGCCCCAGAGCACGGTGCGCAGCTTCTCCTCGACGTGGAAGCAGACCCCGTGGTCCACCCCGTAGATCCGGTCATCGGGGCCGACGAGCACGTGTCCGCCCTTGCGGTCGGCGTTGTTGATCACGGCGTCGAGGACCGCCAGCCGGGCCAGGCGGGGATCGTCGGCGTGCGCCAGCGCGTACGCGGCCCCGTCGTCGTCGCGCGCCGCGGCGACCGGGAACCAGCGCGGCGGCACCGTCTCGGCCGGCACGAAACCGACCAGCGGCTCGGCGTCCTCCGGCTCGTCGATCCAGAGCTGGCAGGAGCCGGGCCCGAACGGGCCGTCGCGCAGCACGGTCGGCGGCACCAGGTCCCAGCCGGTGGCCTGGGAGACCAGGTAGGCCAACACCTCCCGGCCGGCGAGCGTCCCGTCCGGGAAGTCCCAGAGCGGCCGCTCGCCGCGGACCGGCTTGTAGACGCAGTGCGCGGTCACCCCGTCGAGGGTGATGATGCCGCGCAGGGTGGCGTTGGAGGCGTCGACCAGCCGCCCCTCCAGGGTCAGCTCACCGTCGGTGAGCAGTCGCAGCGAGCCGGCGGCGTCCTGTCGGGGCTGAAGTTCCGACGAGGTCACCGGTGATAACCGTTGTGCCGGGGACAGAGGTGACCGGCCGGGTCGAGCGGCTGGCCGCAGAGCGGGCAGGGCGGGCGACCGGCGTTGACGACCCGGCGGGCCCGCTCGATGAACGCGCGGGTCGCCTCGGGCGTCAACCGGACGCGGAGCCGGTCGAGGTCGTCGTCCGGCTCGTCCGGGTCCTCGTCGGTGTCGTCGTCCGCCTCGCCCAGCTCGACCTCGACCTCCGCCTCACCAGCGGCGATCGCCTCGATCACCACGGTGGCGGTGTCCACGTCGAAGGCCAGGCCCAGGGTGCCCACCCGGAACTCCTCGTCGACCGGGGTGTCGAGCGGGTCGTTGTCGCCCGTCACCGGGGCCGTCTCCGGCAGGTCGACGCCGAACCGGCGCTGCGCCTCGGAGAGCAACTCCTCCAGCTTCTCGGCGAGCAGGGACACCTGGACCTTCTCCAGCGCGACGCTGACCAGCCGGCCACCGCCGCGCGCCTGGAGGAAGAACGTGCGCTCCCCCGGCGGGCCGACGGTTCCGGCGACGAACCGCTCCGGCGGCTCGAAGGCGTGCACCTGGTGGGTCATACCCACGACCCTATCCGGCGGGTGGAACCGTCGCGCAGCGCACCGACGCCGAATCCGCCCAGGGCGAAACGCCATGGCCGACCCCGGCCGTCCCCGGGCGTGGCGGGATCGCTCACGGGACTGCCGTTCCTGGTCGTGGTGGTGCCGCTCACGGGGCTGTCGCTCCTGGGCGTGCTGGGGCCGCTCATCGGGCCGCCCCGGCGCCGCCGCCCACCGCCGCGTCCGAGTCGGTCGCCCGGGTCGCCCGCCGGCGCCGCTTGCGCGGCGGCGGGACCAGGCTGGCCAGGTCGCCGCCGGTGTCGTTGAGCCGCACCAGGAAGGGCCGCAGCGCCGTGTAGCGGATCGCGGTCACCGACGCCGGGTCGGCCACGATCCGCTGGAAAAGATCCAGGTGTACGCCAAGCGCGTCGGCCACGATCGCCTTGATCACGTCGCCGTGGCTGCAGGCCAGCCAGACCGCCTCGGGCCCGTGCTCGGCGCTGATCCGGGCGTCCCAGGCGCGCACCGCGGCGACCGCCCGCGCCGACATCGCCGCCATCGACTCGCCCTCGGGGAAGACGGCGGCGCTCGGGTGCTGCTGCACCACCGGCCAGAGCGGCTCCTTCGCCAGCTTCTTCAGCGGCTGGCCCTCCCAGGCGCCGTAGCCGCACTCGATCAGCCCCTCCTCGACCACCGGCTCGGCGCCGGGCAGGGCCAGCTCGAGGGTCTGCCGGCAGCGGATCAGCGGGCTGGTCACCACGGCCGCGAGGGGCAACCCCTTGAGCCGCTCGCCGACCGCCGCCGCCTGGCCGCGCCCGGTCTCGTCCAGCTCGACCGGTTGCCGACCGGCCAGGCCCCCATCGGCGTTCGCGGTGGTCCGGCCGTGTCGCAGAAGCAGAAGGGTCGCCACGCTGACCACCCTAGGCGCTTCCACCCCCTTGATCGACTCCACCACGCGATGTGGCGGTATCACCGGACCTTCGACACCCCCACCTCCCCGACCTGGTGTGGAGCGGGCGGGCGGGCCGCAAGGAATCCGGTCGCGCCGCGACGGAGTCAGTTCGTGCGCTCCACCTGGCGGGCGTGACGGCGGACACGTCGCCGCCCGGAACACCGGACCCGGTCGGGTCGTTGTGCAGAGCGTCGGTGTGCCCAGTGTCCCCGGGCCTCACCTAAATTGCCTTCGCGGAATACCGTTCGGCTGGAGCCGCGTCGCGCCACTCGCCGAGAGGCGACCTGCACACCGACACCTACAGCGCCGCCCGCCCCTCCGGGGCCGGGCGGCGCTGTTGTTTCCGCCCACTCCCCTCGCACTCCGGAGGGGGCCTGCCCCCGGACTGCTGGGTTCGGCCCCATCCGCTGTGCCAATGAGGTCGGGACGGATCACGTGCGATCGCACCAGCGCGGGTGGCCGATGGTCAACACCGCCTTTGCTCTGCAGCCCTCCACGCAACGCCCGAGATTCGGTCGTGTTGCTTATGTGGCTGCAGAGCAAAGGGGCCGCGCAAGTGATCCGGAGCTGGTCGGGCGATCCGGGCCTATCTCGGGGATCTGGCACGAATGTCCGGTCTGCGCCGGAGTCCGGGCCGTGAGTGGAACGCTATGGATGTCTCCGAGGCCGTGATACCTCCATATCGTTCCACTGACGGGGACGGCGGCCCTTGGGCGGAACGTCATGACTGTCTCCGGCGCCGGGATACGCCCATGGCGTTCCACCGACGGGTGTCAACCTGGGGCCGGATGTCCGGTTCGCCGGTGGTCGGCGGCACTCTGGCGGCGGAATGGCCGGCGGGTGGGCGTCGTTGTATCCCCGTGAACGACCGAGGAGGATGGCCCGCCGACGCGGGTGTCCCGGGCCCGGAATGATGGTGGGCCGCCGGTCGTTGTACCTGGTCCCGGAGCGACGAAGAGGCCCCGCCCCGCACGCCGGATGATCCCCCAAGACTTT
>NZ_VSEZ01000020.1:0-87994 GCF_008085935.1 Micromonospora sp. AP08
CGGCGGGGCGCCCTCCTCGATCGTTCACGGGGATACAACTACGCCCACCCGCCCGCCATTCCGCCGCCAGAGTGCCACCGACCACCCCCGAAACGGACATCCGGCCCAGCCAACACCCGTCGGTGGAACTCGATGGGTGTATCCGGGCCCCGGAGACATACATGGCGTTCCACTCAGCGTGGCCTCCGTCGGGCGGGCAGTGCACCGCCACCCGCGGGTCAGGCCGAGCCCGTGCGGCGGACCGGACATTCACCCCAGATCGGCGAATCGGTCGGGAACGGCCGACCGGCGCCGGGCCCACCCCGCTCAACCCCCTTTGCTCTGCAGCCATGGAGGCAACACCCTGAAATTTCGCCTGTTGCGTGGGGGGCTGCAGAGCAAAGGCGCGGTTGAGCACGTGCCACCCGCGCTGGGGCGGTCGGAGCTGGGGCGTCCGTTCCGACCTGGCGTCGGACGGTCGGGGAACGGAACCCGGGTCAGTGGCGGCCGTGGCGGGCGCGGAGGTAGTCGGAGACGACGTACTCGCCGAGGTCGTCGAGGTCCGGCGTGAACATCCGGCCCTTGGAGCGCCGGGCCACCGCGTCCACGAACCGCCGCAGCCCCGGGTCGTCGCCGAGCATGAACAGGTTGAGCGTGGCGCCGTACCGGGTCAGCTTGTCCACCTCACGGATGGTCGCCTCAATGGTCTCCGGCAGCGGCGGCCAGTGGAAGTACGCCTCGCCGTCGGACGGGTCGAGGTGCGCGGTGGGCTCGCCGTCGGTGACGACCAGCACGACCGGCTCGGCGCCGGGGTGCCGGCGCAGGTGCCGCCCGGCCAGCCGCAGCGCGTGCTGGAGGTTGGTGCCCTGCTCCATGTCCGGCTCGACGGCGGCCAGTTCCTGCTGGGTGAGCGGCACGGCCTCCCGGCCGAATCCGATGATCTGGAGGGCGTCCTGCGGGAAGCGGGTCGCCATGAGGTGCGACAGGGCCAGCGCCGTCTGCTTCATGGGCCCCCAGCGGCCCTGCGAGATCATCGAGTAGGACAGGTCGACGCAGAGCGCCACGGCCGCCGAGGCCCGCCGCTCGGTCTCCATCACCTCGAAGTCCTCGACCGCGAGCTGCACGGGCACACCGGGGCCGGCCCGGCGTACGGCGCGGGTGAGGGTGCGGACCACGTCGAGGGGCTGCTCGTCGCCGTACTCCCATTGCCGGGAGGCGCCGCTCACCTCGCCGGCCGCACCCGCGGAGCGCAGGTCGTGCTGGCCGCGCGGGCCGGCGGTCAGGTCGGCGAAGACCCGGCGCAGGGCGGTGCCGGCGAGCCGGCGCAGCGCCTTCGGGCTGAGCGTCAGCCCTTCGGCGTCCCGGGTCACCCAGCCCTGCCGGCGCAGCTCGCGTTCCAGTTCCCGCAGCCGGCGCGCGTCGTCGGCGGCGTCCCGGCCCAGCGTCCGGGCGACCGCCTCGACGTCGATGTCGTCCAGGGTGGCGCCGGGGTGGTCCTGGTCGAGGGAGTCGAGCAGCTCGTCCAGCTCGGCGATCTCGCCGAGCGCGCCGGTGGCCTCGCCGTAGCCGAGCGGCTGGTCGCCCCGGACCCGCTCGCCGCGCTGCCAGTCGAGGTCGGGGCGCAGCGACCGCAGGTGGGCGTCCAGCTGGGACAGTTCCCCGGCCAGCTGCTCGCCGAGGGACTGGCGCATGAGCCCGGCCAGTTCCTCGCGCTGCCGGTCGGACAGCGACCGCATGAGCCGCTCACCGGCCGCCGCCCGGCGGGCCAGCACGTCGACCAGCTCGTCGACGTCCTTCGGCCGCTCCGGGAAGAACTCGCCGTGCCGGCGCATGAACTCGGCGAACGCGTCGGTGGTGTCCTCGGAGCGGGCGTGCCGGGCGAGCAGGTCGTTGAGGTCGCGCATCATCTCGGCGAGCTGCCGCTGTGCGGCCGGGTCGGCGGCGGCCCGCGCCGCGTCGCGCAGCCCGGCGAAGCGCTGCTCCAGCACGTCGCCGCGCAGCCCGTCGAGGATCCGCTGGTAGGTCTGCCGCGCCTCGTCGCTGGCCCAGTCGTAGCCGGACAGCTCCTCGACGGCCCGGGCGGTCGAGCGGGGCAGGTTGTCCAGCACCGCCTCGGCGAAGCGCGCGTCGTCGCCGTCCCGCCCGCGCAGCTCCTCCCGCTCGGCGGCGAGGGCCTGGTCGAGCAGCGCCTGCGCGCGGGTCACGGCGCCGTCCAGGTCGCCCCGGCGCAGCGCCTCCCGGCGCAGCCGGCGGGCCCGGGCGGCCAGGTCGTCCAGGCCGCCGCGCCCCTGCGGGCCGCGTCGCAGCAGGTCGCGCAGCGCCTCCCGCAGGCTGCCGCCGGCGAGGACCTCCGCGCCGACCGCGTCCACGGCGGCACGTACGTCGTACGGCGGGGCGAGCGGGTCGGGGCCGCCGCGCCACTGCCCGTACCGGAACCGGTTGCCGGCCACGGTCAGCCCCGGCCGCCGTAGACGGTGCGCCCGGACTCGGTGACGTCCTTGCCCAGCCGGCGGGTGAGGTGCAGCCCTTCCAGGACGAACTCGATCCCGGCGGCGGCCTCCTCGGGGGTGGGCGCGTCGCCGAGGCCGAGCCGGTCGAGCACCTTGGCGAGCCCGGGCACGGTGCCGACCTGGCGGAGCAGTTCGGCCGAGGAGACCAGCTCGCCGGTCTCGATCTCGCCGCCCTCGGCGACCAGCGCGGTGAACCCGGAGAGGTCCAGCCCGGCCAGCCGGGCCCGGAACGTCTCGGCGGCGGCGGTCCGCAGCAGGTGGCCGAGGACCTCGATCTCCCGCCCCTCCTCACCGCTCTCGAACTCGACCTTGCCACGCAGGGTGGAGGTCACCGAGACGGCGTCGCCGACCCGGGCGACCGGGGCCTCGTGGGCGGCGGTGGCGAGCAGGCCGGCGCGGCGCAGCGCGGCGGCGGCGACGGTCTCGGCGGCGGCGATGGCGAACCGGGCGGAGACGCCGGAGCGCGGGTCCACCGACGGCGATTCCCGGACGGCGCGGGCGAACCGGGCGAGCACCTCCAGCACGTGCTCGGGGACGGTGGCGACCAGGTCGGCCTCCTGCCGGATCAGCTCCAGCTCCAGCTCCAGGTCGAGCGGGTAGTGGGTGCGGATCTCGGCGCCGAAGCGGTCCTTCAGTGGGGTGATGATCCGGCCCCGGTTGGTGTAGTCCTCCGGGTTGGCGCTGGCCACCAGGAGCAGGTCCAGCGGCAGCCGGAGCTGGTAGCCGCGGACCTGGATGTCCCGCTCCTCCAGCACGTTGAGCAGCGCCACCTGGATGCGTTCGGCCAGGTCGGGCAGCTCGTTGACGGCGAAGACACCTCGGTTGGTGCGGGGCACCAGTCCGAAGTGGATGGTCTCCGGGTCGCCGAGGGTGCGCCCCTGGGCGAGGCGGATCGGGTCGACGTCGCCGATGAGGTCGCCGACGCTGGTGTCCGGGGTGGCCAGCTTCTCGCCGTACCGCATCGAGCGGTGCAGCCAGCCGATCGGCAGGTCGTCGCCGCGCTCGGCGACGAGGGCGCGGGACGCCGGGGTGAGCGGGTGCATGGGGTGCTCGTTGAGCACCGAGCCGGGGATCACCGGGGTCCACTCGTCGAGCAGCGCGCCGAGCGAGCGGATGAGCCGGGTCTTGCCCTGGCCGCGCTCGCCGAGCAGCACCATGTCGTGGCCGGCGAGCAGGGCCCGCTCGACCTCGGGCAGCACCGTGTCCTCGTAGCCGACGATGCCGGGGAAGCGCTCCTCGCCGGCGCGCATCCGGGCGAGGAGGTTGTCGCGGAGCTCCTGCTTGACCGTGCGGTGGTGGTGGCCGGACGCCCGCAGCTCGCCGAGCGTGCCGGGCAGGTCGGCGGGCGGGACCGGGGGAACCTGGTTGGGCGCAGTCACCCGACCCACGCTATCTCGGTCGGGTGACCGCGCGCCGCCTTCCGGGCGGCCGGAGCGTCACGGACGGGGGACGGGCCGCCCGCAGCGGGCGCAGGCGCCCCGCCGGCGCAGGTGGTATGCCAGGGTGGCCGCCCCGAGCGCGACGCCCCAGAGGGGCCAGAGCAGCATCGGCGCGGAGGCCAGGCTGAACTCGTGCCCGATCTGCCAGAAATCCGGCTTCGTGAGCAGCCCGAGAGTGGCCGCCGTCACCGACAGCGCGACCAGCGTCGCGGGGACGACCGCCAGCTTGATCGGCACCCGCCGGCCGGCCAGCCCCGGCAGCCACCGGGGGAAGCGCTCGCCCCAGGGGCGGACCAGCCCGAGGGTGAGGATCGCCCCGACGGTGGCGAAGGCACCGAGCCCGGCGCCGGCCCAGACGAGCCCGGTCTCCCGCATCTCGGCGAGGAAGTCCCGGGAGATGCCCAGCGGGATGCCGGCCGCCCAGGCGAACCGGGTGAGCGCGTAGGCGAACGGGATCACGGCGGCCGTGTACGCGGCCCAGCGCCCCCAGCGGGCGGCCGAGGCCGGCGTGGTCCAGCCCCGCTCGTGGTCGTCCCGACCGCAGGCCGGGCAGGCGCCGGCGGTTCGCCGCTGCCAGAGCAGCAGCGCCCCGGCCAGCAGGACGCCGCCGACGAGCGCGGCGCACCGGGCCGCCAGGGGCCAGTCGAAGATCTGCCCGTAGTCGACGGGCGGCCAGCCGAACGGCGCACCGATGATCAGCATCGGGAGGTAGCCGAGCACGATCAGCACCCGGGCGTCCGGGACGACCACGGTCAGCGCGAAGACGACCGCCCAGCCGTAGCCGAGCAGCAGCGCGCGGGGCAGGCCGGGTCGGCGTACCGTCGCCGGGCCGCTCATGGCGAGGGCCGCGACCGCCGCGAGCAGCAGCACCCCGGCGAAGAGGGGTGCGCCGACGTCCACCGGCACCGACCGGAGCAGGCTGACGTCGCCGCCGTGCGGGTCGTTGGCGCCGAACGGGTAGCCGGCGCCGGTCAGCGTCGAGACCAGGGCGAGCACGCCCCAGCCGCCGAGCCAGGCGGCGGCGAGCGGGGCGGCCAGATCGAGCCGGGTCCGGCCGGCCCGACGGGGTGGGGAATCGGTTGTCGTCGTCATGACCTCAGCCTCGGCCGGCCGGGTCCCGGATCCCTCCCGCGCGGGGGTGGACCGTCTCCCCCGGGCGAGGGGTCAGCCGGTCGGCACCACGAAGCCCGACTCGTACGCGGCGATCACCGCCTGGGTCCGGTCGCGTACGCCGAGCTTGGCCAGCACGTTGCCGACGTGCGTCTTGACCGTCTCCACGCCGACCACGAGCCGGTCGGCGATCTCCGGGTTGGACAGCCCGGCGGCCATCAGCCGCAGCACCTCCGCCTCCCGCTCGGTGAGGCGGGCCGCCCGCAGCCCGTCGGAGCCCCGGCCGCCGTACGCGCCGACGAGCTGGCGGATCGCCGCCGGGAAGAGCAGCGACTCGCCGGCCGCGACCACGCGGATCGCCTCCACCACCTCGGCCGGGCGGGCCCGCTTGAGCAGGAACCCGCTGGCGCCGGCACGCAGCGCCTCGTAGACGTACTCGTCGTTGGCGAACGTCGTCACTACCAGGACGCGGGGCGGGTCGGCGGAGGTGGCCAGCAGCCGCCGGGTGGCCTGGATGCCGTCGATGGCCGGCATCCGGACGTCCATGAGCACCAGCCGCGGGCGCAGCCGGGCCACCAGCGGCGGCACCTCGGCGCCGTCCGCGGCCTCGCCGACGACCCGGAGGTCGGGCTGGGCGTCCACGATCGCCCGCAGGCCGACCCGGATCAGCTCGTCGTCGTCGACGATCAGCACGTCGATGGTCATCCGGTCTCCTCCCTCGGCGCCGGCAGGGTGACCCGTACCCGCCAGCGGTCGCCCTCCGGCCCGGCGGTGAGCTGCCCGCCGAGCAGCAGCACCCGCTCCCGCATGCCGTCCAGGCCGCGCCCGCCGCCACCCGGCCCCCTGACGCCACGCAGCCCGTTGACCAGCTCGATCTCCAGAGACCCGTCGGGTACGGCCACCCGCAGCTCCACCGGCCCCCGGCCGTGCCGGGCGGCGTTGGTGAGCCCCTCCTGGACGATCCGGTAGCCCTCCCGGGACACGACGGCGGGCAGCCCGCCCAGCGCCCCGCTGACCCGGGGCTGCACCACCAGGCCGGCGGCCCGGGTGTCGGCGACCAGCCGGTCCAGCCCGTCGAGAGTGGCCTGCGGCACGGTGGGTGCGGGCGCCCGCCCGTCCTCGGTCTCGCGGAGCAGCCCGAGGACGTGGTCCAGGTCGTCCATGGCGCGGCGGCTGGTCTCCTCGATGGCGCGCAGCGCCCGCCGGGTGAACTCCGGGTCGGTGTCGAGCAGCTCGCGGGCGGCGCCCGCCTGGAGGGTCGCCACGGTGAGCGCGTGCCCCACCGAGTCGTGCAGCTCGCGGGCCAGCCGGTTGCGCTCGGCCAGCCGGGCGGACCGCGCCTCCAGGGCGGCGATCCGCTCGGCCTGCGCCGGGCCGAGGAGCACCGGGGCCATCGAGGCGGCGAGCGCGCCCAGACCGGCGACCGCGTAGCCGAGCGCGACCAGCACGGCCAGCCCGGCCAGTCCCGCCGCGACCGGGTGATCCGGGCCGAACGGGCCGAAGCCGTCGTCGGCCGTCGCCCCGATGTCGACGCCGGCCAGCCCGGCCAGGAAGACCAGCGCCATGGGGAACGCGCTGATCGCCGCGAACAGCACCAGGCCACCGGTGAACAGGTGCAGGGCGATCCAGAGCGCGGCCCGCAGCCGGGTCTCCCGGTCGATCCGGTGGCCCGGCGCGGGCTCGGGCAGGTCGACCGCGAGCAGCGCCCGGGCGGCGGCGATCTCCAGCGCCCGGCTGCCGGCGAGGAACACCGGCACGGCGGCGAGGACCACGGCGACCAGCAGCAGGCCGGCGCCGATCGGGCGGGGCACGTCGCCGTTGCCGAACAGTTGCGCGAACGTCGCCGCGAGCAGCGCGTACGGCAGGGCGAGCACCCCGCCGAGCAGCAGGAACACGGCACGCCGCCAGGTGCTCCCGCGCACCAGCGGCGCCAGCACACCCGGGACCGTCACCCGGCCATTCTCCCGCCGGAGGGCGACCCACCGACTCCCCCGTGACGGGGAGATGGGCTCAGCGGTGGTCCTGGACGTACTTCTCCGGGTCCTTGTCGCGGAAGGGCAGGTTGCGCCCGTTCTTGTGCTCGCCGTAGAAGGTCAGCCAGCGCTGCCCCAGCTCGGCCCGCAGCTCGACGCTCGCGTGCCGGCGGAAGTCCGGCAGGGCCTCGTCCTCCTCCTCGGCCAGGTGCTCGCTGTTCTCCCGGCGGGCCCGCCACACGGCCGCCCACCAGGCGTCCGAGCCGACCTCGTGCAGCTTCGACTCGGCGACGGCGTCGCGGATCTTGTTGTGGTCGCCGATGGCGTCCTCGGTCTCCTCCGCGCCGTCGTCGCCGTGCCGGACCAGGTGCGGGTAGAGGATGGCCTCCTCGGCCTCGGCGTGGATGTCCAGGTGCAGGGCGAGCGCCTCCCAGACGGCCAGCAGCTCCGCCGGGTCGCGGGCGTCGTCGAGGCGGGCGAAGCCGCGGCGGAAGGCGGCGTGGTCGTCGAGGATCAGTGCGGTGATGTCGTCCATGGCGGTCACTTCCGGGTGCGGGCGCGGATCAGCTTGGGTACGGCGGCCAGCCCGGTGACCGGGCGGAACGCGTGGGCGGCGGTGACCAGTGCGGCGTGCTCGTCGTCGGCCAGGTCGATCTCGGCGGCGGCGGCGTTGCGCTCCACCTGCTCCACCCCGGACGCGCCGGGGATGGCGACCACGTTGGGGTGGCGGAGCAGGTACGCCAGGGCGATCTGGCTGGGCGTGGCGTCGTGCGCGTCGGCCACCTCGCGCAGGGTGGCGATCAGCTCGGTGCCCCGTTCCAGGTTCTCCGGCAGGAAGTACGGGTTGGCCCGCCGCACCGCCCCGGCGGGCGGGTTCCGCGCGTCGTACCGGCCGGACAGGAAGCCCTGCCCCAGCGGGCTGTACGCGATGACGATCCGGCCGGCCTGCTCCGCGTACGGGATGAGGTCCTTCTCGGGGCCGCGGTCGACCATGCTGTAGCGGACCTGGTTGCTCAGCACCCGGCGGCCCAGCGCGGCCTCGGCGAACCGCCAGCGGCGCAGGCCGTAGTTACTGACCCCCACCTCGCCGACGAGCCCGACGTCCTGGAGCGCGCGCATGCCGCGCATGGTGGTGGTGTCGGCGACCACCGGGTTGGGCTGGTGCACCTGGTAGAGGTCGATGCCGGCGACGCCGAGCCGGGCGGCCGAGGCGACCGCCCGCTGCTGCACCACCGGGGCGAGCGGCAGCACCGGGAAGATCTTGCTGGCCACGACGACCTTGGCTCGGTCCTCGCCCAGCGCCGCGCCGAGGATGCGCTCGCTGCGGCCGAAGCCGTAGATCTCGGCGGTGTCGAAGAGCGTGACGCCCAGGTCGAGCGCGCGCCGGACGATCTGCGCCGCCCGCTGTTCGTAGTCGGGGCCGTAGCCCCACTCGCGCGAGCCGAACTGCCACGTGCCGAGGCCGATCTTGGAGATGGGCTTGGGGGTGTCGAGCGGGACGTAGCGCATGGCTCGAAGCTACCCGCGCCGGTGCGGCCGCACGCCGGTTCCGGCGGCCCCACCTCCCGCCCGACCGGGGGCCCGGCCGGGACTAGGGTCTGCACTCGTGACCTACCTAGCCAGCGAAGACCGTTACGACTCGATGATCTACCGGCGCAGCGGCCGCAGCGGCCTGCGCCTGCCCGCCATCTCGCTCGGGCTGTGGCACAACTTCGGGCCGGACCGGCCGTACGAGCGGCAGCGGGACATCGTCCGGCGCGCCTTCGACCTCGGGATCACCCACTTCGACCTGGCCAACAACTACGGCCCGCCGCCCGGCACGGCCGAGGAGAACTTCGGCCGGATGCTCGCCACCGACCTGAAGCCTTACCGGGACGAGCTGGTCATCTCCAGCAAGGCCGGCTACCTCATGTGGCCCGGCCCGTACGGCGAGTGGGGTTCGCGCAAGTACCTCATCTCCTCGCTGGACCAGTCGCTGCGCCGGATGGGGCTCGACTACGTCGACATCTTCTACTCGCACCGGTTCGACCCGGACACCCCGCTGGAGGAGACGATGGGCGCGCTGGACGCGGTCGTCCGCTCCGGCAAGGCGCTCTACGTCGGCATCTCCAACTACAACTCGGAGCAGACCGCCCGGGCCGCCGAGATCCTCCGCGAACTGGGCACCCCGCTGCTGATCAACCAGCCGTCGTACTCGATGCTCAACCGCTGGACCGAGGCCGACGGGCTGCTCGACACCCTGGAGCAGGCCGGCGCGGGCTGCATCGCCTACAGCCCGCTGGCGCAGGGCCTGCTCACCGACCGCTACCTGGGCGGCATCCCGGCCGACTCCCGCGTGCGCACCAGCGTCTTCCTCAACGAGAGCGACCTCAGCGAGGAGAAGATGGCCACCATCCGCGGGCTCGCCGCGGTCGCCGAACGGCGCGGTCAGAGCCTGGCCCAGCTCGCGCTGGCCTGGGCGCTGCGCGACCCCCGGATGACCAGCCTGATCATCGGGGCGAGCAGCGTGGCCCAGCTGGAGGGGAACGTCGCCGCGCTGGACAACCTCGACCTCGGCGTCGACGAGCTGGCCGAGATCGACCGCCACCTGGGCTGAGGACTACCAGATCCGGCGCCGGCCGGCGCGGTGGCTGCGGACCCCGCACGGCCGGCCCGCCGGCACGCTGCCGGCCCGCCGCAGCCGCATCGCCACCACGACGACGAGCAGCACGGTGACCCCGGCCGCCGCGCCGACCACGAGCGGCCGGGGGAACGTGCGCGTGTCGGTCACCGCCGCCACCGGCACCCCCGCCGCCGGCTCGCCGGCCGGGTCGCCGGTCGCGGCCTTCGGCACGGTACGCGGGGCCGCCGCGGCTCTGGTCCGCGGCGTGGACGCCGCCCCGCCGGACGGTGACCGGAACACCACGTCGGAGCAGGAGTAGTAGGTGTCCTGGGTGTTCGAGTTCTGCCAGATGGTGTAGATGATGTGCCGCCCGGTGCGCCCGGTCGGCAGCCGACCCGGCATCTCGTAGGCGCCGTCCCGGATCGGCGGGTCGGTGACCGTCAGGAACGGCTTCTCCTCCAGGTCCGCCCAGGTCAGCCGGCGGGTCGGGGCGTACGAGGCGGTGGTGGCGTAGAACCGGAACGTGCCCTTGTGCGGGATCGTGGTGCGGTAGCGGAACGTGTGCCGGGCCCCGGCCGTGAGCGTCGTGGCCGGCCAGTCGGCCCGGGGCAGGTCCAACCCCCGGTACGCCGACAGCCCGCCGCTGCACAGTTCCCCGTCGGGGATGCGTTCCCGGTCCCGCCCGTCGATCTGGGCCACCCGGATGTTGTCCCACTCCCGCACGGCCGCCCCGGCGGCGATCGCGGCCCGGCAGGCCGGCGTGTCCGCCCGGCCACCCTCCGGACCGCAGGCCGCGGCCCGGCTCAACGGGCTCGTGGGGGCGCCGTGCGCGCTCGCCGGAACGCCGGTGAACAGCAGGGTCGCGGCGACGGCGGCGAGCGCGGCGAGCGTGCGGCGTACGGCCATGTCATCGACCTCCCGGGCACTGGTACGGGCGCGGGCCGGCAAAGGTTCGATCGGCGCGCCGGTGTGCCACGCTTCACGGCTTGCCGGGATGTGCTGACCGAACGGACGGTCGGTCGGGGCGGCGGTGGAGCATGCTCCGGCCCTACAGTGACGGCACCCCGTGATCAAGGAGCGTGCCGTGTCCGAGCCGCCACAGAAGCCAGAACCGCCCCGAGCCGCCCCGGCGACCGGGTCCGCGGCCGGCGACGTCCCCACCGACGTCACGCCGCACCTGCTCGTCACGCCCGCCGTGGCGGGTGCGCCGCCCTCGATGCCGTGGCCCGGCCCGGAGGGGCAGCCCGCCTGGGCCATCCCGGTGGTCGTGCCGCCCGGCACCCGCGGCTACGCGCTCTTCGTGCCGCTGGTGCCGGTGGCCGAGGCAGAGCCGGACGCGGCCCCCGGGCCGGCGGCCGCCCCGCGGCTGCTGGTCCCCGCGCCGGGCGTGCCCACCCAGGCCGCCCCGCCGGCCGTCGAGACCCCGGCCCCGATCGGCGCGGCGGCGCCCGGTGGCGGCGGCACCGGCACGACGACCGACGACGTCGCAACGCCGGCCCTCACCCCCGCCGAGCCGTCGGACTCCGAGGCTCAGCCGGAACCGGCCACGAAGGCCGACCCCGAACCCGGAACCGCCCCGGCGACCACCGCGGCCCCGACCACCGGACCAGCGACGACCGCCGCTCCGCCGGCGACCGGTACGCCGGTGGCGCCGCCCGGTGTCGTCCCGACCCCGCCGGTCGCCGCACCGCCCTATCCGGGTGCGGTCCACGGGCAGCAGCCCTGGGGTGGCTACCCGCCCCACGCCGGCTGGACGCCCCGGCCGCGGACGCCCCGGACCTCGTTCCTCGGCGCGCGCTGGCCGGGCCCGAAGCAGGCCACCGGCCGGGCGGTCCCGCTCGCGGTGCTGGCCGGCGCGCTCGGCACCGCGTTCTTCGTGCCGCTGAGCCGGGTCGGCATCGGCTGGTTCCTGGGCTGGCTCACGCTGACCCTCGGCGTGCTGGTCGCGGTGCGCCGGCGTACCGCCGAACTGCCCCGCACCGAGCGGCTGATCCGCGGCGGGTGGGCCGCGGCGGCGCTGGTCCTGCTGGCCGTGCTGGCCTTCCGCAACGCGTGGTGGCTGGTGACGTTCTGCGTGCTCGGCGCGCTGGGCTGCGCCACCCTGGCCATCGTCGGCGGCCGGCTGGTCCGCTCGATCCTGTTCGGCCTGGCCGCCACGCCGTTCGCGGCGTTCCGCGGCCTGCCCTGGGTGCGCCGGCACGTCACCGCGTCCCCGGAGGCCGGGACCGTCCGCAAGGTCACCGGCTCGGTGGTCGCCACCGTGCTGGTGCTGCTGGTCTTCGGCAGCCTGCTCTCCTCGGCCGACGCGGCCTTCTCGGAGGTGCTGGCCGCCGTCGTCCCCGAGATCAACATCGGTACGGTCTTCCGCTGGATCTTCCTGGCCGCGGTCGGCGGGCTCATCGCGGTCGCGGCCGTCTACACGCTGGCCGCCCCGCCCGACCTGTCCACCGTGGACCGGCCGAGCAGCCGCCGGCTCGGCGTGCTGGAGTGGGCACCGGCCATCGGGGCGCTGACGCTGCTCTTCGTGGGCTTCGTGATCGTGCAGTTCACCGTGCTCTTCGGCGGCCAGCGGCACGTGCAGAAGGTCGCCGGCCTCAGCTACTCCGAGTACGCCCGCAGCGGCTTCTGGCAGCTCCTCTTCGTCACCCTGCTGACCCTGGCCGTGCTGGGCGGGGTGAGCCGCTTGGCCAGCCGTGAGCGGCCGGTCGAGCGCCACCTGCTGCGCGTCCTGCTGGGCCTGCTCAGCGCGCTCAGCGTGGTGATCGTCGTGTCGGCGCTGTCCCGGATGTGGACGTACCAGAAGGTCTACAGCTTCACCGGCGAGCGGATCTTCGTGATGGCGTTCGAGCTGCTGCTCGGCGCGGTCTTCCTCATGATCCTGGCGGCGGGCGTGCGGTGGCAGGGGCGGTGGATACCGGGCACCACGGTGGCGCTGGCCGTGGCCATGCTGCTCGGCCTGGCCGTGCTGAACCCCGAGGACTACGCGGCGAAGCGCAACATCCTCCGGTACGAGCAGACCGGCAAGATCGACGCGTGGTACCTGCGGGCGCTCTCCGCCGACGCCACGCCCGCGCTGACCGGACTCCCCGACCCGGTCCGCCGCTGCACGCTGAGCTGGATCGCCGACGACCTCGAGGAGTCCGACCCCTGGTACGCCTGGAACCTGGGCCGTTACCGGGCCCGCCAGGCCCTCGACCGGGTCGGGCCGGACGCGATCGGTGGCCCGAAGGACTGCCGCCGGGCCGACCAGTTCGACCTGCCCAAGTCCCGCCGTACCCGGTGACGCCGCCGGCCGGGCCGCGCAACGCCGTGGCCCGGCCGGCGGCGCAGCCTGCCCGTCCGCGAACGTTCACCGCCCCCTCACGTCAGGGCCACGACGGACACCGCCCCCGCACCTAGCTTCGGCTGCGCGAACGTCAACCGAGTAGCGGAGGTTTTCCCATGTTCGTCCGTCAGCTCATGACGGTGCTGGCCGTCGGGGCGGTGCTGGCCGTGCCGACGGCCGCCCACGCGGCCCCCGTCGCCGACCCCGGCGTGCTGCCGCAGAAGACCCACTTCGACCTGCAGGCGCACCGGGGCGGGATCGGGCTGACCACCGAGGAGACCCTGGCCGGTTTCGCCAAGGCCATGCGCCTCGGCGTCACCACGCTGGAGCTGGACACCCAGGTCACCCGGGACGAGAAGGTGGTCGTCACGCACGACCGGCAGGTCAGCGCGCAGAAGTGCCGCGACACCGGACCGGTGACCCCGGGCGACGCGATGTACCCGTACGTCGGGAAGTACGTCAAGGACCTGACCCTGGCCCAGATCAAGACCATGGACTGCGGCTACCAGCAACTGCCCGGCTTCCCGGAGCAGGAGCAGATCGCCGGGGTCCGGATGGCCGAGCTGCGGGACGTGCTGGACCTGGTGAGGACCTGGCGCGCCCACCAGATCACGCTGAACATCGAGACGAAGGTGGAGGCCGGGGCGCCCGAGCAGACCGCACCGCGCGAGCTGTTCGTCCGCCGGGTCTTCGAGGAGATCCGCGCCTCGGGCATCGAGGACCACGTCACCATCCAGTCCTTCGACTGGGGCGCGCTGCGGGTGATGCACCGGCTCGCTCCGCGGTGGCCGCTCGTGGCGCTGACCAACTACGACTTCCTCCAGGTCGGCAAGCCCGGCGCCTCGCCCTGGCTGGGCGGCCTGGACGCGGACGACTTCGGTGGCGACTTCGTCCGGGCGGCAGCCGCGATCCCCGGCGTGACCACCCTCTCCCCCAACTACGGCTTCCCGCAGAACGGCACGGTCGCCGACCCGGCCTTCCGCTTCTACCCCGACGCGGAGATGATCGCCGACGCGCACGCCCGCGGCCTGAAGGTCGTGCCGTGGACCTGCGACGACCCAGCCACCGTGGCCGCGCTGATGGACCTGGGGGTCGACGGGATCATCACGAACTACCCGGACCGGGTCCGGCAGCTCATGGCCGAGCGGGGCATGCGCCTGCCCAAGGCGTACGAGCCGCGCTGATTCCCGGTGGCGGCGTCCGTCGGGCAGGGTGGGTTGCATCCGATACCCAGGTACAGGCTTACCGTCGAAGCATGAGCGACGGACAAGTAGCAACCGATGACTCCTGGGCGCCGGATGCCTGCACCCTGCCGACGGCTGAACGGCCGCTGCGGCTCGCCGAGTTCGATCAGTTCTCCCGCGACGCGGTCCGGGGTGCCGACCGAGTCTCCGCGCAGCATCTGCGGCTGCATCTCGCCGGAGACGCGCAGGTCGAGGAGACAGCACGGGACCTCACCGCCCGGGAGTCGTCGTGCTGCTCGTTCTTCGCCTTCGCCATCTCCCGGTCCGGCCCGGACGCGCTGACGCTGGACGTTCAGGTGCCCGTGGCCCACGTCGACGTGCTCGACGCCCTCGCCGACCGTGCCGCGTCAGCGGCAGGCTCGCGATGAGCGGATCGGGGCTCCGCAGCGGCCAGCTCGCCGACGCGGCCGGGGTCAACCTGCAGACGCTGCGCTACTACGAGCGCCGGGGACTTCTCACGGCCCCGCGGCGCTCCCCCGGCGGGCACCGCCTCTACCCGGCCGACACCGTCACCCTCCTGCGGGTCATCAAGACCGCACAGCGCCTCGGCTTCACCCTCGACGAGGTCGCCGACCTGCTCGACGCCGGCCGGCACCGGCACCGCGGCCGATCCGACAACGGCCTCCAGGTGCGAGCCAGGGAGAAGCTCGTCGAGGTGGAGCAGAGGCTGGCCGACCTCACCGTCATCCGCGACACCCTCCGCGCCGCCATCTCGGCCGGCTGCGACGACCTGGTCGCCTGCGCCGGCAGTTCCTGCTGCCCCCTGCCGTTCGCCGAACTCGCCGAGAGGAACGACCGGACCGCGAGGTGGTGAAGATAGGGTCCGACGGATGACGGTTGCCCGCTCGATCCTGCTGTTCGTCATCGCCGCGCTGGCCGAGATCGGCGGGGCCTGGCTGGTGTGGCAGGGCTGGCGGGAACACCGCGGGCTGCTCTGGATCGCCGCGGGAGTCATCGCGCTCGGGCTCTACGGCTTCGTCGCCACCTTCCAGCCCGACCCGAACTTCGGCCGTATCCTCGCCGCCTACGGCGGCATCTTCGTCGCCGGCTCACTCGCCTGGGGCATGGTCGTCGACAGGTTCCGCCCCGACCGTTACGACGTCGTCGGCGCCGCCATCTGCCTCGCCGGCGTCGCCGTGATCATGTACGCCCCACGCGCCAGCTAGTCACCTGAGCCGGGACCAGGAGCCGCACCTGCCCACGAGCAGGTCATGCCCCAGTCTCGGCCGGAATACGACGAAGGGCGCCCGCCATCGCTGACGAACGCCCTGATCGCTAAGGGTGGAGCCGAGGGGACTCGAACCCCTGACCCCCACACTGCCAGTGTGGTGCGCTACCAGCTGCGCCACGGCCCCTTGCGGTGTCCCCGGTCGCCCGGGCACGGAGAGAACTATACACACGCCGGTCGGCATGGTCATCTCGCGGGGGTACCCCTGGCCGGTGGCTCAGTTCAGGGCCACATCCGGCGGGAAGTGGGCGACCGCCGCCATCATGCCACCCTGCCGCCGCAGCACCATCGGCCAGAGATCGTCCGGGCGGTCGACGAAGGCGTCGCCGGGGAGGGCGTCGAACACGAACCAGGACCCGTCCTCGATCTCCCGCTCCAACTGGCCGGCGCCCCAGCCCGAGTAGCCGGCGAAGACCCGGATCCCGCCGACGGCGTCGCGCAGCTTCTCCGGGTCGACCGAGAGGTCGATGGTGCCGACCGCGCCGGAGACCCGGTGGAAGCCCTTCACCGGCTTGATCGGGTGGCGCATCCGGGCCAGGCAGATCGCCGAGTCGGGCTGCACGGGACCACCCTCGAAGAGCACCGCGGGGTGTCGGGCCAGGTCGCTCCAGTCGCCCAGGACGTCGGCCACCGGGACCTCGGTGGCCCGGTTGAGCACCACGCCGAGGGCGCCGCCGGGCTCGTGGGCGACGAGCAGCACGACCGTGCGGTCGAAGTTCGGGTCCTTCAGCGCAGGCGTCGCGACCAGCAGCCGCCCGGTCATGGAATCCATGGCTCGGCCACCGATCGCCTGTCCCTCACCCTGCATGTCCGACACCCGTCAGCCGTACGCCGCGACCAGCCGCGCTGTCAACGCCATGCAAGGCACCATAGCCTGCGGTCAGCCCGCTGGCTAAGGTCTGACCGGCGGGTGATCGCGACGGAATCGAGGGAGGGCCGGATGGCGGCTACGGCCGAACTGGCGGTGATCGGCGGGTCGGGCCTCTACGCCCTGCTCGACGGCGCCACCGAGCACGTGCTGGAGACGCCGTACGGCGCGCCGTCGGATCCGGTCACGATCGCCGAGGTGGGCGGCCGGCGGGTGGCGTTCCTGCCCCGGCACGGGCGCGACCATCGCTACCCGCCGCACCTGATCCCCTACCGGGCCAACCTCTGGGCGCTGCGTTCACTGGGCGTACGCCAGGTGCTGGCGCCCTGCGCGGTCGGCGGGCTGCGGCCGGAGCTGGGCCCGGGCACGTTCGTGGTGCCGGACCAGCTCGTCGACCGCACCAGCGGGCGGACGCAGACCTACTACGACCAGGGCGCGGTGCACGTGTCGTTCGCCGACCCGTACTGTCCGGCGGGGCGGCGCACGCTGCTCGACGCGGCGGCCGGGCGGGGCGTGCCGGCCGTGGACGGCGGCACGGTGGTGGTGGTCGAGGGGCCGCGGTTCTCCACCCGGGCGGAGTCGCGCTGGTTCGCCTCGATCGGCGGCACGGTGGTCAACATGACCGGGCACCCGGAGGCGGTGCTCGCCCGCGAACTGGCCCTCTGCTACACCTCGATCGCCCTGGTCACCGACCTGGACGCCGGTGTCGAGGCGGGTGGGTCGGTGACCCAGGAGGAGGTCTTCCGGGTCTTCGGGGAGAACACCGACCGGCTGCGCGGGGTGCTGCTGGACGCGGTCGCCGCGCTGCCCGCCGAGCGGGACTGCCCCTGCGGGCGGGCGCTGGACGGGATCAAGCTCCCGTTCCCGCTGCCCTGAGCGCCGGGAAGCACCCGAAAAGTCGACCTCGGCCCGATAGATTCGGCTAGTCGGGACGCTGATCACCGGGCCGTCTCCCGGCATGCGCGGGGGGACGGGAGGCAGCCGGCGATGGCAACGGTCCGCGACACGACCTACGACCTGCTCCGTGCGCTGGGCCTGACCACCGTCTTCGGCAATCCCGGCTCCACCGAGGAACCGTTCCTCGCGGACTTCCCGGCCGACTTCCGCTATGTGCACGCCCTCCAGGAGGCGTCGGCGATGGCCATGGCCGACGGCTACGCGCAGGCCACCGGCCGTCCCGCGCACGTCAACCTGCACACCGCCCCGGGCATCGGCAACGGCATGGGCAACCTGGTCACCGCCTGGCACAACAGGACGCCACTGATCGTCACCGCCGGCCAGCAGACCCGGGAGATGCTGCTCATCGAGCCCCGGCTGGCCAACCCCCGGGCGGTCGAGCTGGTCCAGCCGTACGTCAAGTGGGCGCACGAGCCGGCCCGCGCGCAGGACGTCCCGGCGGCCTTCATGCGGGCGTACGCCTCCGCGGTGCAGCCCCCGACCGGGCCGGTCTTCCTCTCCCTGCCGATGGACGACTGGGCCCGACCCGCCGACCCGCCGCCGCAGGTGCGGACGGTGGCCACCCGGATCGCGCCGGACCCGGACCGGCTGCGCGGCTTCGCCGCCGCGCTGGCCGCCGCCCGCGCCCCGGCGCTGGTGCTCGGCGCGGCGGTGGACCGGGCCGACGCCTGGCCGGCCGCCGTCGCGCTGGCCGAGCGGCTGGCCGCCCCGGTCTGGGCCGCCCCGGCGCCGGAGCGGGCCGTCTTCCCCGAGGGCCACCCGCAGTTCCGGGGCGTCCTGCCGTACGCGATCGGCCCGCTGGCGGAGGCGTTGCGCGGCCACGACGCGGTGCTGGTGGTCGGGGCGCCGGTGTTCCGCTACTACCCGCACGTGCCGGGCGACTACCTGCCCGCCGACGCCCGGCTGCTGCACGTCACCGACGACCCGGACGAGGCGGCCCGCGCGCCCGTCGGGGAGAGCCTGCTCGGCGACGCCGGGCTGGCCATGACCGGGCTGGTGGAGCTGCTGCCTCCGGCGGACCGGCCCCCGCCGCCGGCCCGGGACGCCCCGGCGCCGCCGGAGGCCACCGACCCGCCGAGCGCCGACGCCGTCTTCGTGGCGCTGGCCGCGCAGTGGCCGGCCGACGGGGTGCTGGTGCAGGAGTCGCCGTCCAACCTGGCGGCGCTGCGCCGCCGGCTGCGGATCGAGCGGCCCCGGTCGTACTTCACGATGGCCAGCGGCGGCCTGGGGTTCGGCCTGCCGGCGGCGGTGGGCATCGCGCTGGCCGAGCGGGACACCGGGCGCGGCCGGCCGGTGGTCGCGGTGGTCGGTGACGGCTCGTTCCACTACTCGGTGCAGGCGCTGTGGACCGCCGCGCAGCTCGGCCTGCCGCTCGCCGTCGTGGTCCCGGTCAACCGGCAGTACGCGATCCTCAAGGCGTTCGCCGAGCTGAAGCACACGCCCGGGGTGCCGGCGCTGGACCTGCCGGGGCTCGACGTCACGGCGGTGGCCCGCGGCTACGGCTGCGCGGCCGAGGTGGTGGAGTCGCCGGACGCGCTCGGCCCGGCGCTGGCCGCCGCGCTCGCCGCCGACCGGCCGACCGTGCTGCCGGTGCCGATCAGCACCGACGTGCCGCGGATCCTGTAACCGTCAGCGGCGTACGACGAGCGGGGTGCCGCTGGCCACGTCGAGCACCGTCCGGTCGCCGAGGGGCGCCTTGAGCGTGACACTCAGCGGCTTCATCACGAGCTGCATCGTGCACGGCCCGGTCGAGCGGACCACCCCGCCGCCGAGCACCACCACGTCGTCCCGCTCCAGCACCAGCGGCGTGGGCTCCCCGTCGCAGGCGCCGGTCCCGACCCGGTAGTCGACGCGGTTGCCGGTCACCGCCCGCAGGTCGAGGGCCGCCACGATCCCGTCGTCCGCCGGGCGGCTCGGCGCGGTCCCCTCCGGCGCCGTGCCGACCGCGCTCGGCGCGACGGCGAGGCGGGCCACCGGCGCCCGGAGCCCCTCGACGGTGAACAGCCAGGCCGGCACGGTGGCCTCGCCCCGGCTGGTCCGCACCGACGCGCTGCCCAGCTTCGCCCCGGTGACCGTCAGCGGCACGCACGGGGTCGCCACCTGGGTGGCGACCGGCCCGTCGGGGCCGGGCTCGACGGTCGGGCCACCCTTGGGCCGCGCCGCCGGGGCCATCGGCCGCCCGTCGCAGGGCGGCGGGTCGCCCTGGTCCAGCTGGGCGTACGCCTCGGCGGCACTGACCAGCGGGACCCGCAGCGTGCCGTCCGGGAAGCGGATCGTCCCGTCGGCGGGCCGGGCGGCCGGCAGGTCGATCTGGTCCCGGTACCAGCCGTTGAGGAACGCCTGCTTCGTCTCGTCGGTGAAGCCGGGATCGCCGACCAGCACGGTGGCCTCGTCGAGCGGGACGTACCCGCTGCGCCAGGCGGGGCCGGGACGCCACGCGTCGGCCACCTCGGTGGCGCGCTGGCCGAACGCTTCCCAGCGGTGGTCGGGGCCGGAGGCCGACGGACCGCCCGGGCCGGTAGCCGGAGGGCCGGCCGGGTCGGCGCCGGGCGCGGCGCAGCCGGCCAGGACCAGGAGCGGCAGCCCGAGCAGGGCGAAATAGCGACGCATGCCGGTTGGACGCGGCGCTCCCCCGACCGGTTCCCCCGGTCAGTTCTCCCCGCCCAGGTCGGCCTGGTACGCCTCCCAGAGCAGGTCCGCGCCGCGCTGCCGGTGCCGGTCGAGCGCCCGCAGCAGGGTCCGGGCCTGCTCCCGCAGTTCCTCGGCGGGCACCGCGGGGAGCCGTGCCGCGTGCTGGAGCGCGGCGATCGCCGCCGCGATGGCGGCGTGCTCGCCGGCCAGCAGGCGTACGCCGCGGTCGAGCCGGGGCGCCTGGTGGAGCAGTTCGGCGTAGAGGCCGGCCGGTCCCTCGGTGACCCGGACGTGCTCGGCGAAGCCCTGCCGGACCGGGCCGAGGCGGCCGATCAGGTGCTCCCGCCAGCGCGGCTCCGCCGGTGCCGCGGCGAGCGCCCGGGCGAGGGCGTGCACGTCGCCGGGGTGGGCGGGCCGCGGCAGGGGCACGGCGGTGAGGGTGGACGGCTGCTGGATCGGATGGGTGACCATGGCACCTCCCGCACTGCTGCGCTACCGCGTACAGCGATGGTGAACCCGGTCACCCGACCTGTCCAGGAGGGGCGGACGCCTCATCTGCCCCTTGCGCCCCGGCGGCCACACCCGCCCCTAGAGCCCCAGCGGATCGGCGGCCATGCCGCGCAGCCGGCCGGCGAGGGCGTGCGCGTCGGCGTCCCGGCCCTGGTCCGGCCGGCCCGCGCTGATCGCGTCGGCGAGCGCCCGCAGCTCGGCCGGGGGCAGGCTGCCCAGCCCGGGGCCCTGCAACGGGATGGTGACCCGCCGGCCGCTGTCCCGGTCCCGGGCGATCAGCGTGGGCACCCGCACCACCGCGTCGTCGCCGACGCGGTGGACGACCGCGCCGCCGCGCACCTCGGCGGTGGCCAGGTCGACGGTGCGGGTGCCGAGCGCGCCCCGGACCGAGGCCCGGGTCCCGTCCAGCCACGCGGCCGTGCGCAGCACCCGCAGCACCAGGTAGAGCCCGAGCAGGACGAACGGCAGGCCGCAGAGTCCGGCCCAGCGCAGCGGGGTGGGCGCGGCGGTGGCGCCGTCGTGCAGGTCGGGCGGGAGCAGTTCGGGCGGCAGGTCGCGGACGTCGTCGTACGAGGGGACCGGGTCGCCGAAGCCGGTGACCCGACGCAGCAGGCCGCCGGCGACCACCGGCAGCAGCACGAAGGCCGCGCCGACGGCGGTGAGGAGGACGCCCACCACGGCGGCCACGGCGCGCGGCCCGGACGCCGCGCCGACGGACAGTCGGATCCGCTCGTTCGTCACAGGCGGCAGCCTAAGGCCCGACCGGGGCCGGAGACGACTGTGCGCCCCGGTCCGATGGACCGGGGCGCACAGGTCAGGTGGTGGAGGTGCCGGGAATCGAACCCGGGTCCTTCGCCGCCTTGTCAGGGCTTCTCCGAGCGCAGCTCGCTGTGCCTCTACTCGGCCCCTCCGATCACGCGAGCGAGTCGGTGTGACGGGCCCAGTCGCTGATTGATCTCGCCGCACGGACCCCGCGACCGGGTCCGGTTGGCCAGCCTTCTAGCTGATGCCGGCTAACTGGGTCGAAGGCGCTCCCAGGCCGACAGACTTGCTACTCGCCTCAGGCGGCGAGAGCGAAGTCAGCGCGATTGTTCTTGGCGCTTATTGGTTTCCGACGAACGATTCTCGAGACGACGTCGGCTTCCTCGGCTCGCTTCCCCTGCCGCAACGTACGAAGTCGAAACCAGTCACCCCCTCGACGGGCTGCCCCTGTCGGCAGCAACACCAAGCCTAACGCCTGGCGCAACCGGATTCATTCCGAGGCCGGCCGGAAGCCGGCTCCGGGACAAACCGGACGTTTTACTCACTCATGCCCTTGCCGCGCCGGCCCACCACCCGGGCGATCTCCCGGTCGGCGTCCCGCTTGGCCAGGTCCTGGCGCTTGTCGTACGACTTCTTACCCCGGGCCAGGCCGATCTCCACCTTCGCCCAGCCGTCGGAGAAGTAGACCTGCAACGGCACCATGGTGAGGCCGCTCTCTTTGGTCTTGCCGATCAGCCGGTCGATCTCCAGCCGCTTGAGCAGCAACTTCCGGGTACGCCGGGGCTCGTGGTTGGTCCAGGTGCCCTGGGTGTACTCGGGGATGTGCATCCCGTGCAGGTAGAGCTCGCCGTCACGTTCCTGGGCGAACGCGTCGACCAGCGACGCCCGCCCGGCCCGCAGCGACTTGACCTCGGTGCCGGTCAGCGACATGCCCGCCTCGTACGTGTCGAGGATGGCGTAGTCGTGCCGCGCCTTCTTGTTGGAGGCGACCACCTTGCGACCCTTTTCCCGTGGCATCGGCGCCACCTCCCTTCCGATCGCGGAGCGCGGATCATGCTACCGGAAACACAAGGACCCTCCCGCGCGGTTTATTCCACGCGGAAGGGTCCTCGGAGAGCCGTGCGGCGAGCGCTAGACCCGCAGGTAGAAGCGGAGCGTGACCCAGGCGGTCACCGCGCTGACCAGACCACCGACGGCGGCCATCAGCGGGAACGTCAGGAAGATCTCGGACCAGGAGATCGGGGTGATCAGGCCCTCCAGGGCCGCCATCGAACTCCCTGCCGCGAGCACCTTCAGGGCGATCAGCGCGACGAGGCCGAGGATCGAGCCGATCAGACCGGCGACCACCGCCTCCAGCACGAACGGCGCCTGGATGAACCAGTTGGAGGCGCCGACCAGCTTCATGACCGCGACCTCACGCCGCTTGCTGTACGCCGCCACCTGGATGGTGTTGGCGACCAGCAGCAGGGCGGCCACGGCCATCACGATCGCGATGACCAGCGCGCCGTTCTGGAAGCCGCTGAGCACGCCGAAGACCTTGTCGAGCAGCTTGCTCTGGTCGACGATCGTGTCGATGCCCTCGGAGGTCTTGTACTCGTCGTAGATCTTCTTGTACTGCTCCGGGTTGACCAGCGTGAGCCGGAACGACTCGGGGAGCTGGTCGGGCTTGACCGCGTTGACCAGGTCGGGCGCGTCGGCGTACATCTGCTGGAAGCGCTTGTACGCCTCGTCCTTGTTGACGTACGTGACGTCCTTGATCATCGGGTCGGCCTTGAGCTTGGTCTCGAGGTCGGTCCGCTGCTGGTCGTTGACGTCGGTCTTCAGGAAGATCGAGACCTGGACGTTCTCGTAGTAGAGGTCCTTCATGTCGCCGACCTTCTGGTACAGAAGGCCGCTGCCGCCCAGCATGAACAGCGACACCGCCATGGTGATGATCATGGCGAGGGTCATGGTGACGTTGCGCCACAGTCCGACCAGTACCTCGGACAGGACGTACTTCATCCGCATCGGGATATTCCTCCGGCTCTCCGGCGTGAGGTGTTCGTCGTCAGGGTCAGCGGATCGTCAGCGGCTCAGCCGTAGACACCGCGGGCCTGGTCGCGCACGATGCGGCCGCTCTCGATCTCGATGACGCGGCGGCGCATCTGGTTCACGATGTTGGAGTCGTGCGTGACCATCACGACGGTCGTGCCGGTGCGGTTGATCCGGTCCAGCAGGCGCATGATCTCGATCGAGGTGTCCGGGTCCAGGTTTCCGGTGGGCTCGTCCGCCAGGAGGATCAGCGGCCGGTTCACGAACGCCCGGGCCACCGCGACCCGCTGCTGCTCACCACCGGACAGCTCGTGGGGGTAGCGGTGCTCCTTCCCACCGAGCCCGACCAGCTCCAGCACCTCCGGCACGACCCGGCGGGCGACCGCCTTGGTCTTGCCGATCACCTCCAACGCGAACGCCACGTTCTCGTAGGCGGTGCGGTTCGGCAGGAGGCGGAAGTCCTGGAAGACGCAGCCGATGGAACGCCGGAAGTGGGGTCGCTTCCAGGAACGCATCGACGTGACGTCCTTGCCGTTGACGACGACCCGCCCCTTGTTGGGGGTGACCTCGTGCAGCAGCAGCTTGATGATCGTGGACTTGCCGGAGCCGGATGGACCGATGAAGAAGACGAACTCGCCCTTCTCGATCGAGACGGACACGTTGTCGAGCGAAGGCCGGGACGCCTTCGGGTACGTCTTCGTCACTTGCTCAAGCTGAATCACGGGTCGAGAGTCTACGCGGTGTAACCGGAGAGCCAAGCCCCCAGCCCCTCCGAAGCGAGTCGCGTCGTCGATTCAGCCGGTCAGACAGAGATCGATGACGCGCTGCGTCCGAGATCGATCACGCACCGTCAGCGGTGAGCTGCTGCTGCTTCCGCCAGCGGATACCCGCCTCGATGAAGCTGTCCAGCTCGCCGTCGAAGACCGCGGACGGATTGCCCGTCTCCTGCTCGGTCCGCAGATCCTTCACCATCTGATAAGGGTGCAGGACGTACGAGCGCATCTGGTCGCCCCAGGAGCCGGCGGCGTCGGTCTTCAGGCCCTGGAGCTTGGCCTGCTCCTCCTGCCGCTTGCGCTCCAGCAGCCGGGCCTGGAGCACCCGCAGCGCGGAGGCCTTGTTCTGCAGCTGGGACTTCTCGTTCTGGCAGGTGACCACGATGCCGGTGGGGATGTGGGTGATGCGGACCGCCGAGTCGGTGGTGTTGACGCTCTGCCCGCCCGGGCCGGACGAGCGGTAGACGTCGATCCGCATCTCGTTCTCGGGGATCTCGATGTGGTCGGTCTGCTCCACCACCGGCAGCACCTCGACGCCGGCGAAGCTGGTCTGCCGGCGGCCCTGGTTGTCGAACGGGCTGATCCGGACCAGCCGGTGGGTGCCGGACTCCACGCTGAGCGTGCCGAACGCGTAGGGCACCTTGACCGTGAAGGTGGCCGACTTGAGGCCCGCCTCCTCGGCGTACGAGGTCTCGTAGACCTCGGTCGGGTAGCCGTGCCGCTCGGCCCAGCGCAGGTACATCCGGAGCAGCATCTCGGCGAAGTCCGCCGCGTCCACGCCGCCGGCGCCGGCCCGGATGGCGACCAGCGCCTCCCGGGAGTCGTACTCGCCGGAGAGCAGGGTGCGGACCTCCATCTCCTGGATGGCCTTGGTCAGCCCGGTGATCTCCGACTCGACCTCGGCCAGGGTGCCGGGGTCGGACTCGGCCTGGGCCAGCTCCAGCAGCACCCCGGCGTCGTCGAGGCGGGAGCGGAGGGAGCCGAGCTTGGAGATCTCGCCGTTGACGTACGACAGCTGCGAGGTCACCTGCTGCGCCTTGGCCTGGTCGTCCCACAGGTCCGGCGCGGAGGCCTCCTGCTCCAGGCGGGCCTTCTGCTCGCGCAGCTTGTCGAGGTCGAGCACCGCCTCGATGTTGCGGAGGGTGGCGTCGAGTTCCTTGAGCTGTTCGGCGTAATCGGCAGCGGTCACGACAGACAAGCCTACTGCCTATGCTGGCCGGTCCGGCGCAGGTGGTCAGCCGACCGGTGCGCTCTTGAGCCAGGACAGCGCGGCCCGGTGGTAGGCGACGGCGAACTCCAGCGCGCTGGCGTCGTAGCTGTCGCCCTCCTTCTTGGCGTTCTTGACCTGCTCGCGCACCGCCGCCAGGGCCTCGGTGTGGTACTCGTTCGCCGAGGCGTACAGGTTCTTGAGCTGGCTCGCCGAGTGCAGGTTGCCGAAGGCGATCCGTAGCGCTATCGGGTTACGGATGGTGTCCCGGCCGGGGTTCTCCGCAAGCCAGCGGGAGAATGTCCGTTTCCCGGCCGCCGTGATCGCGTACGGCTGACTCAACCGCGGCCCGGGCTTGCCCAGCCGCACGAGACCCTTCTCGGCCAGGACGGGAAGCTCCCGGTAGACCTGGCTGCGGGTCATCGACCAGTACGGCGCCAGCCGGCGCTCGGCGGCGGCCATGAGTTGGCCGCCTGTCATCGGGCCGTCGTGCAGCAGGCCCAGCAGGGCCGCCGCCGTCGGGTTGACTCCGGATTCCGCCATGCCCTCTAAGCTGCCACTTTGTCGGACCTGGCGTCCACGATTTGCCGTTTTAGCCACCCGTTGGCTGGTCCGATGTGCACTGTCGGCGGACGACAGTCCGCCGGGGACGTCGGTGCCCTCCCCCGGCCGGCCGGTCGCCGGTGACGCTACGTGCGCCACCGGCGACCGCGCGCAGGTCAGCCCATGTGCGGGTAGCCGTGGTCGGTCGGCGGGACGAAGGTCTCCTTGATCGTCCGCGGCGACATCCAGCGGACCAGGTTGTGCCAGGAGCCCGCCTTGTCGTTGGTGCCGCTGGCCCGGGCGCCGCCGAACGGCTGCTGCCCGACCACCGCGCCGGTCGGCTTGTCGTTGATGTAGAAGTTGCCCGCCGCGTACCGCATCTTCTCCGCCACCTGGTCGACCACCCGGCGGTCGGTCGCGAAGATCGACCCGGTCAGCGCGTACGGCGCGATCGACTCGGCCTGGTGGACCACCTCGTCGAAGCGGGCGTCGTCGAAGACGTGCACGCCGAGGATCGGGCCGAAGTATTCCGTGGTGAAGGTCTCGTGCGCGGCGTCCGAGCACTCGAAGAGGGTCGGCCGGACGAAGTAGCCGACCGAGTCGTCGGCGGTGCCCCCGGCCAGGACCCGGCAGGCGTCGTCACCCTTGATCAGCTCCAGCGCGGCGACGTGCCGGCCGAACGCCTTGTCGTCGATCACCGCGCCGCCGAAGTTGCTGAAGTCGGTGACGTCGCCGTAGGTGAGCGAGTCGGCGGTGGCGGCCAGCCGGTCGCGCAGCCCGCCCTCCCAGATCGACCGGGGGATGTACGCCCGCGAGGCGGCCGAGCACTTCTGGCCCTGGTACTCGTAGGCGCCCCGGATCAGCGCGGTGTGCAGGGCGTCCACGTCGGCGCTGGTGTGCGCCACCACGAAGTCCTTGCCGCCGGTCTCACCGACCAGGCGGGGGTAGCCCCGGTAGCGGGCGATGTTGTCGCCGACGGTCTTCCACAGGTGCTGGAAGACCTTGGTGGACCCGGTGAAGTGGATGCCGGCCAGGTCCGGGTCGGCGAGCACGACGTCGGAGACCTCCTCGCCGCGCCCCGTGACCATGTTGATCACACCGGGCGGCAGGCCGGCCGCCTCGAACAGCCGCATGGTGAAGTGGGCCGCGAACTGCTGGGTCGGGCCCGGCTTCCAGACCACGGTGTTGCCGAGCAGGGCCGGCGCCGAGGGCAGGTTGCCGGCGATCGCCGTGAAGTTGAACGGGGTGACCGCGTAGACGAAGCCCTCCAGGGGCCGGTGGTCGAAGCGGTTCCACACGCCCGGCGAGGACATCGGCTGCTCGGCCAGGAGCTTGCGCGCGAAGTAGACGTTGAACCGGAGGAAGTCGATCAGCTCGCAGGCGGCGTCGATCTCGGCCTGGACCACGGTCTTGGACTGGCCCAGCATGGTCGCCGCGTTGAGGGTGTCCCGCCAGGGCCCGGAGAGCAGGTCGGCGGCACGCAGGAAGATCGCCGCCCGCTCCTCGAACGGCAGCGCCCGCCACATGGGCGCGGCGTCCTTGGCGGCCTTGACGGCGGCGCGGGCGTCGTCGTGGGTGGCGTGGCCGGTCACGCCGAGCACGTGGGCGTGCTTGTGCGGCTGGACCACGTCGATCGGGTCACCGGCGGCCATCCGCTGCTCGCCGGCGATGGTCATCGGCAGGTCGATCCGCTCGGCGGCCAGGTCGGCCAGCCGCCGCTGGAGCCGCTCCCGCTCGGCGCTGCCGGGCTCGTAGGTGTGGACCGGCTCGTTGCGCGGCTCGGGTACGGAGAACACGGCGTCCATCACAGGCTCCTGTGCGATCTCGACGGCGGTGGCGAGTAGTGACCCGCGGGCGCCGGCCGGGAGGCCGGGTGCCGGGCACCGCGCGGCGGACCGGTCGCGGCGGCGGGACCTCGGCCAATTCTTCCATGCGAGGGGCCCGGCCCCACCTCCACCGCCCCTGTTCGCGCCGACCGCGCCGGCGCACCCGGACGCACCGCCGCACACCGGACCGTAGGCGACAAGCCGCCCGCCACCGACGAATCCTCGGCACGTCCCCACCCCATACCTGCGATCCGTCACCGCACGCTCGGGCCGGCCAGCCGCGTCGGGAGGGGGACCGGGAGGGCCGCGTACGCTGGATGACCGGTGACCTGCCCGGCCCTCGCGGCCGATCCGGCGTCCGTCGAGAGGGAGACGATGAGCAAGCAGCCCGGCAGCTCCACGGCCGCGGAGCCGGACCAGCCCGCCACCGAACCGGCGGTCGACTCCCCCTCGGACGAGACCGTCGAGGCCGCGCCCGCCGGGAGCCGCCTCGCACACGCGCCCGGCGCCCTGGTGCTGGCCGTGCTGTCGCTCGGCTGGCTGGCCGCCATGCTCTGGTCCACCCGGGCGGCGATCACCTCGGCCGCGGCCGGGGTCACCGCGATCAGCCTCTCCGCGTACGCCCTGCCCGGCGTGATCACCGCCGCGCTGGTGGCCGGCGCCGCGGTGGCCCTGGCGGTGACCAACCGACTGGGCCGGGCCACCCTGCGCTTCCTGGCCGCCGTCGGCGCCGGCCTGCTGGTCGGGCTCGCCGCCGCCGTGGCGGTGAATCTGACGTACGCCGACAACGCGACCACCAACACCATCGCCGGCACCACGGCCGCGGCGGCGATCATCGGCGGGGCGATGGCCGGGGCCCGCAACGCCCGGGTGGTGGGCGGGCTGGCCGCCGCCACGCTCGCCGCGCAGGTCTTCGTGGTGCTGTTCAGCCGCGCCCGGGACCCGCTCTCCGACCTGTTCGGCGCCGGGGACACCCAGGAGTCGATGCTCGACGCCGCGAAGTGGGTGTCCCGCACCGAATCCCTCCTCGCCGGGCTGATCGCCGGCCTGGTGGCGTACCTCTACCTGGCCTGGGCCCGCCGCCGCGCCGAGGGGCGGGACGCCGTCGCCCCGCAGGTGCGCTGGCCGGGGTACCTGGTGGCCGGTGCCGGCGCGGGCCTGCTCCTGCTGCTCACCGAGGTGATCATCCGGATCGGCGGGCGCGGGCTGCTCGACCTGGCCGCCGCGCTCAGCGATGCGGACCAGGTGGCCCAGACGGCGCTCGGCACCTCGCGGGTGGACAACGGCATCTGGGTGCTCTTCGTGGGGGCGCTCACCGCGCTCGTCCTGTTCGGCCGCACCCTCGGCCCGCGCGCCGTGGAGGACGAGGACGAGTCCGACTCCTGAGCCCTCCGGGGGTCAGGAAACCTCGCGCAGCAGCAGGTCCAGCTCGGTCACGTCGTACCACTCCAGCTCGTGGTCCTCGGCCCCGTCGACGGTGAACTGGGCGTCCGGGTCGCCGGCCTGCGCCTCCGCCACCACCTCGGCGGCGGCGGCCACGTCCTCGACGGCCTCCGCGCCGTCCACGTGGATCGCGGCCACCGACTTCACGGGCACCGGCCCGGAGAGGCGCACCACGCTGGACCCCAGCTCGCCGCCGACCCGGCCGACCGCGCGCGCCGGCAGGTCCACCGAGACGACGACCCGCCGCCGGGGCGCACCCGGATCGGCCCGGAGCAGCAGCAGCGCCTCCTGGGCGGCCCGGGTGAAGGCGACGTACTCCAACTCCTCCTCGTCGCCCTCGGCGTACCACTCGCGCAGCTCCGGGGTGACCGCGTGCGCCTCCCCGCCGGCCAGGCCCTCCTCGCGCAGCCGGGCCAGCATGGGGACGGTCGCCGGCACGTACACCCGGACAAGCTCGTCGGTCACCGGTCTCTCCCCGCCGTCAGGCCCCGGCCGGCGGACGCCGGCTCCGGGCGCCGATCATGCCGTACGCCGTGACCGTCATACACCTCGCACCCGCCCGGGAGAAGTTCCCCGCCGGTGTGTCCCCCGGCCGGATTCGCCGTGGCGGGCCTGGGGCGACGGCGCTCCTGATGGCAAACTGAGGCAAACGAAGCCAACTGTGGGAGTCACCGTGGAGCCGAGGTTCCTGCTGCTGTCCGACGTGGCCGCCGAGCTGAACGTCTCGGACTCGCAGGTCTACCACATGGTGCGCAGCGGCGAGCTGCCCGCCATCAAGATCGGCGGGCGGGGCCAGTGGCGGGTCGAGCGCGCGCGGCTGGAGGAGTACATCGCGCGCAAGTACGCCGAGACCGCCGACTGGGTACGCGGCAACCCACTCACCGAACGCGACGCGGAGTGAGCGAGCGGTATTGACGGTCGGCGTTGCCCTACCCGAAGATGGGAACCTGTCGGAGGCAAACGAAGGCAAACGCAAGGAACAGGGGTTGAGGATGGTCGACACCCGCCGCCCGCTGGCGCCGCGTCCCCCGGTCCGACTCCGGCCCGCCCCGCCGCTCGACCCGCCCTGCACCGACCGGGACCCGGCCTGGGGCGACGCCTGGGGCAGCGTCGACCAGCTCGCGCTCGACCTCTTCGATGCGCGCCGGGACGTCGACCGGCCCGCCGGCCGCGCCGCCGACCGCCCGACCCGCCGTTCCGGTCGCTCGTTCGATCGGGCCAGCGGCCGGGCCGCCGACGTGCGGCCGGCGCCGACCGGTCCGGGGCGCTCCGTCGGCCCGCCACCGGCCGCCCTGGTGACCGCGACCCCGGAGGCGGCCCGGGCAGCGCACCGGTTCGTCCGCACCTTCCTGGAGATCGTCAACGGCTACCGCCCACCCGGACAGCTCCGGCCGCTCTGCCTTCCCGAGGCAGCCGCCCGAGTGGCCGCCGAGCTGACCCGCGCCGCCCGCCGGGCCGGCCCGGCACGCCGCCGCACCGCCCGACCGGTCCTCCAGCTCCGTCGCCTGCGGGTCTGCGAGCCCCGCGCCGGTGCGGTCGAGGCCGCCGCCGTGCTCGCCGGCGCCGGCGGGGCGAGCTGGGCGGTCGCGCTACGCCTGGAGCACCGCCGCGGCACCTGGCTCTGCACTGTCCTCACGGTCCTCTGAACCACCACCCCGCCCCCGCCGAGCCGCTCCCCCTCCGCGATCTTGCACTTTGAGCCCGCGCGATGCGGCTTTCGCCCGTTTCGTCTGGGCGCCAAGTGCAAGATCGACGGGGTGCTCCGGGGCGGAGACGGAGACGGGGACGGGGACGGGCCCCGGCCGGTGGCCGGGGCCCGTCGTGTCGCGGGTGGGTGGGCGGTCAGTTGCCGCCGTTGGGGCTGCCGTGGCAGCGCTTGTACTTGCGGCCGGAGCCGCACGGGCAGGGCGCGTTGCGGGACGGGCCCTCGCCGGCGGCGTCGACCTGGCCGGGGGCGGCCCGCCGGGCGGTGCTCGCCGCGACCGCCTGGCCGCTCATCCCGGCCGTCGACCGGCGCGGGGTGGAGGCCGCCGGGCGCTCCGACGTCTCGGGGCGGCCGATGCCCAGCGCCGGCGCCTGCTCGTCGGCGCGCTCGATCACCGGGGCGCCGCGGCCGGCCTCACCGTCGACCGAGGGCGCCGAGTACTGCAGGCCCTGCTGCTGCGGCGCGCGGTTGAGACCCTTGGCCCGGATCTCCACCGGCTTCTCCAGCAGCTGGACCTCCTCCTCGGCCTCCGGCGCGGGCTCCTCGACCTGGACCTCGAGGTTGTAGAGGAAGCCGACCGTCTCCTCCTTGATGCCGTCCATCATGGTGGCGAACATGTCGAAGCCCTCGCGCTGGTACTCGATGACCGGGTCGCGCTGGGCATACGCCCGCAGGCTGATGCCCTCCTGGAGGTAGTCCATCTCGTAGAGGTGCTCGCGCCACTTGCGGTCGATCACCTGGAGCAGGACCATCCGCTCGAGCTGGCGTACGGGCTCCTCGCCGAGCTGCTCCTCGCGCCGGTCGTACGCGGCGTGCGCGTCCTCCTTGAGGCGGGCGAGCAGGAAGTCCTGGTCGAGGCCGGCCCGGGAGCCCACCTCCTCCTCCAGCTCGTCGATGGTGATGCCCACCGGGTAGAGCTGCTTGAGGTTGGACCAGAGCTGGTCGAGATCCCAGTCCTCGGCGTAGCCGTCGCTCGTGGCGCCCACCACGTACGCGCCGATCACGTCGTCGATCATGTTGCGGACCTGCTCGGAGAGGTCCTCGCCGTTGAGCACCCGGAGGCGCTCGGCGTAGATCACCTGGCGCTGCTTGTTGAGCACCTCGTCGTACTTGAGGACGTTCTTGCGGATCTCGGCGTTCTGGCCCTCGATCTGGGCCTGCGCGCTCTTGATCTGGCGGGTGACCATCTTCGACTCGATGGGCACGTCCTCCGGGATGTTGAAGCGCTCCATCACCGCCTCGACGGCACCGGCCCGGAAGCGCTTCATGAGGTCGTCCTGCAGCGACAGGTAGAAGCGGGACTCGCCGGGGTCACCCTGCCGGCCGGCGCGACCGCGCAGCTGGTTGTCGATCCGGCGGGACTCGTGCCGCTCGGTGCCCAGCACGTAGAGGCCACCGGCGGCCGCGACCTCCTCCGCCTCGACGTCGCAGGCCTGCTTCCACTTGGGCAGGATCTCCTCCATCGCCTTCGCGTACTCCTCCGGCTGCTCGACCGGGTCGAGGCCGCGCTGGCGGAGTTCGTTGGCGGCGAGGAACTCGGCGTTGCCGCCGAGCAGGATGTCCGTGCCACGGCCGGCCATGTTGGTGGCGACGGTGACCGCGCCCTTGCGCCCGGCCTGGGCGACGATCTCCGCCTCCTTGGCGTGGAACTTGGCGTTCAGCACGGAGTGCGGGATGCCGCGGCGGCGCAGCATGTGGGAGAGGATCTCGGAGTTCTCCACCGAGACGGTGCCGACCAGCACCGGCTGGCCCTGCTCGTGCCGCTCGGCGATGTCCTCGACCACGGCGTTGAACTTGGCCTTCTCGGTCTTGTAGATGACGTCCGCGCGGTCGAGGCGGACCATCGGCCGGTGCGTCGGGATGGTCACGACGCCGACCTTGTAGACCTTGTTGAACTCGCTCGCCTCGGTCTGGGCCGTGCCGGTCATGCCGGACAGCTTCTCGTAGAGGCGGAAGTAGTTCTGGAGGGTGATGGTGGCCAGGGTCTGGTTCTCCTGCTTGATCTCCACCCCCTCCTTGGCCTCGATCGCCTGGTGCATGCCCTCGTTGTAGCGGCGGCCGTGCAGGATGCGGCCCGTGAACTCGTCGACGATGAGGACCTCGCCGTCGCTGACGATGTAGTCCTTGTCGCGCTTGTAGAGCTCCTTGGCCTTGATCGCGTTGTTCATGTAGCCGACGAGCGGCGTGTTGACCGACTCGTAGAGGTTGTCGATGCCGAGGCGGTCCTCGATCTTGGCGACACCGCGCTCGGTGATGGCGATCGTGCGCTTGGCGTGGTCGACCTCGTAGTCGCCCTCACCGTCGGTGCCGGGCTGGAGGCGGGCCACCACGGAGGCGAACTCCTGGTACCAGCGGGCGGAGTGCTCGGCCGGACCGGAGATGATCAGCGGGGTGCGGGCCTCGTCGATGAGGATCGAGTCGACCTCGTCGACCACCGCGAAGAAGTGACCGCGCTGGACCAGCTCGTCCCGCGACCAGGCCATGTTGTCGCGCAGGTAGTCGAAGCCGAACTCGTTGTTGGTGCCGTAGGTGATGTCGCACTCGTAGGCCGCCCGGTGCTCGCTGGCCGGCCGGTTGGGCAGCACCACGCCGACGGTGAGGCCCAGGAACTCGTGCACCCGGCCCATCCAGGCGGCGTCGCGCTCGGCCAGGTAGTCGTTCACCGTGACCACGTGCACGCCCTTGCCGGCGAGCGCGTTCAGGTAGACCGGCATGACCGAGGTCAGGGTCTTGCCCTCACCGGTCTTCATCTCGGCGATGTTGCCGAAGTGCAGCGCCGCACCGCCCATCACCTGGACGTCGTAGGGCCGCTGGCCGAGCACCCGCGAGGCGGCCTCCCGGCACACCGCGAACGCCTCGGGCAGCAGGTCGTCGAGGGTCTCCCCGTCGGCGAGCCGCTCCTTGAACTGGTCGGTCATGTCCCGCAGCTCGTCGTCGGTGAGGTTGACGTAGTCGTCCTCGATCGAGTTGACGGCGGCGGCGATGGCCTTGAGCCGACGCACCATGCGGCCCGCGCCAGCGCTAAGGACCTTTTCCAGAATCGACACGGATCAACGCTCCCCTAGACAGTCTCGAACCATCGTAGGCGCTCCGGCACGGCGATGGTCACTGGTGGCGGCGGTCCGGGGCCGCGAACCCGACATAACGCCGAGCGGGGGCGCTGAGCGGCGCTAATCGGGTTACGCCGTACGCGAACGATCCGGCACGATGGCTCGGGTGGAGCCTGTGGAGATCACCGAGGACGGCCTGCTGCTGCGACCCTGGCGGGCGGAGGACGCCGACGCGGTGTACCGCGCCTGCCAGGATCCGGACATCCAGCGCTGGACCACCGTACCTCGCCCGTACCTGCCCGAACACGCCCTGGGATTCGTGACCACGGGCAGCGGGACGGCCTGGGCGGAGGGCACCGGAGCGCCGTTCGCGGTGTGCGACGCGGAAACCGGTGAACTGCTCGCCGCCTGCGGCCTCGTCGCGATCGACCGGGGCCTCGACTCCGCCGAGATCGGCTACTGGACCGCGCCCTGGGCCCGCGGCCGGGGCGTGGGGGTCCGGGCCACCCGGGCGGTCGCCCGCTGGGCGTTCGACGCGCTGAAGCTGCGCCGCCTGATCTGGCAGGCCGAGATCGGCAACCACGTCTCCCGGCTGGTCGCGCTCCGGGCCGGCTTCCGGGTCGAGGGCGAGCTGCGGATGGCCCACCCGGCGGTCGACGGCCGCCCGGAGGGCTGGATCGGCTCCCTCCTCCCGGCCGAGCTGGCCGCGCCCGGCGAGCCCGCCCCGCACGGCCCGGACACCCTCCAGGCCCGCCGGGCGGCGGTCTTCGGCCGGCCCCAGCCGGTCCTGTTCGCCACCGCCGGCGCCACCGAGCTGCGCCTGCGCCCGCCGGAGGAGCGCGACATCGACGCGCTCGTCACCACCTGCCGGGACGAGGAGACCATCCGCTGGACCACGGTGCCGCACCCCTACCAGCGGGAGCACGCCGAGGGCTTCCTGCGGGACATCGCGCAGGCGGCCTGGGCCCGGGGCACCGGCGCCTCCTACGCGGTCGCCGACGCCGACGACCGGTACGTCGCCTCGATCGACCTGCGGATCTCCCCCGGCTCGCCGCTCGTCGCCGACGTGGGCTTCATGACCGTGCCGCACGCCCGGGGCCGGGGCTACCTGCCGGCCGCGCTCGCCGCGCTCTGCGCCTGGGGCTTCACCACGCTGGGGCTGGCCCGGATCGAGTGGCGGGCCAACGTCGGCAACACCGCGTCGCGCCGGGCCGCCGAGAAGGCCGGCTTCACCGTCGAGGGCACCCTCCGCGGCGGCGTCCAGCACCGCGGGGAACGGCAGGACGTCTGGATCGGCGGGCTGCTCCCGCAGGACCAGCGATGACGCCGGAGACCATCGAGGCGTACGGGGTGCGGCTGCGGCGGAACCGGCTCACCGACCTGGCGGACACCGCCGCCGCCTGCGCCGACCCGCTCACCCAGCGGTTCCTGCCCGGCCTGCCCGACCCGTACACCGAGGAGAGCGCCCGGTGGTGGATCACCGAGGGCGCACCGGCGGCCTGGGCCACCGGCGGCGCGGCCTACGTGATCGCCGACCCGGCCACCGACCGGTTGATCGGCGCGGTCGGCCTCAGCCACCCGGTGGCGGAGCGCGGGCAGGCGGAGATCGGCTACTGGGTGGCGCCGTGGGCGCGCGGCCGGGGCGTCGCCACGGCCGCCACCCGCGCGCTGGCCGAGGCGGCCTTCGCCGCCGGCACCGTCCGGCTCGAACTGCTCACCCAGGAGGAGAACGGGGCCAGCCAGCGGGTGGCCCTGGCCGCCGGGTTCCGGCACGAGGGGGTACGCCGGTCGGCCGGCCAGGGCCGGCACGGTCGGCACGACCTGGCCGTCTGGGTACGCCTCGCCGACGACCCGCCCGGGCCGACCCCCCGGCTGCTGCCGGACCTGCCCGAGGGCCGGCTCACCGACGGCGTGGTGACGCTGCGCCGGGTGGGGCCGGCGGACGCCGAGGCGCTGTACCGGCTGCACACGCTGCCGGAGGTGGTGGCGAACCGGGTCCCGCCGGTGGCGCCGGACCGGGCGTCGATCGAGCGGCGCTGCCGGCTGGCGGAGAGCCGCTGGCTGGCCGGCCGCTCGGCCGATTTCGCGATCCTCGACGCGGCGACCGGCGCGGTGGCCGGCGGCTGCGCCCTGATGTACGACGAGCCCGCCACCGGCCAGGGCATGCTCGGCTACAGCCTGCTACCGGAGGCGCGCGGCCGGGGGCTGACCACCCGGGCGGTGCGGCTCGTCGCCGGCTGGGCGTTCGACGTCGGGCTGGCCCGGCTCTGGGCCGGCACCCGACCGGAGAACATCGCCTCGCAGCGGGTCCTCGAAAAGGTCGGCTTCCGGCGGGAGGGGCTGCTGCGCGACCGGCTCCCCGGCCCGGACGGCACCCGGTACGACTCGCTCGTCTTCGGGTTGCTGCCGGACGACCGGGCCATCTGACGGCGGAAGCCGTGGTGGTCGCCCACCACGGCTTCCGGCCGGTCGTGTCCCGCGGGGTGGTCAGGGTCCGGTGTCGAGCGAGATGATCCCGTAGTCGTAGGCGTGCCGGCGGTAGACCACGCTCGGGCGGCCCGACTCCTTGTCCTGGAACAGGTAGAAGTCGTGGCCGACCAGTTCCATCTGGAACAGCGCGTCGTCGACCGTCATGGGCTCGGCGGGGTGCACCTTCGCCCGCGCGATGTGCCACGGCTGGTCGTCGTGTTCCTCGTAGCCACCCTCGTCGGGCCGTTCCGCGACGGCGGTGGCCGTCCCGTGCCCGTTCAGCGTCGCCAGGCCGGGCCCGTCGAGGTCGGCCACCGGCAGGTCGGCGGTGGCGGCGGCGACGGAGAGCGGCGCGTGCCGGCCGCGGTGCACCCGGCGGCGGTCGGCCGCCCGGCGGAAGCGGGTGTCCAGCTTGGCGATGGCGGCGTCCAGCGCGCTGTAGAAATCATTCGTGCAGGCCTCGGCCCGGATCACCGGGCCGCGCGTCACGCAGGTGATTTCCACCCGCTGGCAGTGATCGGCCTGGCGCGGATTGCGCTCGTGGAACAACTCGACGTCCACGCGAATGAGCTTGTGGTCGTAGCGTTCGATCTTTGCGAGTTTCTCGGCTACGTGCACCCGGTAATGGTCCGGCACTTCGACGTTACGGCCCTTGACCACGATGTCCACGTGACCTCCCTTGTTCGGACGGTCGTTCGGTCCGGATCTTCCGGTCGACGCACCCAGGGAGAACCCCGTTCGGCGTCGACCGATGGTGTACGGCTACGCCTCCTTCCAGTGCCGGGGAAGGTTGGAGACCTCCTACCCCCGACACGAAAACGCTAACTCCTGTTCGGCCACCAGTCACCCCCAGTTGCCGGGAGAGGCCGCGAAATTTAACAGCTCATACACCATGGGGTGAAACGGAAACACGAAGCGTCACTGATGGTGCCGTTTTTGCGTTGCGGCGAGCACGGCCGCGGCGTTTGGCGTCATTCCCGCCTCGCGCAGAACCCGGCTCACCGCCGCCAGGGTCGCCCCCGTCGTGACGATGTCGTCGAGCAGCACCACAGGCCCGTCCGCCCCGCCGGCCCGGCGCAGCCGGAACGCCGCGTCGGCCGCGGCGGCCCGGCCGGCGCTGTCCAGCGCCACCGAGTCCGGCCGGGGCAGCGCGCGCAGCGGGCGGAGCACGCGTACCGGCCAGCCGGCCGCCTTCAGCCGGTCCGCCGCGTGGCGGGCCAGCCGGTCCAGGTGGTCGCCGTAGCGGGCCCGAGCCGCCCGCGCGGTGTCCGGCACCGCCACCAGGGTCACCGCCCGGCGCGGGCCCACCGCCGCGGCGACCACCTCGGCGAGCAGCGCGCCCAGCGGCCGGGCCAGCCCGTGCCGGCCCCGCTCCTTGTACGCCAGCAGCCCGTGGCGCAGCGCGCCCGCGTACGGGCCGAGGGCGACGCAGGGCGGCAGGCCGGGCGGGGCCGGATCGGGGCGGGTCGGGGCGGGTCGCAGCGACTCCAGTTCGCCGACGCATCGCGGGCAGAAACCCTGCCGCAGGCCGGGCACCCGCTCCGCACAGCCGGCGCAGCCGGCCGGCAACACCAGGTCGGTCAGGTCCGACCAGAGTCCGCCCAGGCCCGGCACCGGCGCCTCAGTAGAGGAAGAAGGGTGCGGTCGGGTTGGTCGCCCGACTGCCGGCCGGCACGTCCAGCACCTGTTCCCGCTTGATGTTCTCGAACGGGTTGTTCCGGTAGGCCGCCCGGTTCGCCTCGTACATGTACGACAGCGCCGGCGGCCCGCCGACCGCGCCGCCCGGGTACGCGGCCAACTGGGTCACCTCGGCGCCGATGTCCCGCTTGAGCGCCGTCTCCTGGGCGCCGTCGACCGTGATCTGGTGGATCGCCGGTCGCCGGTCCGCCTCGTTGCCGGCGAGGACCAGGTCGTTCTCGGCCACCCAGTCGACGGCACTGATGTTCGTGAGCAGGGTGGCCAGCCGGCGCGGTAGGCCCACGCTCACCACGCCGCCGTCGACGTTCACCGCCGCCACGTAGAGGGCGCCCCCGATGACCAGGGCGATCCGGTGTCCGTCGAGGGACCCGGCGACCGCCACGACGGGCCCGGGGACGGCCAGCGGGACGGAACTCATCCCGGCTGCCCCGTCGAACCGGTAGAGCTTGCCGTCCGCGGCCACGAGGCCGGCGGGGTGCCGCTCGTCGAGCGAACGGAGCCAGGTGGGTCGGCTGAGCGTGCCGTACGTGTCCTTGCTGCTGTCGAACACCGCCACCGGGTCCGGGCCAGAGCCCACCTTGAGCCGCTGCCGGCGGTTCGTGCCGGTCACCACCAGCGCGGCCAGCACCTGGTCGTCGGCGCGGGCCAGCGCCGCGGCGACCACGTTCTTGTTGGCATCGACCAGCAGCGGGACGGCGGCTCTCGGCTCGTTGGCGATGGCGAGCGGACGGACGGCGCCGTCGTAGACGCTGAACCGGGCCGGTCGGTCGCCGGTCGGGGAGACGGCGTGCTCCGCCCGCTCCTGCTCGAGGTCGACGGTGCGCCGCTTCTGGTTCTGGATCTTCAGATCGAGCTGACCGCTCATCTCGGGCAGCGACCAGGCGAGCTGGGTGGCGAGCAGGCCGAGCTTCTTGTCGTCGGCCCCCGGCATGGTGAGGTTGACCTCCCAGTGCCCGTCCGCGCCGGTGGCGTTGTTGATCGGCCGGGTGCCGTCGGGCAGCCCGGTCACCCCCTGTGCCAGCCACTTCGACGGGCCCCCGGTCAGCCACTTCACCACGTCGGTGACCCGCCGCTCGGCCGGCACCGACGAGGGCAGGTAGCGCAGGTCGGGCACCAGGCGTGACCGGGCGGAGTTCCAGAAGTAGATGGTGCGCGACCGGTAGTACTCCCGCAGTGCGGTGTCGCTGATCAGCAGCTCGTTGGGCACGTTGGTGAGGAGCAGCCCGGGGCCGCCGGAGTCCGCCCGGCGCAGCTGGAATTTGTACTCGGTCTCGCTGGCCTCCGGCGAGTCCAGGACGCCGTCCGCGCGCAGCACGCCGACCTGCTGCACCTTGAGCGTCACGTCGCTGGTGCCCTGGTTGTTCGGCGGGGTGACCTCCGGCTTCTCCAGCAGCCGCACCACCGTCAGCTCGATCTCGCTGCTCTGCTGCTTCTCGGGCAGCAGGCCCTTCGCCTCCGGCCCGATGAACTCCTTGGCCCGGGCGTACGCCTGCTCACGCTCCCCGGCGGCGGGCGCCCGCAGGTAGTTCTCGATGAAAGGAACGGGCTCGGCGCTGTCGCCCGGGGTGGGCGGCCGAGCGGGGCTGCCGTTCAGCGTGCCGGCCTCGGCGGCCGGGGCCGAGCCGTCGACCTGCACCTCGGTCTCGTTCGGGATCCCGCAGGCGACCAGCCCGGCGGGAAGCAGCACGCCGCCCAGCAGCGCGACCAGCACCCGCCGCCGCAGGGTGACCGGCTCATGTCGCGCGCTCATGGCGCCACCTCCGCCCGTCCGCCCGGCTCCGCCGGCCCGACGGCAAGCGCCCCGGCGCCGCTGCCCGGACCGATGGCGAGCAGCCCGCCCTGGCGCGGGCCGCCGAACGGCAGGGTGGCGTCGGCCGGCACGAGCCGCAGCGGCGACGTGGTCAGTCGGTCGCCGGCCCGGACCGGCAGGGTCAGCCGGAACTGGGCGCCCTGCCCGGGCGCGCCCCACGCCTCCAGCCAGCCGCCGTGCAGCCGGGCGTCCTCGAGGCTGATCGACAGGCCCAGGCCGGTGCCGCCGGTCTGCCGGGCGCGGGACGGGTCGGCCCGCCAGAACCGGTTGAAGACCAGCTTCTCCTCGCCGGGCTTGAGCCCGACGCCGTGGTCCCGCACGGTGATCGCCACCGCGCTCTGGTCCATGCCCAGGGTGATCCGCACGGGCTTGGCCTCGCCGTGCTCGACCGCGTTGCCGACGAGGTTGCGCAGCACCCGCTCGACCCGGCGCGGGTCCACCTCGGCGATCACCGGGCTGTCCGGCAGGTCCAGCTCGATGGCCACCCCGACCCGCTCGGCCAGCCCGGCCAGCCGCTCGGCCACCCGGTGCACGACTGGCACCAGGTCGGTCGGCTCGCTGTCGAGCATGGCGAAGCCGGCGTCGAAGCGGCTGATCTCCAGCAGGTCGGTGAGGAGTTCCTCGAACCGGTCCAGCTCGGCTTGGAGCAGCTCGGCGCTGCGCGCCACGGCCGGGTCGAACTCGTCCCGCTCGGCGAAGATCAGGTCGGCGGCCATCCGGACCGTGGTCAGCGGGGTCCGCAGCTCGTGGGAGACGTCGGAGGTGAACCGGCGTTGCAGCCGGGACATCTCCTCCAGCCGGAGGATCTGCCGTTGCAGGTTGGTCGCCATCTGGTTGAACGAGGCGGCGAGCAGGGCCAGGTCGTCCTCGCCGTTGACCACCATCCGCTGGTCGAGCAGGCCGGCGGAGAGCCGCTGGGCGGTCCGCGCGGCCACCCGCACCGGGGTCACCACCAGGCGGGTGACCAGGGCGGCCAGCAGGCCGAGCAGCAGGACCAGGGCCGCGCCGGTGGCGACCACGGTGGCCCGGGCGTCGGCCGCCGTGGCGTCCTGCCGGGCCAGCGGCACGAGGTAGTAGAGCTCCACCTGCCCGAACCGGGTCGGCACCGGGGAGCCGTAGACGAGGTATTTGGTGCGCTGGCCGTCGAGCGTGCCGGTGCGGATCTGGTGGGCGATCTTGCCGGCGGCGACCTTGGCCCGCAGCTCCCGCCCGATCAGCGGGCGGACCTGGACGTCCGGCGAGGTGCGGGGCTCGATGAACCCGGCGAAGTTGTCGGCGGTGATCGCCACCACCACGCCGCTGGTCTGCGCCGGGTCACCACCGGCCAGGTAGTTGACCGTGCCGTCGATGGTGTCCTGGAGCTGGGCCTCCTGCGGCTGGCTGTAGAGGTTGAACTGCTTGGAGGCGTAGTCGCTGCCGTTCTGGAGCCGCAGCAGGACGTCGGTCTCGGCGTTCTCCAGCAGGATGTTGGTGAGCTTGTCGGCGATCAGGTAGGCGAACCCGCCCACCAGCAGGCTGGACGCCACCAGTGTGATGGTGACCACACGGACCTGGAGCGAGCGCCGCCAGGTCTGGTGGACGCCCGCGGCGAGCCGGGCCGTGCGGCCGGCCAGCACGCGACACAGCGCCCGCGCGGCGGGGAGCCGGCGGGACGCGGGGGTCGGCGAGTCGGGGCGCGGGGAGGTCACCACAGTGCTGACCAGGCTATCCGGTGCCCGCCTTGTAGCCCACGCCTCGCACGGTGAGGATGATTTCGGGTCGCTCCGGATCCGGCTCGATCTTGGCGCGCAGCCGCTGCACGTGCACGTTGACCAGGCGGGTGTCGGCGGCGTGCCGGTAGCCCCAGACCTGCTCCAGCAGCACCTCCCGGGTGAAGACCTGGCGCGGCTTGCGGGCGAGCGCGACCAGCAGGTCGAACTCCAGCGGCGTCAGCTTCACCTCCTCGCCGTCCCGGCTCACCGTGTGCGCGGGCACGTCGATGGTGATCTGGTTGCCGGGCGGGCCGATGGTGAGCAGCTCCGGCGCCACGTCCTCGCCCCGGCGCAGCCGGGCCCGCATCCGGGCCACCAGCTCCTTGGGCTTGAACGGCTTGACCACGTAGTCGTCGGCCCCGGACTCCAGCCCGAGCACCACGTCGACCGTGTCGCTCTTGGCGGTCAGCATCACGATCGGCACGCCGGACTCGCCACGGATGGCCCGGGCCACGTCGATGCCGCTCATGCCGGGCAGCATCAGGTCGAGCAGGACGATATCGGGCCGGCTGTCACGGAACGCGGCCAGTGCCCGTTCTCCGTCCGCGACGAAGGAGGGCACGAAGCCCTCGCTGCGCAGGACGATGCCGAGCATCTCGGCGAGTGCGGGGTCGTCGTCGACCACCAGTACCCGGGCTCTCATGGGGTTTATCGTTCCATCCCCGTTCGTTCGTAGGGTCCGCCGTCTTCACGGCACCGTAGCGCCGAGGGCGGTCCGGCACCACAGCTGACGGCGTGGCCGCCCGCGTGGCGCGTCGTGGCGGACGGGTCCACCGGGCGCGGACGCGCCGTGCAACCATGATCCCTCGTGCCAGTCGCCGCCCGCCACCTCGACCCGCCCGCCAGGAGTACGCCGTGCCCGACGTCGGCCCGACCGCGGTGCTCCCGCGCCGCCCGCTGACGGTCGGTGAGCTGCTCGACTCGGCCGTCCTGCTGCTGCGCAACCAGGCCCGGGTGCTCGTCCCGCTCGCCGTCCTGCTGGCCCTCGGCGAGCAGGCCCTGCTGCACCCGCTGCGGGTGCTGGCGAACGCCCGGCCGCCCGAGTGGTGGTTCGACCCGGACCGGCTCGGGTGGTACTGGCTCCTGCTCGCGTTCGGCGCCGGCACCGAGGCCATGATCATCGCGCTGCTGGGCAACCCGGCCGCCCGGAGCGCCGGGGCCGCCCTGCTGGGCCGCCGCACCGGGGCACGCGAGCTGCTGCACGACGCCCGTTGGTGGGCCACCCTGCTGGCCGGGGCCCTGGTCGGGTCGACCGTCCTGCTCGCCGGGCTGGCCGGGCCGGCCTGGTTCGTCGCGTACGGGCTGCTCGGCGCGGTGGTGCCGGCGCTCGTGGTGGACCGGGTGGCGGCGTACCGGGCGCCGGGACGGGCACTGCGACTGGCGGTCCGGGTCGGCGGGCGGGCCGCCGCGATCCGCCTGCTCGGCTACCTGGGCTGGTGGCTGATCCGGCTCGGCATCGGGCTGGGCGTCTACCACGGCCTCGGCCTGCTGGGCCTCTTCGACGTCTCCGCCTGGGCGCTGCCGGTCGCCACCGTCGCCTGGGCGGCGGTCAACGCGGTCGCATACCCGGCGCTGGCGTGCCTGGACGCGGTGCTGCACCTGGAGACCCGGATGCGCACCGAAGGGCTGGACATCCGGCTCTCCCGGGCACCGGCCGGCACCCCGGAGCCCGTCCTGCTGGCGGTGCCGAGGTGAGCCGGTGGTGGACCGAGTCGGTCGCCGCGCTGGGCGACGCCGTACCGCTGCCGCTGGCCGCCCTGCTCCTGCTGGCCGGTGCGCTGCTGGTCGCGCTGGCCTGGCACTTCTTCCCGGCCTGGGTGCCCCGCCGACTGCCCCGGGTCGGCCGGCCCCGGCTCCGCCTGCCCCGGTTCCGGCTGCCCCGGCTGCGGCTGCCCCGACTGCGCCTGCCCCGACTGCGGCGGCCGAAGCTGCGGCTGCCCCGGCGGCGGCGCCGGGCCCGGCCGGAGACGCCGGCGGTGCCGCTGCCCGCGCCCCGGTCCCCCGAGCCGGGGCCGGCCGCCCCCGCCGGCCTCGCCGACCGGCTCGCCGCCGAGGGCCGGTACGCCGAGGCGGTTCGGGAACGGCTGCGTGAGATGGTCCGCCTCCTGGTGGCGCGGCAGCTGGTGGAGCCCCGCCCCGGGCTGACCGTCACCGAGCTGACGGCGGCCGTCGCCCGGGTCCGGCCCGGGGTGCACCCCACCCTGCACGCCGCCGGGGCGATCTTCTCCGACCTCTGGTACGCCCAGCGCCCGGCCACCGCCGCGCACGACCACCGGATGCGTGACCTCGCCACGGACCTGCGTCGCGAGCTGGCCGCCGAGGGGGACCACCGGTGACCACCACCCTCGACCCGGCCCGCCCGGCGGCGCCCCCCGCGCCACGCCGCCGGTGGCACCGGATGCTGGTCCCGCTCGGGCTGGCCGTGCTGCTGATCGTGACCACCCTGGTCCTGCACGCCGTGGACCAGCCCGACCCGGCCGACCGGGGCTTCCTGTCCCCGGTCGCCACCGGCGGCGACGGGGGCAGCCGGCTGGCGGGGGCGCTGCGCGCGCAGGGCGTGCCGATCCGCCGGGAGACCGACGTGCGGGAGGCCCTGCGTGCCGTCGGGCCCGGCCCGGTCACCCTCTTCGTGCCGGCCCCCGAGCTGGTGCACCCGAGCACCCTGCCCGCCCTGACGGTGCTGCCCGGCGGCAGCCGGCTCGTGCTGGTCGAGCCGTCCCGCCGGGTGCTGACCGGCCTGGCCCTGCCGCTGGAACCGACCGACCGCCGGTGGGCCACCCGGGCCCTGCCGCCGGACGCCGACGGCCCGTCCTGCCGGCTGCCCGAGGCGCTGCGCGCCGGCACCGCCGCCGTCGACCACCAGCGCTACGCCGGGCCGTCCCCCGTCGACCGGTGCTACGCGGGCGCGCTGCACCGGATCTCCTGGGGCGCCGAGGTGGTGGTGATCGGCGCCAGCGACCCGTTCCGCAACGACCGGATCGACGAGTGGGGCAACCGGAGCCTCGCCACCGGCCTGCTCGGCGGCGACCGCCCGCTGGTCTGGCTCGAACTGCCCGGCCCCGAGCCGGCCCCGACCGGGCCGAGCCTGTCGCCGACCCCCGACGGCGACGGGACCCCCTTGCCCCGGCGCAGCGGCGGGCGCGCGGACGACCGGGCGGACCCGCCGCCGAACTGGCACAACCCGCTCTGGGACGCCTTCCCGCCCTGGTTCTGGGCGGTGCTGGCGCAGCTCGCCGTGGCCGGGCTGCTGCTGGTGCTCTGGCGGTCCCGCCGGCTCGGCCCGCCCGTGCCGGAGCCGCTGCCGGTGACCGTCCACTCCGCCGAGACGGTGCTCGGCCGCGCCCGGCTCTACCGCCGGGCCGGCGCCCGGGACACCGCCGCAGCGACACTGCGCGCCGCCGCGCTGGACCGGCTGCTGCCCCGGCTCAACCTGCCCCCGGACACCCCGCCCGACGAGGTGGCCGCCCGGGTCGCCGCGCACGCGGGGGCCGACCCGGAGCGGGTGGCCGAGCTGCTGCACGGCGCCGCCCCGGAGGACGACCGGGAGCTGCTGGAGCTGGCCCGCGGCCTGGACGCCCTGACCCGTACCCTGGCCCCCCACCCGACCGAAGGAGATCCCCGGTGACCGGACCCGTCATCGCCGCCGCGTCGCCCGCCGCCCAGCCCGACGCCCGCGCCGCCCTGCACCGGCTGCGGGCCGAGGTGGCCAAGGCCGTCGTCGGGCAGGACGCCGTGGTCACCGGCCTGGTCATCGCGCTGCTCTGCCGGGGGCACGTGCTGCTGGAGGGCGTACCCGGGGTGGCCAAGACCCTGCTGGTGCGGACCGTGGCCGGCGCGCTGGACCTGGAGTCCAAGCGGGTGCAGTTCACCCCCGACCTGATGCCCGGCGACGTGACCGGGTCGCTGATCTTCGACCCGCGCACCGCCGCCTTCACCTTCCGGGAGGGGCCGGTCTTCACGAACCTGCTCCTCGCCGACGAGATCAACCGCACCCCGCCGAAGACCCAGTCGGCGCTGCTGGAGGTCATGGAGGAGCGGCAGGTCTCCGTCGAGGGCGAGCGCCGCCCGCTGCCCGACCCGTTCATCGTGGCGGCCACCCAGAACCCCGTCGAGTACGAGGGCACCTACCCGCTGCCGGAGGCGCAGCTGGACCGGTTCCTGCTCAAGCTGACCGTGCCGCTGCCCGAGCGGGAGGAGGAGCTGGGCGTGCTCCGGGCGCACCACGCCGGCTTCGACCCGCGCGACCTGCGCGCCGCCGGCGTACGCCCGGTGGCCACCGCGGCCGACCTGGCCGCTGCCCGGGCGGCGGTGCGGGCGGTGCACGTGGCCGAACCGGTGCTCGGCTACATCGTGGACCTGTGCCGGGCCACCCGGGTCGCCCCCGCGCTGGAGCTGGGCGCCTCGCCACGGGGCGCCACCGCCCTGCTGAGCACCGCCAAGGCGTGGTCCTGGCTGGCCGGCCGGGACCACGTCACCCCCGACGACGTGAAGGCGGTCGCCCGACCCACCCTGCGGCACCGGCTGCGGCTGCGCCCGGAGGTGGAGCTGGAGGGCGTGACCGTCGACGCCGTGCTGGACGCGGTGCTGGCCACCGTGCCGACGCCGCGATGACCTGGCGGGCGGGTCTGCTGCTCGCGGCGAGCGCGGCGACCCTGCCGGCCTGGCCGGCGCCCTTCCTCGGCGTCGCCGTGCTGACGGCGGCGGTGCTGCTGCTGGTCGTCCTCGACTGGACTCTTGCGGCGCCGCTGCACGGGGTCACCGCCACCCGCGCCGGTGACCGCACGGTCCGGCTGGGCGGCACCGCCACGGTCACCCTGCACCTGGCAAACGCCTCCGCCCGGACGCTGCGCGCCCAGGTGCGCGACGCGTGGGTGCCGTCGGCCGGGGCGCGGCCCGACGTCCCCGCCGGGCGGGTGCTCACCGTCGCGCCGGGCCGCACGGCCGCCCTGCCGGTGCGGCTCACCCCGGCCCGGCGCGGCGACCGGCCCGCGGTGGCGCTGACCGTACGCTCCCTCGGGCCGATGCGGCTGGCGTTCCGGCAGCGCGCCGGCCACCCGGCCACCCCACCGTGGACGCTGCGCGTGCTGCCCCGGTTCGACTCCCGACGGCACCTGCCCGAGAAGCTGGCGAAGCTGCGCGTCATCGACGGCGTCCAGGTCACCCGGGGGCGGGGCCACGGCACCGAGTTCGACACCCTCCGCGAGTACGTGGTCGGCGACGACGTACGCTCGATCGACTGGCGGGCCAGCGCCCGCCGCTCCGACGTGCTGGTGCGCACCTGGCGGCCGGAGCGGGACCGGCGGCTGGTCTGCGTGCTGGACACCGGCCGCACCTCGGCGGTCCGGCTCGGCGACGAGCCGCGGCTGGACACCGCGATCGACGCGGCGCTGCTGCTCACCGCGCTGGCCGCCCGGGCCGGCGACCGCGTCGACCTGCTCGCCGCGGACACCGCGATCCGGGCCCGGGTGACCGGCAGCGGCCGGCCCGCGCTGCTCGCCCGGCTGGTGGACGCGGTCGCCCCGCTCCAGCCGGCGCTGGTGGAGACCGACTTCGAGCTGATCGCCGGGGAGGTGCTGCGCCGGGAACGGCAGCGCAGCCTCGTGGTGCTCTTCACCGCCCTGGAGGCCGGCGCGCTCGGCGAGGGGCTGCTGCCCGTGCTGCCCCGGCTGGCCGCCCGGCACCGGGTCGTGCTCGCGGCCACCCACGACCCGGTGCTGACCGGGCTCACGACCGCCCCGCCGACCGGCCCCGACGACGCGTACGCCGCCGCGGCGGCCTGGCGGGCCCTGACCGAGCGGGACCGGGTCCGGACCGCGCTGTCCCGGCACGGGGTGACCGTGGTGGACGCCCCCGCCGACCGGCTCGCCCCGGCGGTCGCGGACACCTACCTGCGGCTCAAGTCCCTCGGCCAGCTCTGACCGCCCGGCCGCCGAGGAGCAGCGCGTACGCCAGGAAGGCCAGCCAGACCGTGGCGCCGATCCCCACCCGGACGGCGACCGGCAGCGGCGCCGGGGTCACGAACGCCTCCAGCAGCGCGGAGACCGCGAAGAGGCCGACCAGACCGGCGGCGACCACGATGGCCGAGCGGCCCGCCTCGGCGACGGCCCGGCCCCGGCTCAGGTGCGCCGGCGGCGCGATCCAGGCCCACGCGGTACGCAGCCCGACCCCGGCGGCGACGTGGATGCCGGTGAGTTCGAGCAGCCCGTGCGGCGTGATCATGCCGAAGAACACGTCGGCCCGGCCGTAGGAGATCATCACGCCGCCCACCACGCCGATGTTCAGCGCGTTCTGCCAGAGCAGCCAGAGCACCGGCACCACGAGCACCCCGGCGGCCAGGCACTGCGCGGCCAGCCAGGCGTTGTGCGTCCACAGGTGGAACGCGAAGGTCGGCGCCGTGAACTCGGTGTAGTAGCCGGCGAAGCCGGAGTCGACGAGCTGCCGGGCCGCCTCGGCGCCGATGAACGCGGCGGCGGTGTCCGGGTGGCCGGCGACGAACCAGATGAGGAAGGCGGTGAGCGCGCTGAACCCGGTGGCCACCGCGCACCACCAGGGCCAGGCCCGGTAGAGGGCGGCCGGCAGGTCGCCGAGGAGGAACCGGCCCACCGCCGCCCAGGAGGGCCGGGGGCGGCCGGTGATCCGGGCCCGGGCCGCGAGCACCAGGTGGGAGAGGCGGCCGACCAGGGCCGGTTCGGGGGCCCGGCTGCGCAGCGCGGACAGGTGGGTGGCGGCGCGCTGGTAGAGGCCGACCAGCTCGTCCACCTCGGCCGCGTCCAGCTTCCGCCGGCCGGTCAACTGCTCCAGCCGCCGCCACTCGGCGCCGTGCTCGGCCACGTACGCGTCGAGATCCACTTCGTCCTCCCCCGTCCGGCGCACATAGTGTTCACTGTCGGGGTGCGCGCGCAACCTCCCCCACCGGCCGGATGGGCCGACGCCGGTCTGGTCAGCGGCGAGGCGGTGGAGCTGGACGTCCGGGCGGCGCGGCTGGGCTCCCGGGTCCTCGCCCTGCTGATCGACCTGGTGGCCCAGCTCGTGGTGGCGATGCTGCTCAGCGCGGGCCTGTCGGTGCTGGTGGTGAGCCTGCCGGGTGACCTCATGGACGCCGCGCTGGCCGGCGCCCTCCAGCTCGTGGTGCTCGTGCTGGTGCTGGTCGGCTACCCGGTGCTCATGGAGCGCTTCGTGGGCGGCCGGACGCTGGGCAAGCTGGCCGTGGGCCTGCGGGTGGTCCGCGCCGACGGCGGCCCGGTCGGGGTCGGCCAGTCGCTGACCCGCGCGCTGGTGGGCGTGGCCGTGGAGTGGCCGGGGCTGGTGCTGCCGCTGCTGAGCTGGGCGGCGAGCGTGACGGTGATGCTGACCGACCCGCGCGGGCGGCGGCTGGGCGACCTGGTCGCCGGCACGCTGGTGGTGCACACCCGCAGCGCCGGGGTGTGGCGGCCGGCCCCGCCGGCGGTGCCGCCGCTGCTCCGCTGGGCGGCCACCCTCGACCTGACCCGGGTGGACGACGGGCTGGCCCTGGTCGTCCGGCAGTACCTGGGCCGGTTGCACCAGCTCGCCGAGCCGGACCGGAGCCGGCTGGGCCGAGGGCTGTGGGCCGAGGTCGCGGCGGTCACGTCGCCGCCCCCGCCGTGGGCCGCGCCCGAGCCGGTGTACCTCGCCGCCGTGCTGGCCGAGCGGGGTCGCCGGGCCGCGTACCGGCTGGGCCGCGCCCGGGCGGTCACCGCCACGCTGTGGCCGGAGCTGACCTCCGCGCCGGCCACCCCGGCGCCGACCACCCTGCGGCCCGCCGTCCCCACCCCACCCGATCCGGTACGCGGACAGCCCACCTCGGTCCGCGCCGGGCGCTGACCCCGGTCAGGAGAACAGTTCCCGGCCCCACCAGTCGGCGGCGTCACGGACGCCGGGCGGGCAGGCGAACAGGCCGCTGGAGACGTGCCGCAGGTATTCGTTCATGGCGTCGTTGCGGGCCAGCCGGGTCTGGATCGGCACGAACTGCTTGCGCGGGTCCCGCTGGTAGGCGATGAAGAAGAGCCCGGCGTCGAGCCGGCCCAGCCCGTCCGAGCCGTCCACGAAGTTGTAGCCGCGGCGCAGCAGGCGGGCGCCGTCGTTCTGGTCCGGGTGGGCGAGCCGGACGTGCGAGGTCTCGGCGATCACCGGCTCGCCGTCGTCGCCCTTGGCGGCGAAGTCCGGCTCGTCGAACTCGGCGCGCTTGCCGAGCGGCGCGCCGCTGCCCTTGGTCCGGCCGACGATCATCTCCTGCTCGGCCAGGGGGCTGCGGTCCCAGGTCTCGATCAGCATCCGGATCTTGCGGGTGACGAGGTAGGACCCGCCGGCCATCCAGGCGGGGCCGTCGCCGGCCTGGGCCCAGAGCTGCTCGCGGAGCAGGTCGGCGTCCTCGGCCTTGAGGTTGGCCGTGCCGTCCTTGAAGCCGAACAGGTTGCGCGGGGTGGCCTGCCCCCGGGACGTCGACGAGGTACGCCCGAAGCCGAGCTGGGACCAGCGGACGCTGACCACGCCCATGCCGATCCGGGCCAGGTTGCGGATGGCGTGCACCGCCACCTGCGGGTCGTTCGCGCACGCCTGGACGCAGATGTCGCCGCCGGACAGTTCCGGCTTGAGCGCGTCCCCGGCGAAGTGCGGCAGGTCGGCCAGGGCGGCGGGCCGCTTGTCGGCGATGCCGAAGCGGTCCCGGCCCTGGGCGTCGCGGAACAGCGTCGGTCCGAAGCCGACGGTGATGGTGAGCTGCGACGGGGGCAGCCCGAGCGCCTCGCCGGTGTCGTCCGGCGGGGCTTCCGGCACACCGCCGACCGCGCCGATCAGCCCGGCGTCCTTGCCGGCGGTCATCCGGGCCGCGGCGGCGCTCCACTCCTGGAGCAGCGCGACCAGCCGGGCCCGGTCCTTGGTGATCACGTCGAACGCGACGAAGTGCAGCCGGTCCTGGGCCGGGGTGACGATGCCGGCCTGGTGCTCGCCGTGGAACGGGACGGCGCCGGCCGCCGTCTCGGTGGCCGACGCCTGGTCCCCGCCGCCGAGCAGCGCGCCCGCGCCGACCGCCACCCCGGCGACGCCGGCCACGCCGGCTCCGGCCAGGGTGATGGCCCGGCGCCGGGACACGCCGGTCCCGCGGATCGTCTCGTCGGTGTTCGGCTCGCTCATCACGTCACCTCCGGACCCGGTCGTCATCGGGCGACGACCGCGGCAACCTTGCTGATCGGCTCGGCCAGGGCGTTGATGCTGTCCGAGAGTTCCTTGAGCTCGGCCTTGCTGAGCTGGGTGTGCAGCTTCCAGCCGTCGCCGGCGCGGTGCTTGCCGAGCGCGGCCTCGACGGTGGCGAACTCGGTGTCGAGCTGCTTGACCAGGTCGGGCGAGCGCTGCTCCAGGGCGGGACGCAGCGCGGCGATGGCCGCCTTCGAGCCCTCCAGGTTGGCGTTGAAGTCCCAGAGGTCGGTGTGCGAGTACCGCTCCTCCTCGCCGGTGATCTTGCCGCTGGCGACCTCGTCGAGGAGCGCCTTGGCGCCGTTGGCGAGCTGGAGCGCGGTGAGCTTCTCGGCGTTGGCCTTGGCCACGATCGCCTTCACGTCGACGAGGAGCTGGTCGGCGATGCCGCCGTCCTTGCTGACGTCGCCGGTGGTCCACAGGTCCTTCTCGATCCGGTGGAAGCCGGTGAACGGCATGCCCTCCTCCACGACCTCCTCGCGGCCGTCGATCTTCGGGTCGAGGTCGCCGAAGCTCTCCGCCACCGGCTCGATCCGCTCCCAGTAGGTGCGGGCCACCGGGTACAGCTCCTTGGCCTTGGTGACGTCGTTGGCCTTGACCGCGGCCACGAACTCCTCGGTCTTGGTGAGCAGCGCGGCGGTCTGGCTCTGCACGTAGCGCTGGTAGCTGGCGGTGGCCTGGCTGAGCGCGGCGTCGGGCGCGACGGTCGCGGCCGTGCCGCTGACCTTGAGGGCGCCCCGGATGCCGCGGCCGCTCATGCCGGGCTTGCAGGCGGTCTCGTACGTGCCGGCGGGCAGCTCGACGTGGAGCTCGCGGCTCAGGCCGGGGGCGATGTTCTCCACCTCGCCCATCACCCGGTCGCCGGCGGCGTAGACGTAGAACTCGTTGACCTTGGACCCGGAGTTGGTCACCTTGAAGGTCACCTGCCCGGCCTCGACCTCGGTGACGCCGACCTCGCAGGCGCTGTCGGTGGCCTTGACGGCGATCGGGCCGCCGGCCTTGGCGTCGGAGTCGTCACCGCCCCCGCAACCGGCCAGCCCGGCGACGGCGAGCACCCCGGCGGCGGCGGGCACGACGAATCGAGTGGTACGCATCGGTGGTGTCTCCTCGGAAACGGGCCGGTCAGGCGCGCTGGGGCGCGGTGTCGGTGGAAGCCTCGGGGGCGGCGGGTGCGGCGGGCCGGGCCGGGGCGGCCGGCTTGCGCAGGAAAAGCACGAGCACCGGGACCGCGTAGGCCACCCAGGCGATCGTCTCCAGCACCGTGGGCGCGGGGGTGATGTTGAACATGCCGCCGAGCAGCGAGCCGAGCCACCCGTCCGGGTCCACGATTGAGCTGAAGTCAAAGGCGTGGTTGTTCAGCCCGGGCAGAACCCCGGCTTCCTGGAAGTCGTGCACGCCGTACTTCAGGATGCCCGCGGCGACCAGGATCAGCAGAGCGCCGGTCCAGGTGAAGAACTTGCCGAGGTTGATCTTCACGGCACTCCGGTAGAGCAGGAAGCCGATTACCACGGCGGTGGCGATGCCGCCGATCAGTCCGAGCAGCGGGCCGCCCGCGCCTTCGGCTGCGCCCTGCGCAGCGGAGTAGAAGATCAAGGCCGTTTCCAAGCCCTCTCGGATCACCGCGAGGAAGGCCATACCGGCCACCGCCAGGGATCCGACGGCGAGCGCATCGGTGAGCTTGCCCCGCAGCTCGCCGGCGATCGACCGGGCGGCCTTGCGCATCCAGAAGATCATCCAGGTCACGAAGACCACGGCGACCACTGAGGTAACGGCCTCGAAGAGTTCGCGCGACCCGGAGGATTTGAGCAGCGACGTCGAGGTGTAGACGAAAAGCCAGCCAAAGAGCACCGAGAGAACCACGGCCGTACCGACCCCGCCCCAGACCTGCGGCAGCCGGTTGCGGCGGTTCGACTTCACGAGGAAGGCGACCAGGATGCTGACCACGAGGGTCGCTTCCAGGCCCTCGCGCAGGCCGATCAGGTAGGTGGCGAACATCGGTACTCCGTGTTTGGTTAGGCACGCCTCAGTTAACTTAGGGCAGCCATACCTTGCTCCTGATCGGGCACCGAGTCAAGTCGATCGGCCGAACGTCACCCCGCCCGTCGGCATGCTCACATGCCCTGGTCACCTCACCTTCGCCCGGCGGCGGGCACACCCGCCAGGGTCGTTCGGCCCCACCCGTACGCGAAGGGGACCGGGACGGCCGCGCGACGGCCGACCCCGGTCCCCTCCGGGTGCGGAACTCAGTAGCGGTAGTGCTCCGGCTTGAACGGGCCCTCCGGGGACACACCCAGGTAGGCGGCCTGCTCCTTGGTGAGGGTGCTCAGCTTGGCGCCGAGCGCGCCCAGGTGCAGGCGGGCGACCTTCTCGTCCAGGTGCTTGGGGAGCACGTACACGCCGACCGGGTACTCGTCGGTCTTGGTGTAGAGCTCGATCTGGGCGATGGTCTGGTTGGCGAACGAGTTCGACATCACAAAGCTCGGGTGGCCGGTGGCGTTGCCCAGGTTCAGCAGGCGGCCTTCGGAGAGCACGATGATGGCGTGGCCGTCGTCGAAGCGCCACACGTCGACCTGCGGCTTGATGTTCTCGCGGGTCACGTCGGAGCGCTTCGCCAGGCCGGCCATGTCGATCTCGTTGTCGAAGTGGCCGATGTTGCCCACGATGGCCTGGTGCTTCATCCGGGCCATCTGCTCGTGGGTGATGACGTTGAAGCAGCCGGTCGCGGTGATGAAGATGTCGGCCTGCTCGACCACGTCGTCGAGGGTGGCCACCTGGTAGCCGTCCATCGCCGCCTGGAGGGCGCAGATCGGGTCGACCTCGGTCACCACGACGCGGGCGCCCTGGCCGCGCAGCGACTCGGCGCAGCCCTTGCCCACGTCGCCGTAGCCCATGACGACCGCCATCTTGCCGCCGATCAGCACGTCGGTGGCGCGGTTGATGCCGTCGATGAGCGAGTGGCGGCAGCCGTACTTGTTGTCGAACTTGCTCTTGGTCACCGAGTCGTTGACGTTGATGGCCGGGAAGAGCAGGGTGCCGGCGCGGTGCATCTCGTAGAGCCGGTGCACGCCGGTGGTGGTCTCCTCGGTCACGCCCTTGATGCCGGCGGCGATCCGGGTCCAGCGCTGGCCGTCCTCGGCGAGCGAGCGGTGCAGCAGCTGGAGGATGACCGCGTACTCCTCGGAGTCGGCGGACTCGACCGGCGGCACGACGCCGGCCTTCTCGAACTCGGCGCCCTTGTGCACGAGCAGGGTGGCGTCGCCGCCGTCGTCGAGGATCATGTTAGGGCCCTGCCCGTCGGGCCAGGTGAGCACCTGCTCGGTGCACCACCAGTACTCCTCCAGGCTCTCGCCCTTCCAGGCGTAGACCGGGACGCCGGCCGGGGCCTCGGGGGTCCCGTCCGGGCCAACGACGATCGCGGCGGCGGCGTGGTCCTGGGTGGAGAAGATGTTGCAGGACGCCCAGCGGACCTGCGCGCCGAGCGCGACCAGGGTCTCGATCAGGACGGCGGTCTGGATGGTCATGTGCAGCGAGCCGGTGATGCGGGCGCCGGCGAGCGGCTGGGCCTCGGCGAACTCGCGCCGGATCGCCATCAGGCCGGGCATCTCGTGCTCGGCGAGCCGGATCTCCTTACGCCCGAACGCGGCGAGCGACAGATCCGCCACCTTGTAGTCGCCCTCGGCGAGGGTGCTCGGCCGGGCTCCGGACGACGCGCCACGGGGGGCCGCCGGGAGGGTGCTGGTCATGGAAGCTCCTGTCGAACGATGACTGCGCAGCCTTCCACCTTACGCGCGTGGACTTCTTCTCCCGTGCCCGGTTGACCGACGGGGCGGCGGCCCCGGTCGGCGGACAGCGCACGGGGCGGTCGGTCGTGAACGGACTTTCCGCTCACGGCCCGGCCGCCCCGTGCATCCCCCCGGTTTGGTTCCCCCGCGCGTTACCGGACCTTCGTCGCGACAACGCTGCGTACCCATAGAGTCACACCGGGTCAGGGTCGCGTCAAGCCATTTCGGGAAAGTCGGACTTGTGGCGAGGCTGAGCCACCGCGCAGTGTTCCGGTCAGCGCAGGCCGGAGGTGGCGACGAACGCCACGCCGGCCCCACCGAGCACGAGCGGACCGCCGGCCGCGGTGCCGATCGCCGCCTGGCCGGCCGCCAGGGTGACCGTCCCCACCCCGTCGGCCACGGTGACCTCCCCGGCGCGGCACAGCACCACCCGCGGGCCGGGCACGTCCAGCCGTGCCCCCGGACGACCGGCGGTCACCTCGACCCGGTGCAGCGCGAAGTCGTCCACGGGCACCAGCCAGGTCACCACCCCGGGCGCCACCTGCTCCGGCCGGACCACCGGCTCGTCGAGCACCTCGAAACGCAGCACCCGCAGCAACTCGTCCACGTCCACCCGCTTCGGGGTGAGCCCGCCGCGCAGCACGTTGTCGCTGGCCGCCATGATCTCCACGCCGGTGCCCCGCAGATAGGCGTGCAGGTTGCCGGCCGGCATCCAGATCGCCTCGCCCGGCGCCAGCCGGACGTGGTGCAGCAGCAACGCCACCACCACACCCGGGTCGGCCGGGTAGTCGACCGCCAGCGCCCGGACCAGCCCCGCGTCCGGACCGGCGGCCTCCGCCGCCAGCACGTCCGCCACCAGCCCGGCACGCTCCGCCTCCGGCCAGCTCAACAGCAGGCGTACAGCCTCCCGTAGCCCCTCCGGCCCGGTCCGCAGCGCCGCCACCACGGGCTCCAGCGCGGGTACGCCGAACGCCGCGATGGCCGCCGCCGACTCGGCCGGGTCCCGGAACCCGCAGAGCGCCTCGAACTCCGAGAGCGCGACCAGCAGCTCCGGCTTGTGGTACGGGTCCACGTAGTTGACCCGGCCGGTGTCGGCGGCGTAGCCGGCCCGGGCCTGCTCGGCGTCCGGGTGGGCCTGGAGGCTCAGCGGGGCGTCCGCCGCCAGGACCTTCAACAGGAACGGCAACCGGGTGCCGAACCGGCCGACCAGGCGCTCGCCCAGCCAGTGCTCCGGCTCCCCGACCAGCAGCTCGGTGAGGCTGACCGGGTTGCCGTCGCGGTCCACCGTGGCCGGTGCGCCCGGGTGGGCGCCCAGCCACAGCTCGGCCTCCGGCCCGGCGCTCGGCACCGGCCGCCCCTGCAGCTCGGCGATCGCCGTGCGGGAGCCCCAGGCGTAGTCCCGGATCCGGCCCTGCAACAGCTCCACGGTCAGCTCCCGGGCCGTCCGGCCGCCTCGTCGCCGCCGGCGGCGGCCTCCGGCTGCGGGACGGCCGTGTGGGCCGCCTGCCCGGTGCCCGCCCGGTCCGCCGCCGCGCTGTAGATGTCGGGCTCCAGGTAGATGACCCGGGCGATGGGCACCGCGGCGCGGATCCGCGCCTCCACGGCGTTGATGCCCCGCGCCACCTCCTCGGCCGTCTCGCAGGCCGTCACCCCGATCTTCGCGGCCACCATCAGCTCCTCCGGGCCCAGGTAGAGCGTCTTCATGTGGATGATGCGCTCGACCTCGGGCCCCTCGGTCACCGCTTGCGCGATCTTCGCCAGATCGTGGCGCTCCGCGCCCTCACCGAGCAGCAGGCTCTTCGTCTCGATGGCCAGCGTGATCGCGATGATCACCAGCAGCACGCCGATCATCGCGGTGCCGGCCGCGTCCCACATGCCGTTCCCGGTGATCAGCGTCATTCCCACGCCGAACAGCGCGAAGACCAGACCGATCAACGCGCCGAAGTCCTCCAGCAGCACCACCGGCAGCTCCGGGGCCTTGGCCCGGCGGATGAACCGCACCCAGGACTGGTTGCCCCGGATGTGGTTGGACTCCTGGATGGCGGTCCGGAACGAGAAGCTCTCCATGCCGATGGCGATCACCAGGACGGCCACGGGGACCCACTGCCAGCTCGTGATCGGCTCCGGGTGCTGCGCCTTGTGGTACGCCTCGTACAGCGCGAAAAGTCCACCGACGCTGAACAGCACGATCGCCACGATGAACGCGTAGATGTAGCGCTCCCGGCCGTAGCCGAACGGGTGCTCCGGGGTGGCCTCCCGCTTGGCCCGCCGGCCGCCCAGCAGCAGCAGGCCCTGGTTGCCGGAGTCAGCCACCGAGTGGATCGACTCGGCCAGCATCGATGAGGAGCCGGTCAGCAGGAACGCGACGAACTTGGTGACGGCGATGCCGATGTTGGCCGCCAGCGCGGCGATGATCGCCTTCGTCCCACCGTTGGCGCTCACGCCGCCGCCCCTTCTGCCCGCCCGATGCCGCACGTGCTCACTGGTTCGCCAGCTCCTTCATCTCGGTGATGGCCGGTACGGCCATCGGGTCCAGTCCGTGTGCCAGGGCGAGGTAGACCGAGGCGAAGTCCGGGACCGCCATCAGCGACGCGAGCCGCTCCAGCGCGGACCCGCCCTCCGCGGTGACCACGTCGCAGCGCACCCCGCGCCGCTCGGCGAGGGTCTGCACCGCGTCCGCGCGGCGCTCCTCCACCGCCAGCGGCTCGTCGGTGTCGTCCTCGGCGTTGAGGCCGCCGTCGCGCAGCAGCACCAGCCGCAGGCGGGTGGCGTCGCCGTCGGTCTCGTCGGGGTCGGCGAAGATGTCCCGCTCCCCCTCGACCAAGCCGCCGAAGACGCCGTCGAGCAGACCGACCCGGCCCCGGCCGGCCTCGCCCAGCGCGCCGGTGACCACCGGGTAGCGGGCGTTCGCGGACAGCGTGTCACCGAACCGGCGCGCCGCCACGGTGGCCAGCGGCGACGAGCCCCAGACGATCGGGATCGAGCCGGACAGGCCCAGGGCCAGCGACTTCGCCGGGTTGACGAAGGACTCTGCGGTGGGCCGGCACCGGTCGGCGTCGGCGTCCAGCCGGGCCGCCGTCTCGGCCAGGTCCGCCTCGTTGACCTTCACGAGCCCGAGCGTACGGGCGGCGAGCAGGACCGGCACGGTGAGTGCCCAGAGACTGGCCCGGGCCGGGGCGCGCCGGGGCACCGGGATGAACGGCGCCCGGGCCCGCTCGGCAACCGACTGGAGCTGCGAGTCCGGCGCGCCGACGGCGACCAGGCGGGCGCCCCGCCGGTGCGCGGCCTCGGCGGCGCCCAGCGCCTCGGGGCTGCGACCGGAGGCGCTCACCGCGATGACCACGTCCGCAGCGCCCACCCAGCCCGGCACGCCGGCGCTGCGGTGCGGGATCACCGGCACCGGGCAGCGCGGCCCGGCGACCGTGGCCAGCACATCCCCGGTCCGCCCGGCGGTGCCGATACCCGCGATGACCACCGCGCGCGGGCGGCCCTCGTCGGCGAGCACCGTCAGGTTGGCCTCGGCGGCCAGCGCCGACGACTCCCGGACCTGCGCGCCGGCGGAGGCGGTGAACCGCAGCATGCCGCCCGGGTCCTGCTCGGCCAGCCGGTCCGGATCGTCCAGCAGTGACTCGTCGGCGTGCCGGTGGCCGCTGACCCCGGCCGTACCCTCCATCATCGCGACGACCCGGAGCCGCCGCGCGCGTCGTCAGCGGCGGGGCCGCCACGCGCCTCGTCGAGCAGCAGCACCGGGACGTCGTCCCGGACCTCGAAGATCCGACCGCACTCGGTGCAGGTCAGCGTCTGCGCCTGCGCGTCGTAGTCGAGCGGTGCGTGGTGCGTGTCCGGGCAGGCGAGAATCTCGAGCAACTGCGGGTCCAGGGCCACGGCGCGGCTCCTTCCACGTATGCGGTCTCACCGGTCGGCGGTGCCGTCCGGCGCACGCGATCTTATCGGCGAACCGGCGCGGGCACCGTGCCACATCTCGGCACCCGGCGGGCACGGCATGGCCACCGTCACCCATCGTCACCGTAACCCCGGCGACCGGCCGGGTTCCGGCTCAGCGGGGCACGCGGGGCAGCACGGTGGTGGCGTCACCGCCAGCGGCGGCCGGCGGCTCCCCGTCCGGCCCGTCGGCCGTGGCCGCGGGGGCGCCGTAGACGTTCCCGGCCGGGCGGGGCGCCGGGGCGGGCGGCTGCTGCCCGTACACCTGACCGGCGGGCGCCCCCGAGCGGTAGGTCGTGGTGCCACGCGGCAGCGGGACCGGCGGGTGACCGGTGCCCGGCTGCCCGTCCGTCTTCTCCGCGCGGTTGCGGCGGACCAGCAGCACGATCAGCGCGACACCGACGAGCACCAGTGCGATGCCGAACCACATGATCGGGGAACCTCCGGAGGACGATTCGGCGGCTTGACTGCCGGCCGCCGGGTCGAGCGCCGCGGCGGCCACCGACGAGGTGGTGTCGGCCTCGGCGGGCGTGGTCGCGACGGCGCTCGGGGTGGGCGAGGGCTTGCGGGACGGCGTCGGGCTGGGGCTGGCCGTGCGCTCCGCGCCCACCACCCGGGCCGCGGTGGCCGACCGGCCGAGCACCCGGCCGTTCGCGGCGCTCGCCTCGCCGACGACAGCCAACCGCCCGCCGGCCGTGCCGGCCAGGAAGGCCACCCGGTAGCGGACCGTGATCCCCTTGCCCTTGCACAGGGCCGCGTTGGCGGGCGACGTCTGAGCGGTGGCGACCGCGCCACCACCACCGGAGACCGGCACCGGCACCCACCGGCCACCGATGGCCACCTGCACCTGGACCTGGTCCGCCCGCAAACCGTCGAGCCGCAGCCCGAGGGCGGTCCGAAGAAGTACGCAGCCGTCGGTGCGCTTACGCACCTCGACCGCCACCGTGCCCGCCGAACCGCCGGCCGTGAAGCTGCTCGCCGAGCGCACCTCCACCCGGTCCTCGGCGGCCAGCGCCGGAGACGCCGCGCCGGCCACCAGGCCGCCCAGCATCACGCCGACCGTGGCCCACCGCGCCGCGTGCCGCCTCACCGACATCTCCACCTCACCGTTTCCACCCCGACGGGATCCGCCGGTCAGGTTACTACCGGGTCGGAGAGGTACCCGCCCATTGAGCGCTCCGCATGTGTGCCGCGACACCCCGGGGCACCTGCACCATCCTCGCCGCGGCGCGGCCCGCCCGCATGATCACATTCGGCGCTCGCTCGCCGGGTCGCGGGCGGGACCGGCCGAAGATCTTGGACAGTCACCCTTCGCCACCAACGCCAACTCTCCAAGATTCACACCGGGCCGCACCCGCAGGTCGGCGCCAGCTCGTGCAGCGGCTGGCCCTCAGGCGTTCGCGGTCGGGTCGTCGTTGCCGGCCGGTGTCGCGGCTCGGCGGTCAGCGTCGACGAGGGCACGGCGGCAGAGGTGGTCGGCTGTCCTGGTGGTCTCCGGCAGCCGATAGCGGGGCGTCAACGCCAGCACCCGGTCGACGGCGTTGTCCAGGCTCATCCGGTGCCCGACGCTGACGAAGACCGGCTTCACCCCGTCCCGCGTCCGCAGCACGCGGCCCACCACCTCACCGCCGTCGCGCAGCGGCGTCCAGGCGCCCCGCTGCGGCGCCGGCTCGTCCCAGACCCCGACCAGCGGCGTCTTCCCCACCCCGATCGCCGGCAGTCCGGTCACCAGCCCCAGGTGGCAGGCCAGCCCGAACCGGCGCGGATGCGCCAGCCCGTGCCCGTCGCAGACCAGCAGGTCGGGTCGGACGGTCAACCGCTCCAGCGCCGCCAAGAGCGCCGGCAGCTCACGGAAGGCGAACAGCCCGGGCACGTAGTCGAACGCCGGCCGGCCCACGTCCACCGCCTCGTCCACCACGGCGAGGGTCGCGGCGTCCAGCACCGTGACGGCCGCTGCCAGTCGGTCACCGCTCTCGGCGTAGGCCACGTCCAGCCCGGCCACCGTCGCGGGCGCCGTAGGCCCCGGCCCGACCAGGTCGACCCGGGAGCGCAGCTCCTCCTGTACGCGCAGCGCCTCCGCCACGCCCGCCGGCTGCCGATACGGCATTCCCCCGCCCGTCACAGCTCGCCGGTCCCGGTGCTGGTGCGCGTCAGACATGCTCGGACCCTCGCGCCTGGATGGCCGGTCGACAAGCACTTTGGGGCGGGAGTCAGGAGGCGGTGGTGGCGATGGTGGGGTCGGCACCGGGGTCGCCGGCCTGCTGGAGTTGCTCCTCAAACATCACGAACGTCCGCCGCCGGATCCCTCTGATCAGCGCCTGCTCGCGTGGCGTCGGATAGCGACGCTCGGTGCGGATTGAGTCCTCAATGCCCCGAACCGTCTCGTAAAGGGCAAAGATTGGCCCCTCTCCTCGCAGGTAGCGGCCTCGGTCCTGCTCCGTCAGCCATACGAACTCATCGCGCTCAATCCGATGAATCTCGTCGCCTCCGACGAATAGCACCTTGTCTATCAGGTTGTTAGCCGGCCGCCAGCCACCAGTGTCCCGAGACAACCGCCAACCCGCCACTCCGCCCCCCTCCGTCTCCACCAGCTTCAGTGGCGAGTCGTAGTAGCTATAAAACATCGGCAGGACCAGACCTCTCCCATGAGTCATCGCTGCGGCACCTCTTAGAGCCCCTCACTCAATGCGTTCCAATAGATGGCCTGCGCGCGTCTCAGGAGGCCGTCGCGGATCGCCTTCTCAAGCTTGGTCAACGGGCGCCCGCCCACCTCCGCCAGCGCCTCCAGATCCCGTCGGACTTCGTACAGCGCATGCTCCCACTCCGCCACGCCGTCGACGGGGGCCAGGTGTAGCCGCAGCTCGCCAACGTGGCCGTTCGACAAGCTTAGATTCAACAGCACATCGCGGTATCCGCTGCTCTGAGGGGAAGTAAACCGGTCCTTGATATCAAGAATCACCACCCCTGGGTCGCCAGCCAGTTCGCACAGCGCCCCATAGACATCCTCCAGCCGGTCGAACTGCACCTTAGCGCCGGCGAGGTCCTTGAGGCGGGAGGCATCGTTCTCATACTCGACGAGCTTGTCCTGGACCCGTTCGCGGCTCTTGGGCGCAGTTCGCCATCCGGGCCTTCCTCGGCCGACCGAAATCTCGCGGGCGATTTGGTTGAGCTCCTGCTGCGCCACAGCGGCATCGGCATAGAGTTTTTCCAGGTATGAGGATAGGTAGCCCGGATCGTTCCGGCGCCCCTGATCGAAGCCGAGCTGTCGGGGATCCTGCCTGCGGGCCGCCACCTGAGCGGTGACCTGCAGCTGCTCAGCGGTCAAGGGCGTGGGATGAGGGATCGGGTCATCGGCAGTAATCAGCGTTTCTGGCCCGTACTCGTTGATGTCGTTCAGGACGTCGCCAAGCACGTCGATCGCCTCTTGGTGGCTGGCCAGGTGGTGGAGGGTGACTGGGCGGGCGATCAGCGAGTTGGCGAGTTCCGGGGTCGACAGGATCATGCGGACCAGGTCGGGTCGCTCCGCGAGCTGCCGTACCAGGGTTTCGGCCAGCAACTCCTCTCGCCGGGGCGGCGCCTCCCAGGTCTGGTCGAGCATCTGCCTGACGCGCGGGTCGGCGAGCAGCCGCGTCAGGTCGTCGGCCGCGACCGGCTCCAGCTCCGGCACCAACCGTTGCAGCGCCGGCGAGTCGAGGTGTTGCGCCAGCTCGACCGGCGTCACCCCGGCGGCGAAGACCTCGTCCAGGCTTCCGCTCGCCGCCAGCGCGTCCCGGACGTACAGCCCGGCGGCGATCCGGTCGGCGTGGGCGTCGCGATGCGCGTTCCGTAGCTGGACCGCCTCCGACTCCGCGTCGGGAGCCCGTCCGGGGAACGAGGTGCCGTCGGGTCGGTGGAAGGTGGTGGATTCGCCGAGCAGGTGGACGTGGTTGAAGTCCGGGACATTCCCGTCGTCGGGTGGCGGCGGCGGTTCGAGGGGTCGGTGTGGCGCCGGTCGTTCCACCGGATCGGGCAGGACGTTGTAGTCGCCCGGCGGCCGGTCGGCGAGCGGCATCGGGTGACCGTCGGGGCCGAGCACCAGCGCGTCGATGCCCACCACGTTGTGCGGACCCCGGATACCGCTGTGGGAGTAGAGCGGATGCCTGCCTATCCGGCCCGTCTGGGGGTCGAGGTAGAGGACCGTGCCGTTCTGGTTCAGCGCCACCCAGGCGTGTGAGCCGCCGCCCTCGATGGCCGTGATAAGGAAGGCGTAGCTGCCGTGGCCACCCGCCAACAGCTGTGCCTGAAGGTCGCGGTAACCGTCCTCGATCATGTCGCGCGTCTCGGGATCGGGGACGCCCGGCAGCGCTGTAGGGCACAGGTTCTGGAACCGGCCGCCGGTGACCTCCTCGACGCGGCGCGGTCCGTCCGCCTCGCCGCCCACCGGCTGGCGGACGTCCCCCTGGAGGTAGCCGTCGAAGGTCCGCGGCGCGGAGACCCGCGGCCGGCCGTGCATCCAGGTCTCGAAGAGCGACAACGTGCAGTCCAGGCAGTTGATGCCCCGGGTGGCGTCGGCGGCGGGTCCACCGTCGTTCGCCAGTTGGAACCATCCGCCCTCGCGGGGATCGGCGGTCCGCACCACACTGCCGTCGGGATTACGCGGCATCTGTCGCTCCAGGTCGGTCTGGTGCAGTGCGAGCGGTGGCCGGAGTGCGCCCCGCACGCCGTACCGGCGGGAGCGGTCGATGGGTGGCGGGTGACCGTTGCCGGTGAGGGCCGAGTGGTCGGGCGTGTCCACGGCGCCCGGCGCGAGGTCGGCGACGTCGTCATTGATCCGGTAGAAGTCGAGGTCGTCCTCGACCGTCACCTCGATCGGTGCTACTGAGCCGGCGAGGACCTGTTCGGCCATCACGCGCAGCTCGTGGGCCTCCGTGCTGGCCTCGTGAGCGGCCTGTTGCCACCGCTGCGCGAGTAGCTGATGGCCTGCCTGATGCAGCTGGAACGCCCGCTCACCGTATTCGCCGGCTGCCCGGTGGAAGTGGTCGGCTCGGGCACGCAGCCATTCCGCCTCCTGCTGCCGCCGGCCTTCCTCGTACCACTGCCGTTGTTCCTGAAAACCGCGTTCGTAGCGAAGTCTCTCCAGGGTTTCCCGGCCGGCTGCCAACCGCGCCGCCTGATCGCCCTGACTGCGTGGATGCGGCGGTGGCAGCGGCCCGAAGGGGCCGGGAAGGGTCGACGGATCAGCCGCGGGTCGCTGCGGGGCAAGCGTCTCCAACAGCGGAAATCGGGGACTCGGCGCGGGGCGGGCGTCCGGCAACGGGGCCGACGGCGCGGTCACCGGACCGGGGGCCGGCGCGACGTGCGAATGCGGCGGTGGACCGGCCGCCGTTCCGGGCGAGCTTGCGGCACCGAGCGTCGAGCGGTCCGGCGGCACCGACACCGGCCCCTTCGGTTGGGGAGCAGCGGTGTCCTGGGAGTTCACGACCGTCGCGGCCGCCTGCGCCGGCGTCACCTGATTCGGTGCGCCGATGTCGACGGCCGCCGGAGCGTTGACCGGACCATGCCTCGGCTCGGTGGCGCCGGTGACGGGTGAGCCGGCGATCGGCGCCTCGACGGCCACGGACGAGAGCGTGGGGCTCGCTGTGGCCGGCGCCGAGCTCGTCGTCACCTCCACGCTCGGATGGCTGATCGCCACTTCCGCATCCAACCCGTGAGGTGGGGAATCGCCCACCCCCTCCGCGGCCTGGCCCACGTCCACAGACGGGAGATTCCCCGGAGCCGGCCGGTCGCCGGCGAGCGGTGACAAAGGGTTCAGCGCCGAGGGGGAATCCGCCGCCACAGGTTGAGGCACCGGTCCGAGGACGGAATCCCCGAGCAGCGGCGCCGGTTCCGGTGCTCGCTGGGAGGGGACGACGCCGGACGGTGCGAGCCCCAGGTCCAGCGGCTGTGTGGGAAGTCCGGCCAACTTCTCGTCGAGCCGGTGGTGCAGGGCGCTGTCGGCCTGTCCCGTGGCGGAGCCGCTGGCGCCCGAGGCCGCGGCCCGGGCCAGGTCCTCCAGCGACAGGTCCTGACCCGTGGCGAGCCCCGCGGCGCTCTCGGCCAGGGTCTCGCCGGCCATCTCCCGCCCGAAGCGCTCACCGATCTCGGCGAACCGCCCGTGCGCGTGCCGCCCGAGGCCGGCCAGCGGCGCCGCCGCGCCACCGGCGAAGCCACCGAGCCCCGACATGCCCACGTCGGTCAGGTCCAGGCCGTCCCGGCGGCCGGTGGAGTTCTGGTACGCCTGCGTCGCCAGGCTGGTGCCGGCCTCCTGCCCCGCCTCGACCAGTCCGGCGAGCACGGCCCGGCGGGCGAGCCCGCGGGCACCGCTCTTGACGACCTCCTTGGCGGCCCGTTCGCCGGCCTCCTTCAGCCCTTCCTTCACCGCCTTGCGGGCCAGCTGGGCCACCAGCCGCTTGAAGATCTGCTGCACGGCGACCCGGGTGGCCGTGATCGCGGCGCCGGCCGCCGGCGACGCGGCGCCCATGGTCAGCACGGTGGCCACCGCGAGCGAGAGCAGCTCGACGACCAGGATGCCCAGCTCGATCCAGGCTTCCAGCTTGGCGCCCTCGATGTCGCAGCCGCACGAGTCGACCAGCCGGCCCAGCTCCCCGGTGGCCGCCACGAGCACGTGCAGGGGCGCGTCCTCGCCCTCGGCGACCTTGCCCCAGGCCACGTCGAACGCCTGCGCCACGAGCCCGACGCCGCCATATCCGCTGCGGACCTCGCCCGCGGCGGTGGTGGCGTCGTTCCGTGGGCCGGCCAGGACGTCGGCGACGCCGTACCACTGGTCGGCCAGGTTCCAGACGGCGCGTTCGTCGCCCTCCGGCCATTCGACGCCGACGACCCAGTCCAGCGCCTCGTAGATCCAACCGGGCACGTCCCAGGGGCAGTAGTCGAGCGGGTGCGGGATCGGGCTGGGCAGCATGCTCACGCGCGGATCCTCCGGTGGTCAGCGCCAGGGCCGGTGGGGGTTGTGCTGCTGGTGCGGGATCTCGCCGAGTTGGCGAGCGTTGGTCAGATCGGTCTCCACGGTGGCGACGACGGAACGCACCACGTCGCTGCCCAGCCCTTCGAGCGAGCGGCCGAGGATCTCCCACGCCCGCAGCAGGGTCTCCGCGTAGCCCTGGTAGTGCTTGTCGAAGGCGGCGCCGATGTCGTCCCGACCCCATGGCCGCTGCGCGCTCGCCGCCGCGATGGAGTCGCCCGCCTCCCGCCGGGAGGCGGCCACCGCCTTCCCGGCCAGGGCCAGGTCGGCGCCGCCGCGTCGGGCCCGGTCCGGGTCCAGCCAGATCTGCCCGTCGGCCACCGCCGTCACTCTCCGCGGGACAGGACGGCGTCCGCACGGCCCAGCAGGGCGCCGAAATCATGCGTACGCAGGAACTCCACCGACGGCGAGCCGGGCGGGAGGAATCCGGCGACCAGTTCACGGGTGGCGGTGACCGCGGACGCGGACGCCCGCAGCACGGTGTCGGTGATCTTCCGGCTCAGCGCCCTGGCATCCCGGTCGTGGAACACCGACGGGGCGACCTCGACGCTGATCAGCTCGCCGCGCGCCCCGACGACAGCGGTCACCTGGCCGTCGTCGGAGCGCTCGGTCACCCGCAGCTCGGCGAGCCTGGTCTGGAGTTCGTCCAAACCGGACCGAAGTCGCTGGTACTGGCCGTACACCTCGTCGAACCGCGCACGTAGCGCGCGGTTCGCGTCCCGGTCCGCGCTCTCGGCCACCGCCGCCCCCTTCCGTCACCGTCAGTAGGGCCGACCATACCGGGCGCCACGGAATCCGTGGGGTCCGGTAACTTCAGGCTGTGATCGAACGACAGCAGGCCGAGCAACTCGCCGCCGTCTGGGCGCAACGGGACTCCGAGCGACTGGGATTCCCGTGCACGCCGGTGGTTGACGAGTTCGAGCTGGGCTACCTGGTCACGTCCACTGTGGCCCCCGATGCTCGGGCCCTCCCCGGCGATCTGCCCACCACGGTCATCGACAAGGAGACCGGCGAGGTGTCGACCTGGCCACGGGTGCCGGCCTCCGCCGTGGAGGAGATGTTCCGCCAGCGCCGGCCGGCGGCTCCGCGGGCGCCCCGCACCGTGGACCCGGCCAGCCAACTCCTCCGGGAGATCACCCGGCTGCCCACGCCCGGAGCCGCCGCACACCTCACCGTCGACGGCCGCCTGCACGTCGCGCAGGGCGTCAAGGGCGACGTGGAGCTGCACCATCACCGGCTGGTGCGGTCCTACCTGGACGAACTGCCACCCGGCCACCTGGTCCGCGGCGGTGAGCGGCACGCCGAGATGGTCGTCGTCTCGGACGTCCTGCACGAAGAGGATCACCGGCGCGCGGCCGAGGGCCTGCCTCGACTGACTCTGGACGAGACGAAGGCGATCCTCGGCCGCAGCCGGATCGAGTTCTTCCGGATCCGTGAGTCGGGCGACCCTGCGGCCGGCCCCGCGAAGGTGCCGTGTGACTCCTGCGTGAATTTCCTGGTGGCGTTCACCGCACTACCGTGGCCGGCCCTCGCCTACGCCGAGGAATGGCGGTCCCGGCCTGAGGTCGACCCGGATCCCGGGCGGTTCCCGGCCGAGGTCGCGAATGCGCTCGTGGAAGCGGGTTGGCGTCCTCACTTCGGCGACCAGGTGTTGGCCGAAGCGGCGGTCCGGGACGTCCGGGCGGTCAGCGGCAGTCGCCAGGGCCACGCCGTCTTCCCTGCCGTGATGCCGACCCTTACCGCCTTTCCTGGTCTGGAAACCCGTCGCCAGGGTCCCGGTGAACAGGTGTGGATCTCCCGGTTCGGCATCCGCCCCTGGGACCTGGCCCACACCGCCGACACGCTCGCGGATTTCGGCTCGGTGCTGGGCGCGCGCCTGTTTCCGCTCGGAACCGAGCGCGGTGACAGCATCATCGCCGTCGACGAGCACGGGCGGATCTTCGCGCTCGATCAGGCCGGCGAGTGGTTCCTCGGCCCCGACATCGACGCCGCCCTCACCACCCTGCTGCTCGGCCGCGCCCCCGCCCGGGTCCGCGACGACGGCACCTGGTGAACGGGGCTACAGAGTCACCCCGGTCAGGACCATGACGCGCGGCTCGGTGTAGTCGTCCATGGCGCTGCGCAGCCCTTCCCGCCCCACGCCCGAGCCCTTCACCCCGCCGTACGGCATCTGGTCGGCCCGGTACGACGGCACGTCCCCGACGATCACGCCGCCGACCTCCAGTGTGCGGGAGGCCAGGAAGGCGGTCTGCAGGTTGTGGGTGAACACCCCGGCCTGCAACCCGTACGCGGAGTCGTTGACGGCGGCGAACCCGGCCCGGTCGTCGGTGACCGGGGCGACCACCAGCACCGGCCCGAACACCTCCTCGGTGCAGACCTTGGCCGAGGACGGCACCCCGCTGAGCACGGTCGGCGGGTAGGTGGCGCCGTTCCGCCGCCCGCCCACCTCGATGGTGGCGCCGGCGGCGACGGCCTCGTCCACCCACGCCTCGACGCGTTCGGCCGCTTCGACGGAGACCAGCGGGCCCACGTCGGTCAGCTCGGAGGTCGGGTCGCCGGTGCGCAGTTCCTCGACGGCCGCGACGAGCCGGGGCAGGAAGCCGTCGTAGAGCCATTCGTGCACGTACACCCGCTGCACGGCGATGCACGACTGCCCGGCCTGGTAGTTGGAGAAGGTGGCGATCCGGTGCGCGGCGAAGGTGAGGTCACCGTCCGACGCCCAGTCCTCGCAGATCACCGCGGCGGCGTTGCCGCCGAGTTCCAGGGTGACGTGCTTGTCCGGGGCGGCCCGGCGGATCGCCGCGCCGACCGGCCCGGAGCCGGTGAACGACACGACGGGCAGCCGGGGGTCGGCGACGAGGTCGGCGGCGCGCTCGTTGGGCAGCGGCAGCACCGAGAACATCCCCTCGGGCAGGTCGGTCTCGGCGAGGATCTCGCCGAGCAGCAGCGCGGAGAGCGGGGTGGCCGGCGCCGGCTTGACCACGATGGGCGCGCCGACGGCGATGGCCGGGGCGACCTTGTGCGCGACCAGGTTCAGCGGGAAGTTGAACGGGGCGATGCCCAGCACGGGTCCGCGGGGCACCCGCCGGACCAGCGCGATCCGTCCGGTGGCCGCCGGGTCGGTGTCCAGGCGTTGCAGCTCGCCGGAGAAGCGCCGGGCCTCCTCGGCGGCCCAGCGGAAGGTGGAGACGGCCCGCCCCACCTCGGCCTTCGCCCATTTCACCGGCTTGCCGTTCTCGGCGGTGATGAGGGCGGCGACCTCGTCGGCCCGTTCGGCCAGCCGCCGGGAGACGTGGTCGAGGGCGGCCGCGCGGGCGTGCGCGGGCAGGGCCGCGGCCGCCGCGGTCACCTCGGCGGCTGCCGCGACGGCGGCTTCGACCTGGTCGGGCGTGGCGAGGGTGGTACGCCCCACCGCCCGGCCGTCGTACGGGTGGGTGACGGTCAGCTCCCCCTCGCCGTGGGCGGGGCGGCCGGCGACATAGAAGGCTCTCGGCTCCACGCTCGGCAGCGTAGACCACGTAAGCCCGCGCGGAAACAGTTGCCCAAACCCTTGTCTGCCTCGGATTCAGTAGTCAAGATGGCAGTCAGATTGCGATAACCTCCGCTGACCTTCCCCCCGGCCACCCTCGGAGACTTCTGATGAGCGACCAGCAACAGCTGCGCAACTTCGTCAACGGCGAGTACGTCGACCCGGTGGACGGCGGCTACGCCGACCTGATCGACCCGTGCACCGGCGAGGTCTTCGCCCAGGCGCCGGTCTCCGGGGCGGCGGACGTGGACAAGGCCATGAAGGCGGCCGCCGCCGCGTTCGAGACCTGGCGGGACGCCACCCCGGGCGAGCGGCAGAAGGCTCTGCTGAAGCTGGCCGACGCGGTGGAGTCGCGGGCGGCCGAACTGGTCGACGCCGAGGTCCGCAACACCGGCAAGCCCCGCCAGCTCACGGCCGACGAGGAGCTGCCGCCGGCGGTGGATCAGTTCCGCTTCTTCGCGGGCGCGGCCCGCCTGCTGGAGGGGCGCTCGGCCGGGGAGTACATGGCCGGGCACACCTCGTACGTGCGGCGCGAGCCGATCGGCGTCTGCGCCCAGGTCACGCCCTGGAACTACCCGCTCATGATGGCGGTCTGGAAGATCGCCCCGGCCCTGGCCGCCGGCAACACGGTGGTGCTGAAGCCGTCGGACACCACGCCGGTGTCGACGCTGCTGCTGGCCGAGATCGCCTCGGAGTTCTTCCCGCCGGGCGTGTTCAACGTCGTCTGCGGTAACCGGGACACCGGTCGCGCCCTCGTCTCCCACCCGACCCCGCAGCTGGTGTCCATCACGGGCTCGACCCGCGCAGGCATGGAGGTGGCCTCCGCGGCCGCGCCGGACCTCAAGCGGACCCACCTGGAGCTGGGCGGCAAGGCCCCCGTCGTGATCTTCGACGACGCCGACATCGAGGCCGCGGCCGAGGCGATCGCGGTGGGCGGCTACTTCAACGCCGGCCAGGACTGCACGGCCGCGACCCGCGTGCTCGCCGGCCCCGGCGTCCACGACGACTTCGTCGCCGCCCTGGCCGAGCAGGCCCGCAACACCAAGACCGGCGCGCCGGACGACGAGGACGTCCTGTACGGCCCACTGAACAACGCCAACCAGCTCGCCCGGGTGCGGGGCTTCGTGGACCGGCTGCCGGACCACGCGAAGGTCGACACCGGCGGCTCGCAGGTCGGCGAGCGCGGCTACTTCTACGCCCCGACCGTGGTGTCCGGCGTCCGGCAGGCTGACGAGATCATTCAGGACGAGGTGTTCGGCCCGGTCATCACCGTGCAGCGCTTCTCCGACGAGGACGAGGCGGTGCGCTGGGCCAACGGCGTGGACTACGGCCTGTCCGCCTCGGTGTGGACGAAGGACCACGGCCGCGCCATGCGGATGACCCGCCGGTTGGACTTCGGCTGCGTCTGGGTCAACACCCACATCCCGTTCGTCTCCGAGATGCCGCACGGCGGCTTCAAGCACTCCGGGCACGGCAAGGACCTCTCGGTCTACAGCCTGGAGGACTACACCCGGATCAAGCACGTCATGCACAACATCGAGGGCTGACCAATGGCATCGTCGGACGAGCTGCACAAGCGCCGGGGGGCGGCCGTCGCCCGGGGCGTCGGCAGCACCATCACCGCCTACGTCGACCACGCGGGCGGCGGGACGATCACCGACGTCGACGGGCGGCAGTGGATCGACTTCGCGGCCGGCATCGCGGTCGCCAACGTGGGCAACTCCGCCCCGAAGGTCGTCGAGGCGGTACGCGCGCAGGTCGAGCGCTTCACCCACACCTGCTTCATGGTGGCGCCCTACGAGTCGTACGTGGCGGTCTGCGAGCAGCTCAACGCGCTGACCCCGGGCGACTTCGAGAAGCGCTCGGCGCTGTTCAACTCCGGCGCCGAAGCGGTGGAGAACGCCGTGAAGATCGCGCGGCACGCCACCGGGCGGCCGGCCGTGGTGGTCTTCGACCACGCGTACCACGGCCGGACGAACCTGACCATGGCGCTGACCGCGAAGAACATGCCGTACAAGCACCGGTTCGGGCCGTTCGCCGGCGAGGTCTACCGGGTGCCGATGTCGTACCCGCTGCGCGACGGCGGCCTCGACGGGGCGACCGCGGCGGCGCGGGCCATCGAGATGGTGGAGAAGCAGGTCGGCGCGGAGAACGTGGCGGCGCTGCTCATCGAGCCGATCCAGGGCGAGGGCGGTTTCGTGGTGCCGGCCGAGGGGTTCCTGCCGGCGCTGCGCGAGTGGGCGACCGCCGCCGGGGTGGTGTTCGTCGCCGACGAGATCCAGACCGGGTTCTGCCGGACCGGCGACTGGTTCGCCTGCCAGCACGAGGGCGTCGAGCCGGACCTGGTCACCCTGGCCAAGGGCATCGCCGGCGGGTTGCCGCTCGCCGCGGTCACGGGCCGGGCGGAGCTGATGGACGCGGTGCACGTGGGTGGCCTCGGCGGGACGTACGGCGGCAACCCGATCGCCTGCGCGGCCGCGCTCGCGGCCATCGAGACCATGCACGAGCTGGACCTGGCCGCCGCCGCCCGGCGGATCGGCACCGTCATGGTCGACCGGCTGCGCGCGATCGCCGCCCGCGACCCGCGCATCGCCGAGGTACGCGGCCGCGGCGCGATGCTCGCCGTGGAGATCGTCCAGCCGGGCACGCTGACCCCGGACCCGGCCGCCACGGCGGCGATTTCGGCGGCCTGCCACGCGGCCGGCCTGCTCACCCTGACCTGCGGCACGTACGGCAACGTGCTGCGGTTCCTGCCCCCGCTCGTCATCGCCGACGACGAGCTGGCCCGCGGCCTGGACATCCTGGAGGCGGCGTTCGGCTGACCGAGGTCAGCCCCGATCGTGGAACACCACGGGCGTCGACCCCCCCAGGTGCCGCCCGTGGTGTTCCACCCTCCACTCTGGCAACTCTCTGAGAAGGTCCCCACCGCGGCGGAATCCTGTCCTATAGTCCTACTGTCGTAGGACAATAGAAGGGCAGGTTCCCGTGTGATCGAGTTCGTGTTGGACGCCCGGTCCAAGGTGAACACGTACGTGCAGCTGATCCAGCAGGTCAAACAGGCCCTCCGGGTGGGGCTGCTGACGCCCGGCGACCAGCTCCCCAAGGTCCGCGAGGTGGCCCAGGCGCTGGCCATCAACCCCAACACCGTGCTGAAGGCGTACCGGGAACTGGAGATCGAGGGCCTCGTCGAGGGCCGTCCCGGGGTCGGCACGTTCGTCCGCCGTACCCTCGGCGGCCCTCCCCTGGCCGACCAGGCCGAGCTGCGCGCGGAGCTCGTGGCCTGGCTGCGCCGCGCCCGGGCCGCCGGCCTCACCTCGGAAGACGTCACCGCCCTGGTCGAGACCACCCTGCGCGCGACGCTCGCCGCCGAGGCGGCCCGCACCCGGCCCGCCGCGGCCCGATGAGAGGACACCAGATGGAGATCGCGCTGGAGGCCGAGCAACTCGGCAAGCGCTACGGGCGACGCTGGGCGTTGCAGGACTGCTCGTTCCAGCTGCCCGCCGGGCGGATCGCCGGCCTGGTCGGCCCGAACGGCGCCGGCAAGAGCACCCTGCTGCACCTCGCCGTCGGCCTGCTCCGGCCGGACGCCGGCACGGTACGGGTCTTCGGCCGCACGCCCTACGACAACCCGGCGGTGCTGCCCGAGGTCGGCTTCGTCGCCCAGGACACCCCGCTCTACCGCGACTTCACCGCGGCCGAACTCGTCCGCATCACCGGGCGGATGAACAGCCGCTGGGACGGCGCGCTGGCCCGCGAGCGGCTCGCCCAGCTCGGCATCCCGCCGAAGCTGCCGGTCGGCCGGCTCTCCGGCGGCCAGCGCGCCCAGGTGGCACTCGCGCTGGCCCTCGCCAAGCGGCCCCGGCTGCTGCTCCTCGACGAGCCGGTCGCCAGCCTCGACCCCCTCGCCCGCCGCGAGTTCCTCCAGTCGCTGATGGGCAGCGTCGCCGAGTCCGGGACGACGGTGCTGCTCTCCTCGCACCTGCTCGGCGACCTGGAACGCGTCTGCGACCACCTGGTCGTCCTGAACGCCTCCCGCGTACGCCTCGTCGGCGCGGTCGAGGACCTGGTCGCCGGCCACCGGCAACTGGTCGGCCCCCGGCACGCCGGCGAACCGATCACCGGGGTCGAGGCGGTGGTCCGGGCCAGCCACACCGATCGCCAGTCGACGCTGCTGGCCCGGGTCGACGGGGTGGTCGACCCGGAGTGGACGGTGCACGACGTGACCCTGGAGGAGGTCATCCTGGCCTACCTCGGCGAGGGCGAGACCAGGGCCAGCCACACGGAATGGGAGGTGCCGGCGTGATCACCCTGGCCTGGAGGCAGCACCGCAGGCAGGTGCTGTTCACCCTCATCGGGTTCGCGGTGCTCGCCGCGCTCATGATCCCGATCGGCATCTCGATGCGCCACACGTTCACCGACCTCGGGCTGCCGGAGTGCGTCCGCGCGCTGTCCCGCAGCGACGTGGCGCCGGCGACCGCGGACACCTGCGAGGGAGCGTTCCACCAGTTCACCAACCGGTACGGCAACCTGAACCTGGTCGCCGTCCTGCTGCTCGTGCTGCCCATGCTCGTCGGCCTGTTCTGGGGCGCGCCCCTGGTCGCCCGCGAGGTGGAGCAGGGCACCCACCGGTTCGCCTGGACCCAGGGCATCGGCCGGCGGCACTGGGCGATGGTGAAGTTCGGGCTGGTCGTCGCGGTGACCACGATCGCGGCCGTCTGCTACGGGCTGGGCATGTCGTGGTGGGTCAGCCCACTGACCCAGGCCGCCCGCGAGGGCCGCCTCGGCTTCGTGGTCTTCGACCTCCAGGGCGTCGCCCCGATCGGCTACACCCTCTTCGCCGTGGCGCTCGGCATCTTCGCCGGCACCCTCGGGCGGCGGATGCTGCCGGCCATGACCATCACCCTCGTCGGTTACATCGGCGTGCGGGCCGCCGTCGAGGTCCTGGCCCGGCCCCACTACCAGCCCGCCCGCACCGCCGAGTTCCCCGTGCTCGGGGACGGCCGGATGCCGATGAACCGCGGCGACTGGATCCTGTCCAGCGGCGTGCGCAACCCCGACGGCAAGATGGTGGCCCCCGACGCGCAGATCGTGTGCCCGCCGGACGTCCAGGGGCCGGGCGGCCGGCCGTGCGGCGCCGAACTCGGCGTCCAGCCCGGCGCCTACAACTGGCAGCTCTACCAGCCCGGCGACCGGTTCTGGCTGTTCCAGAGCATCGAGACCGGCATCTTCGTCGCCCTCGCGGCCGTCCTGCTCTACCTCGCGCTGCGCCGGATCCGCCGGCTCGCCTGAGCCCCTCCGGCAGGGTGGGTGCGCCACCACCCACCCTGCCGGCCCGGCTCAGCGGAGCAGTTCCACCACGTTGCGGCGCACCAGGTTCTTGCCCGGCTCCCGGATCAGGTCCATGGCCGCCGCGTTGAGCAGCACGCAACTTCCGGACGGCCCGGTCACCGTCACGGTCGCCACCTTGCCGTTGTCCAGGTTGGTCACCCGCAGCCGGGTGCCCACCGGGAACTGCCCGCTGGTGGCGGCCGGCGCACCGCCCTCGGCCGAGAAGGTGATCGCCCCGGTGCAGACGCTGGCGGGCGCGCCACCGGGCTGGGCGTTGCCCGGACGGGCCTCGCCCACCGGGGCCCCGCCACCCGGCCGTGCCGCGCCGGTCGCCGGGGTGCCGCCGTCGAGGCGTTCGACCAGGTTGCGGCGGATCACGTTCTTGCCCGGCTCGCGGACCAGGTCCATGGCCGCCGCGTTGAGCAGCACGCAACTCCCGGACGGTCCGGTCACCGTCACCGTGGCCACCTTGCGGTTGTCCAGGTTGGTCACCCGCAGCCGGGTACCCACCGGGAACCGGTCGCTGGTCGCCGCCGGCGCGCCGCCCTCCGCCGAGAAGGTCACCGACCCGGCACAGGCCGACTGCCCGGCCGGGGCGGTCTCCGCGAAGCCCATCCCCGTGCCCACCGCAACGACCGCCGAGGCGGCCAGTGCCACGGTCGCCGCCAGCACGTGCTTGCGCTGCACCCTCACGTTGTCTCTCCCGTCGTCCGGTGATCGCGTTCGACGCCTGGTACGGACGGGAGGGCCGGACCGTTCAGCCGGGACGGAAAATCACAACGGACCGTAACGGTTGTGTGGCGCTCCGGTGAGCAGGGCCCAGTACCGGTCGCGTAGGACGGGCGCCACCAGCCGATCGGGTAGTTCGCCGGCCCCCGCGCCGGCGGGTCTTGCCGGAACAAGTTCCGGTGCGGCTTGGCGATCGGCGGTGAGCTGGGTCACCATGGGCGCGAGGAGGTCGCCGATGGCTGACCCGTGGCTCGCCCTGGAATTCGGCGCCGATCCGGCCGAGCGGATCGCGCAGGTCGGCGCCGCCCATGAAGCGTTCCTCACCGCCGGCACCACCACCGGCCGGGTCCGCGACGTGGTCCGCCGCTCGTGGGAGCGGTCCGCGCTGCTCGACCCCGAGGCCACCGCCCCGGTCGACCTCACCGACGGCGCGCTCGCGAGCTACCGGGCCGCCCACCCGCTGGCCCGCGTGCTGCCCCTCTTCCGCGACCTGCTCGGCGGCATCGCGCAGGACGGCGCGCACCTCATGGCGGTCTGCGACGCGGACGGGCGGCTGCTCTGGGTGGAGGGGCACCCCGGGGTGCTCCGGCACGCCGAGCGGATGAACTTCGTGCCCGGCGCCCGCTGGGACGAGGCCCACGCCGGCACCAACGCGCCCGGCACCGCCCTGGCCGTCGACCACAGCGTGCAGATCTTCGCCACCGAGCACTTCGTCCGGCCGGTGCAGCGCTGGACCTGCGCCGCCGCGCCGATCCACGACCCGCTCACCGGCCGGCTGCTCGGCGCGATCGACATCACCGGCGGGGACCACCTGGCCACCCCGCAGAGCCTGGCCCTGGTCCGGGCCACCGCCCGGGCGGCCGAGGCGTTCCTGGCCGGCGCCGCCCCCGCCGAACCCGACGTGCTGCACGTCGCCGCCCTCGGCCGCGACGAGGCGGAACTGCGCGTGGGCGGCCGGCGGATCCGGCTCGGTCGCCGGCACAGCGAGTTGCTGGTGCTGCTTCTCGACCATCCCGAGGGGCGCACCGGGGAACAGCTCGGCCTCGACCTGTACGGCGACGACCGGCTGCACCCGGTCACCCTGCGCGCCGAACTGTCCCGGCTGCGCCGGGCGCTCGGCGAGGAACTGCTCGACTCCCGCCCCTACCGGCTGCGGCCGGCCGTGCGCGCGGACTTCCGTACCGTCACCGAACTGCTGGAACACGGCGATCCGGCGGGGGCGCTGCGCGCGTACCCCGGGCCCCTGCTGCCCGGGTCGGACGCGCCGGGAGTGGCGCGACTGCGCCGGCTGGTCGACGGCCAGCTCCGCGCGGCCGTGCTGGCCGCCGCGGACCCGGCGCTGCTCACGGCCTGGACCGCGACGCCCACGGGCGCGGACGACCTCACCGCCTGGCAGGCCCTGGCGCGGGCGTTGCCGCCGGGCGCGCCGCGCCGGCCCCTCGCGCTGGCGCGGGCCCGCCAGCTCGCCGAGGAGTACGACCTCCCGCGCGCAACGTTGCTGCAACGTCGCGGAAACTAACGTCCCCGCCGTCCACCCCTGACGGACGGCGGAGGTACCCATGACGCGCTACGACGCCCCCACCCACTGGCAGTCCCGTTACGACCACTTCATCGGCGGCGAGTACGTGAAGCCGCACGGTGGCCGGTACTTCGAGAACCCCACCCCGGTGACCGGGCAGACCTTCTGCGAGGTGGCCCGGGGCACCGCCGAGGACGTGGAGAAGGCCCTCGACGCGGCGCACGGCGCCGCCGACGCCTGGGGCCGCACCTCGGTCGCCGAGCGGTCGCTCATCCTCAACAAGATCGCCGACCGGATGCAGGACAACCTGGAATCCCTCGCCATCGCCGAGACCTGGGAGAACGGCAAGCCGGTACGCGAGACCCTGGCCGCCGACATCCCGCTCGCCATCGACCACTTCCGCTACTTCGCCGGGGCGATCCGGGCCCAGGAGGGCTCGCTCGGCGAGATCGACGACGACACGGTGGCGTACCACTTCCACGAGCCGCTCGGCGTGGTCGGGCAGATCATCCCGTGGAACTTCCCGATCCTCATGGCGGTCTGGAAGCTCGCCCCGGCGCTCGCCGCCGGCAACGCCGTGGTGCTCAAGCCGGCCGAGCAGACCCCGGCGTCGATCCACTACCTGCTCTCGCTGGTCGCCGACCTGCTCCCGCCGGGCGTGGTCAACGTGGTCAACGGCTTCGGCGTCGAGGCGGGCAAGCCGCTGGCCTCCTCGCCCCGGGTGGCGAAGGTGGCGTTCACCGGCGAGACCACCACCGGGCGGCTGATCATGCAGTACGCCAGCGAGAACATCAAACCCGTCACCCTGGAGCTTGGCGGCAAGAGCCCGAACATCTTCTTCGACGACGTCAGCGCTGCTTCTGACGACTTCCGCGACAAGGCGCTCGAAGGCTTCACGATGTTCGCGCTCAACCAGGGCGAGGTCTGCACCTGCCCGTCCCGGGCGCTGATCCAGCAGGGCCACTACTCCGACTTCCTGGCCGCCGCCGTCGAGCGGACGAAGGCGGTCAAGCAGGGGCATCCGCTGGACACCGACACGATGATCGGGGCGCAGGCGTCCAACGACCAGCTGGAGAAGATCCTCTCCTACCTGGACATCGGCCGGCAGGAGGGCGCTCGCGTCCTGGCGGGCGGTGAGCGGGCGGACCTGGGCGGTGAGCTGTCCGGCGGGTACTACGTGCAGCCCACCATCTTCGAGGGCGACAACTCGATGCGGATCTTCCAGGAGGAGATCTTCGGTCCGGTGGTCTCGGTGACGTCCTTCGCCGACCTGGACGACGCCGTGAAGATCGCCAACGACACCCTGTACGGCCTCGGGGCCGGCGTGTGGACCCGGGACATGAACACCGCGTACCGGGCCGGGCGGGCGATCCAGGCCGGCCGGGTCTGGACCAACTGCTACCACGCCTACCCGGCCCACGCCGCGTTCGGCGGGTACAAGCAGTCCGGCATCGGCCGGGAGAACCACAAGATGATGCTGGAGCACTACCAGCAGACCAAGAACCTGCTGGTCAGCTACTCGCCCCAGAAGCTGGGCTTCTTCTGATGGGTGACCCCGTCACGCTGACGCCCGCGGCGGCCGGACTGATCCGGTCGCTGCGGGCGGCCCACGGCCCGCTCATGTTCCACCAGTCCGGCGGCTGCTGCGACGGCAGCGCCCCGATGTGCTACCCGGCCGGCGAGTTCCGCACCGGCGCCTCGGATGTGCTGCTCGCCTCGCTGGCGGTCGAGGGCGTGCCCGAACCGGTCGAGTTCTGGATGTCGACCGCCCAGTGGAACTTGTGGAAACACACCCGCCTCACGGTCGACGTGGTGCCCGGCCGAGGCAGCGGCTTCTCCCTGGAGGCCCCGGAAGGCGTCCGCTTCCTCATCCGCTCCCACCTGGCCCCCTGACCCCTTCCCTCCCCCCTCTCCCCGCGATCTTGCACTTAGTGCCCTCGGGATGCCGGCATTGCCCTGAATGTCGGGGCCGATTGTGCAAGATCGCCGGGGAAGGCGGCGGGAGATCACGGGGTCAGGGCGGAACGGAGGGTTTTGAGGATGTGGGTTGGGCGGGCGCAGAGGTCGCGGTCGGTGAAGTAGCGCATCCGCCAACCGTTGGCGTCCAACCAGTTCATCCGGTCCCGGTCGTGCCGCAGGCGGTTCCGGTCGAGGTGGGACAGACCGTCGTACTCCACCCCGACCCGCTGCTCGCGGTAACCGAGATCGGCGCGGAAGCGGGGAACGCCGTACCGGTCGTAGATCCACATCTGCGGTTCCGGAGCCGGCAGCCCACCGTCGATCAGCAGCAGCCGCAGTTGGCTCTCCTGCCGGCACTCTGCCCGACCATCAGCCCGAGGCACGAGTTCCCGTGCCTGCCGCACGCCGCGTAAGGCCCGGTGCAGCGGCAACTCCGCCAGGAGATCGTCGGCCGTGACCGCACCCGAGCGGAGTGCGGCGTCGAGTACCGGCATGGCATCCATCCGGCGGACACCCCGCGCCAGGTCGACCGCGCACTGGGCCGCGGGCACGCAGGGCAGACCGCGGACGGACACGGGCCGGACCGGCAGAACAGAGTGATGGACGAACAATCCGGGCAGCCGTGGCTTGGCGATGTCCGGCGGCAGTTGCACATGCACCGCAGTTTCACGGAGCACACCGAATCCGTGACGGCGGGCCGCGGTCTGCATCGCCAGCATCGCGCCGTCCGGCAGACACAGCAGGAGGGCCCGCAGTTCCTCCTCGTCGTCGCACGGCGCCGGCGCGTAGACGCCCCGCCGCACCCGGGTCAGCTCCTCCTTCTTGACCTGGATCCGGATTCGCTTCAGGGTGAGCACCCGCATCAGGTCCCGGGTACGCCACAGCTGAGTCATGCGCCAACCCTGCCGCCTCGACCCCAACCCGAGCGCTCCCCTGTGGACAAACCCGAGCCCTGTGCAAACCCCCCACAAACCCCACTCCCGTGCTAGCCCGCCGCGCCTCCCCCGCGATCTTGCACTTTGCGCCCTCTCCACGACAGAAAAGACCGAAATGCCAGGGCCGCAAGTGCAAGATCGACGGGGAAGGTGGGGCGGGGAGGGCGGGGTCAGCGGGCGTCGAGGAGGGGTTGGTGCGGGTTCCAGGGGTCGCCGCCCGCCGCGTCGCGGCGGCGGCGGGCTATCGCGGACAGCGCCTCCAGCACCACCCGGTTGCCGAGGTACGCGGTGATGTCGGCGTGGTCGTAGGGCGGGGCGACCTCGACCACGTCCACGCCCACCACCGGCAGCTCGTAGCAGACCCGGCGGACCGCGTCGAGGAGTTGCCGGGAGGTGAACCCGCCGGGCTCGGGGGTGCCGGTGCCGGGGGCCATGCCGGGGTCGACCACGTCCACGTCGACGGAGAGGAAGACGCCCTCGCACTCGTCGGTGGCGATCTCGAACGCCTCCGCGAGGCACTCGTCCAGTCCGCGTGCCACCACCTCGGTCATCTCGTACGAGCGCATCCGCTGCTCGGCCATCCAGGACAGGGTCTCCGGCCCCGGCCAGTAGCCGCGCAGGCCGATCTGGAGGAAGCGGTCGCCGCGTACGGCGCCGGACTCGATGAGCCGGCGCATCGGCTGGCCGTGCCCGTGCAGGGAGCCGAACTCGATGTCCCCGGTGTCGGCGTGCGCGTCGAAGTGCACCAGCGACACCCGGCCGAGCCCGTGGTGCCGGGCCACGCCGGTGGCGTCGGGCAGGGCGATGGAGTGGTCGCCGCCGAGCACGATGGGGATGGCCCCGGCGGCGGCGACCGCGTGCACGGCGGTCTCCAGCGAGGCCAGCGAGCGTTCGATGTCGCCGGAGAACATCTCGACGTCGCCCGCGTCGTACACATTCAGGTCCTGCAGGCCGTCCACGCGCAGGGCCAGAGAGGGGCGGGAGCCGTCGTGCGGCAGGTAGCAGGCCTGGCGGATGGCGGACGGGCCGAACCGGGTGCCGGGCCGGTGCGAGGTGCCGCCGTCGAAGGGCGCGCCGACGATCACCACGTCGGCGTCGGCGTACGTCACCGGCTCCTCCAGGGTGCACGGGGGCACGCCGAGGAACGTGATGTCGGGGCCGAACATCGGGCCGTAGCGGGTCACCGCTCCTCCATTCCCCACGGCGAGCCGTAGCCGGTGAGCAGGTCGAGGAAGGGCACCGGGGGCAGCGCCTCCGGGCCGAGCACGCCGGTGCCGGACCACGCCCCGGTGGCCAGCAACTCCAGGGCCACGACCGGGTTGACGGCGGTCTGCCAGACCACCGCCTGGTGACCGTACTCCGCCATCGACCACTCGTTGTCGACCACGTGGTAGAGGTAGACCTTCCGCGGCCGGCCGTCCGGGCCGGTGCCCGTCACGTACGTGCCGGCGCAGGTCTTGCCGCGCATCCGGTCGCCGAGCGTGGCCGGGTCGGGCAGGCAGGCGGCCACCACGTCGCGCGGGGACACCTCGACGCCGCGGACGCGGACGGGCGACGTCGAGTCCAGGCCGAGCTTGTGCAGCGTCTTCAGCACCTCGATGAACTCGTCGCCGAGGCCGTACTTGAAGGTGACCCGCTTCGCCTTGACCCAGCGCGGGATGAGCAGCACCTCCTCGTGCTCCACGTTGACGCACTCGACCGGGCCGATCCCCTCGGGGAACTCGAACACCTCGGGCTCGGAGAACGGCGGCGTGGTGTACCAGCCCCGGTCGGCCTCCCAGACCACCGGCGGGTTCAGGCACTCCTCGATGGTGGTCCAGATGGAGAACGAGGGGGCGAAGTCGTAGCCGTCGACGGTGAGGTTCGCGCCGTCGCGTACCCCGATCTCGTCGATCTCGGTGAAGAGTTCGTCGGCGGCGTACCGGGCGAAGACGTCGGAGAGGCCGGGTTCGACGCCGATGCCGCAGAGCGCCAGCCGGCCGGCCTCCGCCCAGGCGGCGGCGGCCGCGAACTGCTCGTCGCCGAGCTTCACCCCGGTCTCGGCGTGCGGCGCGTCCGGGTGCGGCCGGGACAGCGACATGGCCATGTCGAGGTAGTCGGCGCCGGCGGCGAACGCGCCGTCGAAGATCGGCATGACGAAGCGCGGGTCGACCGCGTTGAGCACGTGGGTGATCCGGTGTTCCCGGCAGAGCGCGGCGACCGCCTCGGCGGAGGAGGCGTCGACGGTCGCGGCGACGAACCGGTCGCCGTGGCCGGCGACCGCCCGCGCGGCGCGGGCGGGGTCGTGGTCGGCGACCACCATGGTCTCGAAGAAGGAACGGCGAGCGGCGATGGATACGGCGGCGGAGCCGACGCCACCGGCGCCGACGAGGAGGATACGCATCAGGAGTCGAACCCCAGTCCAAGACGATCGAGAGTACGGAGCCAGAGGTTGCGCCGCCCCTCCCGCGCGTCGGCGCGGGCGAGCGACCAGCGGGTCAGGTTGATGCCGGTGGCCCGGATCGGCTCCGGCGGGAACGGCAGCGGCTTGCGGCGGACCAGGTCGAGCCGGGTCAGCAGGGTCTCCTCCCCGCCGAGCAGGTCGAGCATCACCCGCGCCCCGAACCGGGTCGCCCCGACGCCCAGCCCGGTGAACCCGGCCGCGTACGCCAGCCGCCCCTCGTAGGCGGTGCCGAAGAACGCGCAGAACCGGGTGCAGGTGTCGATGACGCCACCCCAGCGGTGGCTGAACCGCAACCCTTCCAGCTGGGGGAAGGTCGTGAAGAAGTGCGACGCCAGCGCCGTGAAGGTGGCCTCGCGCTGCTCCAGCTCGGGGGCCATCCGGTTGCCGTAGTGGTAGACGGCGTCGTAGCCGCCGAACAGGATCCGGCCGTCGGCGGTGATCCGGTAGTAGTGGAACTGGTTGCCGGTGTCGGCCAGCCCCTGCCGGTTGCGCCAGCCGATGGCGTCGCGCTGGGCGGGCGTCAGCGGCTCGGTCATCAGCGCGTAGTCGTAGACCGGCACCACCCGGGCGCGCAGCCGGCGCAGCAGCGGCGGGAACGCGTTGGTGGCGAGCACCACCTGCCGGGCCCGCACCGCCCCGGGCGCGCCGTCCGGGCCGCCGGCCGTGGCCGCGCGCAGCGTGCCGCCGGCGCGGGCCAGCCCGGTGACCCGGGTGTGCTCGTGGATGCGGACGCCCAGGTCGAGGGCGGCGCGGCGCAGCCCCCAGGCCAGCTTCGCCGGGTCGAGCAGGGCCACCCGGTCCCGGTCCCACATCCCACCGAGGTACGTCGGCGAGGCCACCTCGGCGCGTACCTCGTCGCGGTCGAGCAGCCGGACGTCGTGGCCGTACCGGCGGGCCAGCTCGGCGTCCTCCGCCAGCCCGGCGAGCTGGTACGGCTCGACGGCCACCGCCAGCTCCCCGGTGCGTTCGAAGTCGCAGTCGATGCCGTGCTTGACGACGGTGTCGGCGATGGCGTCGAGGTTCTCCCGGCCGAGCCGTTCCAGCTCGTCGATCTCGCCGGGCCACCGCTCGGCGCCGTTGGCGAGGCCGTGGGTGAGCGACGCCGCGCAGAACCCGCCGTTGCGCCCGGAGGCCGCCCAGCCGCAGGTGCCGGCCTCGACCAGGAGCACGTCCCGGTCCGGGTCGGCCTCCTTGGCCAGCAGGGCGGTCCAGAGGCCGGAGTACCCGCCGCCGACCACCAGCAGGTCGGCGTCGTGGACGCCGGCCAGCGGCGGCAGCGGATCCGGTCGTTCCGGCCGGTCGAGCCAGTACGGGACGGGCGCGGCGTCGGCCAGCGCCCGGCCGGTATGCGGGAGGTTCATGACGCGCTCTTGGGAGCCCCGACGGCGGAGACGGGAGCCGCTAGGGCGGCGCGCCGGGCCCGGCGGCCGCGCAGCGAACTGGCGCCGACCAGCAGCAGCGCGATCGCGAACATGGCCGTGCCGATGACGTTGACCTGCGGCGGGATGCCGCGCTGGGCGGCACCCCAGACGTACATGGGGAAGGTGACCGTGGTGCCGGCGTTGAAGTTCGTGATGATGAAGTCGTCGAAGCTCAACGAGAAGGCGAGCAGAGCGGCGGCCACGATGCCGGGCAGCACCAGTGGCAGGGTGATCCGGCGGAAGGTCTGCCACTCGCTGGCGTAGAGGTCCATGGCGGCCTCCTCCAGCCGCCGGTCCATGCCGGCGAGCCGGGCCTTCACGGTGACCACCACGAACGACACGCAGAACATCACGTGCGCGATGACGATGGTCCAGAAGCCCTGCGGCACCCCGGCGGCCACGAAGAGGGCGAGCAGCGAGGTGCCCATCACCAGCTCCGGGGTGGCCATCGGCAGGAAGATCAGGCCGTTGATCCCGGACCGACCGCGGAAGCCGTGCCGGACCAGGGCGAACGCCATGAGCGTGCCGAGGATGGTGGAGACCACCGTGGCGATCAGGCCGATCTCCATGCTGCGCACCACCGCGTCGCACATGTCGGAGGTGGCGCAGGGGTGCGTCCAGTTGTCCAGCGTGAACTCGTTGAAGTCGTAGGACAGCCGGCTGGACGGCCGGTTGAAGGAGAGCCCGGCGACCACGAGGATCGGCAGCGAGAGGTAGCCGAGCACGAGCAGTGCCACGCCCATGACCCAGCGGTCGGCGAGCCAACGCTTCAGTTTCACAGCACCTCCTCCGTGCCGGCCTTGCGCAGGTAGACGAAGACGATCGCGAGGATCGCGGCCATGAGCAGGAACGACAGCGCCGCGCCCTGCGGGTAGTCCAGCCGGACCAGGAACGCCGAGTCGATGACGTTGCCGATCATGTACTCGTTGGGCGTGCCGAGCAGTTCGGCGTTGATGTAGTCACCGGTGGCCGGGATGAAGAAGAGCAGCGTGCCGGCGATCAGCCCGGGCATCGACAGCGGCAGGGTGACCTTCCGGAAGGCGCGCAGCGGGCTCGCGTACAGGTCGCTCGCCGCCTCCAGCAGCCGCGGGTCGAGCCGCTCCAGGCTCGCGTACAGCGGCAGCACCAGGAAGGGCAGGAAGTTGTACGTCAGGCCGAGCACCACCGCGAACGGGGTGGCCAGCAGCCGGCCGTCCGCCCCGAGCAGGTGCGCCTCGCGCAGCAGCCCGACCACCCAGCCGTTGTCCGACAGGATGGTCTTCCAGGCCAGGGTGCGCACCAGGAAGCTGGTGAACATCGGCGCGACCACGGCCACCAGCAGCAGGTTCTTCCACCGGCCGGCCTTCTGCGCGATCGCGTACGCCAGCGGGTAGCCCATGAGCAGGGCCAGCACCAGCGCGATCGCCGAGTAGACGAACGACCGGGCGAACTGCGGCCAGTACGCCTGCAACGCGCGCCAGTAGTTGCCGACCTCCCCGGTCATGGCGTAGCCGGTGGCGAGCGACCCGCTCGGGTCGTAGAGGCTGGCCGCGGCGAGCTGGAGCAGCGGCAGGACGAAGAAGACCAGCAGCCAGGCGGCGCCGGGCAGCAGCAGGAGGTACGGCAGCAGCCTGCTCCGCCCCCGCCGGGGGCCCGGCGGCGCGGCCGGCTGCCCCGACGAGGTCGGTACGTGGGCCAGGGCGCTCATGACAGCGCACCCACCGGCGGCTCGTCGAGCAGCGGGCTGGTCTGGTCGTCCTCGCCGGCGGCCCGGGGCAGCAGGAACGCGTGCCGCGGGTCCCAGTGCGCGGTCACCGGGGCGCCGACGGGCACCCGTCCGCCGACCCCGCTGTTCGCGGCGAACACGGACAGCTCGCTGCCCCACGCCGTGCGCACGAGGTACTGCGTGCTCACCCCGACGTAGGAGGCGTCGCTGACCACGCCCCCGAGGTGCTGGTGGTCGGCGGGCACCTGGTCGGGGCCGCCGACCAGGTGCAGCTTCTCGGGACGTACCCCGAGGAAGACCGGCCCGTGGTCGGCCCGGGCCCGGCCGGCGGGCACCGAGAAGCGCGCGCCGTGCGCCGTGACCAGCACGTCGTCGCCGCTGCGGCCGGCGGCCTCGCCGGCCAGCAGGTTGGACTGGCCGAGGAAGTTCGCCACGAACGCGGTGGCCGGGTACTCGTAGAGGTCGGCGGGGGCGCCGAGCTGCTCGATCCGGCCGGCGTTCATCACCGCGACCGTGTCGGCCATGGTCATGGCCTCCTCCTGGTCGTGGGTGACGTGCACGAAGGTGATGCCGACCTCGGTCTGGATCCGCTTCAGCTCGATCTGCATCTGCCGGCGCAGCTTGAGGTCGAGCGCCCCGAGCGGCTCGTCCAGCAGCAGCACCTGCGGGTGGTTGATGAGCGCCCGGGCCAGCGCCACGCGCTGCTGCTGGCCGCCGGAGAGCTGGGCCGGCTTACGCCGGCCGTACCCTTCGAGCTGCACCAGCGAGAGCATCCGCTCGACCTGGTCGGTCACCTTGCGGATGCCCCGCCGGCGCAGCCCGAAGGCCACGTTCTCGTGGATGTCGAGGTGCGGGAAGAGCGCGTAACTCTGGAACACGGTGTTCACCGGCCGCTTGTACGGCCGCAGTCCGGCGATGTCGCGGTCGCCGAGCAGCACCTGCCCGCTGGTCGGTTCCTCCAGCCCGGCGATCATCCGCAGGGTGGTGGTCTTGCCGCAGCCGGACGCCCCGAGCAGGGCGAAGAACGAGCCCTGCGGGATGGTGAGGCTGAGGTCGTCCACCGCGGTGAAGACGCCGAACCGCTTGGTCAGGTTGGCCAGGCGCAGATCGCCGGCCGGTGTCTCGTGTCCCATGTGCCTCACGCCCCGATGACCTGCTGGAACTTGGCCTCGTACTCCTTCTCCCGCTTCTCGTCCAGGGCCATGAAGACCTTGGACTTCGACAGCATCGCCTCGTCGGGGAAGATGAGGGGGTTCGCGGCCAGCTCCGGGTCGATCTTCTCCATCTCGGCCTGCGCGCCCTTGACCGGGCAGATGTAGTTGACGTACGCGGCGAGCTGCGCGGCGACCGCCGGGTCGTAGTAGTAGTTGATCAGCTCTTCGGCGTTGGCCTTGTGGGTCGCCTTGTTCGGCACGAGCATGTTGTCCGACCAGAGCATCACGCCCGAGTCGGGCACCACGAACTTGATCTTCTCGTCCTCGAAGCCGAGCTGGATCACGTCGCCGGACCAGCCGATGCAGGCGGCGATGTCGCCCTTGGCCAGGTCGGGGGCGTAGTCGTTGCCGGTGAACTTGCGGATCTGCTTGGAGTCCACGGCCTTCTTCAGCTTGTTCAGCGCGTCGTCGAACTGAGCCGTGGTGAAGTTCGCCGGGTCGTGCCCGTTGGACTGGAGCAGCAGGCCCATGGTGTCCCGCATCTCCGACAGCGCCGTCACCTTGCCCTTGAGGTCGGGGCGGGTGAGCAGCTCGTCGACGGTGCGGATCTCCTTGGCCACCTTGGCGTTGTAAGCGAGCCCGGCCAGGCCGGACTGCCACGGGATGGCGAGCTGGCTGTCGCTGTCGAAGGAGCGGTTGCGCAGGGAGGGCAGCAGGTTCGCCTCGACGTTGGGCAGCTTGGCCTTGTCGAGCTTCTGGATCCAGCCGAGCCGGATCATCCGGGCCGCCATCCAGTCGGTGAGGACCATGATGTCGCGCCCGGTGGTCTGACAGCCGGCGAGCTGGTTCTGCACCTTGCCGAAGAACTCGTTGTTGTCGTTGACGTCCTCGGTGTAGGTCACCTGGATGCCGGACTTCTTGACGAACTCGTCCAGCGTGGGGCGCTTGGACTCGTCCTTCTCGTCCACGTCCATGTACTGCGGCCAGTTCGAGAAGGCCAGCTTCTTCTCCGTGGCGGAAAGGTCCTCGCTCTTGCAACCGGCCTCGGTCTGCTGTGCACCCTTGGTGCCGCAGCCGGCCAGCGTGCCCGCCGTGGCGAGCAGGGCGGCCGAGCCGAGGGTGCCGGTGAGCAGACCACGCCGGGTGAGGTGCCGGTGGGGACTACGCATGTGACGACTCCTAGGGGGTCATCGTCGGCGGCGGGACGGGGGTGGCGCGCCGGCGGGAGGGTCAATGGCGATGGACGACTGATCCTGACATGAGGTGACCTCCCTTACAAGGGATTCCGTTGCGGGATTAGCCAAGCACCACGAAATACGCCAGACTGCGCCGGGGCACTACGCTCAGCACGAGGATTCGGACATGGGGAGCGGACGATGGCCAACCGGCAAGTGGAGAACGGCAACGGCAACCGTCGCGTCACGGTGCGTGAAGGCGCCAGTCACGCTCTGCTCGACGATGTCGCCAAGCAGATCATCGAGCAGCTCCAGGAGGACGGGCGGCGCCCGTACGCCACCATCGGCAAGGCCGTCGGCCTCTCCGAGGCGGCCGTGCGCCAGCGAGTGCAGCGCCTGCTCGACGCCGGGGTCATGCAGATCGTGGCCGTGACCGATCCGCTCCAGCTCGGCTTCCCCCGCCAGGCCATGATCGGCCTGCGCACCGACGGCGACCTGGAGCGGGTGGCCGACCGGCTCGCCGAGTTCGAGGAGATCGACTACGTGGTGATCACCGCCGGCTCGTTCGACCTGCTGGCCGAGGTGGTCTGCCGCAACGACGAGCACCTGCTGGAGATCCTCCAGAAGCTGCGCGGGGTCTCCGGCGTGGTCTCCACCGAGGCGTTCGTCTACCTCAAGCTGCGCAAGCAGACCTACAGCTGGGGCACCGCCTGATGCGG